>JBIKMU010000056.1:0-22699 GCA_044359075.1 Cyanobium sp. | reverse complement strand
GTACGTCAAGACAAAGGCCCTCGGCAAGGCCAGTTTGCCCACCTGGACCGACCTGCGGGCCCTGTCCATCGTCATCTGGCGGCAGGGTTTTCTGCGGGATACCCGCTGGCGCTTCTGGAATTCCCTCGCCACCATCGCCCGCCGCAATCCCGACAACCTGGAGCAATTCCTGGTGACGTTGGCCCACAACGAACATTTCCAGGAGTACCGCAGCGTCGTGACCCGCGAAATCCAGGAGCAGCTAGCGGCCCTCCCCCCTGAACCTCCGAACGCCACGAGCGAAGCCCGTCGCGAACTGCAACCAGCCTGATTGATCTTCTCAAACTGGTCTGTCTATCAATCCTGGACGTAGGGCAGCCCCAAGCGAAGGCAAGTCTCGGCTTTCTGCAATTCGCGGCCGAGGTAAAGGGCGTGATCCAAGCAGCTCAGGGGATGGGGTCCTGGTCCTTCGCAAAGGGAGATGCCGAGTTCCTTGGCGGTGCGGCCGCGATAGACGGCGAAGGGGGACCTTGCTAGGTCGCCACGACAGGACAAAACCTCACCGGTTTGGGGATCGGTGGCCCGACCTTTGTCATCAATGTCGTTGGCGAAGTGCTCGGCGACCAACTCGCCGGCAACGGCATCGACTTTGATCAGGAAATAACCAACGGGATCAAGGGCGATGAACCGCTGGGAAAGCCGCTCATCGAGCTGGAATCGGGCCGAGTCATCGCCCCCAGTAGCGGAGCCGCCATCCCCAGGAGGATCGCCGGCCATGAAAGTTAGGGGGCTGGGAATCACCATGAAAAAAACTCTAATTGGGGGGTCCACGGATGATCAGCACAACCCCTTGAGATCCGGCAGATCCGGGGGAGGGAATCGCAAGGCCCCTTTGGCCCGCCACTCAGCTGGGCATGAGCGCCTATCCCCTTTGTGGCCCCTCTGGGGAGCGTGCCACAAAGGGAATTTCGGCATTGATGGCCTCGATTTCGGCCAGGGTTTCCGCATTGGATCTGGGCAGCCAGCGGCGCAGTAGCCGGTCGAATTCGGGCTCGGTCCATAGATGCAAGCTAGAGCGTGGCTCGGCCAGAAAACCGCGCCGCCGTTTATGGCTCCCCCCCGCCCCCGGATCAAACCGTCGCAGGCCCTGGGCGATTGCCCATTCGATGGGGGCGTAATAGCAAACCTCGAAATGGAGGTGATCCAACTCCACCTCACTGCCCCAATAACGGCCCCAGAGCCCAGCGGGGCTATGCACACACATCGACATCGCCAGGGGCCGGTTGGGATCGCCCTGGTGGGCACTGAACAACACCAGATCGCGGCGCAGGGCGATCGGGGCATCACG
The DNA here is from genome assembly GCA_044359075.1 of Cyanobium sp. GTDB lineage: Bacteria > Cyanobacteriota > Cyanobacteriia > PCC-6307 > Cyanobiaceae > Cyanobium. Next base: position 21,372 of record JBIKMU010000056.1, on the reverse strand, counting down.
GAAGAACGAGGCGCTCAGGTATTTGCTACCCCAGGCTCCCCAACGGCTGCAGTGCTGGGCATAAAAATCATGCATGCGTATCAGCAAATGGGGTGAAATCTCCTCACCCACCAAAGGCGTGACCTGCACACCGGCCGCAGCCACAGCCTTGCGTTCGCGGCGAATATTACGGCGCTGGTTGGCATTGAACCCAGCCAAATATCCCTCAAAATCAACAGCGCCATCCGTACTCCAGCAGCTTTGCTGGTTCGACCATAGGGCGCAGCCGGCGGCCTCAGCCAGGGGCCGCCACTGGGGATCAACATAAAGAAAATTACAACTTAATATTCCATTTCTGCGGCAGAAACTCTCTATTTCGGCCATCATCACGGCCGTCAAAGCTCCCTCGTCTTCGCCGGCGGCAACAAAAAAGCGATAGCCCTCCACCGGGCTGAGGGGACTCATGCCCACCAACTTGGGGTAGTACCGCAGACCCATCTGGGCCGCCAACTGGGCGAATGACTGGTCGAAAACAAATTCGCCATAGCTATGGCCCTTGAGATAAAGCGGCGCCACCGCCACCAGTGTTTTGCCCCGCCAAAGCCCCAGATGGCAAGGCTGCCAGCCCTGGCGTGGCGCAATGCTGCCACTGGCCTCCAGGTGCTGCAGCCAGCTCCAGCGAAAAAAGGGTGTGGCCATCACCGCCGCCGCCGGGGGGCTCGCGCCCGCAACCCCAGGAGGCAGGAGAGCCTCCCATTGCGCCTCGGCAATCTCGGCGATCGACTGGTGCCAACGGACTTCAAGTTCGTCCATGGGCAGAGGCGCTCCGAGGGCGATCCAGGGGCAAAACTAGCCACAGCCCCCCTGAGTCGCGTCCCCCTTTGACCCTGGCCCCCTCCCACCCGTACTGGCGGTCGCCCTGGGTCGCCCTGGCCGCCGCGGCACTGCTGGCCGCTCCCTCCCCTGCCGCTGCCGGCCTGTTGGGACCGATGCTGCAGTTGGTGCGCCCCCGGATCGAACACCGGCTGGCCAAGGTCTGTGTTGAAGCCGCCGCCGGTGGCAACCCGGATCTGGAGCGCACTTTGGTGCAGCCCTGCCGCCAACTGGCAAGACCCACCAGCCAGTGCCTGGTGGAAGAAACGGACCGCACTGGGCGCGGGTTGGGGGTGATCACAGAATTACTGGCGGGCCGCTTCGGCGATGACAGCGAAGTGGTGGTGAAACGCTGCCTGGCCCGCCTCTTCGGCCTGCCGGCCGACAGCCTCAATGATGTTCCCCTCCGGGCCCTGGCCAGAAGGTTTGGCAACGCCAACAGCAACCGACCCCTGCCTGAGGGCCCCAGCCCTGGGGCACCCTGAACCCTCGCTGGCGTCCCCTCACCCTTCGCCAACCTGGGGCGACGGCGTTCAAGGGCTTTGGTGGTACTAGAAAACCACAGGATCGATCGCTGTCCATGGCCATGCCCCAGGAGCCCGGCCCCGAGGCCGACCTTCGCCCCACCGCCGGGCAGGAGCCTCCAGAGCCGCCCCCCGTGGTCCAGCGGCTGGCGGGCCTCAATGTCTACCTGGTGGGGATGATGGGTGCCGGCAAAAGTGCGGTGGGGCGTCCCCTGGCTGAGGCCCTCGGCTATCGCTTCGTCGACGCCGACAACGCCCTGGAACAGGCCGCCGGCCGGCCGATTCCCGAGTTGTTTGCCAGCGAGGGGGAGGCCGGCTTCCGCGAGCTGGAGACCGCCGTCCTCGATGGCATCGCCTGCTGGCATTCGCTGGTGGTGGCCACCGGCGGCGGCGTGGTGACGCGGGCCGTCAACTGGGGGCACCTGCGCCAGGGGGTGGTGGTGTGGTTGGACGCCCCCGAGGCCGTGCTGCTCCAGCGCCTGCGGGCCGACCCCACCCCCAGGCCCCTGCTAACCCAAACCGACCCGGCCGAGCGGCTAGCGGCCCTGCTGGACGAGCGGCGACCCCTCTACGGTCAGGCCGACCTGCGGGTGACCCAGGGGGATGAACCGCCCGAGGTCGTGGCCCGGCGGGTGATTGAGGCCCTGCCCACTATTCTGCGGGCGCCCTCAATGCCCCCCCAGGGACCAATAACCCTGGCCGATGGGACCGGCCAGGCGCGCGCTTCGCTCAACTGAGCCATCGGGGAACCGAGCCATCGAGAAGCTGAGCCATCGAGGGAAGCTGCCCAGGCAAGTCTCAGCCGCGGGGGTGGCCCGGGGGCTCCAAGCGCACCGCAAACCAGCGAATCGCCAGCCCTGGCCCCAACTCCAGTTCACAGGCGGTATCCAGCAACCGCCGGGCCCGGGCCGCCCCATCGGCCAGATCGGCCAGATCCACGGGAACTGCCGCCAGTCCTGAGAGGTGCCCTTCTAGCCAAGCGAGGGTTTCAGCAGCCGTCAGGATCTGCTCGGCCCCAGCGGGCTCCAGAACCACGTAGTGATCCAGCTCGCGTAACAGGGGATCAGCCATGGTTCAGCCCCGGCCCACTTCCGCCAGGATCCGGTCTCGCCAAGCGAACAGGGGCCCATAGAGCGGGTTATCGCCAAAGCCCCTGACCCCCCGACCGGCCAGCGGGGCGCCGGCATTGGCAGCAAAACGCAGCAGGGAGAGCTGGGCCACTACCGCCAGATCGGCCAGGGTGATTTGCTCGCCCTCCAAATAGGAGGAATGGCGCACCAACACCAGCAACTGGTCCAGATTGCGACGCAACTGACTGGCCTGCAGGGGGTTGATCACCTCGCTGACAGTGTCATTGAGGGGAGACAAAACACCCCCGGGCAGGGACCCGACAAGGCGGCGCAGGGGGCTGGGCGTCGCTTCGGGCAGCAGGGCAGAGCGCAGCACGGGATCGGCCACGGCGGCCTGCCAGAGGGCCTGACGGACCCCGGCCGCCAGGGCTGTATCCGCCCAGTCTTCCAAGAGCAACACCCTGGCCCGGGCTGCCCCATCTGTCGGCAACAGGGGCGGCAGGGGATGGCGCTGTTCAAGATGAAGGGCGATTTCGGTGGAATCGGCCACCACCTCATCGCCATCGACCAAAACCGGCACCTGACGCTGGCCAGATAGACGAAACAGGGCGACCTGGCCCAGGCCCGGCACCACCTCGATCAAATCGGCGTGCAGGCCCTTGACCGCCAGGATCAAGCGCACCTTTTCGCAGAAGGCGGAATGGCGGAACTGGTGGAGTTGCATGGGGAAGGAGGGCCGTTGAAGGGGAAAATCCCGACCGGGGCCTTCGAGCGGCAGAGTAGTCCTGCGATTCTGCGGCCAGCCCTCACCGATGAAGGACTTCCTGTTGAATGTGACGCGCTACCCGCGTTATCTGGTCGCCTTCGGTCTTGGCCTGCTGAATTCGGTCTTCGAACCGCTCGCCGCCCGGAGCCGCAATCCCGTCACCGCCGTCGCCCTGATCGGCGCTCTGGTGAGTGGGCTAGTCAGCATCAGCCTGGTGCTGCGTGCCATGGTGACGACAGCGCCGCAGACCTGAGGATGGCCGACAGTCGAAGGGTGGAGCGCGTGGCGGCCCTGATCCGCCGGGAGATGAGCGAATTGCTGATCAATGGCATTCGCGACGAACGGGTGCAACTGGGGATGATCAGCGTCACCGCTGTCCAGGTGGCGGGCGACCTGCAGCACTGCCGCATTTACGTGAGTGTGCTGGGCAGCGACGCAGAACGGAATCAGGCCTTGGAGGGGCTGCGCTCCGCCAGCTCCTACGTCAAAGGTGAACTGAGCCGGCGGATGAAGCTGCGACGCACACCCGAGGTGGTCTTTCACCTCGACAAGGGACTTGAAAAAGGCACGGCCGTTCTTGGCGTGCTGCACCGCTTGGAAAACGAACGCCAGAGCCGGCTCCAGGCCGAGGCTGACGCGGCAGGGACGGAGCTGGAGCAGGAGCTGGACAGCCATCTCCTGGAGCCCCCCCAGGACCCGAACGGGTCCCACGCCCCTGAGGCCGATGGCCCCTAAGGCCGCACCCCTGCAGGTCCAGGAGCTGCGGCGGAACGTGGCCAGCCTGGTGGTGGTGCGTGCCAGCGGCCATCTGACGGACCCCCAGCGGCGCTATCCCCGCTGGGAGCTGCCCAACTTCACCCTGCGGCGCCTGCTGGCCGAAGGGGTGGGCGGGGTGATCCTGCTGGGCGGCAGCATCGCCGAGGTCCGGCTCCGCACCCACCAGCTGGCCAGTTGGAGTTCCCAGCCCCTGCTGTTCTGCGCCGATGTGGAAGAGGGGGTGGGCCAGCGCTTCGAAGGAGCCAGCTGGCTGCCGCCGCCCATGAGCGTGGGCCGGATCCACGCCCATGACCCTGATGCCGCCCTGGCCCTGGCGGCCGCCTATGGCCGCTGCACCGCCCGCGAAGCCCGCCAGATCGGGCTTAATTGGATCCTGGCTCCAGTTTGCGACGTCAACAACAATCCGGCCAATCCGGTCATCAACGTGCGTGCCTGGGGTGAGGACCCCGGCACCGTCAGCGCCCTCACTGCTGCCTTCATTGAGGCCGCCCAGGCCGAAGGCGTGCTCTGCTGCGCCAAGCACTTCCCCGGCCACGGCGACACCACAGGCGATTCGCACCTCGAACTGCCCGTGCTGGGCCACAGCCGTGAACGGCTGGAGGCCATCGAGCTTCCCCCCTTCCAGCGGGCCATCGCTGCGGATGTGGCCTCGGTGATGACGGGGCACCTGCTGCTGAGCGCCCTGGATGACCAACGCCCAGCGACCCTCTCGACCGCCGTGCTCAGCCAGCTTTTGCGGCAGGACATGGGCTTTGGGGGGTTGGTGGTCACCGATGCCCTGGTGATGGAAGCGATCACTGCCCACCATGGCCCTGGCGAGGCGGCTGTGCTGGCCATGGAGGCCGGCGCCGATCTGGTGTTGATGCCCGCTGACGCCGATGCCGCCATCGACGCCATCGTCGGGGCCATCAACGGGGGCCGCCTCAGCCCCACGCGATTGCAGCAGAGCCTGCGACGGCGTCAGCTAGCCCTGGAACGCCTGCTGCCGGCGCCCGCCCAACCGCCTTGCGCGCCCCTCGGCCCCCTCAGCAATGGTCCCGCAGCGGCGGACCAACGGTTAGCCCTGACCCTGTTGCAGCGCAGCCTGGTGCGCCAGGGGGGCTTGCTGACACCCGTCGCGCGCCGCGCTGACGGCCAGGGCCTGGGGGTCTCTCTGATTCGGGTGGATGGCCTGCTCAGCTGCCCCTTCCTGAACCCCACCGCCCCAGCCCTTACCCTGCCGGAAGCGGCCGGTTTTCGCTCCCAGCTGGTCGACGGGCTGGGACCCGCCGACGCCGATCTGATGCCCCCCGGTGACACTCCGGTACTGCTCCAGCTTTTTATCCGCGGCAACCCCTTTCGGGGCAGCGCCGGCAACGCCGAACCCTGGGTCGCCTTACTTGAGCTGTTGGGGCGGCAGGACCGACTGGCAGGACTGGCGGTCTATGGCAGTCCCTATCTCTGGCAAAGCCTGCGGGGTCGAATCCCCGCCGACCTGCCGGCGGCCTGGAGCCCGGGCCAGATGCCAGAGGCCCAAACCCTATTGCTCACTAGTCTGGGCCTCGGCGACACCGTGGCCAAAGCTGGGTTCACCGACTGATGCTCAGTCTCTCGATGATCGTGCGGGACGAGGCCGAGCGACTGGAACGCTGCCTGGCCTCTGTCGTCGGCTTCGTCGACGAGATAATCGTGGTGGATACCGGATCACAGGACGACACCATCGCCATCGCCCGGGCCCAGGGGGCGACGGTGCACCAGCGCCCTTGGCCCGGCGACTTTGCCGCCGCCCGCAACCAGGCCCTGGAGCTTGTAAAAGGCGACTGGGTGCTGGTGCTGGATGGGGATGAATGGCTGCGCCCGGAGGCCCGGGCACCCCTCCAGGCCCTGATGGCCCAGCCCGAGCTGTTGTTGATCACCTTGCTGCGCCGGGAACTGGGCGCTCCACTGGCCCCCTATTCCTGCGTCAGCCGCCTGTTCCGCCGCCATCCGGGCATTCGCTGGGAACGGTCCTACCACTCCCTGGTAGATGACAGCGTCGCCGCCCTGCTGCGCCTTGAACCGCGCTGGCAGGTGGCGGACTGCCCCGAACCTGCCCTGTTCCATGACGGCTATGCACCAGAGCGACGCCGGGCCCTGGGCAAGGCCCAGAGGCTGCGCCAGGCGATGCAGAGCGAACTGGTGGCTCGCCCAGGCGACCCTTACACCTGCGCCAAGCTGGGCGGCCTTGAGGTGGCCGAAGGCCAGCGGGCCAGGGGAGTGGAGCTGCTAAGGCAGGGCCTAGCCCATTGCGACCCGGCCCAGATCCCGGAGCGCTATGAACTGCTACTGAACCTGGCCCTGGCCCTGGCCTCCGTCGATGCTGCAGCGGCTGCGGCCCATTACCAGCAGGCCCTGGCCCTCCCCCTCAATCCTCGTGTCACCCTGGCGGCCCGTCTCAACCTGGCCTCGCTCGCCCTCGACCAGGGCCGGAGCGATCAAGCTGCGACCCTTTGCCTGGAAGCCACCAGGGCGGCACCCGAGGTGCCCTTGGGCTGGTTGAACCTGGGCCTGGCGGAACGCCGCCGCGGCCGGCTGGGGGAAGCCGTTGGGGCCTACCGCCAGGCCATTGCCCTGGACCCCGAGCTGGCGGAGGCCCACCAAAACCTGGCCCTGGCCCTGCTGTTGCAAGGGGACATCCCAGCAGCCAGGGAGGGCTTCAGCCACACCCTGGCGCTGCTGGAGCGACAGAACCGCCAGGCTGAAGCCGACAGCCTTCGCCAACGCCTGATGCCGATGGTCAACCTGAATCCATGAATGCCCCTGCCCCACCCCTGGCCGGGCGCACCATCGCCGTCACCCGGGCCGAACAGCAACTGGCCGAAGCTCGGCAAATGTTTGAGCAGCAGGGCGCAGCGGTGGTGGACCTGCCTGCCCTGGTGATCGGCCCACCGGAGGATTGGGGACCGCTGGACGATGCCCTTGACGAGCTGGAAGACTTCCACTGGCTGATCTTCTCCAGCGCCAATGGCGTTGAGGCCGTGCAACAACGGCTGAGCAAGCGGGGCGGCAGCTTGGCACATCGGCCTGCGGGGCTGAAAATCGCCGCCGTGGGCCGCAAAACGGCAACCTGCCTGCAAGGCCTGGGGGCTGCGGCGGACTTCGTACCGCCCCGCTTCCTGGCCGACAGCCTGCTGGAGCACTTTCCCCAATCCGGATGGGGTTTGCGGCTGCTGTTGCCGAGGGTGCAAAGCGGCGGACGCACCCTGTTGGCCGAGGCCTTTGGCGAGGCCGGCGCCCGGGTGGTGGAGGTGCCCGCCTACGAAAGTCGCTGTCCGGAGGGGCTGCCCAGCGCCACCCTGGAGGCAATCATCGGCCAGAAACTCGATGCGATCACCTTCAGCAGTGGCAAAACCGTCATCCACACCTGCCAACTACTCGAAAAGCACTTCGGGGGCCACTGGCGCCAACAGATAGCCAGGGCACGGGTGATCTCGATTGGTCCGCAGACCAGCTTGAGCTGTCGCCAATATTTGGGCCGGCTTGACGGGGAGGCTGACCCCCACGATCTACAAGGGCTGGTGGAGGCTTGTGTAAACAGCCTCAGAGGGCCAGTTTGAAGGCGCGCCCTTTTTTCACCGGGGAAATAACCAGGTATCCCGCGTTGACGTCGATCGATTGAACCTGACAACCAGTGGGTAGCAGGGTGGTGGAACGTCCTCCCCTGTCCCCTGGTCGCAGGCTGCCCGTCTCCCCTGTGGCGTTGTTGACGACGATGGCTTCGCTGGAGCCAGAGCCGTGGATCAGACCGGTGACCTGGATGTTGCTCCTCAGCGAGTCACAGGCAGTGTCATTCACCCCTCGGCTTGCGCCCCCTGGGCCCGAGACTGCTGAGCCAGTCGTCCCTGAGCCGACCGCAACGGCGACCGCGCCCGCCCCAGCCTCGGCGGGCTTGGCAAGGGGCACCTTTTGGGTCACGACGACATTGCCAAAGGGATCTTTGCGGCCCGCTTGGAAGGAACGCAACAGTTGGTCCTTGTTGGCCAGGGGATCAAGCGGCAGATCCAAGGCTACAAGGGTTTTGGGCCGGCCGGAGAGCGCGGGGGGGGGCGCCGCCTGTGGGGGACCGGCTGTGTCCTCAGGGGGCGGACTGGGCCAGCAACCAGCCAGCAACAAAACTCCCAGCAAGGCCACAGCAGCTTTGGGCCGCGAGCGGTTTTCAGCTCGAAGAAGATTGACTTTGGACAAGATCACGGAATCGATCAAGGTTCCCCTGCAACTCCCTGGTGACAATGTTGCCCATGATGCTTGGTTCCATGATGGGCGCAAGCACACCCGGCAACTCATAGCTGACGCTGAGCTTGACGGCGGTCCGATCTTCACCTAAGGGATAGAAGCGCACGGCCCCCTTGGTCGGCAGGCCACCCACCGATTCCCAATGCAATTGCTGGAATTCCACGCGCCGCATGATGCGTGCCTTCCATTGGAAGGTAAAGCCCCGGGCCACCAAGGTCCATTCCGTGAGATCCGGGTCGTCGAGGGTGACGACGGATTCAATCCAATGCATCCACAGGGGCATGGATTCTAAATCACTCCAAACGTGCCAAACCCGATCTACCGGAGCCTGGATTTCAGTGGTGACCGTATGTTCGAGCCAGCGTCCCATGGTGTTTGTCCTAAACCAAAGCGGCGTTGAGGGCCAGTGGCAGGGTCTGTTGCAGCATGGCGGCAGCCGCGAGTTTGCCGCTCATCGTGGCACCTTCCATTGAATCGATGTAGTCCTGACGGGTGTAACTACCGGCCAGAAAAAAATTGACCACCGGTGTGCGCTGTTGCGGGCGATAGGGCTCCATGCCTGGAGCCTCGCGATAAAGGGAGTGGGCCAGCTTGACCACATGGCTCCAAACCAGAGTCAAGGAGGCGGCGGAGGGGAAGAGCTGACGCACCTGGCGATCGGTCTCGGCCACGATTTCCTCGGTGCGGCGGGGAATCCAGGGATCCCCAGGGGTCAGAACGCACTGCAACAGGGAACCGACACCTTCCCGGCGGTAATCCGCCGGACTGGTCAGGGCCAAGTCGGCAAAGCAACTGAAGTCGGCATCGGCCGTATAGAGCAAATTGTCCAGCCCAGTGGGCCTTTGCAGATCGAAGCGGCGCTGCAGCGCCTCCTCCGAGTCCCCGAGTTCGGTGACCCAACCGTCGTAACGCAGCTGCACCGTGGCCACTGGAACGGCCTCCAGCTGATGAATGGCAGCGAACTGGGGAAACCGGTTCCAATCCGTCGGCAACAGCCGCTGGATGCCAGGCACATCGCAAGCCGCCAAGTAGGCGTCGGCTTCAACGTGGCGCTCTCCCTCCGGGGTGGCCATCACCATCCCGGTTACACGAAGTGCCTCGGGGCCAGCGCCGGGGGCAACGCCATGGTCCACCCGGGTCACCCGATGGCGCAGGTGGAGCCGCCCCCCCCGCGCCTGGATGTAATCCAGGATCGGACCGGTCAGCCAACGGTGCGGCGATCCCTTGAGCAGGTTGAGTTTGGAGGCCTCGGTGCGGGTGGCGAACATCAGGAAGATGGTCAGCATGCAGCGGGCCGAAATCGAGGCGCAATCGATGAAACCCAGGGCATAGGCAATCGGGTTCCACATCCGTTCGATACTGCGGCGGCTGCCGCCATGACCCAGAAACCAGGTTTCAAAACTGACGGCATCGAGCTCGCGGATCACCCCCATGGCCCCGTCGTAATCCACCAATCCCCGCACGATCGGGCTGGTTCCCAGGGCGAGGGCATTGCGCAGCTTGTCAATCCAGTCGAGTTGGGGCGTAGTGAAAAAGGCCTTGAGGCCATTGAAGGGAGCTCCTAGGGCAAAGCGGAAGTCGAGCTCGCGCAGATCGCCGCCGCGGTTAACGAAAAGGTGGTGGTGCTCCTTCGGCAGCAAATTCTCTAGAGCGCCCACCTTGCGCATCAAGGCAAAGAGGTTGGTGTAATTGAAAAAGAACACATGCAGGCCCATCTCGATATGGTTGCCTTCGGGGTCTTCCCAGCTGCCCACCTTGCCGCCCATGAACGGCCTGGCCTCATAAAGGTCAACCTCATGGCCGGCGTCCACCAAATCCACGGCGGCGGACAATCCAGCCAGACCGGCGCCGACGATGGCGACTCTCACCCTTGCGCTCCCATGCAAATCAAACTCTAGGCAGGGAGGCTTCCCCAGCGCCGGCGGACAACCGCCCAAGACAAAAGCCACCAAGGCAGAAAAGCCACCAATGCCACCCGACCCTGGCGGGAGTCCATAGAGTGAATGCCTTCGGCTACACAGGAGCAGCAGTCATGAGCATTGCCCCCAGCAGTGAGGTCAGCCTGAGTGAGGCGCCGGCCGCCAACCACACAGGCGTTGATGGCAAAGGAATTCTGATCACCCAAGCGGCGATGCGCCAGTTGGGCACTTTGATGAGTCAGCAGGGCCAAGGCAAGCTCCTGCGGGTGGGGGTGCGCTCCGGCGGCTGCAGCGGCATGAGTTACACCATGGACTTCATCGATGCCGCCTGCATTCGCGACGATGATGAGCGCTACATCTACAAACCTGCCGAGGGCGTTGAGTTTGGCGTGGTGTGCGATCCCAAAAGCCTGCTTTACATCTACGGCATGCAGCTGGATTTCTCCTCGGCCCTCATCGGCGGTGGTTTCAATTTCACTAACCCCAACGCCTCCCAGACCTGCGGCTGCGGCAGCTCCTTCGCCGTCTGACCCCCTGCAAGCGGGTGCCGACATGGGAATCTGAGATCGGCTCATTTCACCGGCAGCGTTTGCACCCATGACGGCCAGTCCCGAATCCCTCTTCGATCAGGCGATTGCCCGCTACCGGGAAGGCACCCCCCCGGAAGAACTGATCGACGATTTCCTGGCCCTCACGAGCCAATCCCCCAAGCTCTCGGCCGGGTGGACCTGTCTGGCCTGGCTGCAACTGCTGCTCGACCAACCCCGCGCCGCCCTGTTGTCCGCCCGCAATGCGGTCCGTCTCAATCCCCAGGATCCGCAGGCCCGCATCAATCTCAGCGTGGCCATGCTCGAAACCGGCGCCAAGGGTGTGCGGGAGCACGTGGACATGGTCAAGAGGGTCCTGGTCTTGGCTCCGGAAATGGCCGACGAGCTCAACGGCTCCATCGCCGATGGCTTGCAGCGAAGGCCCGGTTGGACCGCTTTGGCCAAGGTGCGGGACTGGCTGCAGACGTGAGCCGCATCCTGCTGATCAGCAATGGCCATGGTGAAGATCTAAGCGCATCCCTGCTGGGCCGGGAACTCCTCAACCGTCAGCAATGGGTTGAGGCACTACCGCTTGTCGGAGCTGGCGATGCCTATCGACGGGCCGGCATCGGGGTAATCGGCCGGACGCGCAACTTCAGCACCGGTGGACTGGGTTACACCAGCCTGAGGGGACGGCTCACCGAACTGTGGCAGGGGCAGGTGCAATATCTATTTGGCCGGATCCTGAGCCTGATGCGCCACCGCCGTGAATACGGCTTGGTGGTGGTCGTGGGGGATCTGGTTCCGGTGCTAGCTGCCTGGCTTAGCGGCCTCCCGACTGTGGTTTATTTAGTGGCCTATTCAAGCCACTATGAAGGCAAACTGCGGCTGCCGTGGCCCTGTGGCTGGCTGCTGCGTCAGGACCGCATTAAGGCCATCTGGAGCCGTGATGCCCTCACGGCCGACGATCTGAGCGGGCAACTGGGCCGTCCCGTGCGTTTCCTGGGCAATCCCTTTCAAGATGCTGTGGCGGCGGCGGCCAGCCCCACCGCCGCGGCCCGCGGCCGTTTTGTACAAGGCCTGGGCCTGCTGCCCGGCAGCCGCTTACCCGAAGCCAAGGCAAATCTGTTGTTGATGCTGGCGGTGCTCCAACGGCTGCCAGAGGCCCTGCAACGACCGGGGGCCTTGCGGTTGCAGGCGGCCTTGGTGGGGGAACTGGACGCGGCCGAGGTCCTGGCGGCAGCTGCACCCCTGGGCTGGACCTTGGCTGAACCAGGCCGGGGGGGACAGGACGTTGTGCTGCGGTGGGGCCATCTGGAGCTTCGCTTGCTTTGGCAAGGGTTTGTCGAAGTGCTGCGCGACAGTGACCTGCTGCTGGCGATGGCAGGAACTGCGGCCGAGCAGGCCGTCGGGCTGGGGAAACCGGTGCTGCAACTGGCCGGATCAGGCCCCCAGTTCAACGGGCGATTCGCCGAAGCCCAACGGCGCCTGCTGGGGGCCGGAGTCAGTTGTGCCCCTGGTGAAAGCGGCCAGGACGCCACCCTCAGCACCACGGCGGCAATGGTGGCCGACCAACTCGAGCACCTGGGCGATCCCGACCGGGGGCCGGCCTGGCGACGGGAGCTTGAACAGATTGCGGCGGCACGGCTGGGCCCCCCCGGCGGCAGCGCACGCCAGGCTGAGGCGATCATGGAAACGCTTGTTTCGCTTCGCCGCCAGTGCCGATGACAGGTTCCCGGGTCAAGCCCACCACTGCCGGCAGTCGGCCGGCCCCCCTCGCCAACGACCCTTGGGGCAGCCTCAAGCAGCTGTTGGATCGGCTGTTGGTGGTGAATGTATTTCTGGTCATTGGCGCCGCCCTCTGGTTTGGCCTGGCCGTGGTTTTGCAAAGCCAAGGCCGGGGAGGGTCCCTCCAGGCCTTCCAGAGCCTCTGGGAGCCTCTCATCATGCCGGCGGTGGGCCTGCTGATGGCGGCGGCCCTGCTCAGCGGGATTCTGGGCTGGTGGCAGCGGCGAGGGCAGTCTTGATGTCGCCGAATTCGAACTCAAAACCCAGATCCGACAAGCGCTCCGAGACGACCTGCTGACCTTCCAACACCACTTTGGCCCCATCCCCCAGCAGCAATTGCAAGACGGGTCCAGGCACTGGAAACAGCGAAGGTCTCCGCAGGGCTGCCCCCAAGGCGTTGGCAAAATCAACCATCCGCACCGGTTCGGGTGCGACGGCGTTAATCACGCCGGTATAGGTCGAATCTTCAAGGGCCATACCCACCAAACGGCAGAGATCATGGCGGTGGATCCAACTCATCCACTGCTGACCCGAGCCAATCGGCCCACCGAATCCAGAGCGAAACACCGGCAGCATGCGGCCCATGGCACCCCCATCCGGGCCGAGCACGATGCCGATGCGCAGAATCACCACCCGGCAGGCGGCCGGGGCAGCCTGGGCCTGCTGCTCCCAATCGCGGCAAAGGGCCGCAAGGAAATCATCCCCAGCGTCACTACTTTCGCCAAAGCGTTCTGCCTCACTGGTTCCATAGAAGCCCACCGCCGAGGCATTCACCAACACGCTTGGGGGCTGGGGCAACGCTGCCATGGCTGCCACCAGGGACGCTGTGGTGGACAGACGGCTGGAACGCAGGATCTGGCGCTGGGCCTCACTCCAACGCCGCTCGGCGATGGGTTCACCGGCCAGATTGACCACCCCGCCGGCTGCCTCCAGGGCCGACAACAGCTCCGGATGACGCCAACTGGCAGGTTGGGCAGGATCGAGTGTCAAGCCAACCAGACGATCGGCAAGGTCGGGGAACGGCTGGGACCGCCGACTGACCAAAGTGAGTTCATGGCCCTGGTCGAGCAACCAGGGCACAAGCTCCCTGCCAATGAACCCGGAACATCCCAACAACAGCAGACGCATCGAAGTTCCGGAGATGGTGGTTTGAGGCTAGGAGTCCGCCAGGGGCGAAGGGCCGACCTAGGGTGCCGCCATCGCCTCAGCCGCTGATGGCCGACACCATTTCTGCCGCCGCCGATTCCGCAACACCGGCGCCCAGCAAAGCCGCACCACCTCCAGTTGCCGCCCTCAAAAAAGGGGCCCTGGTCCGTCTTCAGGCCTCTGCCTTCTTGGGCAGCCTGGAGGCCGCCGCCAGTGATCCCCAGCTGCCGGGATATGTCTTGGAAGGGCCCGGCGAGATTCTGATGTTGAAGGGAGAGCATGCCCAGGTGCGTTGGCGCCGACCCGTCCCCGATGTCTGGTTGCGACTCGACCAACTGGAGGCCTATCCAGCCGAAGGCCTTCCGGCCTAAATCTCAAGCTGACGCCGTTCTTGCTGCAATCTGGAGCGCCGTTGCTTGGCTTCCCGCAGCATCTCGCGGCCGTCGTGCAAATAGCTGTCCACGTAACCCATCGTGTAGCGCTCCAGCTCACCCAAGGCATCCTGCACCTGGCTGAGACAGTGGTAGAGACTCAACCCAAAACCACGGGCCGAACCCGGACATGCCCTGGAGCGATACAGTTGTTCGACCTTTTCTAGCCGGGCCTGACTTTGGCAAAGAAAGGTGCAGAAACTCTCCATCAAGTCATCGTCATAGGGATCGGCCGCCAGGGAACGCAACTGGGCCGGAAAAGCATTGATCACCTGGCCCAGCAACCGATCGATGGGCGCATACACCAACTGCAACCAGCTGATCAAATCGCCGTCCTGGGCCACACTGCGCCGATGGGGTGAGCCAGAACCGCCCCGGGCACCCCTCGGTTGGGTGGGAGCTGCTGCCTGGCGTGCCTCATCGAAGCGGCGCCGTTGCTGTCGATCGCCCAGCACCTCCCAGGCCGCGTTGAGAGCCAGGATGCGCTCGGCATCGCCCCCGGCATCGGGATGGTGACGTTTGACGAGGGCCCGATAAGCGGCCTTGATCTCGGCAGAGGTGGCCGATGGCTCCACACCGAGCACCTGGTAGGGATCCTCTGCGGCAACCATGGTCCAAAGGAATCAAGGCAGGAGTCTGCCTCATGCCCGCAATGAGCATCAAAAAGCCCCCCTTGCGGGGGGCATGGCAACGGATGGAAAGGCGATCAGAACTTGAAGGTGGTCTGGACGAGGGCACCAAAGTTGCTGAAGGTGGCACCGCGGTTAAGTTCCGGGTTGCCATTGTTGTTCACAACTTCGTTGGTTTGTGCACCCAGGGGACGGCTCAGATAGAACACAGCAGGTGTGATGCTGATGTTGTCGGAGACCTGGAACTTGTACCACCACTCCCAGGCATAGTTGCCGTCGTTTGAGAAGGTGGTGAAGGGGGTATTAGTGGCGGAGTTAGTGCTGTTGGCCCCCAACTTCAAGCTAGTGGCAAAGGTGGGCTGACCGAAGGCCATCCCAAAGGCATTGCCGCGCACGAAGACATCAGCCCACTGCAGGCCGACGAACCAGCTCTGGGACTCACTTACATAGGGAGTCCGATATTCATAATTGGGGCTCTTCTTACCTGATGCGGTACTGCCATCGCTATTGTTGTTGAGGCTGGAAATCCCCCAGCCGGCGCTGAGCGAAGGCAGGAGACCGGCACGCTTAGGCTGCCAATAGCCGTTCAAGGCGAAGTTACTAGAACTACCATTGTTGAGCCACCAGCTATTTTGGGCCACAAAGTTTGTGCCCCGGCGCCAGTTGGAACCGGCTTGGCCGTAGCGATAACCGGCCGAAAGACCCCAACCCTTAGCGGCATAACCTAATTGCAACAACCAACTTGCCCGAGAGCAATCGTTGCCGATACCGCCGTCCGTTGCAGTTGCAGTAGTGCTGCAAGAGTAGTAATTACCATTATCAGAATTTACACTACCGACATCAGCAACGGGTGAAACATAACTAGTGGTAAGACTAAATTTGCCTCCGCCCAATTTGTAGGGCGTTTTCCAAATGGCCCCAACCATGGAACCGGTGGCTTTGTTATAAACTCCCGGAGCCCCGAACATACTAAAGTAATCCAGAATTCTGTCGCCTTGGCCCGAGCCATAAACACCAGGCGCAACCCCTAAAAATTCAGTATTACGGGCCTTTGATCCAACCAGGAAGTCAAACTGACTTCCTACGGGGAAACGATAATAAAGTCGATCAATACCAATCACATCAGAGCAATCCCGATTGCCCGTGCAGCTAGTTTGACCAAATCCGTTGGAAGCAACATCCAAAGCAGTCAGGTTGACGCCGTTGCCGTTAAAAGCGTTGCTAAAATTACCCGAACGCAGGCGGGCATAAAGTTGATCTTTGCCACTGAAACTTGTAATAAAATTCAGTCGATAATCATAGTTAAACGTTGTAGCTCCAAACTGACGATTGTAATTCTTGGCAGCATTGCGGCCATTTAGATTAGCGGCCGTACCGCCAAAGACCCCTACACCGTTGCGGTTGCCACTGGCTTCAACGGCCCCAAGCACGAAGGTGGCTTGACCTTGCAGCTTGGTGGTGGTGGAAAACTGGGTGGCCTCAAGTTCACCGACGCGGGCTTCAATGCCATCAACCCGGCCCCGGAGCACAGCCATCTCGGCCTCAAACTCTTTCATCAGCCGCTTGAGCTCGTCGGTCACCTCGGTGACGCGATCAAGACAGGCATTTAATAGGGCTGCCGCCTCATAGCGGGTCATGGGTTTGGAGCCCCGGAAAGTGCCATCGGGATAACCAGCCACGCAGCCGTAGCGCTCAATCAGATCGGAGAGTGCCTGATAAGCCCAATCGGTGGGGCGGACATCGGCAAACTGATTAATGCTTGTGACCTGGTCGGCGCTGCCGCTGGCGGCATAGCGGTTGACATCGTTGAGGTTGATGTCGGCTGCGCTGACGGCCAGCGGAGCCAGTAAGCCAGCACCGATGGACACTCGCAGCAACTGCTGGAAGGGCTTCATAAAATCCTCACACCAAAGAGGGCCCCCCAATTTTGGGAGGAGTTTGGGGAGTGTAAAAGGCCTTAGCCAGTTGGTCCGCCTGGGTTGATACCTAGGCATGTATTTCAGATCACATATATCTGCTTGACGCCAAAGCCAAACAAAAAACCCGGTCTCGTCGCCAAGGCCGGGTATTGAAAAGCTCCACCGCAGTGGTGGAGCCCGATGGAATGCTTTAAAAGTTAGAAGCGGAAGGTGGTCTTGAGCAGGCCACCAAAGTTGTTGAAGTTACCACCACCCGGGTAACGGGTCAGCTGCCCCAAGGGAGCACTGAGGTAGTAAATAGCCGGAGTCACAGAAATATTGTCTGTGACCTGGAATTTGTACCAGCCTTCCCAAGCATAATTGCCGTCTCTGATCGAAGCAACGCTGTCATCCCCAGATTTGGTGATGAAGGTGGGTTGACCAACGGCCATCCCCAAGGCATTGCCCTTCCAAAAAACGTTAGCCCATTGGAGGCCAACGTACCAGGATTGACTTTGGGCGCCATCAAGCACGGACCCATAGCCAGTGTCAGCGTCGACAACACCGTTGGGCACATTGCCATTATAAGTATTGATGCCCCAGCCATAGCTGATGGAGGGGAACCAAGCACCAAAGGTGGGCTGCCAATAGCCACTCAGGCCAACGGAATTAACGCTGTCCGATAAACCGAATCCTGCCACCGCCAGGGGGGTGCCATTGCCGCCGTAGAGGCCAGCACCACCTTGAGAATAGGTGTAAGCAGCTGCCAAGCCCAAGACAGGACCAGCCCAGCCAATTTGAGTGGTGAATGTGGAGGTAGAACAATCAGTTCCAATCCCACCACAGTTGGGGAAGTTATTCAGGTTAGGAGAGCCAACATCAGCATTGGCTGAAACGTAGTTGGCGCTGATGCTGAAATTGCCACTTTTCCACCAGAGACCGCCGCCGCCACCAAGGTTCAGGCTGTAAGTACCAGGCGCACCCGCATAGGTGAAGATGTCGAGGACGGTGTCAGCCGGATAGGCGCTGGGCCAGAAGGCCAACATGTCGTCTTGGCGCACCCGGGGACCGACCGTGGCGGTGAAGTTAGCCCCGATGGGGAATTGATAAAAGAGTCGGTTAACCGCGAGGACATCCCCACAATCAGTACCAGCACCGCAACCTTCTTCAAAGGCAATCTCCATGGCGTTCAAGCCCACTGGAGGATTGCCCGAATAAGCAGATTGCCCAAAATTGCCGGCCCTTAAACGGGTGCGCAGCAAATCCTTGCCCGTGAAGCTGGTATCAAAGAAAAGATCTAAGTTATAATTAAACGTTGTGGCCCCTTCTAAGGCCTTGGCCCTGTCCTTGATACCGGGGTTGCCATCGTAACCGGTGGCGGCAAATGCAGCTTGATAGACCGGGGGAGCAATGGTGTTCCAGTTGTCTCCACCAAAGCTGTTGGCACCCAACACAAAGGTGGCCACACCTCTAAGTTTGGTTGTGGTGGAAAACTGGGTGGCCTCGAGTTCGCCGACCCTGGCTTCCAGGCCATCGACGCGACCACGAATGATGGCGAGCTCCTGCTCAAACTCCTTCATCAGGCGCTTCAGCTCGTCGGTGACCTCGGTGATCCGATCCAAGCAAGCGTTAAGCAGGGCGGCCGCTTCATAGCGGGTCATCGCCCTGGAACCGCGATAGGTGCCGTCGGGGTAGCCGGCCACACAGCCGTATTTCTCGACCAGATTGGACAGAGCCTGAAAAGCCCAATCGGTGGGGCGCACATCAGAAAACTGATTGATGCTTGTGACTTGATCTTGGCTGGCGTATTGATTAACGCCACTGATGTTCAGGTCGGCGGCCTGGACAGCAATCGGAGCCATAAGGCCGAGCGCCGCCGGGGCCAGCAACAACTGCTGGAAAAGTTTCATGGGGTGGACCTCACACGACAAGGCGCAATGCGCCACCGATAGTTTGACGAAACATCAGACGGCCCATGTCGTTGTTGTGACAGAAACAGAAACGGGAGCACTGAAGCACCTGGCCCTGTATCGAAGGACACCCAAGCGCCCTGGCTGGAAGCCTGGGGCCAAATCAAGCCCACTGCCAAGCAAACTGAATCGATCCGCCCGAGGTCGCCCTGGCAAGCCAATCAGCACCAAGGCCTGGCGTCCGGGCTGGCAACCCTGCATTTCCCCCGAGGCTTTGGTGGGCCAGCCTGGCAGGTATCTGGCTTCTGGCCACGGCCGGTGATCGCCTCTGGCTGGCCCTGGATCGCCGCCTGCCCAGCTGGGATCAGGCCGACTATCTCAACAGCGCCGTCGACCATGGCCGCGCCCTTGGCCTGGTGGCCGGAGGCCATTGGCAGGGTTGGGCGTCCCTGTTGGACCTTTCCCCCAAGATTCCACCCCTGGCATCGCTGGTCAACGGCACCGTGATCGCCCTCGCCGGTGACAGTCCGGACCAGGCCAGCTGGGCGCTGGCCCTTTGGCACGCCTTGCTGCTCTTGGTTGTGGCCTGCTGGGGCCGCCAATTGCTAAATCCAGGCTTTGGTTTGCTCTGCGCCACCCTGGTGGCCCTCACCCCCGCCCTCACCCACCTGAGGGTGGATTTCACCCTCGACATGCCGTTGGTGGCGAGCTGTTGCCTGGCCCTCTGGCTGCTGGGACGCTGGCAGGCACCGGAACGCGGCGGGCGCTGGGGCCAGGCCCTGGCGGCGGCCCTGGCCCTGGCGATGGCGGTGCTGGTGAAACAGAGCGCCTTGCTGGTGGTGGCGCTGCCCAGCGCCTGGGTCGCCATCACGGCCATGGGGAGGCGCGGTCGGCGGCTGCAGTTGCTGGTGGCCTTGGCGCTTGTACTGGGCTTGGTTATTCCCTGGTTGCACCACAACTGGATCACCACCATCGGAGGAACGAATCGGGCCGTTTTTGAATCAGCCGCCGTTGAGAAGGATCCGCCGGTGCTGAGCCTGGCCTCCTGGCTGTGGTATGCCCAGCGGATCCCGTCCCTACTGGGCCCGGTCTTGCCCTTGCCCGCCCTGGGGGTGGCCCTGGTGACGGCATGGAAGAGCCGCCAGAAACTTTACCCCCGGCTGCGCCAGCCCCTGGGGTCCCTGCCGGAGGGGTGGGGCTGGTTGATCGGCTGCCTTCTGGCGGGCTGGCTTGTCACCAGCCTGAGCCCCAACAAGGACAGCCGCTACATCACACCAGTTGTGCCGTTGCTGATGATGGTGATTGCCCGTGGCTGGTGGTCTGTGGGCAGCTGGATCAGGGGCCGCCAAGGTCCGTCCTGGGCCGCAGCCACAGCCCTAGCAAGCGGCCTGATCAGCGCCGGCCTGACGACCACCTGGGCAGCCGCAAACCAGATCCGCAGCGAAGCTCCGCCCTCCCTTGAGGCAGCCGTCAACCATTTGCGAGCAGTGGTGGGCACGGCTCCCACAACGCTCGTGGTGCTGCCAGGCCATGCCGATCTCAATGAGCAAAACGTCAGCAGCTTCGGCCGTCGGCAGGCCGGTCAGATTGAGGGTCGCCGGGCTGGTCTGCAACGCCGTGACCATGATTTGGTGCTGCAACGGAGCGAATGGTTCCTGTTGGCCAGCGGCGACCAGGGGACCCAACGGGAACCGATGCAAGAACTGAGCCGACGGGTGCGCCGCGATGGTCGTTTTGAAAAGGTGGGTCAATGGCCCTGGGACCAGGGGCGCGACATTGAGCTATGGCGGCGGCGCGACGGTGCCCGTGGGGGCAATCTTGAGACCTTCGACCAGGACTTCATTCGTTTGGCACGAGGCATGGAAACCGGTCCTGCCGGGCTGGCCAAGGTCATATCCCGCATCGGCATCGAGCACCAGCTCGATGGGCACTTCCTTTATCAAGAGCGCGTCAAAGCCTGGGCTGAACAGCAATTGCAAAAGGATCCCAACGATGCCGATGCCCTCTGGAGCCTGGCGCTCCTGGCCACGCTCCAGAATCGTCCGCTCCTGGCCCAGGCCCGCTTTGGCCAGCTCCAGAACCAGCAGCCTGACAACCCATGGCCCTCGGGATACCGCGCCGTGGTGCTATTGGCGGACTGGCAACCCGGCACCGCCCGCCGTCTACTCGGCCAGTCACCCGCCAGCAAAACCCAGCCCGTTCTGCTGGGGCTCGAAGATCTAAGCCGGGTCTTAAGCGGCGATCTTGGCCGTTTGCAATCGCTTGGCCAAACCCTGCCGGCCGCCATTGCTCAGGTGAAAGCCAACCTTGCCCAGCCCGTACGCCCCCCAGACTCGGCCCAGCCGAAGCGGGTCCAGCCGAATCCACCCGGGCCGCCCGAGGGATCGGCTCCGCCCCGCAAGGAAGCAACACAACAAAACGATGCCCCCGGAAGGTAAAACCTTCCGGGGGCTCTCGCCGGGTCCGCTCTGGCGCGGAACCGTTTGATCAGGAGATGGGGCCGTTAATCAGCCGGCTTTCTCCGCGATCAGCAGACCCTGGGTCAAACAACTGTGAGCCATGGACACCTCCTCCTGTGGGGATGAAGCCAGCCGGCGACATGTTCGGAGCTGGCTGAAAGCGACGGATCGCTTTCAGCCAGCTCCATGACGCTGCTGACAGAACTGCAGGAGCTTAACAAAAAAAGCTCCCCCGAGGGGGAGCCAAATGGTGATAAATAAAGCGTTCAAAAATTAGAGAGCATTGCCACGGGGCAGAACCTCTTCAGGGAAGACGAATTGTTCGTGAGGCTGGTCTGCGGGGGCCATCCAGGCGCGCAGACCTTCGTTGAGCAGGATGTTCTTGGTGTAGAAGGTTTCGAATTCGGGATCTTCGGCGGCCCGGA
>JBIKMU010000015.1:0-67931 GCA_044359075.1 Cyanobium sp. | reverse complement strand
TTCAGCCAGGCCTAGTCAGATAAAACTTCTGCTTGTATTAAGGCCTGTTGCACAGGGCCCTGTCCGCTGTTGGCAGTTGCCTATGCTAACTTCATGAAATCTGCCGCGCAGCGGCTTGGTCCAACGCCCAAGATCAGAAGCGGGAGGATTCACAGAACCAAGGTAGGAGCTTTTCGCTCCCGCCTTCTGCATCTTGATGTTGGCAGGATATCAGTGCGTGCAAGCCTTATCTCCTGAGAACGACAATATAAGCCCTACTTCAAAGCCCAATTAGAAGGATATCAAGCGAGCGAAAACTGAAGCCCGTCACCTTTCTGCTTAGCGGTAATAGTGATGGCAATACAACCAGCAGCAAACCCTAGGCCAGCGCCAACCGCTGCCCCAACCTGGGCTCCCGGCGGGCCAGCTACAACTCCACCGATCAAGGCACCTGCGCCAGCACCAGCGACGGTCGAGAAGAATATGGTCTCAACGACTTTCCTCATCTCGGGATCACTTATCTCATCTAAGGCTTCTTTGGCAAATGCAAATCCTTCGCGAGCAAGCACCAAAAGGAAGCTCTCCACGTGGTTCTTTGAGACATAAACCGACGGTTTCTGTCCGGTAGCAGCTCGCTTGGCGAACTCAGTTGCAAAGTCAGCGACGGAAGCCATTCTCAAGCCTCCTCCTCGAAGTGAATGTCGCCATCTTCAACAGTCTCATTGGCCGCACGTTTGAAGTCCTGCTTAGTCCGCTCACCTTCAGAATCGACCTTCTTGCTTAACAAGGTAGTAGCACCTGCACCTGCTGCCCCAGCTGCAGCGGCTACAACAGCTGTTCCTCCAGCCATACCTAAGCCACCTGCTGCCAAGGAACCACCTCCAAGAGCAGCGAGACCGGCTGAAGAGGCAGCTGCGCCAGCCAAGGTTCCACCAGCAGCGCCCAGGCCAGCCGCGGATGCAATCGCACCAACAACAGGTGCCGCCACGACGCCACCAGCGCATGCAACAGCACCACCACCCAGGACAACAGCACCCTTAACAATTGGGTGCTGATCGGCGTACCACTCTTGAAACTCAGTTAGCCAACTTGCCACTTTCAAGGCTGCAATAGCTGACGACCTTACCGCATGCACCTGAGATGGTCAAGTCCCAAGAAGCGACAGGGCCATTCCTGCCAACGCAGTATGGGCGGACCGCATAACACCCCAACCAGTCAGGCTCCATTCCTGATATCATCCATTATTAGGTCCCCATTAATTCTTCAGATGGCTTGCGCTGCATGGCTTCTCAAGGATGGGCAGTGTCCGGCAGGCATGATATACGGATCCGCATAACATCCCAAGGTTTGCCAGAGTTTCCCGGACTGGTCTGGCGATAAGTGCTTGTCAAGGAAAAGGGTTTATCATATGGACTTTATGGCCAATCACTATAAGATTGATTGCATTGGTAGCGATAATGAAGTTTTCGAATCGCAGTGGCTGATTAGTTCCTGAATAGTCAGGTAGTTGCCCCCTGCGCCTGCAGAATCGTGCCTAAACTGGCCACAGCCAAACGTGTCGTGCCCATTTTGAATAGCGTAAGTTTTGGCAATCTGCGGAGGAAAGCCCCCCAACCCCCCTCACTCCCCCCAAGGCTCATAAATATCCTGCAGTGCAATCACCTCCACCTGCCGCTGCTGCTGCAGGGCGGCGATGCCTTCGACGGCGGCGCGGGCGCCGGCCAGGGTGGTGACGGTGGGGACGGCGTAATCGAGGGCGGCGCGGCGCAGGTAGCGGTCGTCGTGGGCGGCTTGGCGGCCGATGGGGGTGTTGATTACTAACTGGATTTCGCCGGAGCGGATGGCGTCTTCGATGTTGGGGCGGCCTTCATGCACCTTCAGCACGGTCTCGACCCGCAGGCCAGCGGCCTGCAGGGATGCGGCGGTGCCGGCGCTGGCCACCAGGGCGAAGCCGGCCTGGGCCAGGCGTCGCGCCACCGGCAGCAATGCCGGCTTGTCGCGGTCGTGGGTGGAGAGAAACACCGTGCCGCTGGTGGGTAGGGCCTCGCCGGCCGCTAGCTCGGCCTTGGCGTAGGCCAGGCCGAAATCGGCGGCGATGCCCATCACCTCACCGGTGGAGCGCATTTCTGGGCCCAGCAAAGTATCGGCCCCCGGGAAGCGCTTGAAGGGCAGCACCGCCTCCTTCACGGTCTGCAGCGGCGGTACCGGCTCGCTGGTTAGGCCCAGTTCCGCCAAGCTGCGGCCGGCCATCAACTGGCTGGCGATCTTGGCCAGGGGCACGCCCGTGGCCTTGGCGACAAACGGCACCGTGCGCGACGCCCTGGGATTGGCCTCAATGATGAATACCAATTCCTGGCCGTCGGCCTGGCGTTGGATTGCGAACTGCAGATTGATCAAGCCCCGCACCTCCAGGGCCAGGGCCAGGTCCCGGCTCCAGCCCTTGATCGTCTCCAGCACCTCCGGGCCCAACGACACCGCCGGCAATGCGCAGGCCGAATCGCCCGAGTGAATGCCGGCCGGTTCGATGTGCTCCATCAACCCGCAAATCAACACCTGGCCGTCGCCATCACATAGCGCATCCACATCCACTTCGATGGCATTTTCCAGAAACTGGTCGATCAGCACCGGATGGTCCGGTTCCACCTGCACCGCCTCCACCATGTAGCGATTCAGCTCCGCTTCGCCATACACCACCTCCATCGCCCGACCGCCCAGCACATAACTGGGACGCACAACCACCGGATAGCCCACCCGCTCGGCCACCGCCCGCGCCTCGGCGTCGCTACGGGCCAGGCCATTGCGGGGCTGGCGTATATCCAAGCGCCGCAAAATCGCCTCGAATTGCTCGCGGTCTTCGGCGCGATCGATCGATTCGGGCGAGGTGCCCCAGATGCGGGTTCCGCTGGCCTGGCCTTCGGCTGATTCCAGCCAGCGCAACAGCGGAATCGCCAGCTTCAGGGGCGTCTGGCCGCCGAACTGCACAATCACCGCTTCGGGGCGTTCGGCCTCGATCACATTCAGCACATCTTCAAGGGTCAGCGGCTCGAAATAAAGGCGATCCGAGGTGTCGTAGTCGGTGGAAACCGTCTCCGGATTGCTGTTCACCATCACGGTGGCGAAACCTTCTTTGCGCAGGGCAAATGAAGCGTGACAGCAGCAATAGTCAAATTCGATGCCCTGGCCGATGCGGTTGGGTCCACCACCCAGAATCATCACCTTGCGGCGGCTTTCGGGTTGCACCTCACTGGCCGGTGGCAGCACCCGCAGCTGGCCATCAGCGCCGATTTGCTCCAGGGGGCGTTCGTAGGTCGAATAGTGATACGGCGTGCTGGAGGCGAATTCGGCGGCGCAGGTGTCAACGGTCTTAAAGATGGCGCTCACCCCCAGGGCCTGGCGGTGGCGGCGCACATCCAATTCGGCCGATCCGGTGGCCCAGGCGATCTGGCGATCGGAGAAGCCCAGTTGCTTCAGCTCCAGCAGGGCCGGGGCGGCCAAATCGGCCAGCTGGCGACCATTTAACAGCCGCTGCTCCGCTTCCAACAGGCCCCGCAACTTGGCCAAAAACCATGGATCGATGGCACTGAGCCGATGCAATTCGGCATCGCTATAGCCCCGCACCATGGCGGTGCGCACTGCCAAAATGCGATCCGGCGAGGGGGTGCGCACCAGTCGCTCCAGGTCGGACGGGTTGGGATTGGGATCGTCGCGGTCGCAGCCCCAGCCGGCCAGGCCGGTTTCCAAAGACCGCAAGGCCTTCTGGAAGGATTCTTCAAAGCAGCGGCCGATCGCCATCGCTTCGCCCACCGACTTCATTGAGGTGGTCAGCACCGCCGCACTGCCCTGGAACTTCTCGAAGGCGAAGCGCGGCACCTTGGTGACCACATAATCAATCGTCGGTTCAAAACAGGCCGGCGTGGCGCCGGTGATGTCGTTGACGATTTCATCAAGGGTGTAACCCACCGCCAGCCGGGCGGCGATCTTGGCGATCGGAAAGCCGGTGGCCTTGCTGGCCAACGCTGACGACCGGGAGACGCGGGGATTCATCTCAATCACCACCACCGCCCCGTCCTCGGGATTGATGGCGAACTGGATGTTGCTGCCGCCCGTATCGACGCCAATCTCGCGAATGATGGCGATCGATTGGTCGCGCAGCCGTTGGTATTCGCGATCAGTCAGGGTTTGGGCCGGGGCCACCGTGATCGAATCGCCGGTGTGGACCCCCATCGGATCGAGATTCTCGATGCTGCAGACGATGACCACGTTGTCGGCGCTGTCCCGCATCACCTCCAGTTCAAATTCCTTCCATCCCAGCAGCGATTGTTCGACCAGAATCTGAGAGACGGGGCTGGCCTCCAGGCCGCTTTTACAGATCGCCCGGAACTCTTCCGGGTTGTAGGCGATGCCACCCCCCGAGCCGCCCAGGGTGAAGGCCGGCCGGATGATGCGCGGATAGGTCCCGATCGTCTCGCCCACCTCCTCGGCCTCCTCCAACGTCTTGGCGATGCCGGAGGGGCACACGGCCACACCGATGCGGGCCATGGCTTCCTTAAAAAGCAGCCGGTCCTCCGCCATGCGGATCGCCTCCAGGTTGGCGCCAATCAATTCGACGCCAAAACGCTCCAAGGTGCCGTCTTCCGCCAGGGCCACGGCCAGGTTGAGGGCCGTCTGCCCCCCCATGGTCGGCAGCAGGGCATCGGGCCGCTCCCGCTCGATCACCCTGGCCACCACCTCCGGCGTCAGCGGCTCGATGTAGGTGCGATTGGCCAGATCCGGGTCGGTCATGATCGAGGCCGGATTGCTGTTGACCAGCACCACCTCGTATCCCTCCGCCCTTAGGGCCTTGCAGGCCTGGGTGCCCGAATAATCGAACTCACAGGCTTGGCCGATCACGATCGGACCGGACCCCAACAGCAGGATGCGCCTGAGATCCGTGCGGCGGGGCATGGGGGTTGGCAGCCAAACGGGCCCAGCCTCTCACGCTCGCCGGCCATCGCTACCAACCCCGGGGCCCGATTTCGGGGGGGCATGGTTAGGGTGGGGATATTCAGATGTGCCTGTGACCCGGCGATGAGCGAACTCCAGCGTTTGAAGGGGCTCCTTCCCCCTGAGATGCAGAGCTGGGTGTTTGTCGAAGCTTCAGCCGCCGTCGACCCACCCCTGATCAGCATCGAAGAGATCGGTCGCGACGAGATCGAGATCCAGCTCGACCTCCAAAAATGGGACGCCCTGGCCCTCGACCACCGCAATCTGCTCTTTTGGCATGAGGTGGGTCGCATCCAGAACGACACCGTCCCCCGCGACGGCTGGGAAATGGCGGCACTGGCCATCGGCCTCGGCGGCGCCATCGGTGAGCTTTGGGTGCAGGACGGCCTGCTGTTGATATTGGCGATGGGCCTCTCCGGCTTTGCCGGCTACCGCCTCTACCTCAAAAACAACAACGAGAAGCGCCTGCGCGACGCCATCAGTGCCGACGAGCGGGCCATCGACCTGGCCTGCCGCTTCGGTTACACCCTGCCCAATGCCTACAAGAGCCTGGGCGGCGCCCTCAAAGAGTTGGTTGAGCAGACCCGCAAGAAACGCCGTCGCGCCTTCTACGAAGATCGCCTCGAGGCCCTGCGCAAGAGTGCCGGCAAGGCCCGCGCCGAAATGGCCCAGCAGGAGGGCTCCCGCCAATCCGTAAGTAGTGAGAACGTTTATGGCTGATATCGCCCGGCTTGATGGGCCCTTCGCCCCCGCAACAATCGTCGTCCCCGCAGCCAACATCCCACCCAGACCACCCGCCCCCAGATCTCCCGCCCCAAGCGCCCCGGGAGTGCCTGGGCTCGATAGCCACGCCCTGGCCCTGCTGGCCGCCGAGGCCTGCGATGACCGCAAGGCCGTTGATATCCGATTGATCGGCGTTGAGGCCATCTCCTCGTTGGCCGACTGGTTTGTGATCTGCAGCGGCCTCTCCGATGTGCAGGTCCGCGCCATCGCCCGCTCGGTGCAGGACCAACTCGAACAGAAGGCCGGTCGGTTGCCCCTGCGCCAGGAGGGCCAGGACCACGGCCGCTGGGTGGTGCTCGATTACGGCGAACTGATCGTCCATGTGCTCGCCCCCAACGAGCGCGGCTACTACGACCTGGAGGCTTTCTGGAGTCAGGGGCAGCAGGAGCGCTACGTCAGCCCCCTGCAACCGGCCCCCTAGTTCACCCATGGCAACCCCCACCAGGAGTGGCGATTTCGGCCAGGGCCAGGAACTTCCTGGTCCTGCCGTGATTGTTCAGGCGGGCCCCTGCCCTGTCCCCCAAGAGCAGCGGCCCCTGCGCGAATACCAACAATTGCTGGAATCCTGGTTTTTTGTCTGGCCCTCCGGTCCCGATGGCCGGCCCCTGCTGCGGGCCCTGGCCCTGAGCTGGCTGCTGCTGCTGCCGGTGGCCCTGGTGGTGGCCAGTGGCAGCGTGCCCCTGCGTCACGACATCCCTCGGCTGGTGGTGGCTGCGGCCACCGCCAGCGTCAGCTTGCCCCTGCTGCTGTTGCTGCGTCAGTGGATGGGCTGGACCTACGTGCAAAAACGCCTGCTGGCCGACCAGGTGTATTACGAGGAATCGGGCTGGTACGACGGCCAGGTTTGGCCCAAGCCGCTCCCCTGGCTCCAGCAGGACCAGCTCGTCGCTCGCCACCAGATCGGCCCCGTCCTCTCCCGCCTGCGCCTCGGTCTCACCGTTGCCGGCCTGCTGCTGGTCGCCGGTACCGGGCTCTGCCAGGCTCTCTGAGCCGGTATCGCCGGCTCCTGACTCCTCCGCACCGCTCCCCCATGTCCTTGCCCTCCAGCTTTTCGGGAGCCAATCGCGGTGCCTTGATTGCGCCCTTGGAGGTGAGGTTGCTGCGCAATGGCATCGCCGAATCGCAGCATCGGGTCCATGCCGTGGTCTGTGACAGCCGCGGCCGGGTGCTGCTGCGGGCCGGTGATCCCCAGCAGCTGAGTTTCGTGCGCAGCGCCCTCAAACCGTTCCAGGCCATGGCGTTTGTCGGCAGCGGCGCAGCCGAGCGCAATGGCTGCGGCGACAGGGGCCTGGCGATTGCCTGCGCCTCCCACAGCGGTAGTGCCGTCCACGCCCGCGAGGCTTTTCGGCTGCTCTGGGGAGCCGAGCTGGAAACCTCCCAGCTGCAATGCCCCGTCCCCGCAGGCGCCACCAGCCCCCTGGAGCACAACTGCTCCGGTAAGCACGCCGCTTTTCTGGCCACCTGCCGCCAGCTGCACTGGCCCCTCGAGAGCTATCTGCAAATCGATCACCCCGTCCAACAGGAGGTGCTCAAACGCATCGGTGAATTGCTGGCGATCCCCGCCGCCGAGCTGGTCAGCGCCCCCGACGACTGCGGTGCCCCAACCCTGCAACTGCAATTGGCCCAGATGGCCCTCACCTTTGCCCACCTCGGCGCCGGCACCCATGCCGATCTCGAGCAGTTGGGCCGGGCGATGCTGGCCCACCCCGAACTGGTGGCGGGGGAGGGTCGCTTTGACACCGAGCTGATGCGCAGTGGCCATGGCCAGGTGATCAGCAAGGGCGGCGCCGAGGGCATCCAATGTCTCAGCCGGGTGGGTGAAGGCCTGGGGGTGGCCATCAAGGTGGAAGACGGGGCCAGCCGGGCCAAACACGCCGTCGCCCTGCATCTGCTGCAGAAACTCGAATGGCTGACGCCCATGTCCCTGGAAGAACTGGACCAGCGCTTCTTGCGGCCAGCCCCCCACCTGCGGCTGGAGGTGCTGGGGGAGATGCGCTGAAGGGCCGCCCAGCCAGGGTGGTGCCCTCGGGCTGTTAGTGTTGTTAAACACCGCGGGGTAGAGCAGTCTGGTAGCTCGTCGGGCTCATAACCCGAAGGTCGCGAGTTCAAATCTCGCCCCCGCCACCACTTGCAACCGCATCAGCCCTGGCGCTCCTTTGAGTTCCAGGGCTTTTGCTTGGCCCGCCAGTCCCGTT
The DNA here is from genome assembly GCA_044359075.1 of Cyanobium sp. Classification (GTDB taxonomy): domain Bacteria; phylum Cyanobacteriota; class Cyanobacteriia; order PCC-6307; family Cyanobiaceae; genus Cyanobium. The sequence goes on along the minus strand of JBIKMU010000015.1, from coordinate 59,991 downwards.
GCCGCCCTTGCCCCTCGCCCATGGCCCTGGACCCCACCCTTGATGGCCCCTGGGACGCCCTGGTGGTGGGCTGCGGTGCCAGTGGCGGCGTGGCCGCCATGGTGCTGGCCGAGGCGGGCCTCAAGGTGCTGGTGCTCGAGGCTGGCCCCCAACTGAGCCCCCGGCGGGCCCGGGGGGCAGAACCCCTGAACAGCCTGCGGCGGCTGGCTTTTCTCAGCAGTGGCCGCAGCCGGTTGCAGGCCCAGCACCCGGGTTTCTGGAAACACAACCCCGAGCTCTTCGTTGATGAGCGCCTGCACCCCTACACCACCCCGGCTGACGCCCCCTTTCTGTGGAGCCGGGGCCGCCAGGTGGGGGGTCGCAGCCTCACCTGGGGCGGCATCACCCTGCGGCTCTCCGACCACGAATTCAAGGCCGGCGAACGGGATGGCCGCGGCCCCTGCTGGCCGCTCAGCCACGCAGACCTAGACCCCTACTACACGCGGCTGGAAACGTTGCTGGGGGTCCATGGCCAGGCCGATGGCCTCAGCACCCTCCCCGACGGCCACTACCTGCCCCCCCTGCCCTTCACCCCGGGCGAACGCCATTTGCAGGCGGCCCTGGCCCGGGAGCTGGGGCTGCCGCTGATCCACTCCCGCGGTTTTCGCCTGCATCGTCCGGCCCAGGACGGGCCCTGGCCGCGCTCCAGCGCCCAGGGGGTGACTTTGGCCCGGGCCCTGGCCACCGGCCGGGTGGCCCTGCGCAGTGACACCATCGTCAGCCATCTGCAGATGGATCGCCAGCAGCAGCGGGCCGAGGGGGTCGTCGCACTCGACGCCCGCAGCGGCCAACGCCAGCTGCTGCGGGCCGCGATCGTGGTGCTCTGCGCCTCGACGATTGAATCGCTGCGCTTGCTGCTGCACTCCAGTGAGGGCCAGCAGGAGCGGGGCTTGATCGACCCCTCCGCCCAGCTGGGCCGTGGCTTGATGGACCACATCTCCTGCAGCCGCTTCTTCAGCATTCCCGGCATCGCTCCCCCCGACCTCCCGGCGGAACTATCGGGGGCAGGCAGCTGTTTTGTGCCCAATTGCCGGGCCGCCGGCGAGCCCCAGCGCGACTTCGAGCGCGGCTACGGCCTCTGGGCGGCCCTGCAACGCTTCGATCCGCCCCGCCTGCTGCAGCGCCGGCCCGGGGAGGCGGTGGGGTTTTTGATCGGCCACGGCGAAGTGCTCGCCAATCCCGACAACCAGGTGACGCTGGATGGCGGGCCCGGCGATGCCTGGGGGCTGCCGGTGGCCCGCATCACCTGCCGCTGGGGCCCCAATGAACAGGCGATGGTGCGCCACATGCAGGCACGCATGCAGACGGTGGTGCGGGCAGCAGGGGGCAGCCTGCGGCCAATCGAAGACCTGTTCGTTGTCCCCCTGGTCGAACCGTTGCTGCACCGCGCCGTCGCCACGGCCGCGGCGGCTGCCCCGCCGGGCTATTACATCCACGAAATGGGCGGCGCCCCCATGGCCACCACGGAGGCAGGTGGGGTTCTCAACCCCTGGAACCAGTGCTGGCGGGCCAGCAATGTGCTGGTAACCGATGGGGCCTGCTGGCCCAGCTCCGGTTGGCAAAGTCCCACCCTGACCACCATGGCCCTCACCTGGCGGGCCTGTGAGGCGGCCGCCCAGCGCCTGCGGCAGGGCGACCAGGGACTGGCCTGAGCTCTGGTTTGCCAGGTGGTGTCAATCAACACAGATTGCCTAAGCGTTGCGGTTCATACTCAAAAGGCGACCTAAAGGGTCGGGCAAGGGAGAACCCAAGCGGGGATTATTACCCCGCTTTTTATTGTCTTTTTCAACCAACATTTTTGTTCGCAACGGTCACGAGACACGAACACGGGTTCTGGAGGGCAGCCCACAGCGGTTCAAGAACCCGGGAAGATGCCGTCAAACAACACCTCCGGCATCTCCGTCTCCAGGCTGACCAGGGTCCCATCAACGGGGGTGCCGGGGGCGCGGCGGCAGGACGGCGTCCTTGGGGTGCCTGGCTGGAGGGGGCATTAACGACGCCGCTGGTCCGAAACGGTTTGAGACTGGAGTCACCAGCTGGTTGCAGGGGTTGTACGGCCGCTGGCCGGTAGTTAGGAAGAGGGTCGACCGGGGACTGTCAAGAGGGAAATGAGCAATCCCCAGCTTTCCCCAACACAACGCAGCCACAAGCCCAATAAGCCTCTTTCTGTGGAAAATCCCCTTGAAAACGGGGGAAAAACACCCCCTTCTGGGGAAATCGCCGATGGATTAGCAAAACTAATGTTGGTCGCCTTGGTCGAAATGGAGCCGAAGCGAGACATGCTGATCCCTGTTCAAGATCTCCGCTGGGGCCTGATCAGGCCTGCCGAAAGGCCTCTACCAAGACCGCTCAGCCTGGCTCCGCTCGCTTGAGGCTGAGGGGACCCAGGGGGTGGTTGGCGTGGGGATAGGGGGGGTGATGGTGGGCTTGGTGCTCGTGATGCTCGTGGCTGTGTTGCCCGTCACCGACAAGTGTCAGCGGCACGCCATCGCTTTGGCAGGCCCCGGTGCATTCGCGCTCACAGAGGGTGCAGCTCTCCACCAAGCCCTCGACATGGTGGTGATGGCTGTGCTGGGCCCGACCCACCTCCTGCTCAAAGCCCAGCACCTGGTCGCGGTACTTGCAAAGGCCGCAATTCATCGCCGTCTCACCCAACAGCACCTCTTCGACCCTCTGGACGAAGGTTTGCAGCACCTGGGGATGGTCGCCCAGGTAGCTGGCCTGCACAAATTCCACCTCGGGATGGTCCGCCGCCACCAGTTGGCTGTGCTGGACGATGCGACTGACCAACACCCCGGAGAACAGGAAATAGGGGAAGACCACGATGCGGCGAAAGCCCAGGCGCACCAGATGGCGCAAGCCCGGTTCCACCAGGGGAAAAGTCACCCCTGAATACAACGTTTCGCCCCAGCCAAAACCCAGACCCTCCACCAACAGGCGGGTCACCTTGGCCACATTTGAGTTGGCATCCGGATCGGAGGAACCCCTCCCGACCACCACCAGCAGGGTGTCGTGCAGAGCTATGGGCGCTTCTGTGGCAGCAAGCGCCGCCTGGATGCGGGCGCCAGCGGCGCGAATCATCGCCAGATCGACACCCAGTTCGCGGCCGTAATCAATGCGCAGTCCTGTTTCAGCGGCGTAGGTATTGAGAACGCTGGGAATGTCGTTCTTGGCGTGGCCGGCGGCGAACAGCATGGCGGGTACCGCCAGCACATGCTCAACACCACGCTGCCTCAGGGAGTCGAGGCCCTCCCGCAGGATCGGCCGGGCAAATTCCAGATAGCCATACTCCAGGGGCACCGGATTCAGCCGTTGCCGCAATTGATCGGCCAGGGCGGCAAATTCGGCCACCGCCAGGCGGTTGCGGCTGCCGTGGCCACAGATCAAAACCCCAAGCGGACCATGGGGGCCCTGCCCGGGCAGGCCCTGCCCGGGCAGGCCCTGCCCGGGCAGGGCCTGGCTGAGCGGGCTAAGGGAGGCAGTGCCGCCGGTGAAATCTCGGGAAAGGGCACCGGAAAGTTCGCCGGAAGGGGCGTCGTTGGCGGCGAAAGTCATGACAGGGGGCACTTGAGCTGACCCTATTCCGGCACTATTACCTGTTGGGGGCCCGTTGGTGCTCGTTGGGGGCGCAAGGATGGACCGATCTCCGCGATCGATGGTTCTGCACCTACCTACCTATCAACCGCTGCCAGCACCGGATCCGAAGCAGCCGCTGATCACCGTGCCGATCGCCGCCCTGCGGCCCACCCAGCTCTGCGTCGGCATGGCGGAGGTGAGATCGCGGCAACAGGATTTCGGCCAGGAGACCGCCGCCCAAAGACTCGACTATCTGCGCCGCAAACCCGTTCCCCTGGTGCGCGGCGGCGACGGCCAGTTCTGGATGGTGGACCGCCACCACCGCCTGCGGGGCCTGATCGAACTGGATCCTGAAGCCCTGGCCTATGGCTACATCGTGCTGGAGGTCCCCAGCCCAGACCCCCTGCTGGTGTTGGCAGAACTGGAGCGCCGGGGTTGGCTTTACCTCTTCGATGGCCGCGGCCAGGGCCCCCTGGCGACCACGGCCCTGCCCGCCAGCCTCCACCAACTGCAGGACGACCCATACCGCAGCCTGGTCTGGAAACTCAAAAAAGAGGACCACATCGCCCCGGCACCCCTGATTCCCTTCCATGAATTCCGCTGGGGTGCCTGGCTGCGGCGGCGGGCGTTGCCGCCCTTCAGCTCGGAGCGGCTTGATCCAGCCTTGCCAGCGGCGCGGGCCCTGGTGCGCTCCCAGGCGGCGGCCCAGCTGGCGGGCTGGCGCGGTCGCAGCTGACTAAACAGGAACAAAGCCTTCTTACTTACCCCGATGACCCCCAAGCACCTGCTGGTTCCCACCGATGGATCGGCCCTCGCCCTCAAGGCCATGGCCGAGGCGGTGGCCTTGGCCAAGCCCCTGGCAGCCCGCATCACCGTGCTGACCGCCGAAGCGGCGGTGCCGATGCCCCTGACTGGCATCGGCCAGGGGCTGGACCCAGCCCTGTTGGACAGCCTGGTCGCCGCTCGCCACCAGGAGAGCGAAGCGGCACTGGCGGCGGCCTGCGCCTTGGCCGTTGAGGCAGGGATTCCGGTGGCTGGCGAACGGGTGAAAGACGACATCCCCCACCGGGCCATCCTGGCGGCGGTTGCACGGCTGGGCTGTGACCTGATCGTGATGGCCTCCCATGGCCGCCGTGGCATGGAGGGGCTGCTGCTGGGCAGCGAAACCCAGAGGGTGCTGCTGCGGGCGACGGTGCCGGTGCTGGTCGTGCGCTGAAGCCGGCGCCATCAGAGCCGGTGCCAGCAGGCGGAGATCCCCACCGCCGCGGGCCAGCCATGGCGGTCCCACCGCTGGTCAGCCCGCCCCGGCCGCGCCAAGATGAATGTTGCCTTCTGTGCCGACACCGTCACCATGGCGCGTGAACTGGACCCCTTTCGCATTCCCCGGGCGGGCCTTGAAACCATCCCCCTGGCGGGACTGGCGACCCTGCCGTTGCTGGGCGGTCAGGCCAACCTGGGCCCCCGCCAGCTGATCAGCGAAGCCACCTTGGCGGGGGTGCTGGTGTACGCGGCTTATCAGACCCTGCTCAGCGGCCTGCGCACCGAGGCGATGGTGCGGCGCGGCGAACTGGGCCGGGCTGGCCAGGTGGCCCTGATCGGTCGATCGGTCTGGGCCTCAATGAAGGAGGGAACGGCGGTCAGTCTGGTGCTGAGCTTGGTGCTGCTGGTATGCCCATGGCTGGCCATGCCGATGGCGGTCTTGGGGGTGGTGGGTTTGGGCAAGGCCTCCCTGGACCTTTTCCATGCCTTCTGGGATGGCCTCAGCCCCGAACAACGCCTCCATCTCCATGCCGCCGCCTACGAAGCCGGCGTCAACTTGAATCGGTTGGTCTCCCGGGAAGCCGACCCCCGGCTCGAATCCTGAGGCCGACCCCAGCATTTACATTTAGACAGACTTAGGTCCCCGCTTAAAAAGGGGTGGAAACAGGCTGGAGCAGGCCAGTGACAGGCCTTGGGCACCCTAAGTTTTCGCCATGATTTTTTCGGGTACAAATGGCCGTAGTCAATCGCTGCGCGGTGGCCGTTTCACCGCAACCTCCCATGGTCGACTGGAGCCGGCCGTTTTGGACCCGGGAGGACATGGAAAGCCTGGGCGAAGAGAGAAGCATTTATCTGGTGCCCACCTACGACGATGAGGCCAGCGCCATGACCCTGCTTGAGCAGCACCATGGCGCCATCTTTGAGGCCGAGCTCGAGCTTTGGTGCCTGGATCGGGCCCTGTGGCCCAGCCCCCGAGATTTCGCCATGTTCAGGCACTGGTTCCAGATCAACCTGTTCCCCTTGGTCGAAGACCTCGGGTCTGAGGTTTTGCAGACGTACTTGATCGAACCGGGTTTCAGCGACGACGTACGCCAGGCTCTGCCTTGATCGCCCCAGCCGGCCGCCATGTTTTTCCTCATCGAGCACCACCTCGACTACCGCTACGACCGGCCTGTCTTTCTGGAGCCCTTTCAACTGCGGCTGCGGCCCCGCAGTGACCCGGCCCAGCGGCTGCTGCACCACAGCCTGGAGGTCAGTCCCGATCCGAGCGGACGCTGTCTGGTGCTGGAAGCCAACGGCAATGAGGCGGTAGGCATCTGGTTCCAGGAACTCACCGACCACCTCAGCTTGAAGCTGGAGGCTCGGGTCGAGACCCTGCGGACCAATCCCTTTGACTGGATCATCACCCACGCGCCAACCCGCCGCCTGCCAGCCACCTACCCCCCGGAGGAGGCCGAATCCCTGGTCCCTTGCCTGGCCCCCCCAGGCCCCGACCTCAGTGGCGTGGGCCCCTGGGCCAGGCAGTTGGCCGCAGCGGTGGACCACGACACAGCCGCTTTCTTGATGCACTTGGCGGACACCATTCATCAGCAGTTCGACCATGTCGGTCGCCTCGATGGCGATCCCTTCGAACCCGCCGCCTGCCTGACGGCACGGCGCGGCGCCTGCCGCGACACAGCCATGCTGTATGTGGCCGCCTGCCGCAGCCTGGGCCTGGCGGCCCGCTTTGTCAGCGGATACTCGATGCATCACCCCCCCGAGGTCACCGAGCACGAACTGCATGCCTGGGCCGAGGTGTATCTGCCGGGGGCGGGCTGGCGGGGCTATGACCCCAGTCTGGGGCTGGCGGTGGCCGAGGGCCATGTGGTGCTGGCGGCGGCCCCGGACCATCGCTTGGCCGCGGCGGTTAGCGGCCGTTACCGGGGCACGGGTGTCGGTTCCCAGCTGACCTACCGGGTGGTGGTCCAAGCCTCCGAAAGCATTGCCCTGCTTTGAGGGCCTCGGGGGGCGGCTGCCAGGGTCCCGTTAGGTCGCTCGCTCGCATGGTCGGTCCGGTAAACCGCCGCCACCGCTACCGACAGCACGCGTTAACGTTTTGTGACGTTTTGAGATCACCGCTGATGACGGTCCCTTCACTTTCCCTGAGCCGCCAGTTCTCCATGGAGCTACACGGCCGGGCCATCGACGAGTGCGGTGACATTGAAGAGTTGCGCCGCGTCGCCAGAACCCTCCTCACCGCCTGGCAACTGCAAGCCAGCATGAGTGAACAGTATGGGGCTGAGCTGCTGGGACTGCACCGCAACGCCGTCGGGCTCTGAACAGAGTCAACCACCTAATCCCTGCATTGCGCGGGGCTTTTTGATGGCTGTCACCCCCCATTCCAGCCTGCCTGCCTCCCCCGGCAGGCTGGAATGGGGGACCCACCAGACCCACTCATGGCCGAGGCCATTCTTGATGTCGACCTGCTGCGCTTCGAGCGGGGAGATTGGGGGGCGCGGCAAGCGGTGGTGGATGGGGTGAGGCGCAGCCTGGCATCGGGCTTTGTCTATACCAGCAGCGATCTCAACGAAACATTGTTGGATGAGGCCTACGGCCTTCTTGGCCGCTTCTTTGCTTTAGGAATTGCCTCCAAGCGCAGCTGCATCGCCGCCGGCAGCCATGGTCAAAGCGGCTATACCGGTCCGCTGGTCGAAACCGCCGCCGGCCATTCCTTGGCGGACTGGAAAGAGATGCTGAATTGGTCGCAACCTCCAGACACGGATCATCCCCTGCGACGCCGCTTCCCGCACCTTTATCCCGAACCACTGCTCCCGGAAGCCCTGGTGCCTGGCATTACGGAAGTGTTGCAGGAGTTTCATCGGGCCATCGCCGATCTTCAGCGCCGCTTTTTAAGGGTGGTGGCCTTGGCGATGGGCTGCGACGAAAGCTTTTTTGAGGAGATCGTCAGCGACGCCCCCACCCTTACCCGCGCCATTCACTATCCGCCCATGGCCGAGGCGCCCCCCGGCGGCCACCTCTGGGCGGCGCCCCATGGGGACATCAACCTGATCACTGCCCTGCCGCGCGCCACGGGTCCGGGTCTGGAGATGCGGTTGCAAGGCGAATGGCAGCCGGTGCGGCCCCCGGCAGGGCGGGTCATCATCAACACCGGCCTGATGCTCGAGCGCCTCAGCAATGGGTTGATGCCGGCCGGCTGGCACCGGGTGGTGGCTCCCGAAGGCAGCTGCCAGGCGCGGCTGAGCGTGGTGCAGTTCTGCCACCCCCGTCCCTGGACCGAACTGGCACCGGTGGCGGCCTGCATCAGCGCCGCCCGTCCTCAGCGCTACGCCGGACTGCGGGCGGCCGATGCCCTGGAGGAGGTGCTCTATCGCATCAAGCTGCTGGAGCCGGTGGCCGCCAATCCGGCTTGATCTCTTGGCGGGCCCTGCCGAAGGCCAGGGCTCCCGCCGGCACGTCCTTGGTGAGGGTAGAGCCGGCCGCCACCGTCACACCTGCGCCCAACACGATCGGAGCCACCAGTACCGAATTGGCGCCGGTCTTGCTGCCAGCGCCGATCACGGTGCGGTGCTTGTGGACGCCATCAAAATTGGCGGTGATGGTGCCGGCGCCGATGTTGACCCGGGCGCCAACGTCGGTATCGCCGAGGTAGCTGAGGTGGTTGGCCTTGACCCCTTCGCCCAGCTCGCTGTTCTTGACCTCAACGAAATTGCCGATGCGGCAGTCGGCGGCCAGGTGGGCGCCGGCCCTTAGCTGGGCGAAGGGGCCCACGGCGCAGCCGGCATCGACGCGCACATGACGCAACACCGAATACAGCACTTCAACCCCTTCACCCAGGCTGCTGGCCTCGATCAGGCAGCCCGGACCGATCCGGCAGCCATCGGCAATCGTGTTCGCCCCCCGGAAATGGCATTGGGGTTCGACCACCACATCGCGGCCGAAGCGGGTGGCCTCACTGAGGCTGCAGCTGGCGGGATCGGTGAAGGTGACACCCTCCGCCATCCAATGGCGGCGCAGCCGATCTTGCAGGGCCGCCTCACATTCGGCCAGCTGCAGGCGATCGTTGATGCCACTGACCTCCGCCAGGTCGTCCACCTCCAGATGGCAGGCGGGGCTGAGCAGGGCGATGGTGTCGGTGAGGTACAGCTCGCCCTGGTCGTTGTTGGTGCGCAGGTCCGGCAGAACGGCCGCCAGCTTCTGCCAGTCAAAGCAATAGATGCCGGCGTTGGTGAGGTTGTTGCGGCGCTGTTCGGCACTGCAGTCCCGGTGTTCGATGATGCAGCTCACCCGGTCATCGCCATCGCTGAAGACGCGGCCGTAACCCGTGGGGTCTGGAAAGCGGGCCGTCAACAGGGTCACCGCGGCCTTGTTGCGGCGATGTTTGGCCAGCAGGGCCTCCAGGGTTTGGGAGCGCAGCAAGGGCACGTCGCCGTTGAGCACCAGCAGTTCCCCCTGGAAGTCCCGCAGCGGACCCAGCAACTGTTGGATGGCGTGGCCGGTGCCGTTTTGGGGGGACTGCAGCACAAATTCCAGCCCTGCATGGCCGGACAGGGAGGCTTCCACCCTCTCTGCCTGGTGGCCCACCAGCAGGAGCCGACGGACGGGGGCCAACGGTTCGCAACTGGTCAGCACTCGCTCCACCAGGGTCGTACCGGCAATCGGCTGCAACACCTTGGGAAGCTGGCTTTTCATGCGGGTGCCCTTTCCGGCAGCCAGCACCGCTACGGCGAGCATCAACAAAGCCAACAGCTGCTAGGGAATCTACTGGCGAGGGCTGGGCCCACCGCCATTGCCAATCAGCAAAACAGGCTAGGAAGCCCAGGATCAGCCCTCGGGGAGAGCGATTTGGACTTGATGATGGTCGCTTAAAAGCATCTATTTCTGAACAGCTTCACCATGGCTATCGCTGCTGTTTTGATGGCCGTTGATGTGTTTTTCACATGCCCAAGCCCCTGGCGCACTCAGCACAATGCTGAACAAAAGCACCATTCCCGCAAAGCGCTTTGTCATGAATCACCAAGCATCCAAAGTCAATAATAGTCTGTCGGACGTTCCCTCCCCCAGCCACTTCTCCCCCATACGCCCCTTTTTGCCGAGGGAGTTGGGTTTGCTGACTGGCTGGTCGCCTTACCTGGTTTCCCCCGGGGTTCTTGGGGAACTCAAATTTGCTTTGAAATGAAGACTGATTTAATCAAGTGTCGATTCATACCCTGATTCCCGCCTGCGAATCACCGGCACCGACCGGCTGGAGCGGTGGGGTGCTGCTAAATCAGTGGACGCTGGTCGACGGGGGGTGCAGCTGCTGCAGCGGTTGAGAGGCCGCCGGGCCCATCTGATCCGAATTGATCACCAACTCATGGCCGGCCGGCCATTCCATTGTTGGAGCAGCGCCCAACAGACCGACCAAGGGCACGCCGCCCAGACCTTGGCGAAGTTTCACCAAGAACAACGAGCCGCCGGGAACGGGGGCGCTGTTGGCCATGACCCGGCCCGGCTGCGTGTTGCTACCTGGAAGCCTTGAGTGTCAGGCTTATTCGATCAAAACCAACACATTTGGGGGAACACATCGCAGATGTAATCAGGGGGTGGGTTCTGTACGTTGTCCTCAATGGATTGAAGTATGCCGCCCAATGAAGTGGAGGTGGTTGTCTCCCGTGTAACCTTAGCTTCATTAGAAAGTCGTGGCTTTTCTTGAGCATAAACAGCTTGACCCAAAACGCATGCTGTCAGAGATAGGGCAATCGTGGCTGGCAATAGTTTTTTGATCTGCTTTTTGATCTGCATTGTTTGTTGATTAAAAGGGCTTGAGTAATTTGACAGAAAAACCAAGCAGCTGCATAGGGTACTTTACAAGTTTTGATGTTTTTCGTGTGGTCAGTTCCGGTAGTTGTGTGCTCCCAGCTTCAGGCCCATAGGCCCACCTGCAACCCCGCCACCATGCCCGCCCACCCTCGACTCATCGCTGAGGCCCCCTGCCTTGATCGATGGCTGCCGATATCGATCGCGCCGCAAGGGGCCAGTCTTGAGGGCCCAGTCTTTGCGGGTACTCTATTTCCTGGAAAAAACGCACCCTCATCTTCCCTCTCTGAGATGCCTTCTTCACGATTGAGCACCCCCCATCATCTGCGTTTCTTGGCAGCTCACTCCCATTTATCCCATGTCTTTGGCGGTGACTGGTTCGCCAAGGGGGCCGAAAGTTTTGCGCGCTTCTTTGGCACCCCATTCTTTCTGATGGCCCAGTCTGCCATTGTTATTTTTTGGATTTATCTGAATGTTGTCAACTACACTACATTTGATCGCTATCCATTTATTCTGCTAAATCTGGCCTTCAGCCTTCAGGCGGCCTATGCTGCACCGTTGATTTTGCTCGCCCAGACCAGGCAGGCTGATAGGGATAAGGCCCATTCAGAAGCGGATGCGAAACACAGGGAGGAGATTGCGTTTGAAATGCATAAGGAGCAGCAATTGGCGCTACAGCAGACGTGGCAACTTCTCTCGCTCCTTGACCAAAACAACGAAATGACCTTGGCTGTGCGGCAACTAAGCGAGCGGATTGAATCGTTAACTTCTGAAATTCACAGCAAAGTAGTACTGTGAGTGAACTACAAAAGTAAAGCTTTTTTAATTGGTTAGGTTAACTCTTCAAGCTTAACAGCTCGGCTGGCGTGTCTGTTGATAGCTCCAGATGTTGCCCAGCACCTTTTTGACATAGAGGCGAGTTTCGGGGTACGGGATCGCCTCGACCCACAGCTCTGGTGAGGCCTGCAGCAGGGGCGTCACCCAGCCCTGGGCCGCCCCAGGGCCGGCGTTGTAGCTGGCCACCGCCAGGAAGGGATTCCCCTTGGATTGATCGAGCAGCTGCCGCAGATAGCGGGATCCCAGGTCTGTGTTCAGGGCTGGTTCCTTCAGGGCCTCGGCGCTGATCGGCCGACCCGCCAGTTCGCTGGCGGTCGACGGCAGTAGTTGCATCAGACCCACCGCCCCCGCGCCGGAGCTGACCGCCGGCGTGAAGCGGGATTCTTGCCGCGCCACGCCCAGGGGCACCGTGGGATGCAAGCGAGCGGCGGCGGCGGCGGCGGCAAAGTCGTCGCCGAAGCGCACCGGGTGCAAGCCCCGCTCGATCTCTGGTAGCAGCTCACATTGATCCGGTCGTAATTGGGCGCTGGCCCTCTCCAGTTGGTGCAGGCCAGTCCAGTCATCCCCCACCGCCTGGCGCAGCCGTCCCTCCAGCAGCAGATCGCGGCTGGCCCGCAACTCCGGTTTGCCCCTGCGCGTGCGCCAGGTTTCCCAGGCTTCCTCCTTGAGTTTGAGGCGCCAGAGCCGATCCAGCTCGGCATCGCCACTGGCCAAGGGGCTCCAGGCCGCTGTTGCCGGCAGATTCACCTCAGCGGCGGCGCCCTGCCGCAACCGCAGCTCGCCCTCACCCAGCTGCACCGAGGCCCGCCAGCCGTAGTAGCCGCCGGGATGGTGCAGCAGCAGTTCTCGCCAGGTGGCGGTGGCCCCCTCGTCCTGGCCGAGTTGGTGCTGGCTGAAGCCTTTCCAGAAGCGGTGGCGGGCCGCCAGCATCGGCGGCAGCCTCTCGGCCCCGATCGCCTGCAGCAGCGTCAGGGCCCCGCCCCATTGGCCGGCCAGCAACTGCTTGCGGGCCAGTTCCCATTGCAGATCCCAGCTGGCGGCATCATCCGGCCAGCGTTGCATCACCTCCAGGGCCAGCCGGCCGCTGGGATCGGCCAGGGCGCGGTGGGCTTGAACCGGGGCGCTTTGGCGCCATGGGGGGGGCAAGCTCGCCAGCTGTGAATCCACGCCGGGCCCCTCCTCCTGGCTGAGCAGCCGCACCGCCCGCTCGGCCTCGGGGCCCTGCGGTTGCTGCTTCACCACCTGCAGCAACAACGGTGCAACCAGGGCTTTCTGGGCGGTATCGCCCTTGGCCAGCGCCTCCGCCAGCAGCAGGGCTCCCCGGGGAGACAGGGCCGCCAGCGCCTGGGGAGATGGATTTGCAGATGGATTTGCAGATGGATTTGCAGATGGGTTTGCTTGGGGAATGGGGGTGGGTGTGGTCGCCGTCGGCGCCCCGGCCCCACCCAGGCAGGCCATGGCATCTTGGCCGGCGCCCAGTTCCGCCAGTGCCGCGGCCAGGTCGGCCCGCTGCTCCAGGCTGGGGCGGTCGCTGGGGCGACCGCATTCCTGGCGGATGCGCCCGTCGGCGCCGGGCCAGCGGGCCCCCCACTTCGCCAGGTGCAGGGCGCCCGCCAGCCGATCCGCCGCTGCGGGCCCCTCCTCCAGGGCGGCGGCCAGGGCGGCGGGATGGGCGGGGAACTGCGCCAGCAGCCGCTGGCGCAGGGCCGGATCCTGGCGGCCCAGGGCATAGAGCGCATCGGCGCTGGCGGGAGAGGTCGGGAAGCGGCGCAGCAGCTGTTGCCAGCGTCGTTGCGCCGCCGGACCCTGCTGCAAGGCCTCGGCCCGCTGGGCCTGTTGCTTGATCACCACCGCCGCCAGCCCATCGCGGCCCCAGCCTTGGCCGTTCAGCAATTGCCCCTGGCGTTGACGATCACCGGCGGCCTGGTCCAGCAGCAACAGGCTGGCCTCCCGCCGCTTGGCCGGATCCGGGGCCCAGCGGCGCTGGTTCTCCAGGCTGCTGGTGGGGGTTGCGGGGGTCAGGGGCGGCAGCAGGCTCAGCAGCTGACGCCCCCCCACCAGGGCGGCCGCCGTGCCGAGACAGGAGACGGCCAGCAGGGTGGTGAGACGGGGCAAGGCGAGGGGGGCGTTGCGATGGCATTCTGAACAGACAACCGGAAGCCCGCCTGGGGCGGCCTTCTGCCCGGGCCCTCTTCCAAGGACCACTCCCGGCCCCCTCAAGGGCTTTACGTACCCCGCCGACCCTTTCCCCCTGGCCCGTTTTTCCCTGCCCAGCCTGCGGCGACCGTTGGACGGCTTGCGGCCCAGCTCCAACGACCTGCCTGGAGCCCAGCAACGGCGAAGGGCCCTGGGGGTGGCCGCCTTGGCGGGGTTGAGCATCATCTTGCGCCCCTGGCCCCCTTTTCTCTGGTTGCCGGGCTGGGTCGTGGGGGCCCTGCTGCTTTGGATGGTGGGGGAGTTGCTGGCATGGCTGTACTGGCCACGCCGCTGGCGCTGAGGGACCTGCCCCAACCCGCGTAGCCTGATGCCGATGCGCGAGAACTGCATGCCCCTTCCGGCCCCCCAGCCCCTGGGCGCCCCCCTGGGCGACAGCGTGCCCGGATTCGGCACCGATGGCATCCGGGGGTTGGTCGGCACGGCGATCACTCCTGCCTTGGCCTTGCAGATGGGCTACTGGTGCGGCGTCGTGTTGCCGCCGCAGGGGCCGGTGGTCATCGGCAGCGACTCTCGGTTGAGCAGTCCGATGCTGGTGGCGGCCCTCAGCGCCGGACTGGCGGCGGCGGGCCGCGAGGTGTGGCAACTGGGCCTTTGCCCCACACCGGCGGTGCCTGGCACGATTCGGCGAGTTGGCGCGGCCGGTGGCCTGATGGTTTCCGCCAGCCATAACCCACCCCAAGACAACGGCATCAAAGTGTTTGGTCCCGGCGGAGCCAAGCTCGACCGCGAACGGCAACGGGTCATCGAAGCTGGCCTGCGGGGGGATGGGGGCATTGAGGCCGCCGCTGTTGAGGGGGCGAATCCCCCCCGGGTTCCCTTCCGCGGCGATGGTGCCGTCAGCCACCGTCCGGACCTGATGGCGGCTTACCACCAATCTTTGATTGACAGCGTGGCTGGCCAGCGGCTGGACGGCTGCCCCATCGTTCTTGATCTCTGCTGGGGTTCGGCGACCGCCTGCGGTGCCGCCGTCTTTGCCGAGCTCGGCGCCGACCTGACGGTGTTGCATGGCAGCCCGGATGGGGCCCGCATCAATCAGGATTGCGGCAGCACCCACCTGGAAAGCCTGCGCCAGGCGGTGCTTCAAACCGGCGCGGCCATGGGTTTCGGCTTCGATGGCGACGCCGACCGCATGCTGGCCGTCGATGGCCAGGGCCGCACCGTTGACGGCGACCATGTGTTGTACCTCTGGGGTTCGGCCCTGCGCGATGCGGGCGATTTACCCGACGACCGCATCGTGGCCACGGTGATGTCCAACCTTGGCTTCGAGCGGGCCTGGCAGGCGGGCGGCGGTCTCCTGGAGCGCACGGCCGTCGGCGATCAGCACGTCCATGCCGCCATGGAGGCCCTGGGCGCCGGCCTGGGGGGCGAGCAGTCTGGCCACATCCTCTCGGCCCGCCACGGCCTCAGTGGCGATGGACTGCTGACGGCCCTGCAGGTGGCGACCCTGGTTCATGGCCGCGGCCAGACCCTGGCCGAGTGGATGGAGGGCAGCTTCAGGCCCTACCCGCAAAGGCTGGTGAATGTAACGGTCCCGGACCACCAGCGCCGTGCCTGCTGGCAAGGCTGCGAGCCCCTGAGGCTGGCTGTGGAGCGCGCCGAGCTCGCCATGGCCAGCTCCGGGCGGGTGCTGGTACGGGCCAGCGGCACCGAACCGCTAGTAAGGGTGATGGTCGAAGCCGCCGAGGCCGATCAAGTGGAGCACTGGGCCGGATTGCTTGCGGCCACAGTCGAGCAGCACCTCAACGGACCCTGATCAGGCTCCCTGCGGGTTCCGAGACGGGCTCGTCCCTATCGGATGGCCTCCACATAGATCGACTCCGCCATCCTTTCCCACAAATTCAGGGCACCGGGTTGCGGCATGGTGGTGGTCCCGGGAGTGAGGGCTGTGGCGTTACGGAAACCATTGCGTGCCAGCAGCGCACACAGAGAGGCTTCGTCGTAGAGCCAAAGGTGATGACGCGGGCCGGTGAACGCATCACGCAGCCGGGCCAGCAGGGAGCGGGGACGATCTACACAGGTAAATAGAGATTCGATGAAGCGGTCGCAGTCGCCATCGGACGCATAGGCCGCAGCCAGCTGTTTCAACCCTGGGGTCGAAAGGCGGATCACTCCCCCGGGTTGAAGGACCCGGCGGGCTTCGCGAAGGAACAGGTCGGCATCAGCGCGGTCGAGATGTTCAATCATGTGGCTGGAATAGATCGCCTCCACGGAAGCATCCGGCCATGGGATGAGTCTGGTCGCGTCGCAATATCGGATGCCGTTGACGCGGCAGAAACGAATGTAGGCGATCGACTGGCTATCAAGCAGCTTTAATTTCCCAGCCATTTTGATCAGGGTCTGGGGAAGCTTGGCCAATTGAATGCTAGGTGAATTGTCGTAATTCACCCAACCG
The DNA here is from genome assembly GCA_044359075.1 of Cyanobium sp. Lineage (GTDB taxonomy): Bacteria > Cyanobacteriota > Cyanobacteriia > PCC-6307 > Cyanobiaceae > Cyanobium. The sequence continues at coordinate 43,874 of JBIKMU010000015.1, read as the reverse complement.
CCGATAGGGCTCTGGCCGCAGCCAATCTGAATGAGGGTCATGTTGCCGCGCCAAGCCGAGCTGAAAGTATCACGGGCTCCGCGGATGGCGAGCGAGCTTCTTTTAACCTTGGCAGCCGGAGTTGCCCTCGTTGCTCCCGCGCCAGCTCAACGGGGGCGTGGTGATTTTGATCAAGCACCTTGAGTAGGGCTAGAAAGGCAGCCGGCCGCCAGTTGAAGCGCACCCTGGCAGGCATCCCCGTCGGGGCTCACCAGGGCATCTATCCCCAACCGCCTGGTCAGCTTTTCCGCGAACTGACGGCGCAGTTCAACGAGATGCAGCAAGGCACCACCCAGGGCGCAGACCGGGGGGGCCTGCAGATCAAGGGCTGCGGCCACTGCGGCCACCATGGCTGCCAGGGCCTCGGCGTTTTGGGCCATGATCACCCTGGCTCGGGCGTCTCCCTGCTGCGCCAGTCGATCCACCACAGGCGCCAGCCGGGCGAATCCAGCCGCACCGAAATCAGGGTCCACCACCAGCGCCTTGATTAGCTGCGGCGCCTGGGGATTTTGGGGATCGATCTCAAGGGCTTGCCACAGGACCTCCATCAGCCCAGACACCGGCTCGCGGCCATCAAACATCCGCAGGCTCAGGGCGAGACCATCACGGCCGATGTCCATGGCGGATCCGGCCCCATCAAGCAGCCAGCCCCAGCCGCCGCAGCGATGTTCCCGCCCTCGGCCATCGTGACCCACAGCGATCGTGCCGGTGCCGCTGATCACCACGATGCCGGCAGCATCCTGGAAGGCACCCCGCAAGGCCGTGCGTTCATCGCCAGTCACCACCAGCCGCTCTTCGGGTAAGCCCAGCGCTTCGGCTGCCAGGTGTAGGCCCTCCCGCTGCACGGCAGTGCCGGCCTCGATGCCGCTTGCCCCCACCGCCGCCGCCGCCAGGGGGTCCTGGCTACGCCCAGCCGGCAGAGCCTGCCGGGCCGCTTCCAGGCTTTGGCGCAGGGCGCCGGCGAACCTCTGGCGCCCCGCCGCCGCCGCTAAATGGGAAAGCCCCGGTCCCTCCCCCTCCGCCACGACCACCCAGTCGATCCCAACCCCCTGGCCTGACTCCGCCCGGGCCAGGCGGCAGGTGGTGTGGGTCTGGCCGGCATCGAAGCCGGCGATCAGTCCCGCCACGGTGCGCTCGCCCCCCCACCGGCCCAGCCGTGGCGGAAGGCCGCCTCGTTGCTGGCGGCCGACAGGGTGGCCAGGCTGAACAGTCCCAGCAATTGCACCTCCGGCCGGAAGAAAATCGTGTCCGTGAATCCCTGGACCCCCAGACCCACGAAAACGGCTACCGCCGCCAGCGAGGGCAGGGCCAGCCGGCTGCTGGAGGCCCATTGGCCCAGGCCCACCTTGAAGGCGCTCCAGAGCAAGCCCAGGCCCACCAGCAGTCCGGGGATGCCGGCTTCAACCAGCAACTCCAGGGGGATCGAATAGGCGCTGAGGGCGTTGAACTTGGGCTGTTGGTAGAGCGGATAAATCAGGTTGAAGGCGCTGTTGCCGGGCCCGATGCCCAGCCAGGGGCGGTCGCGGATCATCTCAAGTACGGAGCTCCAGACATTGATACGGAAGTTGTTGGAGCTGTCTTCCCTGCCTGCCAACAGACTCATGACCCGCACCCGCAAAGGTTCCACCTGGGTGACCAGCACCACAAGCACCAGGCTGGCGACTACCAGCAGCAGGATCGGCAGGGTCCGCCGCCAGAACGGTGGCCAGGCCCTGGTGTATCGCAGCAGCAGCAGCAGGCCCAGCACCGCCAATGAAGCCACCATGCCCATCCAGGCGCCGCGGCTGTAGGTGAGTACGAGGGCCACGAGGCCCAGCACCAGGGAGGCCAGGGCGAACAGCCGGCGGGGCAGCCCCTGCCAGCGCAGCAGGGCCACGACCGCCAGGGGCAGAATCGGCAGCAGATAGCCCCCCAAAAGGTTCGGGTTATCGAGGCTGCTGTAGATGCGAACCGTGCCCTCGGCCACGGAATTGTTATCGGACCAGCGGGCCAGGGCCCCGGAATCGCCGTAAAGCTGGCGAATGCCGAGGACGCTGGTGAGCAATTCCCCCGCCAGGATCGCCGCCACGATGCGATCCCACCAGCCGGGGGCGTGATCCAACAGCTGGCGCATCAGTGCATATACCCCCAGGTAGCTGACCAGTTTCATCAGCCCCTTGAAGGCCGCCAGGGGTACCGGCGAAAATCCCGTGGCTAACACCGCCACGGCAAGCACCGCCAGCAGCCAGACGTTGATGGCGTTGAGGCCCCCGGGCCGGGTGCGCAGGGACCAGACCAACCACAGCAAGCCGCAGGCCGTGATCATCAAGGTGAGTCCACCCCGGGTGATCTGGGGCAGCCAGCCCATCAGGGCGCACAGCATTACCCCAGCCACCAGGGGCAGCTGGGAGCTCAGGCGACCCGAGCGTGCCTCGGCCAGTAGACCCTGCCAGCGCAGGATCAGGGGCGTTGTGGCGGTGACTGGTGGCATCAGGCCTTGGTCTCGACGCTGGGATTATGGGTGGCTTGCCGATCCGCTAACGCGGCAACGGGGCCGTGGTGGCGGTGGTAGCGGACCCGATACACGGGCAGACCCTGGGCCAGCACAAGCCGTTCCCGTTCCGTGGGGACCGCCAGCGGGTTGGTCTCCAACCAGGGGAAAGGATCGCTGCACGGGCGCTCAAAGCAACCGCTGGCCTCCACTTGGGCCACCATCGGTTTGATCACCGCCAGCACATCGCTCTGCATCAGCAAGGTGCTCCCTGGCGGCATGGCCAGGGCGAGGGAGTGCAGCAACGCCGGTTGCAGCACCCGCCGCTTGTGGTGGCGACTCTTGAACCAGGGGTCCGGGAATTGCAGGGTCACCAATTGCAATAGTCCCGGAGGCAGATCCTGCAGCCACTCCACCAGGTTGAGGCTGGCGTTGCCAAAGAGATAGCGGAGGTTGGGGAGGCCGGCGGCCTGGCGGTCGGCTTCGGCGGCGACCACCAGGGGGCGACGGATTTCAATGCCCAGGTGGTTGCGATTGGGGCAGCGCTCGGCCATCGCCAGCAAAAAACGTCCCCGCGCTGCGCCGATATCCAGATGCAAGGGGAGGCAGGGCTGGGCGAACAGCTCTCCGGGGCTCGGCAGCGCCAGGGGCTGTTGGTAGATAACGCTGAGGGGGTTGACGTGTTGGCGCACCTTCAGCCATCCAGGGCGCTGCCTGGGGGCCCAGCCAAATCAGGCAGCATCCCAGCTGGGTTGGGCACCAAAAATGCCCAGCTAGCGGTGTACCCATGCAGGTGGGTGCTCTCGCCTGCCCCCAGCGGACCGATTTCACCATTGCAGAACAGGCCCGCGATCGGCAGCTGGGCGAAGGCTGCGCGGCAGAGGCCCACATCGCCATCGGCCTCTCCGTAAAGACCCTCGCCCCGGCCCAGACAGGCAAACAACAAGGCCGCCAGGGGGGCGGTCTGACGATCGGCTTGGCGGGCCAACAATTGGCGGGCTTCGTCGCGGGAGGCGGCAGCATCCCGCAATTGGAACTGCACTTTCTGGCCGACCCGCATGCGCTCAGCCACCGCTACCGCCCCATTGCGCGGATCCACCCCCAGCAGATTGCGCACCAGGAAGGTGGAGGGCTCCACCAAGGTGGGACTGAGGCTGAAGTCGTTGCGGCCCACCCCCAGGAACAGCGAGTGGCGCACCTGTTCCCGCTCTTTGGGACTGAGGTGGGTGAGGATCGCCTGCAGCGCCTCGACCGGGCTGCGCTGGCGTTGACCCTCGCTGCTCACCTGCAACACCACGTTGCGTTGGGCCTGTTCCACCTCCATCACCGGGCCAATGGGCCGGCAGCCCTGGGCCAGCACTGGGTCCAGCCGCCAGGCGCCACCGATCAGGCAGCCGATGGCGCCGCTGCGCACGCCGTCGTCCAACAGCAACGAGCCATGCGGTGCACTGTGCTGGCCGGCGATGCCGCCCAACTTGACGGTTTGGGGATAGGCATAATCCAGGCCACTGATCAGGTCATTGATGCCCTCGCTGGTGGGATCCACCAGCAAAAGCATGGAGTTGGCCATGTTGGGAGAGACACCGACGGCGGCATGCCAGGCCTCGGCTGGTCCATCTAGATCCGGAAGCTCCCCGGTGTCGATGAAAAATGGATGCAGCCGGACTCCGGGCAGGCGCAGCAGCATGACGCTGAGGGCCGGTTGGCGTTCAATCTCATGGGGGACCTCCCCGGCGGCGGTGCCTACCACTCCCGCTCCGCAGCAACCCAACCATTGGTTGGCCTGGAGTTTCTGCCGAAGCAGGGGCATGAGCCTGGGCAGGTCACTGGCGTAGTCCGCGGCGGCGAAGACCAGGGCCAGATCTGCCGGGCCACAGCCGGCCAATTGGCGGGCCACCTCATCAACCGCCCCTTGCAGGGACACATCCCGCCCGAGGGCGGTGCGACACCAGGCACCGGGATCCCGCCGGGGAAGCCAGGGAAAGGGAGGAAGCGCAGCCATGGCCGGACCCTATCGCCCGAGGGGTGTACGGATAATGGCGCCTAACCGAACCGTGCGTCTGTGCCGCCTCAGCTCTATCGCTCCCTGCTCTGGATGGATGTGCGTCTGGGTGTCCTGTTCGCCCTGGCCCTTCCTTTGGTGCTGCTGATCTGGGCCGCCCTGCGTCGCGAAAAGGCCATGCTGCGGCTGCTGGACCTTTACTGGAAGGTAGCCAGTCTGTGGCTGGTGGCGGTGCTGCTGCTCAGCGCCGGCAAGGCGGTGGCCTATCCGTTGCTGGTGCTGGCTCCCCTGTTGATGGTGGCGGCGTTGTGGTTCTGGGTGGATTTGAACGAGGAGCTGGCCGACATGCCCCCCTGGCGGGCGCTGCCCCTGACGTTGCGGATCTGGCGCTGGGGTCTTACGGCCTATGGGCTCGCCAGTGCCGTCTTTGCCGCCACAGCCCTTCCCTGCTTAAACGGAGCCCTGGATCGACCCTTCTGCCAGGTGTGGCTGGAGGCCCCGAAGGGGTTGCATGGAGTGCTCGAGGTGGTGATTGGTTTTGTCTTTGGGGGCAGCTGGAGCCAGGGGGTGGCCAGTTTTCTCGGCTTCCTTGGACTGGTGGCCTATGGGGCGGGTCTGTTGCAATGGCTTGTGGTGCGTCTGCCGCGCCTGGGCCGGGTGGCGGGTGAATTTTGAGCAGCACCTCCTCCCCATCGCCCGCCCCCATCGCCGCCCTGCTGGCCGTGCTTGAAGCCCTCAGCCGGGAGCGTCCGGATCGGGTGCTGCGCCTAGAGGGTCAGTTGCCAGGCGGCGAACTGTTCGAATTGTTGATTTATCGCGGTTTCTCCAGCAGCACCACCCATCCGACCGCCTTCGACCCTGATCAGCCGGCCCTGGCGGAAGGTAGCGAAATCGCCAGGGCCACCCTGCTGGAGGGTCCCCTCAAACCTGGCAACGAAATCAAGCTGGCAGGGCCGGCGCCAGTGGATGCTTTTCTATTGGACCAGGGCTGGGACTAGGGGAGCCAGCCATTGCCAGCCGCCCGGTGCTTGGTGGTAATGGGAGCCCTGGGCCTCAACTGGCCATGCGCCGGCCGGCCGAGCGGCCGAGACGGGCCGCAGCCCGACGGGCCCGGGTGACGCCACCGCCCTCCAGGAGAGGTTGGTTGTCGCCTGGCAGCAGCCCGGTGGGGGCGACCACATCTTGGGTTTGGATGCGGCCCAGCTCCTGGCGACCGGCCAGCACCACCTGGCTCAGCTCCTGCAGACGGGTTTCCAGTTCGCTCAGCACCTGTTCGGCGTAGCGGTTTGCCCCCTCCTGCACGCTGGAAGATTCCTGACGGCTGCGTGCCACCAGGGCATCACATTGCTGCTGGGTCTGCTGACGGAATTGCAGGGCGTCCTGGTGCAGGCGTTCCGCTTCGGCCTGGCTGTCCCGGTGAATGCGCAACCCTTCCAGGCGAATCGTTTCGAGTTCTTGCATGGCCTGGTGACGGCCCCGTTCGTGTTGTTCCACCAGCTGGCGGTTGCGCTCCGTGGCCTCCTGTTCCAGTTGCTGGCGCCGGGTCTGGGACTCCTGCTCCAGTTGCTGGCGTCGCAATGCAAACTGCTGCTCCATCTGGGCCATGCGGCTCTGGTGCTCCTGCTCAACTAGGGCCGTCTGCTGTCGACCCTGCAGCAGAATTTGTTCGCACTGTTGGCGGGCCTGTTCCCGCAATTCGGTGGCCTGCTTCTCGGCTTCCTGACGGATGGTGGCGCTGCTGATCAGCTGCTCCCGCTCGCGGCGGGCCTGGGCCAGGATTTCATCGGCCTGCTGACGGGCTTTCTCGATGAAGGACTCCCTTTGGAGAAGCAGTTCCTCGGCTTGGGCCAGCTGGCTGGGCAAGGCCTCCCGCAGGGCATCCACCAGCTCAATGGCTTCTTGCTCATTCACCAGTCTTCCGCCACTGAAGGGAATCCGGCTGCCCTCAAGGACGAGATCCTCGATCTGGTCCAGTTGATCAAGAACCGTGATGCGGACCTCTGCCATGTCAACCGTGGGGAATGGCCCGATTAAAGAGCCTCATCAGGTCCCGCGCCACTCCCGCGGGCACCATATGGCTCACGTCCCCACCGAAGCGGGCCACTTCCTTGACCACCGAGCTGCTCAGAAAGCTGTGGCGGGTGGCGGTGGCCAGAAACAGGGTCTCGACTTCGGGTTCGAGGCTTTGGTTGGTGTGGGCGATCTGCAGTTCGAATTCGAAGTCGCTCAGGGCCCGCAGGCCCCGCAAAATCACTTGGGCCTGACAAAGCCGGGCGTATTGCACCGTCAAGCCGTCAAAACTGGCCACCTCCACGCCGCTGAGATGGGCCGTGGCCTCGCGGATTTGCTCCAGACGGCGATCCAGGGGGAAGCTGGGTTGCTTGCCTGGGTTCTGCAACACTGCCACCACCACCCCACCGAAAAGACGGGCACTGCGCTCGATCAGGTCCAGGTGGCCCAGGGTGATCGGATCGAAACTGCCTGGATAGAGAACACGCATGCAAACCGGTCGTTGGCGTCGGGACACCTTCCTAGACTCATCTCTGCTCCCCTGGGCCTGTCTGGCCCCGCCCACCCATGGCCAATACCGTGACCCTCGACGCCGCCGCCAAGAAGACCCTGCTGCGCAAGATTCCGCACGGCGTCTTCATTTGCGGTGTCGCTGAGGGCGACCAGGTGAATGGCTTCACCGCCAGTTGGGTGACCCAGGGCTCCTTCGAGCCCCCGTTGGTGGTGATGGCGGTGCGGGCGGATTCCACCAGCAATGGCATCATCCAGCGCACCGGCCGCTTCTCCCTCAATGTGCTGGCTGGCAACCAGAAAGATCTGGCAGCCGTGTTCTTCAAGCCCCAACAGGCCGTGGGCGGCCGCTTTGATGCGGCTCCCTTCAGCCTTGGTCCCCTCGGTCTGCCGATCCTCAATGACGCCCTTGGCGGCCTGGAATGCACCTTGGTGGGCCAGGTGGCCCACGGTGATCACACCGTCTTTGTGGCCGAAGTCAAGAGTGCGGTGCTGCATCACGATGGCAACCCCCTCGAATTGGCGGGCACCGGTTGGCAGTACGGGGGGTGAAGGAAGGCCCTGTCATTGCAGTACCCGCTAGCCGGCCCCTGCTGCTGCAGAGCGAGCGGCTGGCAGCCCGGCTGCGGGAGATTCCCGCCGAGCCGGGCTGCTATCTGATGCGCGACAGCGAAGACGCAATTCTTTATATCGGTAAGGCTAAGGTGCTGCGCAACCGTGTGCGCTCTTATTTCCAGGAATCCGGTGGTCATAGTCCCCGTATCAGCTTGATGGTGCGGCAGATCTGTGAGATCGAATTCATCGTCACCGACAGCGAAGCGGAAGCCTTGGCCTTGGAGGCGAACCTGATAAAGAATCACCAGCCTCATTTCAATGTGTTGCTCAAAGACGATAAGAAATATCCCTATCTTTGCATCACCTGGAGTGAGCCATACCCACGTATCTTCATCACCCGTCGCCGTCGTCAACGCAGTCCCCTCGATCGTTTCTACGGCCCCTACGTGGATGTCGGCCTGTTACGCCGCACCCTCACCCTGGTCAAACGGGTGTTCCCCCTGCGGCAGCGACCCCAGCCGCTCTATCGCGACCGAACCTGTCTCAACTACGACATCGGCCGATGCCCCGGGGTTTGCCAGCAGAAGATTTCCTCTGAAGATTATCACCAAAGCCTGCGCAAAGTGGCAATGGTTTTTCAGGGTCGCAATGACGAATTACTTACCCTATTGCAGGAACAAATGCAGCGCTGTGCCGACCGGCTTGATTTCGAATCCGCCGCCGGCCTGCGGGACCAGTTACAGGGCCTTGACGCCCTCACCGCCGACCAAAAGATGAGCCTGGGGGATAGTTCAGTCAGCCATGACGTGGTGGCCCTGGCCGCCGATGACAGGCTGGCGGCCGTCCAGTTGTTCCAGATGCGGGCCGGGCGGCTGGTTGGCCGTCTTGGATATACCGCCGATGCCGCTGCTGACAACGGCGAGCTGGCGGATCGGGGCCGCATCTTGCAGCGGGTGATCGAAGAGCACTACAGCCAGGTGGAGCCAGTGGAAATACCGCCTGAACTGCTTTTGCAATACCCCCTGCCCCAGCAGGCCCTGATTCAGGAGTGGCTGGGGGAGAGGCGTGGCCGCAAGGTGAAGTTGACGGTGCCCCAGCGCCAGCAAAAGGCGGACTTGGTGGAGCTGGTGGAACGCAATGCCGGTTTTGAGCTGGTGCGTGCCCAGCGCGGCGCCGAACAGCAACTGTTGGCAACCGAGGACCTCGCCCAGTTATTGGAACTGCCGGTGCCCCCCCGCCGTATTGAGGGCTTTGACATCAGCCATATCCAGGGCAGTGACGCCGTCGCCTCCCAGGTGGTCTTTATTGATGGCCTGCCGGCCAAGCAGCACTACCGCAAATACAAGATTCAGAGCAGCAGCATCCGCTCGGGTCACTCCGATGACTTCATGGCGATGGCCGAGATCATGCGGCGCCGTTTCCGGCGCTGGGCCCAGGCCAAGGCCGAGGGGGCGGATTTGATAGCCCTGCGCCGGGCTGCCAACAGCACCTTGCACACGGGCGGCCTCAATGACTGGCCGGATGTGGTCATGATCGACGGCGGCAAGGGCCAGCTCTCCGCCGTGATGGAAGCCCTGCGCGAACTCAACCTGCAGGAAGACCTGGTGGTGTGTTCCCTGGCCAAGCAGCGCGAAGAAATTTTTCTGCCCGGCGCCAGCCAGCCCCTGGACAGTGAGCCGGAACAGCTGGGCGTGATGTTGTTGCGGCGCCTCAGGGATGAGGCCCACCGTTTTGCTGTCAGCTTCCATCGCCAGCAGCGGGGCGAGCGGATGCGTCGCTCACGCCTTGGCGACATCCCCGGCCTTGGCCCTAAACGGGTCAAGGATCTTTTGGCCCACTTCCATTCGGTGGATGCCATCCAACTCGCCAGTCCCGAGACCCTGGCTCTGGCCCCTGGGCTTGGTCCTGCCCTGGCACGCCAGGTATGGGAATGGTTCCACCCGCAGGAGCTCCGCGAGGAGGGTGGAGATTGCAACCCAGACGCCAGTGCCCTGGAGGCGCCGGTTCCCCCTGTCAGCTTGGAGGCCAATCCTTGAGTCCCGCCGCGCAGCGAACCCACCGGGTGGGGATCGTGCTGGCGTTGCTGGCTGTGGTAGCTGCCTGGGTACTGGGCGTTGCCGCTGCCCAGGCAGCCCCGGGCCTATGTGTGGGTCCCGTATGCGGTGATTTGTTCAGCCGCAGCAGCCAGATGGATTGGCAATTGCACCTGCGCGTCGAAGATCAGCGCGGTCAGCGTGAACGGATCGTTGTTGATTGTCGCCATGGGGAGATCAGTCCCCAGCAGGGTCCAATTGAGCGGGGTCATGTCGCTGCCGTGGCTCGCAGGGTCTGCCGATTGGTGATTCCGGCGGTCTCTTCAAGCGATTGGGAGGATCTTGATTCCTCACTTTTGCAATCCAACGCTGGGCGGGCCTAGGGTGGAGTTGCGGAGCTGGCAGGAGTGCTTGATCTCGGCCATCCCATCCGCCCCCCAACCTCGTGGCCCAGGAGGCACCACGGCGAATGACTAGATCCCTGGGGCGACCTGACTTTCGCCTCAACGGTTGCGCCACGTGCTTACCCTCCCCGCAAGACACCTATGACCAATGATTCGGCGCCGGTTTTAACGATCGGTGAACTCGAAGCCAAATATCCGATGTATTGCAAAGCCATGAGGCTGCTACTGCGTGAAGGCTGTACGCAAAAACAAATTGAACGTACGGTCTGTTGGGATCGATTGGCGATTTTGCACCACAGTTTGCCCAGACGTTATAAGTCTCCGGAATATCTTTTTTGGTTGTTCCGGCGCGAATGCGAACAGCAAAAGCAAGTCCCTGAGATGGACCAAGCTTGACCTGACCTCAGTTTGGTTGAGGAATCCATCCTCAGCCCAATGTCGTCAGTTGCAACCAGCAGCCACTGGGGGCCAGTTTCTCGATAACCACCTGTCGCCCCTGCTCTGAGGCCAGTTGGCGGGCATAGCTGTGGGCAGCGACACTGGTGCGGAAATGGAAGGCAGGAACCTCCGCTGGAACGATCTTCTCATTGCGTACCGCTTCGCGGACTCGGTAGGGGCCGTTCACTGTCTGCACGTTCATGTAACAACTTTGGCCCAAGACTGGTGTGGCGAGGAAATTCTGCTTGTTTTCTCTGGTTTTCGCCCGGATCGCCACAACTCCTTGGTGGGTCTAGGTAAAATCTGGTTTACAAAAGTCTTTGTTTCAAGCGGATTTATGCCAATTGCCGGATGCGAGCAAGGGCGCAATGGTTTAGAAATCTTAAATATAGAAAAACCGTCCCCGGCGGCAAAATCGGAGACGGTTGTGTTGAAATTCCATTTCCCCTAGCCATGGGTAGGGGATGGGTCGTTAATTTGAACGATGGTAATGAGGAGGGCTTTTAAAGGCCTCAGCACTTCAAGATATCACCAGCGGTTGCGGTTGCCACCACCACCACCACCGCCGCCACCGCCACCGCCACCGCCGTAGCCACCGCCGCCACCGCCGTAGCCACCGCCACCTCCCCGTTCGGGACGGGGTTCAGCCTTGTTGACACGGATGGCGCGACCCATCCATTCGACGTTCTGCAAATCGGCGATTGCCTTGGCTTCCTCAGCTTCGCTGGCCATTTCGACAAAAGCAAAGCCCCGCTTGCGACCGGTTTCACGGTCAAGGGGAAGACTGCATTTGTTGACTTTGCCGTATTCGCCGAAGAGCTGCTGGACGTCCTGCTCCTCGGCGTCAAAGGAGAGGTTGCCCACGTAAATTGTCATGAACCTGGAAAAGAAACTATGAACCTGATCCGCCGAAAGCCCTGAAGAAAGTTGTCAGCTCCCTGAAGAGAAATCTTTGAACCTGTATCAGCCTACACCCTACCTCGCCTTCACCGTTGTTCGCCAGCCTGGTTAGGACTGGAGGGCTTAACCAATGAGCCCCCATGTCGAAACCCCAGCTCCAGGCCTTTCTGCTCAAGGTCAATGCCGACCCGGCTCTCAAGGCCAAGGTCGACGCGGCCGCTGATGCGGCCGCTGTCACCGTGATCGCCGAAGCGGAAGGTCACCACTTCTCGCCAGCCTCCTGGACCCGTCATCTGCGGGACTGAACCTGGAAAGCGTGGTTGAGGTCAGATTTTGGCTAGGACCGCGCTGGGCAACAGGCTCCAGCCATCCCCCGCCTTTCAAGGTGAGGGTTCCGTCCCAGGGGTGGCCGGCCAGTTCAGACCCGGATAATTGGGGGCTTCGGTGCCGCAGAGGCGATCCCAGAAAGTAAAATATAACCCGAAATGTAGGGACTGACGTTGGTGGTGCAGACCATGATGGGCTGGACCAATCAGCCAACGGCCTAGCCAGTGATGGGGAAATTTGGCAGGCAAGCGTTCGAGTCCGAGGTGATTAACCACGGCCCAGATACTCATGGTTGTGAGTACAGCGAGCAGGGTGATGTAATGCAGCGGTACCAACAACACAATCCCGATAAGAAAGAGTCCCTGGATTGCTGCCTCAATCGGATCAAAGGCAAAGGAGGTCCAAGGGGTGGGTCGCTTGGAGCGATGGTGACCAAGATGGCACCATCGATAAAAGAATGGTAGGTGAAATAGCCGATGGCTTACGTAGAAGCAGGCATCCTGAAGCACCAGCACCAGAAAGTAACTGAAGCCCAGGTACCAGAGGCCATAGCGAGCCGGATCTCCATAAAGAAGGGTGCCTCCGGACCCATGCCACTGCAGGATCAGCGCCGTCGTCAGGGCGAAGATCACGGCTGAACCAACCGATAGGACCAAGTCATGGCCGAATCCTTGCTGGCGTTGATCACCCGTTGGGGTAGCCACCAGATTGAGCAACCAGCCGCTGATCCCTGCAACCAACAGGTAGCGGACCAGAATGATCGCAAAAGCAAGGCAGGCATCAACCCAGAAGGGACGACCAACGACCCGCAGAATGTCTAGGCTTACCAATGCAGGAGGCAACAAACAGAAACCCAAGGCAGAGATGGTCAGTTAAGGATAGAACCCTTGCCGCAGCTTGTCACTTTAGTCAGGCATAAATTTTGCTTTCCTCAAGAGCCGACCTCAGGAATGGAACAACAGCACCAAGCCAGATTTGATCTGATGAAATTCCCTTTCTTCGCGACTCAAATCCAATCCCACTTCCAATCCCTCCTTCAGGGCCATCTCATAGGGGGGTGAGGGTGGGGACACCTTGTCGCTCCACAGAGCGGCGATCCCCACCGAGGTGGCGTGCCAGCGGAACCGTGCCGTGGAGCCAATCGCTGGTTCCTTCAACTCATCTTCGAGGAGCTCTTGGATCGCCATGCCGGTTTGGCTGATGCCCCCTCGATCGTGCCCCTAGCTTCGGCAGGGTCCGTCCCCAATGCAATCAGCTGAGAATTTTCGTGATGGAAAGCCCGGCTCCTGTGACCGCCCTCACGCCCCTGCCAGGCCCTGTCGCCCTCGTCCACGAATGGTTCAGCCCCCGTTCCTTCGGGGGTGCCGAGCTGGTGGTCGAACAGATGGATGAAACTCTCATGGCGGCGGGCCAACGGCCTGAACTTTTTGCCCTTGTTGCAGGGCCGAGCTCACACTTGGACCCTTGGCTGGCGGGACGGGCCATCCAAACCAGTTTTGTCCAGCATTTGCCCTGGGGGGCCAGTCATGTCCAGCAATACCTGCCCCTGCTGCCGCTAGCGATCGAGCAGTTTGATCTCAGCCGCTACCCCTTGGTGCTCAGCAGCAGCCATCTGGTGGCCAAAGGGGTGCTCACGGGGCCAGACCAGTTGCATGTCAGTTACGTGCATACCCCGGTTCGCTACGCCTGGGATCAGATGGGGGCCTACCTGCGCCATTCCACCTTGGCCCGTGGCCCCCTGGGCCCCCTGGTGAGATGGCAGCTCCATTGGCTGCGTCAATGGGATGTGGCCAGCGCGGGCCGTCCCGACGTGCTGGTGGCCAATTCCCGATTTACCGCCAGTCGCATCCGCCGTTATTGGGGCCGTGATGCCCAAGTTCTGCATCCACCAGTCGCGGTGCAACGCTTCCGCTGGAACCAATGCCGCGACGACACATACCTGAGCCTCTGCCGGCTTGTGCCCAACAAGCGGGTGGACGTGGTGGTGGAAGCCTTCAATCGCACCGGCCTGCCTTTGGTCATCATCGGCGATGGCCCCGAACGGCGCCGACTTGAGGCCATGGCCGGTCCCCAGATTCGCTTTCTGGGGCGCTGTAGCCAGGCCGAGGCCAATTACTGGCTGGAGCGCTGCCGCGCTTACGTCTATGCCGGTCTTGAGGATTTCGGCATCGCGCCCGTCGAGGCAATGGCTGCGGGGGCCCCGGTGATCGCCTATGGCGCAGGGGGATTGTGCGACAGCGTGCGCTGCCTGGATCGGGGCGACCGCTGGCCTACCGGACTGCTGTTCCCCGAACAGAGCCCCACCAGCCTGGCGGCGGCCCTGGCGCATTTCCACCACGGGCAGCTCTGGCGGCAACTACCTGCCAGTGGCCAGCGTGAATGGGCCGAGGGTTTTGGTCCGGAGCGCTTCCGCGACCGCTTCCAGGCGTTGCTGTCGCACAGCTGGACCCAACATCGTCAACGCCTGGACTCTGGCCGTTCAGCCCCAGATATCGCGCCAGAGCTCGCCCCAGAGCTCGCTGTGCCTCTGGCCTGAGTGACCCTGGCAACTGGAGTCTATTCGCGACTGATCCTTAGATTCGCTTATCGATGGCTGGCTCCATGGTTGTCTTGCCCGGATCTTCGGAGTTTCGATTCGATCGATCCGTGGAGGCTCAATCTGCTGCTTGCCTTGTTGTGCCATTGACTGCCACTGTCTTCCCTTTTGATGCCAGCGGCTCCCCTGGTTCTGGTGAGTCTGCCCTGGGCGAGCCGGGCGTGACGCTCAAGGTTCAAGAGCTGATCGAGCGCCAACCCCGCCATTCACGGGTGCTGAAACGCACGGGCGACATCGTGTTTTCCCTGGCCATGCTCAGCCTCTGCTCTCCCCTGCTGGTGCTGTTGGTGCTGCTGGTGAAAATCACATCCAGGGGTCCTGTTTTCTATGTTCAGCAGCGGGTTGGCCGCGGCTACGGACAGTTTGGCTGCATCAAATTTCGCACGATGCGCCGCGATGCGGACCGCATTCTTTCGGCCGTGCTGGCGGCTTCGCCTGATCTGCAGGAGGAGTTTCGCAATGATTTCAAGCTGCGCAACGACCCGCGCATCACCCGGTTGGGCCGCTTTTTGCGCCGGTCCAGTCTGGATGAACTGCCGCAGTTTGTGAATGTGCTTCGTGGTGAGATGAGTGTCGTTGGCCCCCGCCCGATCGTCTCCCAGGAATTACCCCGTTATGGCAAGCGCATGGAAGAAGTGCTGGCTGTGCGGCCCGGATTGACAGGTCTCTGGCAGGTCTCAGGACGTAACAACCTCAGTTATCGCAAACGCGTCCAACTCGATCTCCATTACGCCCGCTATCGCAGCTTGAAGATGGACATGCGCATTTTGTGGCGCACGATTCGGGTGGTGCTCGACCCCCGCGACCGGGGTGCCTACTGAAGGCTGGCTTCCTTAAAGGGCTTGATTACCGGACCGCTTGCACCAGAGCGAACCCCGCCAGTCCCAGTGGGGCTGATACCAGCCAAAGCAATTCCAATTTCAGGGTCAGGCCCAAGATTCTCTCAATGGCGGCTGGATCCGGCGGGGGGGCGAAGGCCGCAAGCAGCGGTTTGAGCTTGGCTCCGTCGGCATAGCGGTTGACACCGCCCAGGCGCACCTGGGCCGCCATGGCATAGGCAGCCTGGGAAACCCCCGCGTTCGGGGAAGGATCCGCCGCACCCTGCCTCAAGGCGGCGCTGAACCAAGCCAGCAACTGATCGGGGCGACCGGCGGCCAGGGGCAAGGTAAGGGCCACCAGCCGGGCGGGTATCCAGGTGAGTCCATCATCGAGCCGCGCTCCCGCCGTACCCAGCCAACGCAGGCGGCCGATTTTGTATCCCAGCATCGAATCAAGGGTGCTGGCCGCTTTGAAAGCCCATGCCAGGGCCAGGGGGCCTGGCATGGGGGTCAGTGTCGCCCGGGGCCAGCCCACCAAGATGGCGCCCACGATCATCCAGAACAGGGGTGCAAAAAGGCCGTCGACGGCATTCTCACTGGCGGTTTCGGCCGCGGCCCTCAGAATTTCGCCTTCATTGAGGTCCTGGACCTGACGCCCCACGATCCAGGCCAATCTTGACCTTGCTAAGTCCAGGTCGGGCAGGGCCTCCAGGACCCGTCGCACCGCCTGCTCCAGGCTGCGGCCGGCCAGGGCACTGGCCAGGCCGAGCAGCAGCAGGGGCAGACCCACCAGGGGCCAGCGTCCTGCCAGTCGCTCCAGACTCCAGCCCGCCAGGGCGCTGCCCAACACCAGCACCATCGTGATCACAAGTCCCATCAGTCGCAGCCGGGCTGGCTGATCGCCAGCCCAGGCCTCGGCGGGCCTTCGCAGCCGCCCGATGACCCAGCCCATTACCTGCACCGGATGGAGCCAGGCGAGCGGATCGCCCATCAGCCGATCCAGCAGGCAGGCAGCTGCCACCAGGGCAAGACCCTGGTGGTGCCAGGGTATCCAGGCCGCCATCAGCGGCGCAGAAGTGGCCGGTTCAGGAGGCCCGCAGCCAGCTGAACATGGAACGCAGACCCGTACCCACCTGCTCGATGGGGTGTTCGGCATCCCTTTGGCGGATTCGGTCCATTTCGGGCTTGCCGGCCTCGCACTCCGCCACGAAGTTACGGGCAAAGGTGCCGTCCTGGATGTCGGTGAGGATGCGCTTCATCTCCGCTTTGGTGTCGGCGGTGATCAAGCGGGGCCCGCTGACGTAATCGCCATATTCGGCGGTGTTGGAAATGGAATCGCGCATGGCGGTGAGGCCGCCTTTGACCATCAAGTCAACGATCAGTTTGACTTCATGGAGGCATTCGAAATAGGCGAGTTCGGGTTGGTAGCCCGCTTCCACCAGCGTTTCGAAGCCTGCTTTCACCAGTTCGCTGAGGCCACCGCAAAGCACCGCCTGCTCGCCGAAGAGGTCGGTTTCGGTTTCTTCCTTGAAGTTGGTTTCGAGAATGCCGGCTCGGGTGCCGCCAATGGCCTTGGCGTAGGCCATTGCCAAGGCGCGGGCTTGGCCCGAGGCATCTTGCTCAATGGCGAACAGGGCTGGGACGCCTTGGCCGTTCTGATACTCCCAGCGCACGGTGTGGCCTGGTCCCTTGGGGGCGATCATCACGACGTCGACATCGGCCGGTGGCTTGATCAGTCCAAAGCGGATGTTGAAGCCGTGGGCAAAGCTCAGCACCTTGCCGGCCTTGAGGTGGGGAGCGATCTCGGCGTCATAGACAGCCTTCTGAAATTCATCGGGCAGCAGCACCATGATCCAGTCAGCGCGCTCGGCGGCCTCAGCCACGCTCAGCACCTCCAGGCCATCGGCGCGGGCCTTGGCGGCTGAGCGACTGCCTTCATAAAGCCCCACGACCACATGGACTCCGCTGTCCTTGAGGTTGAGGGCATGGGCATGGCCCTGGGAGCCGTAGCCGATGATGGCCACCGTCTTGCCGTTCAGCAGGCTGAGATCGGCATCAGAGTCGTAGAAGAGCTGGGCCATTCCGGTCGGCGGGCGGGGCAAAGGTGGAGCCTACCCAAGAGAGCCGCCCCGACTCCCGGCAAACCGGAGCTGGGCCAGCGTGCTGTTGGCGCTGACCGGGAGCCTGTTGCTCGCAGCGGCCGTGCTCACGCCATCCAGCGCAGCTGGGCACTTCTTGATGTGCTGTTTTCCGCCAAATTCAGGAGGCGGTTCGTTGTTTCCAGGCTACGCAGCAGGAAGCGCCGCGGTCCTCGCTCTTGCTTGGTCTGCCCAAACATCGGCTCCACGACCGTTTTGCGCTTGGCGTTGATCTTGCGCCCTGCCTTCATGCGCAGCTTGCGGGCCATGGCCGCTTTGGCATCCAAATCCTGGGGGATCGGCCAATGGATCGCGGGTGGTGGTTTGCCGTGCCGCTGTCTGCCCGTGGCGATGGGGGGATCGACGCCTCTCTATTGACAGGCTGATGCTTCCACCTAGGTGCACTTGCTGCGCTCTGGGGAGATTTGTTACGGATCGGATAAAATTTGCTGGCGATAAGCCATGGTAAAATTTTAAAATCAATATTCATCTTTTCAAGTTTTGCTAAAATTAAGCCAGCCAGCCAATCTTCTGTCATCTGCTTGCGGTTGGATTTGGCCCTTCGGTACGCCTGGCAAGCCGCATTCAATTCTGAGGTTGGCTGTCCCTTGGTGTTCCTGGGGCCTGATTGGTGGTGCGCTTACCGCCAGTAATCTCTTCGCCCCTCCCGCCCTGGCTGGCGGAGACGTACAGGCTTCGATTCCTTTCAGCAGTCTGAATTATGGGCAGCCGATTGGTAATATCGCGCCTACATCTGTGGGAAGTAGCTATAGTCAGTCGATCTACCTTGGCGATGGCGCTAGCAATTTCACCATCTCCCTTGCCAATGGCTGGACATTACCGTCCGGTCTACAACTTACCTCTGCGGATGGCACTCCAGCCAGTGGTGGCGTGCTGCAAAATGCTTCGAACTTCAAGATCAGCGGCAATGCGGCCAGCCCCGGCCAATATAATTTGGTTTTTCAGGCGGTCAGCACCTCCAATCCGTCGCTGATTGATTCAGCGGTTTATCATCTTTTTGTCGCCCCGTCAGCCAGCAGCTTCCAGGGCACGGTTACAACCACGATGGCGAAGCCCCCCGTGAATGCAGATATATTGGGCTTCAATCCGCTGGTGCTACCGCCAGGCAGTTTGAATCGTCTCTATGACGCCACTGTCTCATTCAGCAACGGACTGGTGAAGTCCGTCGCCCTGGTCACCCAATTGGTGGGAGGCACCATTGCCTCGGCGATCAACCCAACCTCTCCCGTCCCAGGGCTGGTAGCTGGCAGTGGCGGCAATGTGAGCGGAGTGGATCAGGCCAGCGGCTGGTTGCAGGCCGATCAAGAGGCAACTATTGGTGGGCTGACTGTTAAGTGGTCTTCGGCCAGTAACTCGGTGCAGCTGGGAGGTATTCCCAAGGTTGCCTTTGGCGGGCTCAACAATCCCCTGATCCTTCAGGTCACTGGACCAAATGACGAACTGCTTAACTATAATTTGGCCATGACCTATTCGCCAGACCAGATAGCCAAGGCTTATGGCTTTGATAGGGTTCGGTTAAGCAATGGCATCATCGGCAGCGGCAAAGGCCAAACTGTGGTGATCTACGCAATTGGCGACTCACCCGGCTTTGTAAGTAGCACAAACCCTAATTTCGTCAATAGCGACTTACACCAATTCAGCCTGGCCCATGGGCTCAATAGTTTTACTGACCAAGATGGCCCGATCTTTCTCAAGGTTGATCAGAATGGCGGCACTAATTACCCCATTAATATAGCTTCTCCAGACCCTACTGAAGTGCCGCAGGATATCGAATGGATCCACGCATTGGCGCCAATGGCTAACATCGTGGTAGTCGAGTTTCCAAGCGGAACAATTCCAAGTCCCAACATCATCCAGAACTGGCCTTTCCCCGCAATTCCTGCTCCTTCTGTTGTCAGTAGCAGTTTCGGTGGCGCCACTCTAAATGGCCCTGACTCGGCCTATGTGGCGAATGTGAGTTATCTGGCATCCAGCGGTGATTTTGGTTCGAGTGGCTATGCTAATTCTAAGGTTGTCTCAGTAGGCTACACCCAACTCAAGACTACTGGCGATGGTGCTTACAACGGTGAAGCCTCTGTTAATGGGGGCACCATGCAAACGACTGGCAAATCATTTCAATCAGGTGGCGGCAGCGACTCCAGCCAGCTCCAGCCGTACTACCAAAGCGCAATCCCCTGCGGCTCTGGAGCAGCTAATCCCGTGAGCCCGACCTACCGTACCCTCCCGGATGTCGCCTTCAACGGCGCCGAACCCTCTGGTCTGTCTGTCTATAACTCACTGATCAACACCACAGCCACCAATTTCAAAACAGCAACTCCCACCCAGGCGGCCGGCCCGAACGCCGCTTTGGGCGGCGCCCCCTGGGGCAATGCCTGGGGCACCAGCATCGCCACCCCCTCCTGGGCAGCCCTGCTGGCCATCGCCAATCAGGGGCGCGCCCTGGAGGGCAAGCTGGCCCTGGATGGTGCCACTCAATTGCTCCCTATTCTTTACTGCCTGGCCGGCTCTGATGCCTTCCACCCAATCGGCAACTCGATAAACCAGACAACGCAAATGCCGTCAGTGCTCGAACCGGGGAACGGCACGGCGACTTATAACAATTTGGCGGGTCTTGGCAGCCCGGTTGCCGACATAATGGTTGCCAGGCTAGTGGCCCAACCATCCTCCGCAGCCGTCCCCGGCCCCCTTCCACTTTTCGGCCTTGCAACTGCTTGGCATTACAGTAAATCGCTTAAGAAAAGAATCAAAACCAAGGCAAATCACCCATCACCCACGCGAATTTCTTGATCAGGAGTCGGATTCTCAGCGACTCTGACCCCTGGCCCAGCCATGGATGACAATTAATGGTTGGACCTCCGAGACCAATAGGCGATCGATCGGAAGCCCTGCCGGCCAAGCCAATAGGGATTGATGCCTGAGCAGGTCCGGGCGGCAGGTCCAGGGCCTTGAGCCAGCTACGGGCTTTCACCAGTCTGTACCCGTTGCTGGGCCGCCTTGATGCAGCGATGTGGATGCCCCCTACACGCTGTTAGTCAACCAGACCGAGCACGGCAACGCCCTCTTAATACGCACCAACGTGCTTGGCTCGGCCAGACCTGCTACACGGTGCACGATGGCCACGATGCTCCCCGAGCCGCACCTGATCAACTTTGGCTCGGGAACTGGTGGGGTCGGCCATGACGGGGTGCGCGCCTTCTACGCCAACGATCTGATTGGCCAATTTTTCCCACCCGATGCGGAGATCATCCCGATCTCCCGCACCATTGACGAAGAACGATTGGTGGATGAAATTGAGGTGCGGTTCACCCACGACCGGGTGATCACCCATTTGCTGCCGGGTGTGGCCCCCACCGGTAGGCGGGTGGAGGTGGCCTTCGTGGTGGTTGTGGGGGCCAAGGATGGAAAGGTGGTCTACGAGCACATTTATTGTGATCAGGCGGCGATGTTGGTGCAGTTGGGGCTCATCGAACCCAACGCACTCCCCGTCGGCGTTGACACGGCTGCCCGCTTGCTGGCAGTGATGGGCAAGGGCTGATGCCCTTGGGGGGCTACCCCTCCCCTCAGGCAGTCGCTTCGCTGGGGTGGGCAATGACCCGGTCGATCAGGCCATATTCCACCGCTTCGGCGGCGCTCAGGAAATAGTCGCGGTCGGTGTCTTTGGCGACCTTGTCGAGCGGCTGGCCGGTCATGTCGGCCATGGACTGGTTGAGCATGTCTTTAATGCGCAGGATCTCGCGAGCCTCGATCTCAATGTCGCTGGCCTGGCGCTGACTGGTGCCCCCCAGGGGCTGGTGGATCATGATGCGGCTGTGGGGCAGGGCCAGTCGCTTGCCCTTGGTGCCGGCCGCGAGCAGGAAGGCACCCATGGAGGCCGCCAGACCGACGCAGATCGTGACGACTTCGGACTTCACATATTGCATCGTGTCGAAAATCGCCAGGCCGGCCGTCACCGATCCTCCCGGGGAATTGATGTAGAGATAAATCGGCTTGCTGTTGTCATCCGAATCCAGATAGAGCATCTGGGCGACAAGGGCATTCGCCACGGCGTCATTGACTTCGGAGCCGAGGAAGAGAATGCGCTCCACCCCTAGGCGGGTGTAGATATCGACCCAGCGCTCATACTGGCTGCCAGGAAGGCGGTAGGGAACGCTGGGGGTGCCGATGGGCATGGCGGAACGCTTGAGAGTTAAGGGGGATTGAAAATCAGGTAAAGCGGGTATTGCACCCCGCCTACCGGCTAAAGAGCGGGCTATCAGCCAAGGCCGGCAGCAGTGACCAGGGGGGGGCTCACCAGCTTCTGACTGGTCAACACCCGGTCGATCAGCCCGTATTCGACTGCCTCCTGGGCCGTGAGATAGGTCATGCGATCAGAATCCTTGGATAACTGTTCGACGGATTTGCCGGTGTTCTCGGCCAACATCTCCAGCAACGAATGCTTGTTATGCAGTACTTCCTTGGCCCGGATTTGGATGTCACTGGCCTGACCGCGAGCGCCGCTGCGGGGCTGGTGCAGCACAATGGAGGCATGGGGCAGGGCGGCCCGGTGGCCCTTGGTGCCGGCGCTGAGGATCATGGCGGCCGTACCCATCGCCTGGCCTATGCAGATGGTGTGTACCGGTGGCTTGACATAACGGAGGGTATCGGCAATGGCGAAGGCTTCGGTTTCAAAGCCGATGGCATCTCCGGAATACCAACTTGTACCAGTGGAATTAATATAAAAGAAAATCGGTTTTTCTGGATTATCGAATTCCAGATACAGCAATTGGGCAATGATGAGTTCGGTGACATCAATGCCCATTTGCCGCTTGGCATCGTCATCGCTGAAAAGGGGTAATCCCAGATAGACGATGCGCTCTTTCAGCAACAACGAGGGCAGATCTGGCGGCGGGGTGCGCATCACTGCGGAATCGCCGTAATAGGGGGCCGACGCCGTCATCCGCACTCACCAAGGGGGCATTGTGCAGGAGCCTAGCCGGGTGCTGGTGGCAACCGCCGCTACATCACGTGGGTTTTCCGCCCCGGAGCCCCCCAGTGTTCAGTCATCCCCTTGGGGGGGCAACTGCTCGGGCAGGGGGGCGTCGCTGTCCTGGCCCGGTCCTGGGGGTTGCACGGCCGTGGGGTTGAGGTTGAGCAGGGGGCCGTTGGTCTCGCCAAGGGCCCCGGGACCCGGCTCCTGCTCGGAGCGGCGCTGCCTGGTCTTTTCGGGGCCCTTGGGGTCAACCGTTGACTCGTTTGGCCGGGGCTTGTCGCTGCGGGCGAACACCAGCCGGCCCGTGGATGTCTGCAAGGCGCCCGTGACCGTCACCTGGAGCCGTTCGCCGATGCGGTTGCGGGCCTCTTCCACCACCACCATGGTGCCGTCCTCCAGGTAGCCCACCCCCTGCTCAGCCTCCTTGCCTTCTCGCACAATTTTGATCTGCAGGCTGTCGCCGGGCTGGACCTCGGGCCGCAAGCTAATGACCAGCTCACTGAGATTGAGCACCTTGAGGTCCTGGACCCGGGCGACTTGGGCCAGGCTGTAGTCCGCTGTCAGCAAGGTGCCGCCGGTGTCGGCCGTCAACTTCAGCAGCTTGTCGTCAGCGCCATTGCCCTCATAGCGGGTGGAATTCAGCACGATCCGACGGCCATAGCTCTCTTTGATGTCTGTGAGTCGCTTCAGGCCGCGTCGTCCCTTCAAGCGTTTTTCAGCATTGGCGGAGTCGGCCAAGGCCTGCAATTCGTCCACCACACATTGGGGCACGATCACCTGGCCCTCCAGTAGGCCACTGGCCAGCAGGCCCCGGATGCGGCCATCGATCACCACACTGGTATCCAGAATTTTGGCGCTGGCGGGTTGGAGCACCCCTTCGGCCACCAACAGGGCCTCGGAGCTGGTGGGGTTGAACAAGCGCAGCAGGGTGCGGCCATGCACCTCGGCCAGGTTGTAGCCCAGCACCCCAAAAAAAACGTTGCTGAGCACGGCCGCCAGGGGCTTGACCAGCACGACTTCCCAGGGAAGGGGCAACAACAAAATCGGGGCCAGCAGCAGATTTGCCACCAGCAGTCCCAGGATCAAGCCCACCGCTCGGCTGATCAGCAAATCGGTGGGCATGGAGCGCACCTGCTGCATCAAGCGACGGCGCAGCTGTTGAAAAAAGAAGCCGGCGATCACCCCAAACAATCCGCCGAAGCCCGCCAACACAAGCCGCAAACCTTCCGGATTGGTCACCTGCACCAGCAGGGGTTCAGGCAGCAGGTCCACCCCCAACCAGCCGGTAGCGGCGCCGGAGAGCAAGAACAGCATCAGGATGAGGGGATTCACCAAAGCTGGTTTCGCGTGGGCTCCCACCTGTTCAGCCCCGAAGCATGACCGATTTCCGCCCCATCTCCAGGACGGGGTTACCGCCTGTGAAGCCGGCGTTCGTTTCCCGGGCCCCCGCAGAGCTGCCCCGCGCCGCCTATTTGCACATTCCCTTTTGCCATCGCCGTTGTTTTTACTGTGACTTCCCGGTGGTCCCCCTGGGGGACCGGGCCGATGGCGCCCAAGGCCCCGGCGCTGCCTCGGTGGCCGCCTACCTGGCCTTGCTGCATCAGGAGATTGCCCTGGCCCGCCCAGGCCCACCCCTGTCCACCGTCTACCTCGGGGGCGGAACCCCTTCGTTGCTGGCGCCCGCCCAGGTGGGAGCCCTGCTGGAGGCACTGCAGCAGCGCTTCGGCATCGCCCCTGGGGCGGAGATCACGCTCGAGGCCGATCCGGCCAGTTTCGATCAGGACCGTTTGCTGGGCTGGCTGGCCGCCGGCATCAACCGCATCAGCCTGGGGGGGCAAAGCCTGGACGATCGGGTGCTGGCGGCCTTGGGGCGGCGCCAGCGGCGCACCGATGTGGTCGAAGCCGCCGCCTGGCTTGATGCCGCCAAAGGGCGGGGTGCCTTGCGCAGCTGGAGCCTGGACCTGATCCAGGGGTTGCCTTCCTGCTCCGGCGCCACGGTTGCCAGCGCCACGGTTGCCGGCACCACGGTTGCCGGTGCCGTGGTTGCCGGTGCCAGGGCCCCCGCCGAGGTGCTCGACCACTGGCACCAGCAACTGCGGCAGGCCCTGGCCCTGGGGCCCCCTCATTTCTCTGTGTATGACCTGATCGTTGAGCCGGGCACGGTGTTTGCGCGCCAGCAGGAGCGGGGCCAGCTGCGCCTGCCGGATGAGGACTTGGGCGCCGACCTGATGGAGGCCACGGCCCAGGTTTTGCGTCAAGCGGGTTATGGCCGTTACGAGATTTCCAATTACGCCCTGCCCGGCCACGCTTCCCGTCACAACCGGGTGTACTGGAGCGGAGCCGGTTGGTGGGGATTCGGCCTGGGCGCCACCTCAGCCCTCGGTGGAAAGCGTCAGGCCCGGCCCCGCACCCGGGAGCAGTACGCCGCCTGGATCGAAGCAGGCGCTCGGGAAGGCGAGCTCGGGGGGGTGGAGGATGGCGATGGCCCGCTGGGGGCCGGTCCGCCCATCGATGAGCTTTTGATGGTGGGGCTGCGCCGCCGCGAAGGGGTGCCCTTGCGCCAGATGCTGGGCCAGCTGGGGTTCGACAGGCAGGCCGAAAGCGAGCTGAGGCTTCGGCTGGCCGCTTTTGAACAGCGGGGCTTGTTGCGGGTGGAGGGGGGCCGTTGGCGCCTCCAGGATCCGGAGGGACTGGCCCTCAGCAACGCGGTGCTGCGGGACGTTCTGGAATGGTGGCAAGAGCAGCGGCCTGGGGCACCTGCTGGCTGTTGACCCAGGCCTGCAGGGCGCTCACCGCCAGATTGCGGCCCTGGATCAGGGGGGGGCTGAAGGGGGGCTGGCGTGGGGTCAGGCCGAGCAGGTCGGCGGTGACACGCACCTGACCATCACAACCATCCCCGGCGCCGATGCCGATCACCGGAATCACCAGTTCGGCCCTGAGGGAGACCGCCAAGCCAGGCGGCACATGTTCGAGGACCAGGGAGAAGCAGCCCTGGTCCTGCAGGGCCAGGGCCTGGCGCCGGAGACGCTCCTGGCTGATGGGATCCTCCGCCTGGCGGCGATAGCCCAGGCGATGCACCGACTGGGGGGTGAGGCCCAGGTGGCCCATTACCGGGATGCCAGCCCTCACGGCCCGGTCAATCACGGCAAGGGTTTCCGGTTCTGCTCCTTCCAGTTTGACGGCGGCTGCCGTTGTCTCCTTGAGCACCCGGCCTGCGGCCGCCAGGGCTGCATCGAGCCCGCATTGATAGCTGAGAAAAGGCAGATCGCAGATCAGCAGCGGCGGATCGCTGCCAGCCAGCGCCAGGCCCCGGCCCGCGGCCTTGCAGTGGTGCAGCATCTCGTCAAGGGTCACCGGCAGGGTGGTGGCATGGCCCAGCACCACCATGGCCAGCGAATCTCCCACCAGGACCGCATCGGCACCGGACTGGGCCACAAGGGCCGCCGAAAGCGCATCCCAGGCCGTGAGGATGGTGATCGGACGACCCGATTGTTTGCGCGACAGCCAATCACCGGGGCGCTTGGGCACGGCGGAAGTCCTGAATCGCGTCATTGCTAGCATCTGATCGACTCGGACCCACGCGGCCAGGACGCCCAAACCTGGTCAGAACCGGAAGGGAGCAGCCACACGGGATGCTCTTGGCAGGCGTGGACTCCGGGTCACCCTTTCGGCCAACCCAGGATCCATGGATTGATCCTGGTTTGCCGCCAGCCAACCCCTGGCAATCGGCAGGGAAATCGAAGCCAGCCGCTTTTTGCTGGCAGGGATCGGGCCACCGCCCCGGATTCACTGCCGCTCGAAAGGGCCAGTGAATTGTTCTGCCCCCTTAAGTTGCACCTAGCTCCTTCCGGTTACTCCTGGCCCCGTCCGGTTACTCCTGGCCCATTTGACGGTTGATCAGAAAAGGGGGAATCTTGGCGCCCCGTTCGGCGGTGCTGTCGGGCAGCCGCTCCATGAAGGCGGGGTTGCTGCGTTGCACGGGCCTGTAGATGCCCCCACTTTCAAAGCCGGTGGCGATGACGGTGACATGGATCTCCCCTTCCAGGCTTTCGTCCACAACGGCACCGACAATGATGTTGGCGTCTGGATCGACCACGTCATAGATGCATTCCGAGGCGGTGGTCATGTCCTCGAGGGTCATGTCCTTGCCGCCGCTGATGTTGATCACACAGCCCTTGGCTCCGTCAATCCGGGCTGACTCCAGCAGGGGGCTGGTCATGGCGGCCTGGGCCGCTTCGAGGGCGCGGGAGCGGCCTGACCCGACACCAATGCCCAACAGGGCCGTGCCGGCATCGGCCATCACCGAACGCACGTCGGCGAAGTCCACGTTGACCAAACCGGCTTTGGTGATGATGTCTGTGATGCCCTTGACCCCCATGCGCAGCACGTCATCGGCGGCGCGGAACGCTTCCTGCAAGGGGGCACCAGCGATGGCGTCCCGGAGTCGGTCATTGGGGATGACAATCAATGTGTCGACGTGTTCGGCAAGCCGGGCGATGCCCTCCTCTGCCTGCCGCAGTCGCTTGCGGCCCTCGAAGCCGAAGGGCTTGGTCACGATCCCCACGGTGAGGGCGCCGCATTCCTTGGCCACCTCCGCCAGAATCGGTGCCGCACCTGTGCCCGTGCCTCCCCCCATGCCGGCGGCGATGAACACCAGATCTGCACCTGCCAAGGATTCCTGCAGTTCAGCCCGAGATTCCTCAGCGGCTTTCTGACCGATTACGGGATTACCACCTGCCCCTAAACCCCTGGTCAGCTTTTGTCCCAGCTGAATGCGTTGGGCAGCTGCGGACTGGAGCAACGCCTGGGCATCGGTGTTGAGCACGCGATAACCGACTCCCTTCAATTCACTGGCAATCATGCGATTCACCGCATTGCTGCCACCGCCACCGACCCCTATGACCTCAATGCGTGCCGACTGACTGGGAACAATGCCGTTGGTGCCTTGGGCATTCTGGCTCATCTCCTTGGGCTCCAGGGGGAAGGCGGATGGATTCGGCAGATCGCTGCTGGGGTCTTGGGAGTCACGCGACATTGGGGTGGGCGTGAGATTGCCGTTGATCTGAGGCTGCATTATGTCGTTAGCGGGATCTGTCGGGATCTCAGGACAGGGGAACAAGGCCAGGGTGGGAGCAAAAGCGCCACCAGACAAGCAGGTGTCAGGGTTAACTAGCGACTTTACTGGCCTCCACGGGGTGGAACCGCCGGAATGGCGACGGTTCCTGGGGCCGTGCCGGGGTTGCCCAGATCGGGGCCGGGGACTCTGCCATTGCTCTTGCCGCCGGGATTGGCGATGGCTGGGGCGGACGGAGATCCCACGCTCAGTTCGGGCTGATCTGGATCGGTGAGATCGACGCTGCCCGGCCGCTGGCTGCCCAGTTTCTTGGGCAGGTTCTTGTTGAGGTGAAGCAGGGCCAGCAGGCGGCGATCCAATTGGCCATCCTCCAGGCCCAGCCGCACGGCCCCCAGGTTGCCGGTCGTCACCCAAAGGTTGCCCTCGGGATCAAAACGGATTTCCCGCAACCCACCTTGAAAGTCCTCCCGCACCTCCAGCAACCGGGCGATGGTGGCGCGGTGGCGCTCGCTCCATCCCAGCACCTTGAGGGAGCTATCCCCAGGGCTCGCGAGTCCATGGGTCTGACGTTCACTGATCCAGGCGCCCCGTTGATCGACAAAACCCTGGGCCAGGCCGCCAGCTTGGCGGCGCTCGGCCCTGGCAACCACTTGGCGGTCCTTGAGTTCGATGCGAAGGCGGGGTGGCATCATCAAGCGGTTGACGCTCACCAGCTCCACGGGAAGGCTGTCGCTGAGGTTGCGATTGAGCTCACTGGGTTGGACCGCCAGCAGAGGCTGGGGGAAACGAATATTGGCGGCCTCAATCACCTGTTCGCGGCTCACCAGGGCGCTGCCGCTGACTTCAACCTGGGCGGCATCGCGCAACATCCAGCCCTGGCGCATCAGGCCATAACCGACACCGGCAGCCAGGGCGGAATAGACCAGAAAGCGCCAGCCGTGCCGCCAGCGATCGGCGCGACGCTGCTGGCGCAGTTCCTGGCGGCGTTGGGCGCCGGGACTGGGATAGGTGCTGGGCCGCTGGGGGGTGGGACCCGGGGAGGCCCTCACAATTCGCAACGGGAACGGGCCATCAGCTCGTCAATCCAAAGACGGGCTCGCTGGGCATCGGCGAAGGGAAGATCTTTCTCGACCCCACCACCCACCAATCGCAACCGACAGGCCCCCTGGCTTTCTTCGGTGAGGGGGGCCTCACCGGAGCCCAGGGCGAGCAATTCGACCAACTCAAGGCCCTTGATGGGAAATTGATCGACGGTTTCAAAGCGGCCCGCCTCGAAGCGGCTCCAGCTGAGCTGGCCATCTTGAAGGCGGGCCGCACCGCAGGAGTCCAGCTTGGCCAGTTCGGCCCCTGCCGCCCACTCGCGAAACAGCCGCTGGCGGCGACGCTCAAGCCAGCCAAGGGCCGTGAGCAGCACAAAAACCAGCAGCAATGGCAGCCAAAGCAGACCCTCGGTCATGGAACCAACCTCGCGGAATCGTCATGCAGACGGAAGGATTCTCTCGCTTCCGTCACCAGGGTATGAATCAGATCCTCCAGGGGTAAGCCGCTGGCGGCCCAAAGCATCGGGTACATGCTTTGGCTGGTGAATCCGGGAAAGGTGTTGATTTCGTTAACCCAGAGCGCCTCAAGCTCCTCGTTGAAAAAGAAATCGACCCGCGCCAGGCCGCTGGCCCCCACGGCACGAAAGACATCAAGGGCCAGGGCCCTGGCCCGCTCACTGACTGCCTCTCTCACCGGGGCCGGGATGAGCGTGTGACTGAGCCCTTCGCTGTACTTGGTGTCGAAGTCGTACCAATCCGCATCGAAGCGGATTTCGCCGAGCACGGAAGTCCGCAGCTTGTTTACCCCCAGGACGCCACATTCCAGTTCGCGGGCTTCGACCCCTTGTTCCACGATCAAGCGGGGGTCGAGGCTGGCGGCGAGGCGCAAGCCCTCTAGCAGTTCAGTGCGGTTGGTGGCCTTGCTGATGCCAACGGATGAACCGAGGTTTGCGGGCTTGACGAAACAGGGGTAGCCGAGGCTGGCCTCCAGGCGCTCGGCAACGGCGTCGGGGCTTGCCTCCAGCTCGGTGGCGTTCAGGCAGGCGTAGGGCACCTGGGGCAGGCCGGCGGCGGCGAAGGCGGCCTTCATGGCCTGCTTGTCCATGCCCACTGCCGAACCCAGCACGCCGGAGCCGACGAAGGGCCGCTCCATCAGGGTGAACAGCCCCTGGATGGTGCCGTCTTCGCCCTTGGGCCCATGCAGGACCGGCAGCCAGACCTCCACATCGAGGGCCCCCTCGGGAAAGCCCTGGAAACCGGGGCGGGGCAGGGTGGTGGGCAGGTCGGCAGTTTCGGCGGGGAGTCCTTTGGCCAACACGGGGCCAGCGACGGCCTCGGGCCACCAGCGGCCCTGGCGATCGATGTAGAAGAGGCGCGCTGCATAGCGCTCAGCATTAGCCCCTGTCCGCAAGGCCTCCAGCACGGTGCGGGCTGAGCGGATCGAGACGGCGTGTTCGCCGGAGGCTCCTCCGAACACCAAGCCGACGGGCAGGGGAGTGGGGCTGCTGGGCATGGGGGCCGGCATGCCGGAGATCAGGGGCCAAAGGGTATCAGCGTCTGGGGGCCTGGGCCTGGCCACTGAGGGAAAAGGGCCGGGCCGTGGCGATGCGCACCGGTACTAGATCGCCCACCCCCCAGCGGTGTCCCCCCTCGGCTTCAGCGGCAAAAAAGGTGAGTCGGTTGCTGCGGGTGCGGCCCATCAGCTGCAGGGGATCGCGGGGGTTGATCCCCTCCACCAGCACCTGCTCCAGCCGTCCGACAAAGCGGTCGCTGCGCTGCTGGGCGGTAGCTGCAACCACCGCATTGAGTTCGGCGAGCCGTTCGACCTTGACCGCTTCAGGCAGCTGATTGGGCCAATCGGCGGCGGGGGTGTTGGGGCGGGGGGAATAGGCCGCCGTGTTGACCAGATCAAAACCGAGTTCTGCAACCAAGGCGACGGTGCGCCGGAACTGGGCGTCGCTTTCGCCGGGAAAGCCGACGATTACATCGGCGCTGATCGAAGCGTCGGGCATGCGCTCGCGGATGCGCTCCAGGATGCGGCGATAGCGCTCGATGCTGTAGCCACGGGCCATGGCCTTGAGCACTTCGTTATCGCCGCTCTGGAAGGGGATGTGGAAGTGCTCGCACACCTTGGGTAACTCGGCGCAGGCATCGATCAGGCGGTCGGTGAAATAGCGGGGATGGCTGGTGGCAAAGCGCAGCCGTTCGATGCCCTCCACTTGGTGCACCTCGCGCAGCAGATCGGTGAGGGTGTGCTGGCGGCGGCCCTGGGGCGTGATGCCCGGCAGGTCGCGGCCGTAGGCATCAATGTTTTGGCCTAGCAGGGTTACCTCCCGGTAGCCCCGCGCCGCCAGACCCTCCATCTCCAGGCGAATGGCGCCTGGTAGGCGCGATTGTTCGCGCCCCCGCACCGCCGGCACGACGCAATAGGTGCAGCGTTCGTTGCAGCCGTAGATCACATTCACCCAGGCGCAGACGCGGCTGTCCCGGCGGGCCGTGGTGATGTCCTCCAGGATCTGGTGCTCGTCGGTGGCGACCACTTGCTGGCCACTCTCGACACGGCTGAGCAGGCTTTCGAGGCGGTTGGCATGCTGGGGCCCCATCACCAGATCGAGTTCCGGCACCCGGCGCAGCAGCGATTCGCCCTCCTGCTGAGCCACACAGCCGGCCACCACCAGGGTGAGATGGGGATTGGTGCGTTTGCGCTGGGCCTGGCGCCCCAGATAGCTGTAGACCTTTTGCTCGGCGTTGTCGCGAATCGAACAGGTGTTGTATAGAACCAGGTCGGCGCTGTGTTCATCCTGGCCGGCCCGATAGCCCATGGCTTCGAGGATGCCGGCCATGCGCTCCGAGTCCGCCTTGTTCATCTGGCAGCCGAAGGTGGTGATCCAGTACTCCCCGCGCCCGCGTGCGGGGTGTGGGGGGGTGCTGGTGGCGTCGCTGAGGGTGGCGGTCATGGGGGTCATTCTCGGATATGGAGGCGCTGCGGCGCCTTGGAGTGGTTAAGGTCCGCCGGAACCTCCGTAGGGCGATGCGCTGCAGCCTGCACCGGTTTGGCCTGACCAAGGCCGTGCCGCTGGCGATCAGCCGGGGCACCACCGCGGCGGTGCAGCACCTGCTTTTTGAAATCGAGGCGGAGGGCATCACGGGTTGGGGCGAAAGCGGCGGCTTCGATACGGGCCATCGCCGCTATGAAACGGCGCAGATCGCCGCCGAACTGGAGGCCTTGATGCCCCAGCTGGCGGACCTGTCCCCCCAACCCCTGCAGGCCCTGGAGCCCCTGCTGGAGCCCCTTTCCCCGCCCGCCCGCTGCGCCGTCGACATGGCCCTGCACGATTGGTGGGGCCAGCGGCTGGGCCTGCCGGTGGCCAGTTTGTGGGGGCTGGATAGCCGGCGCGTCGTGGCCACCAGCGTCACCCTGGGGCTGGGAGCGGTGCCGGCCGTGCTGGAGCGGTTGGAGCGCTGGTGGGAGCAGCTGCCGGCCAGCCGCATCAAGCTCAAGTTGGGCAGCCCCGAAGGGGTGGAGCACGACCGGGCCCTGGTGCGGGCGGTGGCCGCCGCCATCGAGGCACGCCAGCAGCGGCTGGGCGGCGTCCCGGCCGAACTGCAGGTGGATGCCAACGGCGGCTGGAGTCTGGAAACGGCCCGCGCCATGCTGACTTGGCTGGCGGATGCGGGGGTGGTGTTGGTCGAGCAACCCCTGCCGCCCCTGCTGGATCCGGAGGCCGATGCGGCCCAGTTCGCCGCCCTGGAGCTGGATTGCCCGATTGCCCTGGTGGCCGATGAAAGCTGCTGGAACCTGGCGGACGTGGTGCGGCTGGCCCCCTATGTGGACGGGATCAACATCAAGTTGCTCAAGAGTGGCGGCTTGGCGGAGGCGCTGCTGATGGCCCGGGCGGCCCGGCGGCTGGGGCTGGAGGTGATGCTGGGCTGCTACTCCGACAGCGCCCTGCTGAATGGGGCCGCCGCCCAGCTGATGCCCCTGGTGACCTGGCCCGACCTGGACAGCCACCTCAACCTGATCGACGATCCCTTCCTGGGGCCCCAACTGCTGCAAGGCGATTGCCTGCGGGCCGGCAGCGGCGTCGGCCTGGGCGTGAGCCTGCGGCCCGGCAGTCCCCTGGCTGCAGCCATGGCCGCGGCGGGCAGCACGCCTGGAACCTTGGCCAGCACCACGCCCCATCCCGCGGCGAATGGCCCTGAGTCTGAGGGAGGGCCCCATGCTTAGTGCTGAGGCCCCGGTGGTGCTGTTGCTGCACGGCGGTCTAGACAACCTCAGCGGCAAGACGGGTCTGGCGATGTTGCGCTATCGCCCCGGACCGATATTGGCGGTGATCGATCCGGCCCATGCCGGCGCCGACCTGGAGACCGTGACGGGCATTGCCCGGCCGGTGCCGGTGCTGGCCTCGCTGCGGGAGGCCCTGCCGCTGCGGCCCGCCAGCGGTCCAAAGCCCGTGGCGGTGGTGGGCCTGGCCCCCTCCGGCGGTCGTTTGCCACCGGCCCTGCGCGCCGATCTGCTGGTGGCTTTGGCGGCGGGCTGGTCGGCGGCCAGCGGCTTGCACACCCGATTGGGCGATGACCCGGAGCTGGCGGCCAGCTGCCGTGAGGGCGCCTGGATCTGGGACCTGCGCCAGGAGCCGGCCGACCTGCCGGTGGCCTCGGGCGGGGCGGCGTCCCTGGCCTGTAGGCGCCTGCTGGCGGTGGGCACGGATATGGCGGTGGGCAAGATGAGCGCCTGCCTCGAACTGCTGGCGGCGGCCCGGCGCCGGGGGCTGGATGCGCGTTTCATCGGCACGGGCCAGGCGGGTCTGCTGATCAGCGGCCAAGGCGTGCCCTTGGATGCGGTGCGGGTCGACTACGCCGCCGGTGCGGTGGAGCAGGCGGTGCTGGCGGCAGCGGCCCCGGCTGACGCCGCCGGTTCGCGGGACGCGGTGGGACCGGCGGGTCCGGCGGGGCCCGACACCTGGTTGCTGGTGGAGGGCCAGGGATCCCTCTGCCACCCCGGCTCCACGGCGACGCTGCCCCTGATTCGCGGCAGCCAGCCGACGGACCTGCTGCTGGTGCACCGGGCTGGCCAGACCAGCATCCGCAACAATGCCGAGGTGGCCATGCCGCCCCTGCGCGAGGTGATCGAGGCGGTCGAGCGGTTGGCGGCCCTGGGCCGGCCGGCCGCGGCGGCCCCAGCGCCCAGGGTGCGGGCCATCGCCCTCAACACCGCCCATCTGGACGAGGAAGCGGCGCGGCAGGCTCTAGAAGCTACGGCCGCCAGCACCGGTTTGTCTTGCAGCGATCCGGTGCGGCAGGGGGGGGAGGGGCTGTGGCAGGTTTTGCTGGGTGAATGAAAGTGACTTGTTGCCAAGCTATTGATTTAACCGCATTATCCCAAGGCAAATTTTTTAAAATTTTTTAACTCTTGCTTTCACAAAGACCAAGAGCATCTCTTGACAAGCTAGCCCAATGATGTAGTTGTCACCAGGTACCTCATGGTTTCATCGGCTCCAGCCAGGTCTGTAGATCCTGGGCGCTGCGGAAATCGAGCAGGGCCAGGGCCAGCTCTTCCAGTTGCCAGAGACTGAGGGCTTCGATCCGGGCGGAGGTGGGGGCGTCAAGGGACCCGCAAAGGCGTTCCAGTTGGCGCAGGGCGAGAGTGCTGGCCTCGCGGCGGCGACCTTCCTCACGCCCTTCCTCACGCCCTTCCGCAAGGATGTCCTGAAAGGCGCGGGTATGGCGCCAGAAGTCTTTGGAGATGCCGAGGGTGGCCATGATCTGGGAGGGGGAAAGACCTTGAAAACGTTCCGAAAGAATAGGCACAATCAGCTCGATTAGATCCGGCCTTAGCGTCAAAATGCGCTGTGCGCAGGGCCCAAGATCTGGCGCCTTTTGCACCGGCAGGGTCAGCAGGGCCAGCATGGGATCGAGATCGGCTTGGCGGGCGAGGGCGGCCAGATCCACCCAGGTCACATCGCATATCTGCACCTCCAGGAGCACCACCGGCAACGCTTCGCTGCCGCCGGGGTGCTGGCGGGGCCAGAGCACGCCATCGGGATGGTGGGCCACCTTTTTGAGGGCCACCGCCCGGAAGCTGTAGGCCGTTTCGGTGTCCATGGGGCCTGGCTCTGAGCTGGCAAGCCCGGGCAGGAGCCGACACACCAGATCGGGCAAAGCCCGGAACACCTCGGAGTACCAGTGGTCGCTTGGCAACGGGGTCGGGATGGGGGGTGAATAAAGGGGCGCAGATCCCAGCTATCCAGTGCCACCACCTGTCATCACCTGGCGGCCATCGGTCCTGGATTGTGGCCGTTCGTTCTGGTTGTTTCGCCCCCAGCAACGGAGCCACGGACAGCGTGGCTGGTCTTCAGCTCTATGGGCAGCACGAGGTCCAAGGCCGAAGCGCTCGCCGTCGCCGGCTTTGTTGCTGCTGCTGGGGCCGGCACGTTGTGGCTGGTGGAGCGGTGACAGCTGCGGGCGCCCGTGGAAACGGGGAGCCAATGCCTGCACTGAAAGCGAATATAGTGTGAGCCATTCTGAGCAAAGGCATGAACTTTTCTGGACGGGTCGATGCAGGTCAGGCTGATTGTCTTCGTGGCAAGGGTTTAGGGTTTGGAGAGTGGCTCGGTTTCGGTTATGCTTACTGATACAGATTTTGCGGCTATGGTGAAAGTTTTTATTTCCTATTCGCATGAAGACAAACAGTTTTGTGACAACATCAAAAAATACTTAAATCAATTAGCGCAATGTGGACATAGTATAGACGTCTGGGCAGATCACGAGATCAAGGCTGGCGAAGATTGGGACGAAGCAATAGAAGAAAAACTTAGGCAGGCCGATATTATTCTTTTTTTAGTCAGCGTCAACTTTATAACCTCAAGATATATCAAAGATAACGAATTGACTGTCGGCTATGAGCGTCGCGAGGGTGGCTCTGCTGAGATTATTCCCGTTTTGCTGTCTGACTGCATGTGGGAAAAAACTGGATTGGCGAAATTTCAAGCATTGCCCATTGATCCCAGCAATAAGCGAGCAAAGCCAATAAAGACCTGGGTAGAAGATGAAAGAGATTCAGTCTACAACAGCATTGCAGACGCGATCGCTGATAAAGCCAGCGTTATAATAAATAATAGACAGTTGCGAGAGAAAAACGATAAGTTGCAACGTTATAGGGAGAAATGCCAAGAGTTTTTAAGCAAATCCCCAGATTTAAAACTTAGTATCGCCCACCAGCATTCCCTGCAGGATTTTTGCGAAGACAACGGTATCGGTGTAGCAGAAGCTAAAAAAGTCTTTGAAGAGGTGCAAGAACCATATCGGGTGCGGAAGAAAAATTGCGAGCGATACCTGGAGACCGTGAAAGCATACCTATCGGATCGAAGTGATCTCTCTGCTGTGCAGACACAAAAAGAATTGAAGGATCGGCAGTTAGCTTTGAAACTTGAAGATGGTGATATCAGTGCTCTGCAGCCCGAGATCGATCGCCTGGCGGAAGAGCAACGTGCCAAAGAGGAGGAGGATTGCAAGATCCGTGAGGAGGAAGCCAAGTGCAAAGCAGAGGCAGAGCGTTTAGCCGAAGAGCAGCGGGCGAAAGAGGAGGCGTACCGCATGGCCCGTGAGGAGGAAGCCAAGCGCAAGGCGGATGCTGAGGCTGAGCGCCTAGCTGAATTGCAGCGTGCCAAAGAGGAGGAGGACCGCAGGATCCGTGAGGAGGAAGCCAAGCGCGGACCAGCTTTGATCCAGATTTCCGCCGATCGGGGCGCGCTGGTGCGGGTGGGAAATGAATGGCAGCAGAAAACAGAGCGGATCACGGTTTCTGGCTATGAGCTAGAGCTGGCCAAGGGAATCGCCATCACCATGGTGCAGATCCCCGCCGGCTCATTCCAGATGGGCTCGCCAGACACCGAAGCTGAACGTGAAGAGAATGAAGGCCCCCAGCATCGGGTACAACTGCAAAGCTTTTTTCTTGGCCAAACCCCAGTCACCCAGGCTGAATGGAATGCAGTGGCGAGCTGGCCGCAGGTGAATTTGAAGCTGTATCCAGATCCAGCTATTTTTAACGGAGCGAACAGGCCTGTGGTGCAAGTGAGCTGGGAGGAGGCGACGGAATTTTGTCGTCGTTTGAGCCAGCGGACCAAACTGTTTTACACCCTGCCGAGTGAAGCCCAGTGGGAGTACGCTTGCCGTGCGGGCACTACGTCAGCCTTTGCCTTTGGAGATACGCCGACGCCCGATATAGCTAACTATAACGGAACCTTTGCCTATGGATCTGCCCCTATTGGTCGGTTTCGGCAGGAGACTATGGAGGTGGGTAGCTTTGCGGCTAATGCCTGGGGCTTGCAAGATATGCATGGCAACGTATTTGAATGGTGCTTGGATCATTGGCACGATGATTATCGTGGGGCTCCCGACGATGGCAGTGCCTGGGTAACAGGTGGTGATCAAACGCGGAGGCTGCTGCGCGGCGGCTCTTGGAACAGCTCTCCCAGGCTCTGCCGCTCGGCCTACCGGGGCAGGTGGCGCCTGGGTGACCGCGACCTCAACTTCGGTTTCCGCCTCTGTCGTTTCCCCCCAGGACTAGTTTCTTGAACCCTTGGGCCCTTAAGCCCTTGGCCCTTAACTCTTTTCACCTTGGCTGTTGGCGCCGCAGGCGCCTCGATTTTTCCACAGGCTGTCCTGAGGCCAAAGCCACCCCTGCTGATCCCCCTTGGTCGCGCCCAGCCCACTAATAACACCTTGCCTGCGGTGGTGCAATTGGGCCGATTCTGTGCTGGCAGCGCGGCGTAGGAATTAGGCAAGTCGGTAATTTTTCTGATAAAAAAGCTCTAGCACTTTTGCTAAATCGATTCTTATATAGCTGCTTGGTTTATGTAAATTGCCAGCAGGCGCACCGTCGCTTGGGTCCCAGCTGTCTTTGCGTTGCTTGCTCCTTCATGCGAGCGCCGTCTAGGCACTTTGCTCCGCTTCGGCCCTGAGCTATGGGGCCTGTCGAGCAAAGCGATTCCAGGCCAACGACTGGGCTTCGAGCCCAGAGTTGCTGTAAACTAGATAAGTAAAACAAAATGCGTAAATCCATTGGTATTGCACTTGTTTGCAGCAGAGGACCGCTGGGCAATCTTGGCCATCTCATTCGCTGGCGTATGAATAGATCCTCCTGCCTGCGGCTGCTCTGCTGCGCCGGGGCTGCCCCGCTGCTGTTTTGCTTGCTGCCAGCCGCCCTGGCAGCCCACAAATTGATCGATTATCAAGGCAGCGTTACCTTGCAGCGCAAGCAAAGCCAAGGCTGGGCACCAGCGGAGCCGGTGCGCCGCCGAGGATTGTCAGTGGTCTCCCAAGATCGCATCGAAGTCAAGAACAGTTCCCAGGCCCTTGTTCGCTGTGCCAGCAGCAGCAATCGCCTCTGGACCGTCGAGACGGGGGGCCCCTTTCCCGTCAGCCGTGGCTGCGGCATCGACACCGTTTTGCGCTTGGCCGGCCGGGCAGAAGGCCGGCCTGGGGGCGCCGATCCACGCCTCCCCTTCCTGATCGAACCGCGCGCCACCATGGTGCAGGGCGGTCCATTGCCTGTGCGCTGGAATCCGGTGGCGGCAGTGAACGGTTATCAGGTGTGGCTGCTGCGGCAACGGGATCAGCGTCTGCTCTGGGGCCGCCGGGTGGAAAACGGCAGCAGCACCTTGCTGCCAGACAGCGGCATCCTCACCCCCGGTGAGAGCTATTTGGTGGTGGTGGAAGCGGACAACGGCAGCTCCTCCCAGCTGGATGCCGGCGCCGCCAGCCAGGCTTTTCGGCGCACCACCTTGCTGGAGGATCAGTCCCTGGCCCGCCAACTGGCTGCCCTGCCCCTCCAGGGACGGGATCCGGAGGCGACCGCGCTGCTGCAGGCCGATCTGCTCAGCCAAGCCGGGCTCTACGCCGCCGCCATCAGCCGCCTCGAACAACAGCTCGGCCAACGCAATGCCAGTCTGCCGGTGCTGCTCGAGTTGGGCCAGCTTTATAGCAGGGTTGGACTTAACAAATTGGCTTATCAAAGCTTCCTGCAGGCCAGCGCCCTGGCCGGCTCCAGCGAAGACCCGGAAGCCCTGGTGGAGGCCCAAACCGGTAGTCGTTTAGCTCTGCAGCGTATTCAAGTACCCCAGCCATGAGGCCCCAGCTGCGCCAGCCGTTGCAGGCAGCGGTCCTTGGCCTGCTTGGCAGCGCCCTGGCGGCAGCTCCTGCCTGGAGCCAGACTCCGGCCACCGGCCTGCCCGCTTCTTCGTTCCCCGTACCGATCGAACAGCCCCGGCCGCCCCGGCCGCAGCAGCCCCAGCCCCAGCCTTCGCCCCTGAGGGTCACCCCGACACCGGCGCTTCCCGGGCAACCGGTTACCCCATCAGGCGGCGCAACGATGCTGGTTCGCCAGTTTCGCTTCAGCGGTAACACGGTGTTCAGCAATGCCGAACTGGGCCGGATCACCGCCACATATCTCAACCGCCCGGTGAACTTCGCCGAACTGGGCAAGGCTCGTGATGCCATCAGCCAGTTGTATATCGACAAGGGATACACCACGTCCGGCGCCTACATCCCCCAGCAGACCAGCCGCGATGGTGTGGTGGAAATCCGCATCCTGGAAGGACGGCTCGGCCAGGTGACAGTGGAAATGACAGGTCGGCTGCACAAGAATTACGTGCGCAGCCGCCTGCTGCGGGCTGCAAAAGGACCCCTCAATGTGCCGCGGCTGCTGGAGGCATTGCGCTTGCTCCAGGCCAATCCCCTGATCAAAACAATCACGGCCAACCTCTCGGCCAGTCCGGAGCCGGGAATCAGCAACCTGCAGGTGAAGGTGCTCAGCAAGCGCTCGTTTCGTGCTGCCGTGGCGATGGACAATGGCCGCAATCTCCAGACCGGCAGTTTTCGGCGTGGCATTGACCTCGGTGAGGCCAACCTATCGGGTTTTGGTGATGATCTTTCCCTTACCTATCGCAACAGTGATGGCAGTAATGACCTGCAATTAAGCTATCAGCTTCCAGTAAACAGCAGCGACCTTACGCTCACCGCCATCCATCGCGACCTCTATAGCTGGGTAATTGAGGAACCGCTTAGTGTATTGAATATCAGTTCCCACTATCAGCAGTGGTTTGTCGGCCTGCGCCAGCCGATCCTGCGGCGCTTGGATCAGGAGCTGGCCCTTGGTCTCAGCCTCAATAAACAGGACAACAAGGGGTTGTACCTGCAAGGGTTTCCCTATCCCGGTAGAGGTGTGGATGAAAACGGCGAAAGCCGGGTGGCCACCCTTTCCTTTAGCCAGGACTGGCTGCGTCGCAGTAATATCGACGTGGTGGCGATTCGTTCGGAATTCGCCTTTGGGTTGAAAGGTTTTGACACCACGATTCCCTATGACTATGGCATTGATCCCAACAGCCCGGAACCCAACTTCCTGCTTTGGCGCGGTGATGGCCAGTATGTGCGCCAATTAGCCAAGGACACCCTGCTGATCGCCCGTGGCCGCGTCCAGGTCACTAATGACCCCCTGCCAGCGGTGGAGCAGTTTGGCCTGGGGGGCCTGGGCAGCGTGGAGGGGTATCAGACCAACAGCCTGCTCACCGACAGCGGTCTGTTCGGCTCGATTGAGTTGGCTGTGCCGGTGCTGCGCTGGCAGCGCGGCGGCGGCATTGTGCAACTCGTCCCCTTTGCCGCCTTCGGCTCTGGCTGGGATGCGGGCCCGGCTCCCCAGCCAAAGGTCAATTTTCTCTCCTCAATTGGCCTAGGGGTGCAATTACGACTTGGTGAGGGATTTTTCGGGAGGATAGATTACGCACAGCGCCTTGGAGAAACCCCTTACCTGCAAAGCGATGCCTGGCAAGACCAGGCCCTGCTGTTCACCCTTCGCTATGCCCCCTGAAATGGACGCCCCCCTCCCCAGCTGCGGCCCAAGCCTTCGCCCCAGCGCCCCAGCGAGAGCCAAAGCAGGCGCTGATGCAAGTGAAGGCGTCCCGGGGCCTGCCGCTGTGATCCGCAGGGCGCTCCATGCCGTGATTCCCTCGGCGCTGGCCCTGCTCGTGATCGCCACTGGCAGCAGCTCCAGGGCCGACGACTCGATCAAAGCTGACACCACACTGAAATCCAACAACTCGGTGGTGACGCGAAGTAAGGCGGCGGACGGAAAAACCACCTACACCATCACCGGTGGCGCTTCACAAAACAGTGGACGTTACCTTTTCCATAGCTTTAAAGCCTTTAATCTGCTGCAAAACGAAATTGGCCATTTTGATAATTTAAATTCCGTTAATACAATCTTTAGTCGGGTGACCGGCCTAAGCCAATCCAGTATCGACGGCTTGATCAGGGCCAATGGTGCCGCCAATCTCTACTTGATCAATCCCAAAGGCATTGTTTTTGGCCCGAATGCCCGGATCGATGTGGGCGGTGCCTTCAAGGCCAGTACAGCTGCAGCACTGGATTTCAATGGCGAAAAGTTCAGTGCTATCGACCCACAGGATGCACCTGTTCTCACTAGCGATATTGTGCCCGGTCTGCAGTTTGGCGCCACACCAGCCACGCTGAGTAATGCAGGTGAGTTGGTGGTGAAGGATGGCCAAGAGATCCTGCTGGCTGGCGGCCCGGACCACACGGTGATCTCCAGCGGCACGATTACCGCCAATGGAGGCGCTATCACCCTAGAAGGCGGCGAAATTACGGTGAGTGGCGGAGGCATCCAGGCCAATAATGGCGGATCCATCAACCTCAGCGCTGGTCAGTCTCTCTCCGTCTTTGGCCCTGTAGCCATCATCACTGAAACCAAAGGCAGCGGCAAGGGTGGTGATATCAATCTCAAAGGCAGCATAATCAGCATTGAAAACGGAGCAAAAATTAGTGCGCAAGCAACGAAAACTACCGAGGACATTTTTTCAAAAGATAGCTCTGGCAATATTCTCAAAGATAGCTCTGGTAAACCAATAATTGAGATCGCTGCGAACAATGGTATCACAGGCGATACTGGTGATATAAATCTATCGGCCAATATTGTTTCCCTCCAAGATAAATCAATCATTACCACCGAGACCCAAACTACTGGTAAAGGCGGCCTGATCTCAATTGATTCCAATAATCTCAATCTATCTGGCGGCTCCCAGCTCTTCTCCACAACCACTGGCGCAGGCAACGGCGGCAGCATCAGCCTCAGCACCAAATCTCTCCAGCTCGGAGCCAACACCCAGATCAGCACCAGCGCATCAGGAACCGGTGCAGGCGGTGTCATCACCGTGGCCCCCGCCGCCGCTGCGCCACTGCAGATCAAAGGACCAGGGCTGATCGAAACCCAGCCCGCCAGCTCCGGTATCGCCGGTGCAATCCGGATCGGTTCCACCAGTGCGGCCCCAGGCGCCACCACGGCCTCGGACCTCAGCCTGAGTGATGGTGTACGACTGCAAACGAGCCGCTCCAGTGTGGATCTGGCCTCCACCGGCACCACCAGCCTGCAGGGCGGCAGCATCTCCGCCGCAGGCAGCACCGTTGCCATCAAAGGCGATACAAGCGTTGCCATACAAGGCACTGAAATCAGTGCCCTCAACCCAACAATCGGCCAGCCATCCCCGGGCTCTATCGCCATCACGGGCGGTTCCATTAAAGTTGGCGGCGAAACGGGGCGCACCCTGCTGCGGGCTGGTGATGCTCAGGATCTCAGTGCAGAAGAGAAAAGTGCCAGCAAACTCACGCTGCTCGATTCTGCAGTCACCCTCACCGCCGGTGCCGGTAAATCGATCGAGGTGTTTTCGGGCACCCCCGCCATCCTCGGCACCACTACCCTGCGGACAGGAATCACCAACGACAAAATATCTAATAATCCCAACGCTATCAAACTCTCCGTCGAAAACGACAAAGACTTAAAGAAAAGCGGCTTGATTGTGATGGGGGGAATTAACGCCGGAACACCCCCCGCACCGACAACAACGTCTTCGAATACAACCCTCACCACCGGCACTTCGCTAACAGCTAAAGACATATACACCATAAGCTCTGGTACGCTAAGTGATAAATCTATAAAAAGTGGATCAATTAACAGCATAGCAGCTGAACTTAACTTAGGATTTGCTGATCTAATAAATACTGTGGCATCGAATGATAATACTTACTCTTATAGTGCCACGGGAGGTCAGAAGGGTAGCGGAGACATCAAGCTTGTTTTCAACCCTAACGAGACATTTGAACCAGGTCTCAATAGCAGTGGGGATGTAGCTAAAATGCGCTTCACAGCCCTAAACAACATTGAATTTCAAAATGTCAATATTAACATTAAAAGCGACAATAATAACAAAGCAAGCGCCTTCGAAATCAAATCCACCAATGGAAATATTAAACTAGACAAAACCATCTTATCCGCCAAGGGGAACGCTGGAGCAATCAACCTGATCACTACATTTAGCGATATAAATAAAGGTAAGATTACTCTTAACGATAGTCAGTTAAATGCCTCAACCATGGGCAGCGGCCTAGGCGGCAACATCGTGTTACAAGGCTCTTCCATCAGTCTTGGCAATAATTCTACCGCCATTACGCAAACCTCAGGTTCTGCTACAGGCGGCTCTATCACGGTCGATACCGGTTCGCTCAATCTCTCCGGCGGCTCCCAGCTCACCACAGCAGCGACAAACGTAAGCACCAGCAAGGCTGGCGATATCAACCTCAACGCCTCGACACCACGTGATCTGAGCATCTCCTTCTCAGGCAATGGTTCCATCATCAATACAAAGACAGAAAGCAAAGCAGTAGGCGAGCCCGGCAAAGGTGGTGACATCAAAGTAGGAACTACGAATCAAACTCTAACCATTAAAGGTGATAATACCGACCCAACTGCCACAACCCGCATCACGACCCAAACCAACGGAGTTGGTAATGGCGGCCAGATTTCGCTCTTAGGTTCCAATATCACCATTACAGATAAGGCCAAAGTCGCTACGGAAACCACTGCTGCCGGTAGCGGTGGCCTGCTTTCAATCGATGCCGGTGTCCTCAATCTCGCCGCTGGCTCCCAGCTCATCTCCACAACCACTGGCGCTGGCAATGGCGGCAGCATCAAGCTCAACGCCAGCACACCCCGCGACCTGGCGATCACCTTCTCTGGCAACTCCCTGATCTCCTCAACGACTGAGCAACTGGCCGCCGGTGGGGGAGAGGGCGGCAGCATCTTGTTGGGCACAACAGGCAAGTCCCTCTCCATTGCCGGTGCGGGCTCAATCAATGCCGCATCCAGTGGTTCTGGCAACGCTGGCGCAGTCGAGCTGCGCGGCTCCTCGGTCAGCCTCGATCAAGGCAGCAAAGCCACTTCAGCCAGCTCAGCTGCCGGTGCAGGCGGCTCCATCACGGTTGATGCCGCTGCCCTCAATCTATCCGGAGGCTCCCAGCTCAGCACAGCAGCGACAGCAACAAGCACCAGCAAGGGTGGCGATATCAACCTCAACGCCTCGACACCACGTGATCTGAGCATCTCCTTCTCAGGCAATGGTTCCATCATCAATACAAAGACAGAAAGCAAAGCAGTAGGCGAGCCCGGCAAAGGTGGTGACATC
>JBIKMU010000055.1:0-22774 GCA_044359075.1 Cyanobium sp. | reverse complement strand
ACCGAAGAGGGGAGGTGCAGAAGACGCCGCAGGATCTCAAAGTCGCGATCAAGGGATTCCTGGAAGGCAACGAACAGGATCTGGGAGCGGCGGGAGAGCAGGAAGTCCTCACCAATGAGCCATCGGTTCAGACGCCGGAAGTGGCGGATGCCCTCCAGCGCCTCCCGCGCCAAGGTGTGATGAACAGCGCTAGTGTCGGCTAGAGCAAGCGCCAAGGCCTCGGGTGTGGGAAAAGCTGAGAACACCTTCTGCTCAAGCTCACTCCA
Organism: Cyanobium sp.; assembly: GCA_044359075.1. Taxonomy (GTDB): domain Bacteria; phylum Cyanobacteriota; class Cyanobacteriia; order PCC-6307; family Cyanobiaceae; genus Cyanobium. The sequence continues at coordinate 22,508 of JBIKMU010000055.1, read as the reverse complement.
TGGGAAGAAATAGCGGGGCCGGCCGCAGCGCATTCGGCTGTAGAAGGCGCTCACAAAGCGAGAAATTGGCTCGCGCAAACTGAAGATCACCGGCTCGGCGGGATCAATGTCATCAAGAGAAATATCGTGCCCATGCAAAATAAGTTTCAGACCCGGTGGACTAATTGCCTCGGCGAGAGCGTGCTTGATCGCGGTGCCGCCGGTCTTGCCGATGTGCAGAAAGTGAACGCACTGAAGAGCGCCAGCACCGTCAGCCCAGTCGTTCGGTGCCAGTTCCATGGACCGGGTCCGAGAGAGTTGATCCTATGGCCTATGGATGGGCCAGGGGGGGAAGGTCGATGCGGTTGCCATCCGCCAGAACCATCGTGCGCCGCTCGCCACGAATCTCGAGACGCTCCCCCGCAAAGGTACTGACGACCGGTCCTGGATGCGCCGCCAGGGTCTCCAGCGGGCGTTGGCGTCTGCCCCTGCGCACCATCCCAGCCATGGACTGCAGAGCGGGAGTGAGCGGCACTGGGCGTCTGCTGCCCCAGGAGCGCCAACGTCTACGGCCCCCAGGAGGACTGTGGAAACAGAGGCTACGGACGGCACCCTCAAGAAAGCAACCCTTCAGCAGCAGACCCCAGTCGCCCAGCAATTCACCATGGTCGCTCACCACGCTCACGGCCACTCGAGAGTGATCGGGGCGTCTGGCCAGGGCAGCCATCAGGTGCCCCACCTGGGTATCGAGCAAGGCCAGGTGGTCGGCATAGTCTGCGCGCAGCTCCTGGAGGGCCGTACTGGGGATCCCCTCCGGCCAGCGGGCCATGAGCCGGCTGAGCTGGCAATCCACGGGAAGGCTGTCCGCCCAGCCGGGTCGGGGATCGGGGCCGGGGATGGAGGCGGCGGGGTGAACACCACGCCAGCGGGCTGGCACATCGAAGGGCTCGTGAGGCCCCGGAAAGCTCACCCAGAGGAACCAAGGTCGGTCGGTGGGCATGGCTTGCAACTCCGCCACGGCCTCCGTACCCACCCACAAATCTGGGTAGAGCGCCTCCGGCAACACCGAGGGTTTAACCAAATGGGCGCGGCCGCCCTCGTAGCGATTGGCCAGATCCCGGCGGTAGGTCTCCAAAACGCCGGCCTCACGCCAGCGATCCGTAAGTTCACACTCGATCACAGCAAGCGCTCGGGGTCCGGCGATCTCCCGGGCGCGATCGAAGCCCAACGCCCGCAGCAGGGGCATGTTGTCGCGAAGATCAATCCCCGGCTGGTCGTGGGGTGTCCAGTGGGTTTTGCCGATCAGGGCTGTGGTGTACCCAGCCTGGCTCAGGTCCCTGACGAACGATGGAGCGTTTGCGGAAATGGTGTAAGGCCTATTACTGGCCAAGCCCAACTCAAGGGGAGTAAGCCCTGTGAGCCAGCTTGCCCTGGCAGGGACGCAGTGGGGGCAGCTCGTGTAGCACCGCTCCGCCACCCAGCTCTGCCCAGCCAGTTTTTGCAGGTGGGGGAGCCGCAACCAGGGCTGCCGCAGCCAGTCGCCGCGCCATTGATCGAAGCTAATCAGCAGCCAGCAGTGCGGTGGCTGGCGACGCATCCGGAGCTCTTCATCGAAAAGCCATGATGGCATCCGGGAAACGCCGAGCCAAGTTACTGGTTTAGCCCGGGCCCGGGGATGCTTCCCGGAACCTGTTCCTCAAGTTGAGAATTGGAATCTCCACAACAACGTAAAGAAGCCACCCCGCCAGCAAACTGGAGAAAGTGTAAATGAGAAAGGTATTCGGTAGGGCTTGAAGGGTACCAGGGGAGCGGAACGCTCCGAGGATGGGAAGGTGGACGAGATAGAGCGAATAGCTAGAAGAAGCAGGAATGTCCACCAGCAGCTTCCAGCGTCTGCGGTTGGAGAGCATGACCGTTCTCATGGGGACCAGAGCGGCGAGCAAGATGAAGATGGCGCAGATGATGCGGCTGAATACCTGACCGGCAACAACTAGCTGGCTAAGAATAAGGGTGGAGTTCTGAAACTGGGATTTTGCCTGGAGAAGCAGGAATCCAAAACGCAGTGCCAAGCCCAGCCCCATCATCGCCATTATGGTGCTCAATAGCACCAAGATCATCGAACCGGTTCGGGCGGGCGACGGGCTTGCTGCGAACGAAAACCACCGTCGGAGGCTGGGGTGAACCAGCACAATCGCCGCTAGGCCGCCATAGCTGAGCGCATCGAGCTGCAACACAGTGGACGCCTTGATCTGCTCGAATCCGAATCCGTTGCGGGAGGCGAACCAGCGAGCCACCAGCATCATGATGATCAGGGACAGATGGAGAACGGCGAGACGGAAGCAGACCGCGCTCCTGCGGTCGCAGTCAGAGGGCAAAAAACGACCGATGGTGGTGGCGCTGAGCCCGATCAGCAGGTAGCTCGCTTCCTCGATCGCCAGCGACCAGGTAACGGGGATCAGCCCGGCCGGCCCCTGGGGAGCCAACGGCAGGGTGGGGAGAAAGAAAGCATTCGCCAGAATGTCCTGCGGAGAGGTGTCCATGAACAGTCCGGTCACCAGGATCACAAGCCAGTAGAGAGGAAGCGTCCGCAGAAATCGACGCATGAAGAAATTCCGCGAGGCCTTCCAGCTCGATGCCGTGGCCAGCTTGATGGCCTGGCCGGTGATCAAGTAGCCGCTGAGGGCAAAAAACAGTTCGATGCCCCAGTGGGCGGGAGCAAACCAGTAGTCCCCTCTCCAGAGCTGGGGGAGCAGGACGCGCCCATGGGCGAAGACCACCAGCATGATGGCGCTCGATCGGATCAGATCGAAACTCCGGATCCATTCCCGTGGGGTCTGCTCATGCACCTCCGCAGCGGCGGCAGCTTCTGGTAAAGATCCCACTTGGTTTTGATGGCCCACCACGACTAATGCACAGAGAAGCCTCTCTTACCGTGACCCCCGTGCACGTTAAGCCGCATCTGTCGCTCAACTCCCGGTTAGTCTGCGCCATTAGCGCAGCAAGGCGCTCGTGAACATCAGCCCCTTTTTCCGGCAGGAGTCTTGGGTGCTTGAGAGCGCTTCCGCCGATCACCCCGTTTCACCCACAACCCCCGAAGTCCCGCCGGCAGGGCCGAAGAACGCCGAGGCCCGGCGCCTCCTGGCCGAGGGAGCGCGCCTGCAGCGAGCCGGCCGGCCGGGGGAGGCGGAGGCCATCTGGCGGCGTTCCCTTGTCCTGGCGTCCGGAGACCTGCTGGTGCGCAGGGCGATCAATCAGCTCTGCCCAACGCTCAATAGCCATCCCCTGCCAAGCCGCCGCAGCTGGCCACCCCGAGGGACCCGCTTTGCCCTGCTGCTGCCAGGCCAACTCCGCAGCCTGGAGCACAGCCGCGGATTCCTTGAGCAGCTTTGCCGCCGGGCCGATCTCTTTGTCTGCACTGAGGGGCGCTACCGGGAGGCCGCCACAAGCCTCCGCTGCCGACGCCATCGGGAGGTGCGGATCATCGAGGACGATCCGGAGACAGCGGCCGAGGATGCGGCCCTGCCCGTGGCTTCAATGAAGCAGTGGCACAAGCTGGCGGTATGCCTGGCAATGGTGCGGGAGCAGGAGCGACACCAGGGCCACCGCTATACCCATCTGGTGAAACTGCGCAGCGATTACCTGCACGTGAATCCTGAGTGGTTCTTCCAAGACCTCGTGCAGCACAAGCACGACGGACTGGCCTGTGCTTCGGACAAGGTCTTCGCTGGCAACCGGGACGTGATGATGCTCTTCCGGGGGTTTCAGAGAGCGATTGCTGGGTTCTTCGATGGGCACGAGCACACCTACTGGCCGATCAACGTGGAGACCATCCTTTCTTCCGATGATTCCAGCAAGTGGTACGGCATGAACTGGCCTGAACGGCTCGTGGGCAGACCGGCGAGGGTGCAGGAACTGCGGCAGGTCCTCCAGCGGGGGGGAAGTGAATTGGCGTCGGCGCTGGCCGGGTTCCGAAGCCAACCGGATGAGCCCTTCCTGCGCCTGTTCCAAGGACATCCCCGCTTCGCATCGGAGGTGTGCTTTGCCCGTTTCCTGAACCTCTGCGGTATTGCCGCCCATGGGAACCGGGCACTGCAGGGCTTCCTGCGCAACGACCGGAGCTGAAGGGAGGTGGATCGTCCTGCGATCAGCGTGCTCGTGCCGGCAGGGGGGAGCCTGGCCGCGCGCACCCTCGGACCGGCCCCGCCCTTGCATCCGGATCCCCTGTGGCTGCCGGCGGGGAGCGCCCTTGCCATCGAACGGATCGCCCGCTTCCACCTGGCCAACCCCGAGGTGTCGGAAGTTTTGGTCGTGAGCGACTGGGAGGCGGCGGGAGGACCTCCCGCCGATCTGCAATGTCTGGCCGGGGTTCGTCTGCTGCGGGTGCCGCCCCAGTGCCACATTTGCGGCTCCATCGCGGCGGCCCTTCCAGCACTGCATAACGCCTGGGTGATGATCAACCCGATCACCACTCTTCCGAGCCAAGCGGCGCAAGCGCAGACGGCCATCCTGATCGGCAGCGAACCCCTCATCCGCGAGGACTGGTCCTCGCTGCTTGACGAGCGCCCGCGGGGCTGGCGGTTTCTCCGCAAGGGGGTACCAGGGGAGGGGGAGCCTCCTTCCCATCCTTTCACCGGCATCCTCACGGCTCCGGTCGCCCTGCTCAGCGACGTTCTGGCGGATCTGTCAGAGGCTGAGGGCCACGATCTTCTGGCCGTGGCGGAGCTACTTCATCGCTTGCACGGGGCATGTGTAATCACTACGAAATGGTTTGACCTAGGGCACCGCGCCAGCGTCGCCGACTCGAACCGCAGCCGCCTGCCCAGCCGTTCTTTCAATCACCTGAGCTATTGCCGGCGGCGCGATGCGATCGTGAAGGTATCGAGCGACGGGGCGCGGCTAAAGCAGGAGATGGCCTACTTGGAGGCGCTGCCTCCGGCTCTGCGCCGGCATTTTCCTGCCCTGCTGCCCCCGCAGGCTGGGGAGGAAAAGGCATTGGTAATGGAGGCTCTCCCCTTCCCCAACTTGGCCGAACTCTTTCTCTACTGGCGGATCGGCCCTAATGCCTGGCTAGCGATCCTCGAAAGGCTGGCGGCGATCCTCGCGGAGTTCGCCACAGCCAGTTCACCCCGCCAAGGCATGGGGGACTGGCTCTGGGGCCGCAAGCTGGAACAGCGTTGGGAGATGCTCTGGCATGGAGATGGCAATACGGTGCTGATGGGGTGGCGCAAGCAGGGAATGCGTATCAACAGCCGCTGGTATCCCCCGCTGGAGGTGATCGTGGAGACCATGCTTGAGGCCTTGGGGCCCTTGCAGACACGCAGCCAGCTCCAGCTCATTCACGGCGACCTGTGCTTCAACAACATCCTCTGCGACCCCCTGTACACGAGTGTGCGTTTGATCGATCCGCGCGGAGAGACACCACCCGGCCGAATCCTGGCGGTCGGCATCGGCGATGCCCGCTACGACTTGATCAAGCTCAACCATTCCCTTGCGGGCCTCTACGACGCCACTGTGAACAACCTCTTCTCCCTGTGCGTTGAAAGCAACCACCTCGAACTACGGCTGTATGCCCCTCCGAATCACAGGTTCCTGCTGGAGGCAGCCGAGGGGATGCTGCTCAAGGTGGTTCCAGCCGAAGAGCGACGAATCCTCACAGCCTGCCTTTTCCTCAGCATGCTGCCGCTGCACAGGGAGGATCCAGCTCGGCAGCTTGCCCTGGCGGCCACCGGCGTGCTCCTCTGGCACGACGACATCGACACTGCTTTGGCAAGTTGAATCTGCTTCTCACCGCCGCCGGAGCTGGCAGTCGCTTCCGCCAGGAAGGAATCTCAACCCCCAAGCCGCTCATCCGGGTGCAGGGCAAGGAGTTGCTGCTTCATGCTCTGGCTTCGTTCGAGCTCACCCATGGCGATCGTCTGCTGTTAGGGGTGCAGCGGCAGCACCGGGTCCGTCAGCAGCTCGAGCAGGTGCTGGCGCAGGAGCTGCCCGACGTGTCGGTGGACTGGGTGGAGCTGGAGGAGCTGCTACCGGGGCAACTCGCCACTGCGGCTGCCTGCGTTAGCAGGGCCTGGGGGGATAACGACCAGGCGCTGGGGGCCCCCTTGCTCATCCACAACTGCGACACGGGGTTCGCCTGGCCTGGCGAAGGTGGCCGGAGCCTGTTGCCCGGTGAGGCTTACGGGTCCATGGCCGTGTTCCCGGCGGCAGGAGAGCACTGGTCCTTCGGCCGCCCTGACCCTGCCGACCCTCGCAGGGCACTGGAGATCCGTGAGAAAAGCCGCATCTCCCCGCTGGCCTCGATCGGGCTCTACGGCTTCCGGCACGGCGGCGAATTCCTTGCCGATGCCCGCCGATGGCTCCGCGATACCCAACCGCTACGGGGTGAACACTACGTGGCACCGCTGCTGCAGGGGGCCCTGGAGCGAGGTGAAACGGTGCTACTGCCGCGAGTGGAGGGGGTGCGGCTGTTCGGGACGCCACAAGAATTGTGCTCCACATTCGGTATCGACCTCGCGGAGCTGCGCCAACAGAACGCCCCAACCCCTGCTGGGGAGGAGGACCATGGCTGAGCCGGTGCCGAGGCCCAGCCTCGTGCGGGTGGCCATTCCCCACCACTGGCAGCCGCTGGAGGGTCGTGAGGGCCACGGCTCCCTGCGGGGCGAAGAGGGGATGCTGCGGGCGATCGCCCTGGCCCGCTGCCTCGGCGGAGTGCTGGCGCTGGCCCGTGGTGAGCGCGAGGAGATCCTGGCCATCGCTGATGATCGGATCGAAGCGGCGCCCACCCCTGCCTACCCGGCACGGCGACTCCCCGGGGTGTGGGTCGACTGCCACGTGTTCGTCAATGGCGATGCCTGCCACCAAGACGTGCTGGCGGCCTTCGAGCGCAGAATCAAAGTGCACCGGCTGCAACTGGAGGATCCGATGCAGCTGCCCGCAGCCGCCCGCGACTTCCTGCTGCGGGAGGCATCGCCAGTGGCCGATCTATCCCTCTATCTGGAAGATGATCTGGTGATCGGCGATCGGCTCTATGCCGACAAGCTGTTGTGGTTCTGCGAGCGCACGCAGCACCGCTACACACTGATGCCCCACCGCTACGAGCTAACCGGCGTGGTCAGCGCGCCACGGTTATTTGTGGATGGCCCGATTGACCCGGAGTACCTGCGGGGCTTCCAGGCAACGCAGCAGGGAGCGGCCCAAGGAAGGTTTTGGGATGGACAGGAACTGAGCTTCGATCTGGCGAGCAATCCCCATTCGGGCAGCTTCGCGCTCAGCCGCCCGCAGCAACAACGGCTGCGGCAGGAGGCCCTGGCCGCGACAGAGTTCGTGGGGCCGCTGGAAACCGTGGCCACCGGCACCGTGCTGGCCGCCTTTCCTGTGATGAAGCCTGGCTGGCAATGGCGGGACTTCCTGCTGCTCGAGCACGCCCACCCATCATTTCTGGCCTGCCGGTTTCGGCGGCAGGAATGAGGCCTGCTGCCATTGATTTGTCCGGCAGGCCAACGGATCTCAGCGGCCGATGGCACCAGAGGCCACCAAATCCATGAGGGCCAGCTGGCGGGGCACACAGCGCTCGAGGCTATAGCGGGCCAGGATCGTTTCCCGGGCCTTCTCCGCTAACGAACGGGCGCGATCTCGATTGCTGAGCAGATCGGCCACGGCGGCGGCGAGCTCGGCAGGCCGGAAGAAATCCACCAGCAAACCATTGTACCCATCCTCAATCACTTCCTGCACCGGTGCGGTAGCCGATCCCACCACAGCGCAACCGCAACTCATCGCCTCCAGCAGGCTCCAGCTGAGCACAAAAGGATAGGTGAGGTATACGTGGCAGGCGGACAAGCATAGCAATCGCAGAAAGGTGGCATGGGGAATAGGGCCGATGAAGTGCACTCTTGTGGGGTCGTAGCGACCCTCAATCTCGGCAAGAAACACATCCTTCCATTCACCATTTTCACAGGCAGCGCCATAGCTTACCCCCTTCGTTTCACCCACGATCACCACACGGGCATCGGGCACCAGGCGCTGTAGATCGGGCAGACTTCGCAGCAAAGTGTGACATCCCCGGTAGGGCTCTAGCCGGCGGTTGACGAAGGTCACGATCGGATCGCCGGGCTTCAGTTCGGTGCCATCGGGCAGGGTGAGGGGAGCGGGGTCGGCAACGGGGGCGGCGCGCCGGGTGTCGATTCCGTCGTGGATGGCGCTGATGCGCCCTTGCCAGTGGCGGGGGAAGCTGGAGAGCTGGAAGCCGGTGGGGGTGACGTTCCAGTTGGCGGCCTCAAGAGTGTGCAGGAGGTAGGCATTCTTCATGTGCGAGCGGGCTTCACTACGCCAGTCGCATGCACCTTGAAGTTCGGGATCGAAGCCCAGATCGAAACCCTGGTTGCGATAAAAGAACTCCTGATAGCACAGCAGCGGGCAATCAGGCCAGATCTGCTTGAGAAAGAGGGCCTCCCCCCAGCCCGGGTGGGCGCAGATGAGATCCGGGGTGAATCCCTGCTGCTTGAGATCGAAGGCGGCGGCGGCACAGGCCTCACCACGGATCACCTTGGATTCGAACTCCAGCGCCCAGGGATGGATGCCGGGAGTATTGCCACGGCGAAGGCCGTAGCGCACAAAAGTGACTCCCTCAGGCAGGGGCAGGGATGGTTCCTCGATTCCCAGGCCCACCAGGGAGTGGCCGCCCATGCGGGCGAGAGCGACAAGGATGTGTTGGTATTGACCAGGGAAATTCTGATGAACAAACAGGATCCTCATGGAGTCAGAGGAGTGCGAACAGGATGAATGGACAAAAAAAAACTCCCCCGAGGGGGAGTTTAGAAAGGATCAACAGAGGATCAAACCAAAGAAATTTGGCCTCCGTTAAGGAATCCACCAGCGGTTTGAAAGAGTAGATCAGAGGAAGAATACGCAGTAAGGCTGTCTTGAATCCAGGTGTAGTTGGCGACAGGAGTACCAGCTGGACCAATAGCGGCAGTGAAGTTGTATGCCCTGATATTGAAACTATCGGAAGCCATGACGCCAACAAGGCTGTCCAATGTGGTCTTGAGGGCCGCAAAATCGGCTATCGCCCCAAGAACACCACCGCCAGGCAGAGCAATGGCTGATGTAGTGGAACTTCCAACATAAGGGCTACCGGCCAGTTGGTTGGTTACAGCAGAGATGTTCAACACATCACCGGCGGCAAAGGTGTAGCCAGTGAAACTGTCAAATGTGAGATTGGCTGTCCCACCTACTGCGGTTCCGGTAATAGCGGCAGCAGATTCGGCAATCGAATTGATCAAGAAAGTGGAAGAGGCTGCACCAGGCTTGAAGAAAATGTCTCCACCAGTGCCACCGGTGATAACATCACCGGAATCAGTAACGTTAATAGTATCTTTTCCAGCGCCTGCATAAACCGTGTCCCTTCCTTGATTGCCTTGAATTGTATCATTATCAGCGTTGCCCCAAATAGTATCGTTTTCTGTCGAACCATTTATTAAATCATTACCTGAACCACCAGTCAGTTCAAACCCCCTGGACATTGCAGGCCCACCGCCATCGGTGGTGGCATTAATAAAATTGAGGACATCATTTCCTGCGCCACCACCAATAAAATTTGTTCCGGTCAAGGTTACACTAATACCAGAACCATTTACGTTATCGTCTCCTTCATTACCGTTAATGGAAATGGTGTTAAGACTTCCACTGGAGAGATTGATAACATCATTTCCGCTGTAACCCAAAATTGTGGTTAAAGCAAGGGTGGCTGGCGCAAATATGGTGTCATTCCCTGCCCCACCATGGACAAGAGTAGAAAGCCACTGTGCACCACCACCAATGATATCTGCGCCATCACCGCCACCGACAAAAGAATTGGCAACGACAGCAGATAATTGGATTGTATCAGCCCCCTTGTTGCCGTTAATGGAGGAGTCACTTATGGACGTATTAACATTGATTGTGTCTGCACCGTCATTACCATTTAGGGTGGTGGTGCGCTGAATGCCGGTGGAGTTGACAATTGTAATGATGTCTGCATCGCCGAGGCCTGTAGCCACGACCATTCCAGTTTCATCAAAAAACGTGCCTACATCCACACCAGGGGTGCCGATGAAATCAACGCCGGTTGCGCTGCGAACAGTTGTGAAGGCCAAAGTTTCAGAGGTTGTTGACTCACCGATAACAATACCGCTTAAGTAAGGTGGTAGTCAACACGACTAAAGGCTTTTGTGACAGAACCCTAACAGGCACCTGAGCCAGGGTGGGCGAGGCACCTGTTCGGAGGTGGGCTCACTTCAAGTTGGATCGGAAGCAATCGGCCCTGAGCCTGCAGCTTCTCAGCGAAGATTCGTTGTAAATCATCGTACACAACTACGTAACAGAGCTGACACAGGACAGTTCTTTGCCTTAACGAACCGTGATGATGACAACAAAGCCTCCGCCTGGGGACTGAAGTGCGGCTTGAGATGGCTGCGCAGGCGCAGCGGCAGCTCGACAACCCACCCGGCCCTGCACCAGGCCGGCCCGTAGGCTTGCCAGGGCAATCCCTCCCCCCCTTGGGCAGCCCCATCCAGCTCCTGTGCCACCGACGCGGCGCCCCGGGCCTGCGGCTTGGTTTCGGCCCCGGGCTGCGGCCTGTGCGGGCAATGCAACAGCTGAAACAACTATTCGAAGCCCACAGCTTCTGGGCCCAGGGACGCTCCCTGGCTGGACTGCGCCGGATGCTGCGGGGCAGCGAAGCGGTGGTGACGGCCTGGCAGGACGGCCAGCTGGTGGGCTTCGGCCGCTGCACCAGCGATGGCGCCTACAGGGCCGTCCTCTGGGATGTGGTGGTGGCCCGGCAGCAGGAGGGAAAAGGTCTGGGCCGCCGCCTGGTGGCCACGCTGTTGGCCGCACCAGCGGTCGCAGCGGCCGAGCGTGTCTATTTGATGACCACCAACAGTCACGGCTTTTATGAACGCCTGGGCTTCCATGAGGCCACCAGCCAGCGACTGATGCGGCTCGGCTGAGCCAGGGGGTACCCTTGATGGTGCATGATGGCTCAGTAGGCGGCGCTGTCGCCCGGAACGCCGGCTGCGGCCGGTGATCTGCGGATGTAGCTCAGTGGTAGAGCATCTCCTTGCCAAGGAGAGGGTCGAGAGTTCGAATCTCTTCATCCGCTTGATTCCATCTTTTGATTGCCCAACCAGCTGGCCTTTTGCCGGCAGGCCTATTCGGATGGGACTCGACAGTTAGCGGCCCCTGGCCTTGAGCACAGTCTTGATCGTCTTCATCAAGATCAGCAGGTCGAGGGCCGTGCCCCAATGGCGCAGGTAGTAGAGGTCGTAGCTGAGCTTCAGTTCGGCCTCCTCGACGCTCGCCGCATAGGGTGCACACACTTGGGCCCAGCCACTCAGGCCCGGGGGCATCCAGTGGCGCTTGCGGTAATGGGGAATCCGGCTCTCGAGGTCATACTCAAGCTCCGGGCGCTCCGGGCGCGGCCCGATCAGGCTCATGTCGCCGCGCAGCACGTTGAGCAGTTGCGGCAGTTCGTCGAGCCGCACGCGGCGCAGGATCGCGCCGGTGCGGGTGATGCGGGCGTCGCCGCGCACCGTCCAGGTGGCCGGGGCATCGGCAGCGGCCTGGCACATCGTGCGCAGCTTGTAGAGCTTGAAGCTTCTACCCATCAGGCCACTGCGCTCCTGCACGAAGAAAACCGGCCCCCGGTCCTCCAGCCAGATCAGCAGCCCTGCTACAGCCATCAGGGGCAGGGCTGCCAACAGCAGCAGCAAAGCCACGGCAACATCGGCGCCCCGCTTGAGCTGGCGCTGCACGCTCAGGGGATCCGCCCAGGGCAGGCCCTCCAAGGTCAGGGCCTCCTCGGGCAACAGGGCCGGCAGCAGACGCTGCTGCAGGGATTCCAGCTTTTCCAGCAGGCTTGGGAAGCTGGGCTGGCGAAGGCGGACCATCCGCCGCAGGGCGAGCCGTACAACCAGCGCCCAGAGGCTGAGCCAGGCCAGCAGCAGCAGCTGGGTCCGTCGATAGCCAAGGGTGAAGCTGGGAGGCAGTCTCAGCACCCAATAGGCGAGCACCACCATCAACGAGGTGGCCAGGGCCGCCATCCCCAGCCGCACCAACACCTGAACACCCCGCAAGCGCGGTAAGCGCAACAGGGTGTAACTGCCGAACAGCCAGCTGTACAGGACGTAGGCAAATCCGAAGGGGATGACCCACTGGGGATGCTCCAGAAGATTCGTCCCCCCGAAGACATCGAGCAGGGCGGCGCCGGCAGCGACCCCCAGCAGATCGAGGCCAGCGCACAACATCAACACCTGACGCGGCCTCAGGCGCCCGGCCAAATGGCTTCGCTTGGATTTCACCCGGCCAGCGCCGCCATCAAACTGCCCATTTCCAAGGCCTGGAGGCCATAGCTCCAGCCAAGGTTGCTCTTGATGCCAGCGCGCTCCAAGGCCTGTTGCAGGGTGTCGGTGGTGAGGACACCAAAAATCACAGGGACACCGGTTTCCCGGGCCACGGCGGCCACGCCCTTGCTGACCTCCGCCACCACCACATCGAAATGGGGCGTGTCACCGCGGATCACGGCCCCCAAGGTGATGACCACCTGGTAGCGACCGCTGGCGGCCAACCGCTGGGCCACCAGGGGAATTTCGAAACTGCCGGGCACCCAGGCCACATCCAGCTGGCTGCTGCTGGCGGCCACATCAATGCCGTGGCGGCTGAGGCAATCAAGGCAGCCGCTGAGCAGCTTGCCCGTGACCAGATCATTGAAACGGGCGACCACCACGGCGATGCGCAGCTGGCCGACATCGGTGAAGCGACCTTCGAAAACGGTCAACGGCTCAAACCACGAAGTAACTCATGCCCCAGTTGAGCAGCACGAGGGCGACCCAGGCGGCACCACCGATCAAGATGAGGCGGTTGGAGCGACCGCTGTCCTGGCTGCTGGCGTAGAGCACGGGAACCGCAACGATCAGGACGAAAGACATCACCACCAAGGCCAGAACGGTGAGTGTGTTGAGGATCTGCATGGCGAAGGGTGCGCGCTGGCCTGATCAGGCGTTGCTGGGCATTCTTCCATGGCGAACCGGGGGTGCCGGGGGGAAGGCAGGGCTTCCTTCACAAGTTGTGGGGTGCCGGGGAGGGGCCCGGCCCGGGGGTCCGGCTAGGGGAGGCGGGGAACACCACCGGTGGGGTCGTTCTAAGATGGCGGGCCCCACCCCCAGCGCCATGGCGGCCCCAGCCGAACTGCAGCTGTCGCTGGTGGCGGACCCCGTCAGCCAGGGAGATTTGTTTGGCGCCGCCGGCATGGCCGCTCCGGCCGGCCTCGCACCAGCCTGCGGCCCCGGCGAGTCCGTGGCGGCGGCAAGCGGCCCGGGCGCCCTGCCGGATGAGGCGGCCCTTCAGGCCGATGCCGCCGCCCGCCCCCGCCGGCGCCCCCAACCCGCCGGCCAGCCGTCGCTGCAGCTGGCGGCGGGGGAACCGCAGGCAGCGCCGGCGGGGGAGCCGCCGGAGGGGGAGCCTGCCGAGGACGACAGCAACGCCGCCGAGCCCGACTCAGATCTGCCCCGCTGGCACCACCACAGCCTGGTGGATCCGGCCAGCTTGACCCCGGTGCTGCGCCACTACGTGGAGCTCAAGGCGGCCCAACCGGATCGGGTGCTGCTCTACCGGCTGGGGGACTTCTTTGAGTGCTTCTTCGAGGACGCGATCCTGCTGTCGCGCCTGCTGGAGCTGACCCTCACCGGCAAGGATGCCGGCAAAAGCCTGGGGCGGGTGCCGATGGCGGGCCTGCCCCACCACGCCGCCGAGCGCTACTGCGCCGAGCTGGTGCGGCGCGGCTACAGCGTCGCTCTGTGCGATCAATTGGAAACCACCCCCGCCAAAGGGGCCCTGCTGCGCCGCGACATCACCCGGGTGCTGACGCCGGGGACGGTGCTGGAGGAGGGGATGCTGGCGGCGCGGCGCAACAATTGGCTGTGCGCCGTCGTGCTGGAGCAGGGCCGCTGGGGCCTGGCGGTGGCCGATGTCAGCACCGGCGAGCTGCGCCTCAGCGAACAGGAGGGCAGTGGCGGGCTGCATCAGGAGTTGCTGCAGCTGGAGGCCGCCGAGGTGGTCTGGCCGGGGGAGGAAAGCCAGCCCGCCTGGTGCCCGCCGGGAATGCGGCTGGTGCACCAACCCCGCACCCCCTTCGAGGCGCCGGCGGCCCGCGCCGCCCTGCTGGCCCGCTTTCGCTTGGCCAACCTGGCTGGCCTGGGGCTGGCGGAGGCGCCGCTGGCCCTGCGGGCCGCCGGCGGTCTGCTGGCCTACCTGGACAGCACCCACGCCCTGGCGGAGGATCGCGGCGCCATCCCCCTGGAGAGGCCCCGGCTGTGGCATCCGGGCGATGCCCTGGTGCTGGATGCCCAGACCCGCCGCCATCTCGAACTAACCCAGACCCAGGTGGGCGGCGGCCAGCACGGCTCGTTGCTGTGGGCCCTGGATCGCACCATGACGGCCATGGGCGGCCGCTGTTTGCGGCGCTGGCTCGAGGCGCCACTGCTGGATGTCCAGGCGATCGGCGAACGGGCCGATGGGGTGGGAGAGCTGGTGGAGCAGCGGGGACTGCGGCTGGCCCTGCGGCGCCTGCTGCGGCCCATGGGCGATCTGGAGCGGCTGGCGGGCCGGGCGGGGGCGGGCACGGCCTCGGCCCGGGACCTGGTGGCTCTGGCCGATGGCCTGGAGCGGCTGCCGTTGCTGGCGGAGCGGTTGATGGCGGCCCGCAGCGGCCCGCTGCGAGACCTGGCCCGTCCCTGGCCCGAACTGGAGGCGTTGGCGCTGCAGCTGCGCCAGTGCCTGGTGGAGCAACCGCCCCTGGGCCTCAGCGAAGGGGGCCTGATCCACGATGGCTTCGATGCGGTGCTCGATGGATTGCGCAACCAGCTGGACGACCAGGACCGCTGGCTGGCCGAGCAGGAGGCCCAGGAGCGGCGGGCCAGCGGCAACACCAACCTGCGCCTGCAATATCACCGCAGTTTTGGCTATTTCCTGGCCACCAGCCGGGCCAAGGCGGCGTCGGTGCCGAGCCACTGGATCCGGCGCCAGACCCTGGCCAATGAAGAGCGTTTCGTCACCCCGGACCTCAAGGCCCGCGAAGGTCGCATCCTGCAACTCAAGGCCCGCGCCGCCCAACGCGAATACGAGCTGTTTTGTGAATTAAGGCGCCAGGTGGGCGAACAGGCCACAGCGGTACGGGCGGCGGCCAGGTTGGTGGCCGACCTGGATGCCCTGGCCTCCCTGGCCGAAGTTGCCGCCACCTGGGGCTACTGCCGGCCCGAGCTGGTGGCGGGCCGCGAGCTGGTTATTGAGGCGGGGCGCCATCCGGTGGTGGAGCAACTGCTGGTGGAGGAGCGCTTCACCGCCAATGATCTGCAATTGGGTGGCGAGGGCCCGGATCTGCTGGTGCTGACCGGCCCCAATGCCAGTGGCAAGAGTTGTTATCTGCGCCAAACGGGGCTGTTGCAATTGATGGCCCAAATCGGCAGCTGGATCCCGGCCCGCTCGGCCCGAATGGGCTTGGCAGATCGCATCTTCACCCGAGTCGGGGCGGTGGATGATTTGGCCACGGGCCAATCCACCTTCATGGTGGAAATGGCCGAAACCGCCAACATCCTGCACCACGCCAGCGAGCGTTCGTTGGTGTTGCTCGATGAGATCGGCCGCGGCACAGCCACTTTCGATGGCCTGTCAATCGCCTGGGCGGTGGCCGAACATCTGGCCAGCCCCATCGGCGCCCGCACCATCTTCGCCACCCACTACCACGAACTCAACGAGCTGGCCTCGCTGCTACCCAACGTGGCCAACGCCCAGGTGCTGGTAGAGGAAACGGGCGACGAATTGCTGTTTCTGCATCGCGTCGTCCACGGCGGCGCCTCCCGCAGCTACGGCATCGAAGCCGCCCGCCTGGCCGGCGTGCCGCCGACGGTGGTGCGCCGCGCCCGCCAGGTGCTGGGCCGCATCGAAGCGAATAGCCATGTGGCGGTGGGATTGGCGCCGCAGGGATTAGGGGCGGTTGAGCCCAAATGAATGGGTAGGCGTTCCATGGGCAACGGCAGCAAGGCAGAAGAGGTCACCAGCCGTGTGGCATTTTTGGATCTCTTTTTGACTCAGGCCCACGGACGCCGATGTGATGAACAAATCCGTTAGATCAGGACCGCCAAAGGTGACAGAGGTGGGGCGTGGAATCGGCAGTTGAATCCTAGATAGCTCTTGACCGCTGGCAGCAAAACAAACAACACACCAACCATCCCAGAGGGCTGACCACAGATTTCCATCGATATCAATTGTCAAACCATCGGGCTCAACCGACTCGGCACTGAGGTCAATCAGAGTCCTGCGATTAACAATTGTGCCTGTGTCAGCCAGATAATCATAAGCATAGATTTTATGCTGAGCTGAATCGGTCAAATAAAAGGTTGACCCATCTGGGCTCCAGGCCAGACCATTAGCAATGGTTAGACCGGTTTCCATGGTGTGCAGGAAACCATCCGGATCGTATCGGTAGAGTGCCGCCTGACCGGGATGATCACTGCAGGAGCCGATCCAGAAGCGGCCCTGGGCATCACATTTGCCATCATTCAAGCGAGTACCCACAGGATGGGGAAACTCAATCCGATGGATGATCTCTACTTCGCCGCTTGGCAAATGCAACCAAGCCAATCGATCACTAAGGGCAATCAGCAAACGATCCGTTCCGGCCAGGGCAATGGCACTAACCACATCGCCGGTGTCAAAGCAGCAGTCGTTTCCAGTGGCAGGATCAAACTGGTGAACGCGGTGGTTGTAGACATCCACCCAAAACAGTTTCTGGCCTACTGGTTGCCAAACAGGGCACTCACCGAGGCGGGCTCGTGCAGCAAGTACAATCTGCGGGGACTGATTCATATTTTTAAACCTCAAGCGGGTGTTCACCTGCAAACTTGGAAACCCCTCCACAGGCGATTGAATCCAGCACCATCTCTGGCGTGAAATATCCCAACGTCTGCATGATCCGGGCCACACAACCTGTCCATCCCGTTTGGTGGCTGGCACCAATGCCAGCACCGCTGTCGCCGTTAAAGTACTCGTAGAACAAAATCAGATCACGCCAATTGGGATCGGTCTGAAACTTTTCCTGTTTCCCATTAACAGCACGACGTCCAGTTGCATCCTGCAGGAAGATTTTTTCAAGTCGCTCGGCGATCTTGGTGTAAACCTCGTATAAAGTAAGCTGAATGCCCGATCCAGTGGGATATTCAACCTTAAATGAATTGCCGTAGTAGCCATAGAGCTGCAGCAGGGCTCTCAAAAGCAAGTAATTGACAGGCATCCAGATCGGGCCACGCCAATTTGAATTGCCACCAAACATGCTTGAAGTTGAATCTCCTGCCACATAGCCCACCTTATACTCGTTTCCATCATGCTTGAAAGAATAAGGATGCTCCAGGTGATGGCGGGAGAGGGAACGAATGCCAAACTCGCCCAGGAATTCAGACTCATCGAGCATGCGGGCAAGCACGCGACGCAACTTGTCTTCGTTGAGAATTGCCAATAACATCCGGCCGCGCTCACCGGGCTGGGTGGCGAGATGGATGTTGTGTTGCAGCTCAGGGTGCTTATCAAAAAAGCGTTGCGACTTGTCGCGAAAGCGAGGCAGTTTGTCCAGGGTTTCCTGGGGGAAAACAACCACTGCCATTAGGGATAGCAAACCCACCAGAGAGCGCACCTTGATGCGGGTGGCCGTGCCATCAGGAAACTGCAGGACATCGTAGAAAAAACCATCCTCTTCATCCCACAGTTCATCTTGGTCTGTACCAATCCGGTCCATGGCACCGGAGATCCACATCGTGTGCTCGAAGAACTTAACGACGAAGTCTTCATAGAGGGGATCGTGCAGCGCCAATTCGACTGCGATCTGGAGCATCTGCTGACTGAAAAAAACCATCCAGGCAGTCCCGTCGGCCTGCTCTAGGTGACCGCCGGTCGGCAGGGGAGAACTGCGGTCAAACACTCCAATGTTGTCCAGGCCGAGGAAACCACCCTGGAACAGATTATTGCCGCCGGCGTCTTTGCGATTCACCCACCAGGTGAAGTTGATGAGTAATTTGGAAAAAGCAAAACGCAGAAACTGCAAGTCCCCCACGCCGTTGTTCAGCTGGCGATCACGAATGTAAATGTCCCAGGTGGCAAAGGCATGGACCGGTGGGTTGACATCACTGAAGTTCCATTCGTAGGCCGGAATCTGACCATTCGGATGCAAGTACTCCTCTTGCAGCATAAGACTTAGCTGCTTTTTGGCAAATTCCGGATCAATCAAACTGATCGGAATGACATGGAAGGCCAGATCCCAGGCGGCATACCATGGATACTCCCACTTGTCGGGCATGGAAATAATATCTGCGTTGTGCATATGAGACCACTCACTATTGCGCACATGCAGCCGCTCGGCAGGAGCAGACCATGGATTGACGTTGCGCTCGCGCAGCCATTGGTCAACATCATAGTGGAAGTATTGCTTGGTCCACATCATGCCTGCCAGTGCCTGTCGCATGACATTGGTGCGATCGCTATCGGCCAGGACTAAAGGGGGGATCACAGTGGCAAAGAATTGATCTGCCTCTTGAATTCGGTTTGCAAAGGTTTGCTCGAACAACTGGTCAAATGGATCGCCAAGTTGATCGGGAGCTGTAGTCGTTAGTCGGAATCTAAGTACCGTTGTTTCTCCGGCTGGCAACGATAGATCGTAGTGGGGGCTGACTTTTGTTCCCTTACCATTGGGATTCACAGCATCTTTATGCCCATGAACAATATAATTGTTGATACCGTCTTTAACGAAGGGACTGGAATTTGGAGTTGCAAACAATCGTTCATTATTGGTTTCATTATCAGTGAACAGCAGCTGGCCACCCGGCTCGCTGTAGAAAAAGTAATCGTTGCAATCCTGCAATTCAGCCGCAGGCCCCAGGTGCGCATGCACGACGCTGTGCCCTGCGGCTGCTAGCTGCTGCAGTATTGGCTTGGCACCATGCTCAGAGCTGTTCCAGGTGTTGCGGAACCACAAGGTGGGCAGCAGTTGCAGAGTTGCGGCCTCAGGCCCCCGATTGGCAATGCTGATTTTGATCAATACATCGTGAGGCGATGCTTTGGCATACTCAACAAAAACGTCAAAGTAGCGGTTGTCATCGAAGATTCCCGTATCTAGAAGTTCATATTCGGGCTCGTAACGACTGCGTGTCCTATTGGTTGCGACAAGATCATCGTAGGGAAAGGCAGCCTGAGGATATTTGTAGAGATATCTCATGTAGGAATGGGTAGGCGTGCTGTCCAGATAGAAGTAATATTCTTTGACATCTTCGCCGTGGTTTCCTTCGTTATTTGTCAACCCGAACAATCGCTCCTTGAGGATCGGATCATTGCCATTCCAAAGCGCAAGGGCAAAACATAGCTGATTTTGGCTGTCTGTAATACCGCCCAAGCCATCTTCGCCCCAGCGATAAGCACGGGAACGTGCATGGTCATGGGGAAAGGAAGCCCAAGCATTGCCATCATCAGATGTATCTTCCCGTACGGTGCCCCACTGCCGTTCGCTCAAATAAGGACCCCACTTGTACCAATCAACCTTCCCATCCCTTGCCTGCTCAAGCCGCTGCGATTCTTGGGATTTAAGGTCAGCCATTGTCTGAATAGGACAATAAAGTAATTCTACTACTCAGGCTGACCAAGCTTCGCGAAAGTCCGCGTATAGGGTCAGCCCACCATCAATGAACAAAGTTTGGCCGGTGATGTATGCAGCCTCATCTGATGCCAAAAAGGCCACCGCTGCCGCCATCTCGCTTACCGTGCCGGCTCGCCCCATGGGGATGTAGCTCTCGACAAGATTCTTCTTAGCTTGATCCTCGGTCCAAGCTTGATTGATCGGAGTGACGGTGGCTCCGGGGGCAATGGCATTAACGCGAATGCCACGGTTGGCATATTCAAGAGCCAAAGTCTTGGTCAGGCTGCCCATGCCTGCCTTACTGATTGAGTAACTGAGATACTGGGGCCGCGGAATCGTTTCATGGACGCTGGAAACATTGATGATCGCACCGGCACGGCCCTGCGCAAGTAGGTATTTGATGGTTTCGCGGCTGTAGAGATAAGCACCGCGCAAGTTAACAGCAATCACCCGATCAAACTGATCCGCTGGCAGGTCATGGGAAGGATGTTCTGCTTGGATACCGGCGTTGTTAATCAGCACATCGAGGCCGCCAAAGGTATCCGTCACATCGTTCACGACTCGAATGATGTCGTTTTCATTGGCCGCATCGCCTTGAATCAGCCGAACCTGGACATCGGAATACCCCGATTCCGCCGCCTTCTGCAACGCAACAGCCCTCGTTTGCTCTGCTTCATCTACATCTTTGCGATAGTTAATAGCTACGTTGCAGCCTTCCTGCGCCAAGCGAATGGCGATCGCCTGGCCAATACCCGAACTCGCCCCTGTAACCAAGGCGATTTTACCGACCAATCCTTTGCCATGCATGCTGGATAATACTCCAAGATCTAAGTTGAGGTGGCTTGGCATGCAGACTGCCACTTTACCCGTTTCCGGGGCCGTGATGTAGGTGCGCAGCTCTTCATTTCTGATCGCTGCTCAAGGAGCGATCGCAGTAATGGACGCTCCTGGCGTGCTCCAGGTAGTGCAGGACACCTGGCGGATCGTGGCGATCGTCCAGCGGCTGATCTGCAGCCTCGGTAGTCGATCTACAAGCGGCTGGGTCTTGCTGAAATGCAAGGGGAAGGCACTGTCCAGCAGAGTCACCAGGGCACTAAGTTTGGGGTCCTTAGCGGCTGAATTGGCCACGAGCCAGTCCGCCTTCATGGTGGAAATGGCAGCAACCGCCAACACCCTGCACGACGCCAGCGGGCGATAGGTAGTGTTGCTCGATCATATCGGCTGCGGTAGGCGACCTTCGCTGGCCAATCGATCGCCTGGGCGGTGGCCGAACATCAGGCAAGCCCAATCGGCGCCCGCACCATCTTCGCCACCCACTACCACGAGCTCAACGAGCTGGCGTCGCTGTTGACGAACGTGGCCAATGCCCAGGTGCTGGTGCAGGAAACCGGCGAGGAACTGCTGTTCCTGCATCGCGTTGTCCACGGCGGCGCTTGGCGCAGCTATGACATCGAAGCGAATAGCCATGTGGCGGTGGGATTGGCTCCGCAGGGGTGAGGAGTGGGCTGTGAGCCGGGTGTGCGCAGGCTGCCGGTGGTGATGAACGCATCGGCAACGAGTTCAGGGACTTAATTTTCAGCGCTTGCAGATCACCGCGTGCCATGGCAAGAACATGACAAGAGCAGTAAGGGAAAGCGCTCTATTGTAGTGACATCCTTGTTGTCGGCACACCAAGGCCGGTTTAAAAAATGCATCTAAGACAACCATTTACGCCGTCGCCCGACGAACCTTGCAATGTCAGCGGTCTTTTTCCAATCGGCTATTTCAACGTCACGCCACCCAGCGCACTGATGCAGCCGCACAACGACCCCTTGTTTCGCCATCCGGTTTCCAACAACCGCCTGCGCCCTGAACTGCGAGCTGCCCTGCGTGACCACCGCGATAACCCCGGCGAGTTGCTGGTGCGCTCGGCCCTGGAGTTTTTGGCTTCGCCAAGGGCTGGCTCCGAACAAGATTTACGCTGCACGGCCTTGGCCGATTTGGCGGTCACAGGTGTTACGCCGTTTGCACGTCTCGCCGCCTCGCCGCCCACCGACGCGGAGCTGGTCGCCTTGGTGCGCCCCCGCGCGGGCGGCGCAAGCACAGCAACCGTGGCCGCCGCCGTGGCACGCACCCTGAATCGGGTGTATCAAGTTGCTTGGGCTTTGCGCGGCTTTGGCAACCGCTCCACCCTCGGCTGGATCGCCGTTTCGACAGAGGATGAACAAGCGCACCTGCCAGTAAACGTACCGGGACCGGCCCTGGGCGGGCGCAAGCTGCCGCAATACAGCTTGGATGTGGCTGTGCAATCGACCGCCAATGCGCGCGGTCGCACGGTGCGCACCCGTTTTGTGGTGGCAGGCAACGGCCAAAGTATTGATCCGGCTTTCAATGTTGCCGCGGAAGTAGCCGCCCGAAGGTTTCCCGCAGCACCGGTTTTAACCATCAACGAGCACCGGGGCATCGTTTTGTACATCCACGGCCACAGCTCGCGCCTCGAAGAAGCCTTGGATATCGCGCCCGCACTGATCAACAGCGGCTTGCAAGTGGTATCGATGGATATCGCAGGTTTTGGGTACAGTAGTTCTTTTGCGCACACCGATATTGGCCCCATCCACAACCATCCGAGCGTGGATGTGGCAGCCACCGTCGGCCCTTTCCCAGCCCTGGAATTTATCGAGCAGTTCATCGTGAATTTTGTTGATGCCTTGGAGGCGGGGTAAGCGTTCAGGGGTCGGGACAGCACGCGGCGAACTCCGTCTCTGCTGAACCCTTGACAGCGGCCTGATTTTTGTTTGTATTTCAGGCAGAGACTGTTGGCGATGGGCACCCCGCCTCCTGGGAT
>JBIKMU010000080.1:0-7077 GCA_044359075.1 Cyanobium sp. | reverse complement strand
TCTTCCCAGACTGGCTGGAGCCCCGCCGCCGGGTCGACAAGGCCCTCTACGCCGTGGTGATGGAGGCCTACACCGGCGGCATCTCCACCCGCAAAGTCGATGCCCTGGTGGAGGCCCTGGGAGGCGACAGCGGCATCTCCAAATCAGAGGTAAGCCGCATCTGCCAAGGCCTTGATGAGCAGGTAAAGGCCTTTCTGGGCCGGCCTTTGGACCATGCCCATTTCCCCTACGTCTACCTCGATGCGACGTATATCCACGGACGGCTCGGTCGCAACCTGCAGGTGGTCTCAAGGGCGGTGGTGGTCGCCATCGGCATCAATGCTCTCGGCTTTCGGGAGGTGCTGGGCATCGCCGTGGGCGACAGCGAAGCCGAGGCCTTCTGGCGTCAGTTTCTCGGCTCGCTCATAGCCGCAGGCTTCTGCGAAGCAGTAGAGCGTGGCCTCACTGGCACCCGGCTGGTGATCTCCGATGCCCACCTGGGCTTGACGGCGGCGATCAAGCGGATGTTCCAGGGCTGCTCTTGGCAGCGCTGCCGGGTGCACTTCCTGCGCAACCTGCTGAGCCACGTCCCCAAGGCCGGCCAGGACATGGTGGCGGCGGCCATGAAAGCGGTGTTCGTGATTCAGAAGCCTGATCAGGTCAGAGCCCACTGGCAACAGGTCACGGAGATGCTGCGCAAGCAGTTCCCGGGCGCCGTGCCGGTGATGGAAGCCGCCCGTGATGACGTGCTGGCGTTCCTCCACTTCCCGCAGGAGCACTGGCGCAAGATCTGGAGCACCAACCCGCTGGAGCGGCTAAACAAGGAGATCAAACGCCGTACCAATGTGGTCGGCATCTTCCCCAACGACGCTGCGATCACCCGCCTTGTGGGCAGCCAGTTGCAGGAGCAGCAGGAGGAATGGCAGTTGGAGCGCCGTCGCTTCTTCTCCGAGGCCACCATGGCCAAAATCCCCCAGCCTGGGGAACTGCTGGAGTTAACCGCTGCTGATTTGATTGATCCAGCTCCGCCAATTCCTGCAGCCATCCGCTGAGGCGCAATAGCTCCGCCGCCGACCTACACAAATCCCCTCGATCGCTGAGTTGCATATTCAGCGATCAGGGTTTAAGCTGCTTGAGTGGAGCTGCGCAATTCAGCTTCCAAGCAGTCATCCCCCCGACTGCTCCTATTCACCCTCCAGAAAGGGTCCCAGGACCTCCTGAGTTACACCACTCGAAGGGGCGCTACCGGTTCATGTTCTGGGGGTGGGGGATTGACCCAGACCACTTCCGGCTGACGCCACCATCAAGTGGAACGTTGCCTTGCCTGCTCATAGGCACCATGGCGGGTGATGGCAAGAGTTTCTCCGCTGTGCCGCAGAACAGAATTGCGCTACAGTTTTGTTGGTGGTTGGTCCACTGCACAAATGCTGCCACCCAATTGCAGGCTTCTTCCACGCTCTGGGGGGTCCGCCTGGGGAGATAGGGCAGATTTCATTTCGTGCAGCTTGAAGGGGTTGTAGGTGGTTGCGATGCCCAGTTCTTCACTGAACTCGAGCACGCGGCAGTAGGCTTTGTTGTCGTGAATGCCAACCAGGATCACTTAGCCAATGCTCCCTGGAGTGTAAGATCGAAGGTTGGGAATCCGGAGGCTGTGGAGAATTTATACTCCACATAACGGGGAGTGATCGTTGCGCATCCGATCAGGAATACTACAACTGCTTGGCGTCCTTGTTTTAGTTTTCCCTCCATTCCTCATCCCAGCCTATTTATCTTTAAAACTCTAGCTTGATTACAATCCAAAGCCACTGGATTGCTGCCTCGCCAGTTGACGATCTCGGAGGCCTGTCGTTCTTAGGACGTTGCTCGAAGATGCCATTGGTTAATGGCAATCGAATAGTCTTCCATCATGTGATCTTCAAATGTTGCGAGGTCTCTGTCTCGGATGTCATCAATTATTCCATCTTTCATGTCAAGAAACGGTAACTGCCAGGAAAGATGACGCCTCTGCAGCCCATCAGGCGGCCCATACCAAAGTAGCCGGCTGGGGTTCATGTTCTGAGGGTGGTGGATTGATCCACACCACCTCAGGCTGACGCCAACAACGTGTGGAACGGCTCCAACGGCGGGGATGACGCTGCCTGGCCTGCTCATAGACCTGGGCACGGTGGCGAGAGATGGCGCGAGCTTCTCCGTTGTGCCGCTGATCAGGTGTGACGAACCGAATCCCGCTGTGGCGGTGCTGGTGGTTGTACCACTCAACGAATGTCGCCACCCAGGTGCAGGCTTCCTCCACGCTCTGGAAGGGCCTTCTGGGGTAGTCGGGCCGGTATTTGACGGTGCGGAACAGTGATTCAGAAAATGGGTTGTCGTTGCTCACCATTGGCCTGGAGAAGGATCTGAGCACTCCCAGCTCTTCCAGGCGGCTCTCCAGCGTGGCCTCTTATGGCATTGCCGTTGTCCGCATGGAGCACCAAGGGGGTTTCATGTTGGGTGGTGACTCCCCGACCCTGGTAACTCACACCCTTCCGACAGCTGAACGACGTGGTGGGACTACGAAGTTAAGGATCCTCCTCCACCTCAACCGGCTCCCAGACGAGAGGCTCGAATGTGGCGATTACGGCAGTGAGGGAATCCAACTCGGCAGCGCTGCGACCATGGAAGCCAAGCAAGATTTGGTTCGCGGCGGGTTGCCAATCCAGTGACTTGTTGCCCTCTTTGCCGCCGCCGCCACGTCGCTGCCCATCACTGGAGGTTAGCTCCAGCTTATCCATCCGGCCATTGGGGATTCCAGACAGGCCTAGGAGCTTCGCGATTCCCACCCCCGTGCCTAGCTCTATGTCGCCCAGATCGCTACCACCCTCACCGCCATGGCTTTCGTGGATCCACTCATCCGGTTCGCCGATGGGCTCCTGGTGGTAGTGCAGGCGGATTTGATCGATGCGTCCGCCGGCCCGCATCCCCACCTGTACTAGGCGCCGCCGCCGTCGTACTGCGTTTTGTCGATCTGCGTAGTTGAAGGGCTGGCCGCCCCTACCCCCCATGGTTTCCCCATCCCGCACCTTCACTTGCAGCTTGGGGCTCCCGGTCTTGAAGGCTTCCAATACGGGTTCGGCAAGCGGAGTTGACGGTGATGTTTGATAGGCGGTGCAGAGCGCTTCGATCTCGCGGCAGTCGGCCACCATCTTCATTCGGTTGCTGGCGAGCGAGGGGTCTTGAGGAATGCCATAGACGTCGTACGTGCCTTCCACCCAGTTGCATTGATTCACAAGCTCCTGTAATCGCTGCCACTGTCGCCGTAATCCCGGTTTCACTCCTTGGCCGTTCAGGAGGATCCGATTGCGGGCTAGGGGCTGGAACACCTCATGCAGTTCCCCCACCTCCTCATAACCCTGAGTTTGCAACGACAGCACCTCGGGATTGTCGAGCGCAACGGTGCCAAAGGAGCTTGCAAAGGCGGCCATGGTCTCTTCCGTGATCACCGGTGGTTGCGCCAATCCCGAAATTGAAATCCGACAGGTCACGTTCACATTGGCGTCTTTGGCGATGGTTTTCAATTTCTTGCCAAAGCTGGGCCCCAGGCTGATGGAGCTCGTGCTCAACAGGAGATCAAGGGCCGTTGCGACCTCTCGCGCTTGCTCTCGGTTCTGGGAATACAGCGTGTAGACCCCTTGCATCTGCCCGCCAAGGACCACCGTCTTTACCCAGGTGTCGCCGTAGGTGTCCACAAACCGATCCAGGGACGCCCCATCAGAGGGGATGGCTACCACGGGCTTGACGGCCACCTCTTCGCAGGTCACGGCTGCCACCACTCGTCGCGCTTGCACCACTACCGAAACGCTGAACACGGTGGTTTGAAGGGATTCGAAAAACTCCTGTCGTGCCTTCAGCAGGGGAATCGGCCCCAGCCCACCGGATAAGCCGGCACTCCATTGCAGGGTTTGCAGCAGGTCGGAGGCGCTGCGACAGAGCTGGCTCGTCCAGCTGAAGGGATCCTCCACGGTGGATAGGGGCACCAGGCGGCCGCTGAGGGCTTGGTCCCTCTCGGCCACCCCCACGGTCAGTTGGGGCACGGTGGCGAGGGAGTGAAGGCCTCTCAGGAGAATGGATTGAGCGCGGTCGTCCGCTGTGGGCATCCCGATGAGCAAGGTGCGCAAACCGCAGTGGGGGTTCCTTCATTGTGCCCTCTCCTGCTGTAGCACACGTAAAGACTTCCTGAAGGAGATGGCCATACATGACCTGGCCAGACGGTCGCTGGCAATCTTCAGAAAGGGCAATGTTGACAAGGCTAAAGAGCAGGGCTGCTATATTCATGTGTTGCAGTGTGATCCACTAACTTCTAGTCCTAGCCTAATTCTCAACGTAGTATTATGAGGGGCACACTCGCCTCTATAAATGAATGACAATTTGGGGCATGGACCCGAAATTGAAAAGCTTAATTGTAGAAGGACGCACCACGATGCTACGCAGCCACGCATACCAGGAATATCGATTTATTAAAAGATAATAAAATTTGCTTTGGCTTCTTTGCTTCAAGTGCATAATAGTATATTCACTTGAGGGCATCATGTCAGACACTCCCGTTATTTTCGATAAGCCGATTCCTGAAAGACAAGTCAGCTCGCCTTATCAAGGCTACACTCACCCTGTGATGGGTACAATTACTGTCACCGGAGGCTTTATGGAGCCGAGTGGGCACGGCTTTAAAAGCACGCCAAGAAAGGCAATATATGCTGATGGCTCGGTGCGGGTCAGTCAGCCTGGGAATTATAACATTGGCATTGATTATACTAAGGGGTTTGGCACAAATGTCATTTGTATGTATTCAGGTACCGTTATTCAAGCCGGTTTTGAAGGTGGGTATGGTAATCGAATCCACATAAAGTTGGATCAACCATTTGTTTTTAAGGGTAAGAGTTACGACTGTTTTCAGGCCTATGCACACTGTCTGCGCTTGCTGAAAAGCGTCGGCCAGAGGGTTGCTCAAGGTGATTCAATCGCCATCGAAGCAGGCCATGGAAGTTCCGGTCCGCATGATTACGGCTCCCATGTCGATCTAGATACATACTGCATGATCAATGGCGAGAAACATCATCTAAATCCAGATTTGCTGGGCCGTAGTCTGAAGCCTAATGATGCAATACTTTCCGTTGGTGTGCTGCGCAAAGGGTCTCAGGGGTATGCCGTTCGCTGGTTACAGCTGCAATTGGGAATTAAGCCCGACGGAGACTTCGGTACAGGCACTGAGGCCGCAGTGAAAGCCTTTCAAAAGCAGCAGGGCGATCTTGCCATCGATGGCGAAGCTGGTGAAAACACCTGCACGCGCCTGGGGCTGGTCGAATACGCCTTATTCCCCAAGGCAGATGGCAAGGCCGTCTCTGACTTGAAAGATGCTCCAGAGGACAGTTTTGATTTTATAAAAACAGATCCTCCCAAGCCGCTCTTCGCGAATTGGGTCAAGGATGAGGATAAGTATTGGCTGTTTGAACTAAAAGAAAAAGTTCAGGGTCGGTTCAACTGGTATATGCAGAAGAAAGATTTTGTTGTTATTCATGGTTACAGCTCTCCGATACTAGATCTGAACGATGCTGTGCAAACAGGTGATCTCGACGCCTCTTTGACGGATGCCAGTCAAGGCCGATGGGATTTGGCCCTAGAAATTTGCCAAACGCAGGGATGCTCATCTGCAACAGCACAGCCCGAAGGAATGGACAGCGGTGGTGTTGCCTCGAGCCATGAGATCATGCGGCGCGATCTAGACAATCTCTCACCAGAAACGATAGCCAGCTTGAAAAATGTCAGCCTAAGGCTGAAGGTTCCAGTGGAAATTATTCTCGCTCTGGCAAGCCGGGAGAGCCACCTGGGCGCATTGCTGGGTACATTCGGCAACAAACCTGGCTGGGGAGATCGCAATCAGGCTTGGGGCATTCTCCAGGTAGACAAGCGCTTCCATGCGATCCGCGGCCTTGATGATCCCTTTTCTGAAGCACATATCGAGCAAGCGATAAGTATCTTTGCATCCTATCGCGATCAAATTGAAAGGAAACATCCTGGTTGGGAAGACGAGTTCGTCCTCAAAGGTGCCTGCGTCGCTTATAATTCAGGTGTCTCGAATGTGCAATCGATTAGCGGCATGAACAAAGGTACGACCCACGACGATTACGGGGATGACGTGATCGCTCGCGCACAGTTCTGTCGTGATCAACTCTAATTTAATGCCAGCTGTTACTTCCGGCCTGGTCAGCTGGCTGATGTTGAGCCTGCCGGTTTCCCCCTTCTTGGTGGCCAGCTCGACGGACTTCAAGCATCCTTTGCCTAACTCAACACCCCCCCCCCTCCAACGGGGTCACGTCTATCTTCGAATTCAGGGCTCAGGTGCAAGTCAAATGCTTCACCACCACATTCCCGCTGGGATTCGGATTCTGGGTGGGGGGATGCTCGATAACCCAGGCCAAGTGACCCGGCCTCTGTTGATCGAGCACATGGATGATCGCGGTAAACAGTGGGTAATGTTGGAACGCCAGCTAGCTCTGCGCACGTATCGGCAGGCGCATGGGCTAGCCAATATTCAGACGCTGCAGGTCTTGGATGGCTGGCCGTTGCCTGAGGGTGGACAGCTCTTGTTCAGTGTGCTCGACGGGTTTGTCGCCTGTTCTCTTAATGGGAAGGAGCAGGCTGATCTGGTGGCATTTCGGCTGTTGGGAGATCGCGACTACCAGACCCCCCGCTTCACCGACCTGCAGCTCGCCTGGCGTGTTAATCGACATCAACTGCGTCTCGAACAAATCAACCCCTCTGGCTTGTCCTGCGCCAACCCCGCTGAGGGGCAACCCTGATGGAGGAAGATCCTCTGGAGGTAACAAGGCCCTGCCTCTATGGAAAGTGGACCAGCTGCAGGCGATTCCTGTAAATGGCCGACTGAAACATTCCGACCGTGTAAGCCCTTGGCTACGGAGATGCAAGGCTTGCGCACCGCATCCTCTTAACACAAGATCATTCGAACGGCATGGATAGATCGTGCGCAGCCACGATCTATCCGGTGTTGGACAAGCCCCGCACCATTGGGGCCTTTCAAGACAGGAGAAAGATCGAGGCTCTTTT
>JBIKMU010000054.1:0-23874 GCA_044359075.1 Cyanobium sp. | reverse complement strand
CGCCCTACAGCGACGCGGTGGCCGGCCTGCTGCCGGTGGTCGATGCCCACGCCCCCTGGTTGCTGCAGCTGGAGTTCACCAATGTGCTGCGCACCGCTTGTCGTCGCGGCACGATCGAGATCGCTGCGGCCCGAGAGATTGTCGATCAGGTGGCCCTGCTGCCCATCCGCATCGATGCCGCCCCTCCCCAGCCGGCCGCCCTGCTGAGCCTGGCTTTGCGCTTTCAGCTCACCAGCTATGACGCGGCCTACCTGGAGCTGGCCCTGCGGCTGCAGCTGCCGATCGCCACCCGCGATGACGCCCTGGCTGATGCGGCCTGGGCTGCTGGGGTGGGGGTACTCACCCCCTAGTCGCCCGCAACCGTGGCGCCACCAGGCTGCCTGGCACTTCAGGGAGAACCCGGTGTGTTGTGGGTGCCGGTCCAAGTGGTGCGGACCTGGCACCGCCGGGAGGTCGAGCGCTGAGGGGTCCCCAGCACTGGCTGATTCTCCTGTCTGTTAGCGGCTATCAAGTGGTGCTGGCTGGAACTCGTAGCCCAGTGCCTCTGCTCAGCCGGTGCGGCTGTGGCGCCAACCCGCTCGCGAAGCTGACGTCCACTCGCAGGGCCTCAAGGAGCTTCTCAATAACCTCCTCCTTGCCGGTTCTCCCTGACGAGACCCATACCGCCGCAGTCCTCCCATGACCTGGACCGGGGTTGCGAGGAGAGGCTTATAGCTTTCAGGATCAACAACCCCAGTAAAATTAATAGAATATTTGATGATCTATAGAAATCCTTAGCTTAAGAGGGGGATGTTTCCTTGTTCGATTGCGTTGCAATCACCTCCTCGAAACCGGGGAAGTTATTTATGCCATCGCGAATTACCCATGCTCAACATCTCTCGATTCTCAAGTCCATCCTTCAGTGCCAAGGGCAGCACTTTCAACCCCCGCCGCCGCTGGCTATCAGTGGCAAAATCAGCCCTTGGAGTTGCGATGGCGATGGGGGCGCTTGCCGCTGGCCAGGCCCAGGCCGTGATTGTGAATGTGGAGGGTCAAGATTGGGATGTGACCACGTTTACAGGATCTTACAACGAAAATGAGAGCAGATTCAATATTGGAGAGATGCCTTGGTGGGGAAACGAAAGTTTAGCCTCATTGTTTGCTAGCGCCGTTGGATCTGCACTTGGAGCTCCGAACGGACTACATGCCACCCTGCGTTCCTGGGGCCCCAAATTTAGTTTTTCGGCGTGCGACACAACATGCGGCTACCTAGCGCAGTATTCCGTTGAACTTACCTCCGGATCTCCCGTTGTTACGGTAGGCTTAGAACCGAAAGCTTTGGAATCCAATGGCGGCCGGCCCCTCACATGGGCTCGGGCCACCCCACACGCTGTCCCCGGCCCCCTTCCTGCCCTTGGCGCCGCCGCAGCATTTTGCGTCAGCCGCAAGTTGAGGAAGCGCATCAAAATCAACAAGGGCAGTAGTGCTACTTTCACTCTTCTTTGATCGCAGCCGCAGAGGAAAGCCCTGAGCTTCGTTCTCTGGCCTTTCCGGCTGGCTTCGGTAGCTGTTTTCGTGGCCTCTCCACCCTGGCCCCAGGCCACAACCTCTTCCCCTAATCGGGGGAGAGGTTTTTTTGGTTTTTGGGTTCCCTGCTCAGCCCCGCTGCACCCAGGCTTTCTTGTCCAAAGGTAGGCGGCAGAATTACGCGGCATAAAGCAATTGGCGCGACTGCTCAATCTCCCGGGCCAAATAGGGATTGGCGAGCGCTCCCTTCATGACCAGGTCCACATCAACACCGAGCAGGGATTGAAGGTCATCGAGGCGATCGAAATAAGCGACCGCTTTCTGGTAGCCCTGCATCGGCCCAAACTCGATCAGTGGATTGAGGTCGCTCTCGCCAGACCGGAAGTCATCGCGCAGAGCAGAGCCGAACACATCCAGCCTTGCCACCCCGTACCGGCAGCAGAGGGTTCGATCGAGTTTCGATTAGCTTGAAGCAGTTCCAGCATGGCAGCGCCCTCGATCGCGATCAGGAGATCGACCAGCGAGTCTGCAATCAGCCCAGGAGAGGTCTCCTGGATTCAGGTATAGACAGCAGCTGATTCGCTTTAAGCGGTGGCATGTCCATCCCTCTGTCGTGGCCACGCAGTGCCCTTTGGCGTGAGGGCCACCTCAGGCCGCCCAGATCTCTTCCAACTCCACCACCAGCCCGGGAAACTGGGGATCGCCCTCAAGGCGACTGGCCGCTTCGAGGCGCCGGGGCTGGGCGGGGGAATCGGCCAGCGCTTCCCAGATCTCCACAGCCCGCTCCGCCGGAATCAGCAGCCAGCCGAGGCGGGCGCCATTGCGCTGATAGGCGGCCATTTTCTGGCGCAGGGCGCTGAGACCGCGGGGGCCTTCGTCGCTGGGACTCGCAAGCTCCACCACCAGATCGGGGCAAAGGGGGGCGAAGCCACGGCGCTGCTCGGCGCTGAGGGCCTGCCAGCGATCGAGAGCCACCAACGAGGCATCGGGGCTGAGCACCGAGTCGTCAGGAAGGCGAAAACCGGTGGAGCTGTCGAACGCCTTCCAGCGGCCGGTGGCCCGAGCCCAGGCCTGAATCTGAAAGGCCAGATCGGCGTTGCGGGCGCCTGTTTCGCCACCGGTGGGGGTCATGCAGATCAGGGAACCATCGGCGGCCAGCTCCAGCACGGCGTCGGGATTGGCCTGGCACAGCTCGGCGAACTGCTCGGGGGTGAGCCGCAGGCTGCTGCTGTGGAGGAGCGGCAGGGTGATCGACCCGAACGGCTGCTCCGGGCTCAGCAGCCCAGGGCAAGCCGGCTGGGAGCAGGGCGGTGCTTCTGGACTGGCTGGGGCGAGCATGGGCCCGGCGGGCGTGCAGGGTTTCAGGCTAAAGGCGGTAGCCGGCAGCAAGAACGGCAACAGACACGCTTTCCGCGCACCATGGGGGCGTGGTGCACCCTTACGGGCTTTGAATCGGGCCC
This sequence comes from Cyanobium sp., assembly GCA_044359075.1. GTDB lineage: Bacteria > Cyanobacteriota > Cyanobacteriia > PCC-6307 > Cyanobiaceae > Cyanobium. Next base: position 20,908 of record JBIKMU010000054.1, on the reverse strand, counting down.
GTCTGCGGCACCAGCGACCGGACCAGCCAACGCCGCCACAATGGCGCCATGAATCGTTCCGCCGACTGGCTGCATCAGGCGCAGGCCGATCTGGAGCTGGCCGGAGTGAGCGCCGCCGCCGGCCACCATGAATGGGCCTGCTTCGCCTGCCACCAGGCCGTGGAGAAGGCCCTGAAGGGTTTGCACCTGCGCCATGGACAGCAGGCGTGGGGCCACGGCCTCGGGCGCTCTTGCCGCGACCTGCCGCCGGACGTCGCCGCCGCCCTGGCGGCCTGCGTCAGCGATCTGGAGGACCGTTTGCGCATCCTTGATGCGCTGTACATCCCGACGCGCTATCCCGATAGCCTGCCGGACGGTGCCCCGACCGACCATTTTGGCCGGCTCCAGAGCGACGACGCCCACCGTCATGCCCGTTCGATCGTTGACGCAATCGCTGCTGCGCTGGCCTGAGCCCGAGCAGATCCTGAACCAGGTGCGCTTCTGGGCGGCCCAGGTGGCGGCAGAGCATCCGGGCCTGGAGCGGGTGGCGCTGTTCGGCAGCTACGGACGGGGTGACGCCGGGGTCGGCAGCGATCTCGATCTATTGCTGATCGATACCAGCAGCAGCGGCCCCCAGCACCAGCGCCTGCTGGCCTGGCCTTTGGCGGAGCTGCCGCTCAGCTGCGATGCCCTGGTGCTCACGCCCACGGAACACGCCGAGCTTCTGGCCAGCGGCTCAGCCATGGCCGCAGCGCTGCAACGGGACAGCCTTTGGCTGTGGCACCGGTCGTGATCAGCCGCTGGGCGAACCACCCCAGTTGGTGCGCCTTTGAGGTGATCACCTCGGCTGGGATACATGTCTGTCATACAAGTTGGCATGCATCGCGTAAAATTCATTGCATCATGTTTTGGCGTTCCATGAATGCCATAAGCCTCCGACTTCCAGATCACCTGGAACTGCAGCTCAGTGAGGAAGCGCGACTCAGTGGCCAACCTCGCTCCCAGCTGCTGCGCGAGGCCTTGGAAACCCTGCTGTCCCAGCGGCGGGAAGCACGGGCGCAGGCGGCCCTGAGGCTGGCCGCCGAGGCTTTGGCCAGCGATGCGGGCGCCTGCGCGGAGGTCCGGGAGATGGCCGCCGATTTCCTGATGGCGGAGAACGAGGCCCTGGCCGGGGCCGAGGCGCCTGCGACCGCGACCTCGGCTGAGCCGTGGTGGCGCTGATGCGCCGCGGTGAGGTGTGGGTGGCACGCCTCAACCCCAATCAGGGGGCCGAGGTGGGCAAGGTGCGGCCGGTGGTGGTGATTCAGGCCGATGCGCTCACCGAAGCGGGCCTCGCCACCCTGCTGGTGGTGCCCCTCACCAGCCAGCGGCGCCGCGGCGCCGAAGCCCTGCGGGTGCCGATCCCCGCGCGCGACCGCTTGCTGCGCGAGTGCTGGGCCATGGCGGAGCAACCCCGAGCCCTCGATCGCAACCGCATCGGCGAAGGCCCCCTCACCCGGCTCAGCGCAGCTGAAATGGCCGCTCTGGAGCAGGCGTTACGGGCCGCCCTGGGATTGGCGGGCGGCTGATGGCCCCTGTGGATCTGCATTGATCTTGCTGGCGGCCGCGAGCAGGGGAATCCCTGGTCCACGGGCCTCCACCTCGCAGTAAACGCTCGCTTGACCCGCCATCAATGGGCACCGCCGCCTGGCGCATCAGGCCAGACGGGACGAAGAACTCCCGACCACTCTGTGGAATCGCAATACTGCTGATTGGGAGAGCCAGTCTCTAGGGGATAGATGGCGTTGGAAGGTGGAGCATCGGGGCCGCCCTGCCGGCCGAGGCAGCGGAGGTCGCCAATTATCAATTCCAGAACACGCTCTCCAGCACGATCCCCTCAGCTCCCGATCTGATTCCCTTCGTTTTGGGCTCCTTCTCCTCAGCAAGCATCGGTGGCACCCCCACCACCGTCTACAACTTCGGCACACAGCAGGGCCTGTCGCTGGACGCCACGGGCCTGATCAGCGACAACTACACGATCGCGGCTCTGTTGCAATTTAACGATACATCTGGGTACCGAAAGATCTTCGACTTCAAGAACCTCACCTCCGACTATGGGCTCTATACAAACAGTGGCCAGCTTAACTTCTATAATAAAAGTTCGGGTGGCCCAACGGTTGGCCCCGGAACTTTCTTTGAAGTCGTGCTCACCCGAGACAGCTCAACCGCGTTGATGACCGCGTATTTTGATGGAACCCCGGTGTTCTCATTCAGCGATTCTTCTTCTTTGGGCGTCATATCAGCGGCCAACCCACTTAACATCTTTCAAGACGATGCCACGACTAGTGGAGGTGAAAGTTCCTCGGGATCTGTGGTGGACCTGCGGATCTTTGACAACGTGCTTACGGACGCCGAGGTTGCGGCCCTTGACCTGCGCACCCCCTCGGCGGTTCCTGGCCCCCTGCCCCTGTTCGGCGCCGCTGCCGCCTTTGGTTGGAGCCGCCGTCTGCGCAAGCGCATCGCCACTCCGTTGATCACCTCGCCCCAGGCCTGAATTACAGCTCTGATTCACCTCCTAGCCCTGCCATCGGCAGGGCTTATTTGTGGCCGCCGTGGGCGGCGATTCCCTGTCGAGCTGGGCCCCATGATCCGCTGCTCAAAAGCCGCGCCTCTGCAGCCAGTTGGCCGTGGCCACGGCCTGGTGCAGGTCCTTTAGTTTGGCCTCAGCACCCTGGATGCGGACAGCCTGGGCGTTGTTCGCCGTGCGGCTTGTCTGCAGGCTGGCGATGGCCAGGGCGATCGCGGCTCCTAGGGCCGCGGCCCCCGAGAGTTAACCACTCGAAACAGCCGGCGGCAAGGCAACCGTATTACAATAGGGAAATCCGTCGTACATGGTCGAGGCTGGGATCTATGCCACTCACCGTCAGGCTGGACAGCGAAACCGAACGCTGCCTGCAGGATCTGCTGGCCGCCACAGGCCAGGACAAGAGCACCCTCATCCGCCAGCTGATCCGCGATCGCTGGCAACAGCGCCGGCCCGCCCCCTCAATCACCGAGCAGTTGGGCGGCCATCCAGATCACTTCCTCGACACCCTGCCTCCCGGCAGCTCCGAACGCCAGCAAAGGCGACGGCTGCTCAGCGAGCACCTCCAGGCTCGCCGGCTGGAGCGGCGCTGATGCAGCGGATCCTGATCGACTCGGGAATCCTGCTCAGCTACTACCAGCAGCAGGAGCCCCTGCATCAGGCGGTGGTGGCCTTCTTTGATCAGAACGCCGCGCAGCTGATCACCTCGCCGATCTGCATCGCTGAGGTGCTCTGGCTGCTGGGCAATCCCGGTGATCCCCGCGTCCTGAGCGCTCAGAACCACCTGCTCGGGGCCGTCAGCCGCGGTGCCATCGAGGCGATCAACCTGCTTCCGGAGGATTACGCCCGCATCGCTGAACTCAACCAGCGTTACGCCGATCTGCCCGGTGATTTCGCCGATCTCACCCTGGTGACACTCTCGGAGCGGCTGGATGTTGCCGAGATCCTCTCTTTAGATAGCGACTTCGATATCTATCGGCGCTTTCGGCGGCAACCCTTTCGCCGTGTTTCCCTTTGAAGGCGGCAAGTAGGACATAGACCCGTGGGCAAGACACCCGCATGGCTCATCTTCATCCGTGCTCCCCATTACTTCGCCTTCGGCTCCTCTGCGGGCAACGGCGCCAGCGCCGACGATGGCAGCATCTCCAGGGCGGGCGGATTAGGGGCGGTGCTCGGACCGATCAGATCGACCGCGGTGCGTTGCACCACCAGCCGGAAGCGCCGCGGCGCCTGGTTGCGATTGATGAACTCCTGCACCGCCGCCACTTGCAAGGGGGTGGGCAGGTTCGCATCGGTGACGCGCACCCGCGCCCGGATCAGGGGTGGATTCTTGAGCCAGTCGATGGAAATGCCGATCAGATCGATGGCCGGATCGCTGCCGAGCGTGATTGTGTTGGCGCGTAGTTTTTGCTCGATCAGGCTCTCCAGCCGCTGGGCCGCCACCTCCCTGCGGGAGCGCTCCAGAAGGCGGAAGAAGCTGCTGCCCAAAGGGATTACCAGTAGGGCAGTCAGCGCAAAGCTGGTGAGGCCCAGCCGGCTGTGAAGCAGCCGGTAGCGGTAGGCCCCCCCCTCCAGGATCCCCAGGGCCGCCATGGCCCCCACCATGATCCCCAGCAGGTTGGTGGCGAACAGCAGCATCGCCCCGTAGGCCTGTTGCCACTGGGCTGCAGCCAGCAGCAGCCCCACCACGCACATCGGCGGCACCAGGGCCACGGCGATGGCGAGGCCCGCCAGGGCCGAGATCGCTTCCTTGCGCAGCTTGGCGTACATCGCCACCGCCCCTGCCACCAGGGCCACACCCAGGTCCAGCAGGTTGGGGCTGGTGCGGTTGATCACCTCACTGCCGAAGCTGGGATAGGCCACCAGCAGCCCCACCCCCGCCGAGAGCACCACGCAGAGCCCCACTCCCAATAGCAGGGTGCGCAGCGCCCGCAGGAACATCGGCAGCCGCCCCTGCAAGATCTCGAAGGCCATGGCTTGCAGGGGCAGGATCCAGGGGGCGACCACCATGGCGCCAATCACCACGCCGGCACTATTGGCCAGCAATCCGAGGGTGGCGATCAGGGTGGCGCCCACGGTGAGCACCACGAACACCTGGGTGAAGGCGGCTTGGTGCTCGAACTCCCGGCGCAGCACCTCGAGCTTGCCGTCCGCCGCATCGGCTGCAGGCTTCAAAGCGTCGCCCGGCCGGTGTCATAGACCTCAAAACCGCAGGCCTTTGCCGCCTTTTGCCAGGCCGCGTCGAAGCTTTCCCAGCGAAAGCTCCGGGGGTCATAGCGGCTGCGGCTGCGGTCGACGGCGGCGTGGGTGGTGACCCGGCTGAGGGGGATGCCGTAGCGGGCCTGCCAGAGCATCACCTGGGCCGCAGCGCCGCGGTATTGGGCATCGCTGTAGCCGCTGTGGCTGGCCGTGTCGCCGCGGCCATCGGCCGGGGTTTCGAGGCTGAGGTGCAGGGCCAGGTTGTTGATCGAACCCACCGATGTCGGCCGGATGCGCACGGTCATGTCCCCCCATGCCGCCATGCCGGCGCCATAGGCACGTTGATCGTCGTTCACAATCCGCAGGCGTTGTCCGCCGATGTCTACCAGCATGTGATAACTGGCCTGGTCGTCATCTTTTGGGTGGGGCGTGGCGAATTTGCGCAGGGTGTCGGCGGCCCCGATCACGGTTTCGTGCAGCACGATCAACTGGGGCCGGTTTGGCACCGCTCGGCCGTAGAAGTCGAAGCCCTGGCGTTCGCCGAAGTTGGTGGCATCGGCGGGGGCGGCCCGTTCGAGAGCTAATCCCAAGCGCGCCTCGCATTGGCGCAGGGCGGCCTCCGGCTGGCGGGGCAGGGGGCTTTCGGCCAGCCACTGCACCTGCCAGGGAGGACGGGGGCCGCAGCCGTAGAGCAGGGTCGCGCTGGCCAGGGCGCAGGCCGCCGTCAGCGGGCGGCGGTGGCAGGCGTTGGCTCGACGCTGCGATGGCAATCGCAATCGCAACTGTGCCGGCGCTGCGGGATGGGGCAAGTCGGAGTTGGCCGTGGGATGGGGACCGGGGTTGTCCCTCCGGTCGGGCCGGGACATGCCTGGCACCATTAGCCGCCATTGCCATTCATGGCACCCTAGCCGCCATTGCGATTTTGGGCCCATGACTGTTACCGATTCTGGCTGGCCCCGGGTGGCTTTTTTGGGTCTCGGCGCCCTTGGAGCCCCCATGGCCGCCAACCTGCTGGCCGCCGGTGTGCCCCTGACGGTGCACAACCGCAGCCGCGATCGGGAACTGCCCCTGGAGGCCCTGGGGGCCAGCCGGGCCGCCCATCCTGCGGCGGCGGTGGCTTCAGCCGCAGTGGTTTGTCTATGCCTGCGGGATGACGATGCGGTGCGCGAGGTGCTGCTAGGGCCCCAGGGGGTGGTGGCCGGGGCCGCCCCGGGCACCCTGGTGCTTGATTTTTCGACCATCGCCCCCGCCAGCAGCGCAGCCCTGTCCCAGGCCCTTGCCGGTCATAGCCTGGCCTATCTCGATGCTCCGGTGACGGGCGGCACCGAGGGGGCCCGCGCCGGCACTTTGGTGGTGCTGGCGGGCGGGGACCCCGCCGATCTGGAGCGGGCCCGGCCGCTGCTGCAGGTGGTGGGAGGTGCCATCCACCACTTCGGGCCGGTGGGGGCCGGCCAGCGGGTCAAGGCGGTGAATCAGGTGTTGGTGGCTGGCAGTTATGCGGCCGTGGCAGAGGCCATGGCCCTGGGTGTGCGGTTGGGGTTGCCGATGGCAGACGTTTGCAGGGCACTGGAGGGCGGTGCGGCTGGGTCTTGGGCCTTGCGACATCGGGCCGGCGCCATGCTGGCGGGCCAATTCCCACTTGGCTTCAAGCTCGAGCTGCACCGCAAGGATCTGGCCATCGCCCTGGCGGCGGCGGCCGAGGTGGGCCTGGAATTGCCGCTGAGCGAGCGGGTGGCGGCCCTGGAAGAGGCACTGATCGCCCGGGGTCATGGCGGCGAGGATGTTTCGGCCCTGGTGCGCTGGTATGGGATGGGGACGACTTCCAATCCTCCTGCCTGAGTTGGTCGCGGCCAGGGTGGTTCAGGCAGGGTATTGACCCACAACCAGCATCTGCAGCCGGTAGTTGCCGATGGGAGAAGGGGTCAACGCCAGGATGTAAAGCAGGTTTTTGGAAGGGTGGGCCAGGTGCAGGCGTCGCTGCGGCCGTTGGGTCATGGTTCCCATCCCTCCGCTGCGCGCGCCCACCAGACTCCAGGGGTAGCGGTTGTGGTCAACATCAAGGCTGGTCCGTCCGGGCGCGGCAGTTCCACACTCATGGCATGGAGCCAGTAGCCACCGTCGCCGGGCAGGGAGTCGGGGAGGGCGTCACCACCGGGCAGGTACAGCGGATCGCCCTGCAGGGGGGCGCCCACCGCCGCGCAATGGATGCGAATTTGATGGGGGCGGCCGCTGCTGATCGCCACTTCCACCAGGTCGGCGTCGCGGCGCCGTTCGAGCAGGGTGAGTTGGCTGCGGGCGGCCAGGGCGGCGGGATCGTCGCGGCAGCCGGCGGCCCAGAGGGATCCCAGGCGCGAGTGGGGTTGGCGGGCGATGGGAGTGGTGATCTGGAGTTCTGCGCCGACTTGGAGGTCCAGGGCGCCTGGAGCGAGCAAGGCCCGGTAGATCTTGCGGCCGCCGCATTTTTGAGCCCTCGGCGCGGCGCCTGGGCTCCCATGGGTGTTGGCAGCGAGGGCCGTGCTCTCCCGCAGCAGGGCGCTCAGCCAGGCCCGGCTGGCCGGCCGGCGGGCGCAGAGCAGGATACCGCTGGTGAACCGCCCCAGACGATGGACGGGCCGTGGCACGCCGGCGGGGTCGGTGGCGTGCTGCCGTTCGAGCAGGCGCATCAAAGTGTGCTCAAGGAAGCCGCCGGCGGGCATGACTGGCAAACCGCTCGGCTTGTTGAGGGCCAGCAGGTCGCCGTCATCGCAGAGACATTCCCAGGTGGCCGGGACGGCCGCCTCCTGCCAGGGGGGGCGATGCCAGGCCAGCCGATCGCCCCGGGCCAGGACGGCATCGGCAAGCAGCGGCAGATCATGGCGCCAGATCTCGCCGCCTTCCAGGCGCCGCTGCCACGTTTTTTGGTCGCTGTGGGGATAACGCGCTGCGTAAAAGTCAGTGACAAGCAGGCCCTCAGCGGCGCGCTCAATCCGGTCGCGATAGATCCAGCCGCCATTAAGGGCAGCAGGCTGCCAGCCAAAGGGTTTGGGGAGTTTCGCGGCACTCATGGGGGCGACTGACTCGATTATGGCTGGCAACTCGTGGGCTCAACGCCGTCATGGGTCATCTGGTTTACAAATAAGCGTCAGGGACTGAACAGCCCTATGTCACGCGACAGATGGCCTTTAAGGGCGCGTTAAATCATCATTTGATTCATGCGACCAACCCGCCGCATCAAACATGCCAAAGCAAACCAATGACTTTTTCTACATCCGCTCCGCTTGAGGCGATTTCCAGAACTGCTTTGCATGCTTATCCTCCACGCCCATGCAAAGCTCTCCTTATCGGCATCGGCACGCTTGGTCTCGTTTTAGGCGCGGCATCAAAGGTGGAGGCGCAAAGCGTTCCCCAGATCCTCAGCGTGCCCGCTAACTCCACACCGCCCGTTCCAGCCGGCCTAAAGGTCACCTGCACTTTGGGGCCTGGCACTGGGCAGCCAAGCCCCAACTGCCCGGTGATTCAATATGGTGGCGTTAGGACCTGGGCCTATAGTTTTATCGATAATCGCCCAGCCTTCGGAATTGTTAGCTTTGACCCAAATGGAACTGTATTAAAAAACGTTACCCGGAATGGCGCGCGCTACGTTTGCAAAATGACAGTCGATCCAATAGCACAAACTGTCAGTGTCTGGGGCCAGTCCAATGCCAAAATCGATATAGCATGGCGAGACCTGCCGGTGATCCCACCCCAGGTCGTCACCGTGCCAGCCAGCTCCTCGCCACCGGTTCCCGCCGGCTTGAAAGTCACGTGCCTGAAGGGTCCAAACACACTTGAGTCCAGTCCCACTTGCCCGGTGGTCAAATTCAACGGCAACACAACCTGGGCCTACAGTTTCATCGATAATCGAGTCGCATTCGGGATCGTCACCTATGGCCCCAATAACAAGGTGTTGGCGAACAACACTCAAAATGGTTCTCGCTATGTCTACAAGATTACAGTTGATCCCTCAGCCAAGACAGTGAGCTTCTGGGGGCAAGGCGACGCCAAGGTCAGCCTGCCCTGGTCGGCTTTGCCCTAAGCCTGCCCTGGTCGGTTTTGCCCTGAGAGCTTGCTTGAGCGGTCAATGGTCCCGACGATGGTTGTCGCGTACCAAATGGGCGTCTGCCAGCCGCTCTGCCCTGGCCCCATCCAGCGGCGCAGGGCGGCCTGCCGTTGGCTTTCGGTGGCTAGATCGGCATTCGTTTCCACCACGAAATAGCGGGCTAGCACATTGGTGTCGAGGCCGATCACGGCTCCAGCAGGCTGGCGGGATCAAAGTCGGCCGGCACGGGCGGCCGCTGGCTGTGGAGCATCCCGAAGCCGCTGGTGCTCACGGCTTGCTCCTGCCTGAGGGGGCGCACCTAGATGTGGTCGCCCACCAGCTGAAAGCTGATCGGATCGGCTTCCCTCGACCATTCCTCGGAAATCATCTCTGTCTGTTGAAGCACCAACTCAATCGCCGCCACCTCTTGATCAGGCGGATACTTGTAGCGTTTCAGCAGTGCCTTGATCATTGTTCGCAGTTTCGCTCGCACATTTTCCTTGTATTGCCAATCGATGCTGAGGTTGCCCCGCAGTTTTTGGGCCAGTTCCCGTGCCATCTTCATTAAAATCTCATCGCCCATCAGCTCTTGTGCTGACTGGTTGTTCGCCAAGGCGTCGTAGAAGGCAACCTCAGCAACCGACAATCCCATGGCATCAACTCTCTCTGCTTCATCACGGAACTGCTTGGCCATTGCAATCAGTTCTTCGATCACCTGGGCCGCCTCAATGGAGCGGTTGGCATATTTCTGCAGTGCTGCCTGCAAAAGATCGCTGAACCGCTTCTGCTTGACTACGTTGGTCTTGAAGCGGGTCTGAACTTCTTCTCTTAGCAACCGCTGCAGTAGTTCAACCGCCAGGTTCTTCTGGGGGATCTTGCTGACCTCTGCCAGGAACGGATCCGAGAGGATACTAATATCTGGTTTTTGTAGACCTGCGACCTTGAAGATGTCTGTGATTCCATCGGCAATCAGGGCATCAGAGAGCAGTTGCCGCAACTCATAATCAACATTTTTAGGAGCACGTCCATCTCCTCCCATTTCGTCACCCTTGATCAGGGGTGCTCGGATTGCCTGAAGGAAAGTCACCTCATCATTGAGTGCCATTGCTTCATCAAGGGTTCCGCATAAGGCAAACGCTTTGGTCATCGCCAGCACGGTGTCGCAATAGCGCTGCTTGCCATCTGGTAGTTCCAGGATGTGATCCAGGCAGTTGGGCAGCAGAGCCATCGCTGCTTTGGGTTCCCTGAACCCGCTCCAATCGATGGGGTGTAGCAGATCATGGGCAACCTGGACTTTCTCCTTGAGAATCAGCAGCGCCTCACTGGTATCAATCGTTGGAGCACCCTTGCCCTTCGCTGCCGTGTAGGTCGCCAGGGCTTCTTTGAGTTGGGGGGCGATGCCGATGTAATCAACCACCAGACCGCCTGGTTTGTCCTTGAACACCCTGTTGACGCGGGCAATCGCCTGGGCCAGGTTCGCCCCCTGCATCGGTTTATCCACATACATCGTCGCCAGACAGGGAGCATCAAATCCTGTCAACCACATATCCCGAACGATGACGATCTTGAGCGGGTCGGCAGGATCCTTGAACCGCTTCTCCAGATCCTTCTTTTGCTGCTTGGTGGTGTGGTGGGGTTGGAGGTGCTGCGCATCCGCTGCCGTTGCCGTCATCACCACCTTGATGGCACCCTTCTTCGGGTCGTCGTCGTGCCATTCAGGGTGCAGAGCAACGATGGCGTCATAGAGGCGAGCACAGATGTCCCTGCTCATCGCCACCACCATCGCCTTGCCCGGTTGGGTGCGTGAGCGTTGCTCAAAATGGGCGATCAAATCCGCTGCCACTTGCTTGAGGCGTGGTTCGGCGCCCACCAGTGCCTCCAGGGCTGCCCACCGGCTCTTTGCCCTTTCCGCCGCAGGGATATCGTCCTCATCAGCGAAGAGGTCATCCACCTGCTCATCCACCTGGGGGAGCAATGGTTCCTTGAGCGCCAGTTTTGCCAGGCGTGATTCGAAGTAGATCGGCACCGTGGCGCCGTCTTCCACTGCCTGCTGAATGTCGTAGATGGAGATGTAGTGCCCGAAAACCGCCTGGGTGTCACGGTCATCCTGGGAGATTGGCGTTCCCGTGAAGGCAAGGAAGGTTGCCTGGGGCAGGGCATCACGCAGCGCCTTTGCCAATCCATATTTGATTTCGCCTGTCTTGGTGTCGAAGCGACCTTTGAACCCGTATTGAGTGCGGTGCGCCTCATCGCAGATCACCACGATGTTGTGGCGCTCGCTGAGGGCAGGAAATTTATCTTCATCAGGTTCGGTAGCGAACTTCTGAATGGTGGTGAAGATGATGCCACCACTGGGTCGGTTGGCAAGAAGGTCTCTGAGTTCTTGTCTTGAGTTGGCCTGCTTGGGGGATTCGCCCAGCAGATCGCCAGCGCCAGCAAAGACCCTGAACAGTTGCCCATCCAGGTCCTGGCGATCGGTCACGATCACCAGGGTGGGGTTCTGCATGCGGGGATCGGTGAGCAACGTGCCCGAAAGACACGCCATTTCGATGCTCTTGCCAGCGCCCTGGGTGTGCCAGACGACGCCACCCTTCTTGTCGCCATCGGGTCTGCTTGCCTCGACGACCCGTTCGACCGCTTCCCTGACGGCGTGGAACTGGTGGTAGGCGGCGATCTTCTTGACGATCTGCCCGTCTTCCTCAAAGAGGCAAAAATGACGAACGAATTCCAGCAGGCGCCCCTTATCGAAGATCCCCCGCAGCAGGGTCTCCAGGTCCCGGTGATGGCCCAGCGGATCGACTTCGTTGTTGACACCTTCGATGGTGCGCCAGCGCTGGAACCGTTCTTGATCAGCACTCAAGGACCCCAAGCGGGCCTGGATGCCATCGCTGATCACCAGCAGCACATTGGACGTGAACAGATCGGGGATGTCTTGCTTGTACGTCTGGAGTTGGTTGAACGCGGCCCAGATGTCGGCCTTGTGATCGGCGGGGTTCTTCAGTTCGATCACCGCCAGCGGTATACCGTTGACGTAGACCACCAGATCAGGGCGGCGGTTGTACTTGCTGCCCTGAATCGCCAACTGGTTCACCACCAACCAATCGTTGGCGGCGGGGTCGTCGAATCCAATCACCTTGAGACGAATGCCGACCTGCTGGTTGCCATCCATGTGGGTGATGGGCAAACCCTGGGTCATCCAGCGGTGGAAGTTGCGATTGGAGGCCAGCAACCCAGGCACATTGGGGTTCGCCAGTTGCAGCACCGCTGATTCGATTGTGCTTGCTGGAACGCCCGGGTTCAGGCGCTGGAGTGCGGAGCGCAGACGCCCCGTGAGGATCACCTGCCTGAAGTCGTTGCGTTCTGGTGTGGTGCCGTCGGGTGCGAGATCTGGAGCAAAGGCATAGGCGTATCCCAGTTCCTTGAACCACTCAAGGCACTGTTGCTCCAGATGGTCTTCGGTGATGAGTGCCATGGGATAAGCCTAAAGAACCTGCCAATGGCCGGCACGGGGTGAACCTTGACGCCGCAGGCGCCCGGCCCGCTGCAGGGCTGCCAGATGCTTCTCCACGGCTCGCTGGCTGAGCTGTAAACGTTCCGCCAGGCGGCGGGCTGAAAGGGTGGGTTCGGATGCGAGATCCCCCAGGATCCGCTGATCGATGGCCAGCCCCCGCTCCGCTCCGATGACCCCGCCAAGCTTCGCAGCCATCTCCGAACTTTTCTCCGAACTCATCTCCGAACCGATCTCCGAACGCAGGGCATCGTGGATGGCTTCCAGTTGGTAGGTAACGAAGGGCTCCAGATCGCCCTGCTGATCCGCCTGGCCCAGCGATTCGTAGTAGCCCTTTTGCCGGGAGCGGATCACCTCCTCAATCGGCAGCCAGGCGAGCAGCGGGTTCCAGCGGCTGAGGATCAGGGTCTGCCATAGGCGGCCGAGGCGGCCATTACCATCGGCGAAGGTATGGATGAACTCCAGCTCGTAATGGGCCACGCAGCTCACGAGTAGGGGATGCCAGGTGCTGGCGTCCAGCCAAGCCAGTAGGTCGTCGACCAAACCCGGAACTCTTGCGGCTGGCGGAGCCATATGCACGAGTTGATCGCCGCGGTAGATGCCCACCCCACCGCTGCGGAAGCGGCCAGGGGCGTCGATCAACCCCGCCATCAACAACCCATGGGCTTCCAGCAGATGCTGGGGATTGGAGAGATCCCAGCGGGGCAGGGCGTCATAGGCGGCGATGGCATTGCGCACCTCCTGGATGTCGCGGGCCGGACCGATCACCCGCTGGCCATCAAACAGGGCACTCACCTGCTCCAGGCTGAGGCTGTTCTGCTCGATCGCCAACGAGGCCTGGATCGTCTGGATGCGGTTCTCGCGGCGTAGGCGGGGTGATGGCTGCGAATCCTGACGGGCGCTCCAGCGGCCGAGGGCCTCGGCGATGGCGGCGACGCGGTTGAGCAGCGCCGGGTTGAGGGTGAGGGGCGGGGAGTAGGGGGCGTCAGTGTCGGCTTGCTTGGCCATCACGTCGGCAGCAGCGGCACGCCTTCGCTTCTGGCGGCAGCCTGCAGGGCCTGATCGCGGCTGGCCAGGGGAAGACTCAGACGCAGGGCCAGCTCGAGATAGGCCGCGTCGTAGGAGGTGAGCCGGTGGGCGCGCGCCAGGGCCAGGGTGTCGTGCCAGATGGTGGTGGTGCCGGCGTGGTCGATGTGGATCGGCAGCGCCTCCAGCAGGCCGAGGAAGGCGCGAATGGCGGCAGCGGTGATCCGCCCCCGGCGTTCGGCCTGAACCAGCACGTTTGCGGTTTCCCACAACCAGAGCGAGGGTACGTGCGCCTCGGCGGTCTGCAGGCGCGACAGGATCGCCCAGGACGCCTCACTGGCTTCATCGGCGAAGCACCAGGCGCAGCTGAGCGACACATCCAGCACCAGATCGCCCGCATCAGAGCTTTCGGCCGGGGATGTCATGGCCTGCCTTGATCGCGAAGCTCGCGCCAGGAGAGATCGCCGAGGGTCTGACCCTCGCTGAAGGACCGCAGGCGCTCGATGGTGGCGGCCACGTCCGGCCGAACCTGGTCGTCTGGCGGCACGAGCCTGGCTACGGGGCGCCCGTGGCGCGTGATCGTGATCTGATCGCCAGCCGCCACCGCGTCGAGCAGGGCAGCGAGATGGGTTTTGGCCTCAAACGCGCCGACGGATCGCGTGACGGGGCGCATGGGGGAGCTTCAACCAGTTGCCAACCAGTTTATCGGGACGGCGCGGCGATGGCCGGTCGGCACCGGCAATGTGCAAAAAATGCACATTGCTTTTTTCGGGCAGCTCGCCCTCTTTGAAAACATTGCCGATGTGCCTGCTGATCACCGAGCGTTCGCGGCCAAACAGCTCGGCCATCTGGGCCTGGCTGAGCCAGACGGTGTCAGCCTCCAGACGCACATCGAGGGAAATCTGGCCGTCGGGGGCCGCGTAGAGAAGGATCTCACCGCGGGGGTGGACCAAATTCTGATCAGAAGACGACTCTTCAACCATCAGCTTCTGTTTCCACGCCCTGGGGCAACTGTCGCCTGCGGTGCTCCCCCAGAGTGAGCCCGGCGACGGCTTTCCACTCGAGGAGACCATTGGCGGAGCGAGCCAGGAGCAGGGCCGCCGCCTGGGAGGGGGAATTGAACTCGTAGCTCTGGGTGAGGATCAGCGACTGCCCCTCGGGCCGAAACAACCCTTGCTCGCTGAGTTGGCCGCGGAAGGCGATCACAGAAGCCGGGGTGGATTCCACAAAGGCGAGACGGGCCCTCGATCCTTCCAGCACGGTGAACCCCCCGGGCGATTCGTAGCCCTGTCCATCGGCATCGGGCCCGCGCAGGTGGAACAGGGGTGGCTCCACAAGGGCGGGCTGTTGAGAAGAAGGCTGGGAAGGAGTAGAGGCGGTCCCACCGGGCCGCTCAAAGAGGCGCAGCCCAAGAACCGGGCAGCAGAGCAGAAGTTCGCTGAGGTAGCCCTCCGCTTCTGCCCGATCGATTTCCGAGAGGGAGGTGGTGCGACCTTGCTGCAGGTTGTCGAGGCGCACGCGACGGGCCTTACTGGCTAGCTCGATCAGCCGGGCTTCGAGGTGTTGGCCGTGGGCCTTGTTGAGGTGGCCGTCCTTGTCGGTGAAGGCGAAGGCCGTGGTCCAGAAATCGCGCGTGGCGGCGTGTTGCACCAGGCGCCGGCCAAGGGGATCCGCCTCACCGATGTAAGCCAGTTCGCCGCTGCCCTCAGGATCTGGACCCAGCAACACATACACCCCGGGACGTTGGGCCTCCGGCCGGGCACTGAACTCAGGAAGCTGGGAGCGGGGCACCACAAAACCGATGCCGCTCCAATTGCTCTTCTCCACGATGCGCATTCCCTCCGGCAGGCCGGAGGGCACGAACAGGCGTAGGGCGAAGGGGCGCGAGGAAGTCATGCCGTGTGCAGCATGAGAGTGCGAAACACCGGTGAGAGCCAAGCAAGATCATCCACAACAGGCAGGGCGAGCTGATCGGTGATCTGGCAGCCATCAGGGTTCCGATTTTCGGCCAAATTCGGGGAGCTGGCCGCCAAATTCGGGGAGCTGCCTGCCAAATTCGGGGAGCTGGGGGCGGTGAATCGGGCAGCTGAGCTAAAAACGTCGTCTGGAGTGAGAATCTCCTGCCCGGGGATATGGTGGTTGACGGCACCACGCTCGTCAGTGGACTGCAGCATGCCGGCTTGGGTCAGGTGCTGGAGGATCCTGGAGAGATCGAACGGCTGGCCATCAGCAGCCTGGGATAAAATGACTTGATCGAAGGCCTCCTGCTCCAGATGGACTTCTGTGATGAGTGCCATCAGACGCCAACCTCGTCAAGCATCTTCTCGGCATCAGGGATTCGGATTTCACCTGAGATGAGTTTGGGGAGGAGGGCATCTCTGGTCGCTGCGAGTAGAGTTGATTGCCGCATATTTGACACGACCCTTTCATATAGCGCTTGCGCTTTGTCAGAAAAAGATCTTGCCACCTGTTCACTGGGAACCAGAAGCGGTATTGGTCTAAATGCTGCTTTTGAGATTTCTGCAAAGGTTGTGCCCGATGCCCTGTCTTTGAACTGCTGAACATTGCTCAAGCACCAGTTCAGTAGATAGGCGCTTGACATCAGACCATTGCTCTTCAAAGCAATAAAACCCTGATTGATTGAGACGGGGACACAGGCAGCAGCAACGTAACCAACTGGTGCTCTTGACGAGAGAAGCACAGTTCCAACAGGAAGAATGCCCGATGAAATGCGCTGAACCCCATCAGCAGTGATCTTTTTCGCTGTATCCAGAAGAAATGGTTCTGACAGAGAGGAAAGGTCTTTGGGTGTTGCCCAGAAGTATTCACCACCATCCCAGTAGTCAGCTTCGCTTGTCGAGGGAGTCGAACCTCCAACGCACTCAACAACATCTCCCACTGGAGTAACTCTCCACCCACTAGGAATCTCCCCCAGTTCCGAATCCTCAAATGAATCTGGGAACAGGTCGCTGATTTCTGCTGGCAATCCAGTAGGGCGACCTTCTGCCTTCGCTCTGACTGGATCGAAATCCACAAACCACGACTTGAAGAGCTCCTTTGCCATCGCCTCCAAGGTTACGTTGGTCTTGCGGTTAAGTTCGATCTTGTCGTCAAGGGTGCCGAGAATGTGGGCGATTGCTTTTTGCTCCTGTATTGGCGGCAGCGGGATCTCCATTGTCTTAGCAGAGGCAACATTAAAATGCTGCTGAACAGCCCCTACAAGGTGAGCGGCGATATGATTTGATGCTGCACTATTGACATAATAGCAGAAGAATCTATTGAGGATCTCACTGCCACAACGAACTATCACGAGATCCGAGCAGTTTGACTCGGGTAGTTCCTCAGGTATAACACCACAGGTGCCTGGTTTGCCCGTTCTCACGATCACGACGTCTCCAGGTATAAGACGGGATTTTGAAATCCTGGAGTGAAAATCCCGAGAAATATATCGGATATCCCTACTGTTTATCTTGAACCTGTCAACGTTTAGCGAGCGCAGAAATGGTATTCCATGGTCAATATACTCATTCGTCATCGTTCCGACAAAACCAACTGTCACCTCAATGGCGACCTCAGAAAGTTTAACGGTTCTCCAATCAGAACTCATATTCCAACCTCCTCAGATTCTCAGCAATCTGCTGATCCAACTTCGCCCCCTCTTCCTGCTGCTGCCTCAACCCCTCCGACAACCTCCCCTGCCACACCCTCAAATCCCCTCTCACAAAATCCACCAGATCAGCCAAGGCCACCACATGCTCCCAATCCCGCAGCCGAGCGCAGCCTGCGAGCAGGGCGTCGACATCCGGCCAGCTCTGCCGCAGGCAGGGCTCCTCCAGCAACGCCACCCGCAGCGCTTCCTGCACGATGCCCAGCTGGCGTTCCACAGCGCTGCGGGTCAGGTCGTGGCTGAGGCTCTCCTGCAAGGGGGCGTTGGCGGTGTAGCGCTCGATGGCAGCGATAGCCTGCAGGGCATGGCCGAGGCGGCGGGTGGCTTCGGGGTGCATCGTTAGTGCGCGGTCTCTAGCAAGACAGTTCGCTCTTGGGCGATTGCAGCCTTGAAATAGGGATTTTTGATCATCAGCTCCGTCAGCAGGTCCACGGGCCGTCCATAAAGAGCCTCCAGTGCATCGGCGAAGTCACAAAAACGTGCGGCATAGCCTGGTTCGCGTCGCCCTTTCATCTGCACGATGAAGTCAAGGTCGCTGTGGGCTGGATCAAACTCACCGCGGGCCGCTGAACCGAACAGCTCCAGCTTCTCAACGCCATAGCGCTCGCACAGCTCCCTCAATGGCTGCAGTTTGACCTGCAGCAGCTCTGGCAGTGGCGCAGCGGTGGTCATCTTGCCGATGCACAACCTAGACATCCATCCTACCGAGATCTGGCAGAAGCCCTCTCTGATCTCAAGCAAGCCATTCCTGGGCGAGGCTGTTGATAGCCTGGAATTCTGTATCATTGTGTACCAATACCGCCCCTTCCTGCTGGGCGGCGGCGGCAATCCAGGCATCGGCCACCGAGAGGGCATGGCAGGCCTTGATGGCGGCGGCCCGCTCCGCACCCGCTTCGTTATCGCTCAGGGCCAGCAGAGCGGAGGTGTCGAGCAGCCAGCGGTTGGCCATCAACCCTCCCGCTGCCGCTCAGCCTGGCGCTCCGCCAGGAGCCGGGCGGTAGAGCCGCCGGGACCGGAGCCTCGGAAAGTGGCGATCGGATCGGCAGCCACCGGCACCACGCGGATCGAGCCATCGCTCTCCACGACCCACTCCAGCCGGGTGGCGGGCCCCAGCCGGAACCGTTCACGGATGGCCGCAGGCACCACCGTCTGCCCGCGGGAGGTGATTGTGCTGCGCATCGATGAATTACGAAAGTTGCCTCATGGTAATTCGGCTGGGTGAGGTCTGGGCTCCGGATAAATCACCTTCCCCACCCTCTCGATGTGCTCCAGCAGCGGCGTGTGGGTGATTGCCGCTAGGGCGTGCACATCAAAGCGATACGGCAGGGGCAGCTCCTCCAGTTCGGCAGCGATCGCTTCGGCACCAAGGGCTCCCAGGGAGCCGGCCAGGGCCAGGTCCACATCGGAGCGATCGCTGTGGGTGCCCTTGGCGCGGGAGCCGAACAGGGTGGCGCTCTCGATTTCCGGGTGCTGGCGCAGCACTGAAAGCACTAGCTCCAGTTCGCTGGCGACCAGGGGATCTCGGGTCATGGCGTCACCTCCTGCTGCAGAAAACTGAGCAGCTGCTCCATGGCCGGAAGATATTGCTGGTGAATGGCCTCCACCGCCTGCTCAAACACCACTGGGTTGTAGGTGTGCGAGAGCAAATTGCGGTGGTCGAGCATGGCGATCCACACCTGGCCATCGGTGATCACTTTGGCGGCAAAGGCATCCTTCAGCACCTGGCGTGGCATCACCACCGCAAACACAAAACCATTGGCCTCCATGTAATCCTTGGTGGTTTTCCAGGCCAGCTCGAAGCAGTATTCGAAGCGTTGGATCACCCCTTCCTTTTCCAGCTGGTTGAGGGCTGCGGGGCCATTCACCAGGGCCTCGCGCAACAACGCCAGCGCCCGCTCAAAGTTGCTCAGGCGCTGCTGCCAGCGGCTGTCGGCGGCTGGTGTCATTCGGCTCCAAATCCCAACCAGGCCAGGTTATGGGCAATCGCCGCATCCAGTTTTGCCCCCTGTTCCTGCTGCTGCTTGAGCAGGGTGCTGAGCCGCTTCATCTTGTCTTCAAATACTTCGCCATCATCTTCAATATCTGCTGCTCCCACATAACGCCCAGGCGTAAGCACAAATCCATTCTTCTCGATCTCCTCCAACTTGGCTTTGTAGCAGAACCCAGCAACATCCTCATAGACATCCGATACTTCCCCATCCTTTCGCCAGGCGTGAACGGTTCCGGCGATCTTGGCGATATCCGCTTCGGTTAGCACTCGGTTCACCCGTGTTTCCATCGTGCCCATCTGGCGGGCATCAATGAACAGCGTCTCTCCACGACGGTCTCGACCTCGCTGGGTCTTGTCATTCGTCAAAAACCACAGGCATACAGGAATCTGAGTGTTCAGAAACAGTTGCCCAGGAAGCGCCACCATCACCTCAACCACATCACCACGCACCATCGCTTCACGAATCTGCCCCTCACCGCTTTGGTTGGAACTCATCGAACCATTGGCTAGCACTACACCTGCTTCACCTCCAGGTCGCAGTTTCCAGAGCATATGTTGTAACCACGCGTAGTTGGCATTGCCTACTGGTGGCCTGCCATACACCCAGCGTGGATCACTCTCATATTTCTCCCCGCCCCAATCGGAAATGTTGAACGGTGGATTGGCAAGGATATAATCGAACTTCAAATCAGCGAACTGATCCCTGGCAAAGGTGTCAGCAGGTTCTTGACCCAGATCTGCAGCAAATCCCCGAATCGCCAGGTTCATCGCTGCCAATCGCCAGGTGGTGGGGTTGCTCTCCTGCCCATAGATCGAGGCGTCATCACGCTTACCCCCGTGGGCCTGAATGAACTTCTCGCTCTGAACGAACATTCCACCTGAACCACAGCAGGGGTCATAGATCCGACCCTTGTGGGGTGCCAGCACGGCAACCAGCGTTTTGACGACGTGGGCAGGCGTATAGAACTGACCGCCCTTCTTGCCTTCGGCGCTGGCGAACTGTCCGAGGAAGTATTCGTAGACCTCACCCAGCACATCCCCTGATCGCTGGTCGTCGGCAAAACCAATGGTGGAGATCAGATCCACCAGTTCACCCAGTCGCCCTGGTTCCAGTTGGGCGGCACCAAATCGCTTATCCAACTTGCCCCTCAAGGCAAGGTTCTCGTTCTCGATGGCAACCAGTGCCTTATCGATCAGTTGCCCGATGTCAGGTTGCTTTGCCCGTGCCCTAAGCGTTTCCCAGCGAGCATCAGCAGGCACCCAGAACACATTCTCCTGGGTGTAGTAGTCACGATCTTCCAGTGCTGCTTGGTGGTCAGCAGGATCATCGCCGATGTAGTTGTCAGAGTCAGGGTCGCTGACCATCAGCAGCACCTTGCTTTGCTGGGCGGCAAAGGTGTCTGAGATGTATTTGAGAAAGATCAGTCCCAGAACCAGGTGCTTGTATTCCGCCGCATCCATCTGGGCACGCAGTTTGTCGGCACTCGCCCAGAGCACGGCCTTGAAGTCCTTGGCCGGTGCTTCCTTCTTGGCCCTGCCTCGACCCCGCTTGGGCGCTGGTTCGTCGTCTGAGCGCAGCGATGCCAGCAGGTCATCCAGACCGCCCAGGTCTTCTCCCAGGTTCTCGTCGTCGGTCTCCTGGGTGGGAAAGGTCGCTGAGTCGGTCAAGTCGCTGAGTCGGTCAAGGGATTTGCTCTCTTACCCTTATTCTGCCCTCTAGGACTGGGTTCTGCCAGTTATGCAGTCCCTGCGTTGTTGCTGCTGTTTTTGTAGCGACGCAACGACTGCCGCCCTAGGAGCCTGTCGCACATAACCCCACCGCCCACTTCTCCACAGACGGCCTCAAATCTGCCCAGATCCCAGTGACAGCAATGGATCCGGGCGAGAGAATGGGGTATGAGTAAGCCCAAAACCTTCCG
>JBIKMU010000053.1:0-24220 GCA_044359075.1 Cyanobium sp. | reverse complement strand
TTGGTGGGCTCATTCGCTGTCGGACTTGCTCCCGCACAGCGGGGCCGTAGGTCCTTTTCATGATCGTCGGTTAGGCCCCCTGGTGGATGGATCAAACCGAGCGGACAACTTACCTGACAGTGGGGGCACCAATACGCAGAACCCTGCCGATTGCGGCCTGACCACAGCAATCATTCCCTTCGTCATCCTCGCGAAGTGGCCAGGAAACCGAAACACCGTTGGATCCGTGATGTCGCTGAAGTTTCTCGCGCCGGCGGCTACCGTAACAGCGCCATTGGTGCTGGACAAATCGACGCACCCATGTCCTGGCTGCAAGGTGGCCCACTTGGTAGGAATTGACCTAGCATCGAGCTCACTGAAGCAAACTTCAATTTCGGTCCCGCTGTGTACTACTGGAACTCGCCGCTTTCCGCTGCCGTAGACGACGTGAACGTCTCCGAACTCAAAAGTTTCCACTTCAACGGCAGCCCGTAGCTTGCGATTGAAGAACTTGACGCTAATGCCGCTGTCTAGGAGCCTACGGAATCCCTGGGAGTAGATGGTTGCGTTTGGGTCTAGGACGCCGATGTAAACCTCCCGGATTCCACTTGCTGCGATCAAGTCTGCACATGACTCTACCCTTTGGTCATGGTGCAGATCGACACACGGCTCCAGAGTCGTGAATAGGGTAGCGTCAGCGAGTTGCTCACGGGTTAGCTTCTCGATTGCGATGCGCTCTGCATGTGTTTTACTGACTTCACCGCGATAGCCAGTAGCGAGCACGGAACCATGCTTAGCTACAACGGCACCGACCCTCGGAAACTCTGAGCACTTGAGATGCTCTTCGATCGCGAGCTTCATCAAGTCGGAGGTCGAATACGGCATGGCGGCGACGTGTGAGTTGATTTTGATGCCTAACGCTCGACATGAGTGGCATCATCCAAGCAGCGAAGCTGGTTGGACGAAGTCCGCTCGGTGGAGTGGTTAGGCACCTTCATCGCGCCCACGGCGGCCTGTTCCCGCCAGCGAATGGGTTGGGTTGTGGCGGAAGAATAGCCTTCTGGCCCACCAGTTGATACCCAAGCCGTGAATAGACTTCATCGAGGAAGTAGTACCACGCTAAATTGCCTTCACGTTCCCTGGTGAGTGCCTCTGCCACGATACGAGACGAAAACGGAACAAAGAGTGCGCCGACTTCGGCAAAGAAGGCCGGGCAAAGACTGTCTTTGAAACGAACGCCATTTAGATTCACGCCAATGAGTCGGCACCCCTTCTCCACCGCAACTTCAACTTCGTATTTAACGAACACAGTCTTCGTGTATGTGTCGTTTCCAATAAGAAGAATGAATGTATCGACGCGGCGTACCTTTGCAGCACACACTCGCTTGATGTAATACGGATTCTGTGAGTTGATCGCCTCGTCTAGCTGAAAATCAGCAAAGTTAAAGGCAATATGCTCATGCGCCTTCCACGCACACATAAGGTCGTACCACCGCTTATCAGCGCTGCTGAAACTGACAAAAGTACGGGGCAGATTCATTTCAGCCTCAGGCTAATGGGGAGCTTTGATGACCCACCATAGTGGGTCTAACGCCCCAGATCAGCGGCGGGCAGTAGAGTGGGCCTGAAGAAGTTAATCATTGCTCCCGTCCGCTGAATTTGATGTTAGACGGCTGCGAGTTCTTCACAAAATTCTGTCCATGATACCTCGCGCAATCTCCAGCGATGCTTGGTCACGATCATCCCATTGGGTCAGTGGTACGCCATCGCGAGGTAAGCCCTGTAGCTCACCGAAAGGCTTAACAGTCCAATCGCAGGCACGAAGGTCCACCGGAATCACTCGAGCTGTTCCTTCCCTGTGTCTCTTGAAATGTTGCTTTGCTGCTTTCATTGAATACGACTGCCGTAAGAAAGTGCTTTTCTGTCCTGGAAACTCGCGTGTGCGGCAGCTTGGTGGACATGAGAAATTCTGAAGTCTAATGCTGCCCTTTAGTGACAGGCATGAATATTAGGGTGACGCAGCTGAGCGCTGGTGGTGGTCTGCCAACTCTAGGGGCCGGTTAGACAGCATTCTACGTTCAAGAGTCCTTTCACAATGTTCTTCGCTAAAGCAGGGCTCACTTTCAGGTCACTTGGGAGGACCGGATTACCATTTTAGGTCTATATATCTTCAAGACTTTCACGTCTAAGCCCATTCCAATGTGTATTTGGCTTCATATGCTGAACTCTTGCAATCTTTCCCTAGACACTTTCTGCAAGTTTGCATTAGCAACTTTGAGATTGGCATCAAGATCGGATACCTCACCGTTCATGGTAAACAGATGAATGACGGGATTCCACATGAGACAAAGATATTCAGTTCGCTTGATCTAAAAAAGAAGGGTCAACTTTCTTGGTGGCCGCGGCTTAGCGGATTCCATTGATCTCTGCGTACTACAGGCCTCTGCCCCTGGCAGCAGGAGTAACATTATGTTGCAGCTTTTTAACATTTTCCTAGCAATGACTTATGTTAAATGTTTAATCAAATGATAACTCTGTGGTTGACCGGCCAAACATCTTCATTTGTCATTCCTCCAAAGATGATGGGATAGTTGTCGAATTTCGTGTTCATCTTGATCCTCTTTTTGATTTATGCGATCTAAAAGTATGGGACGACTCGAATCTTTTTGCGGGTAGGCCTTGGCACGAAAATATTCAAGCCAATTTAGAGTCTTCAGTCGCAGCGATTATCCTGGTTTCGCCGAGCCTGCTTGATTCTGATTATGCACGCTCTCATGAGATACCAGTTTTTCTTGGTTACGCGAAGTCTGAATGCTTGCCCATATACTGCCTCTATCTCGCGCATTCGGTGGTCGACCAAATCTTTTTCTATCCATCTTCTGAGGAGCCTCTTGAGCCAGTAAAGCTCACTGAGTACCAAGGCTTGAATTCGCCCGATAAACCACTAGACGCTGTAATAAAGCGTCAAAGAAATAAGGTTCTTGTAGATGCGGCCTTAAAGGTATATAATGATTTGCGAGAAAAAGGGCTTATCAAGGCAAATGGCCCAAGAAGGCTAATTGGGCTAGTAGATCGTGAACCAACTCTTGGACGTCGGACGCTTTATGTGCGTATTGAAACCAGAAAACCCCACCCTAAATATAGTCAAGTGGTGCGTAAAGACAAGACTTATGCTGTTCACTGGGATGAAGATGTCGAAATTCACTGCAATGACAAGGTAGAGATACGTGAATGTGCTCCAAAAAGCAAGACAAAGAAGCATAAGCTCGTCAGGAAAATTTCTTAGACATCTGATTTATCACATACCTCCGTGGCTGTCTAACGCTTATTGGGTGGTTTCCATGAACCACCATGCCGCCTCTAATGCTTTCCGTGAACCACCTCCACGCGGGAAAGCTGACCTTAGCAGCCGCAGCCGCTTTCGGGCGATTGTGTTCGTACTGAACAGTGGCTATCGTGCCCGATATCCACATGTAGCGGTTGCTACGAACCGCTCCGCGTACCGAGAGGAGAGCCGGCCCCGAAAGGCAGGCACGATAGATTCTATAGGTATATCGCTACAGAAAATGAACCTTGTCTATTACTTCTATAGCGGATTTCGGAGTAGCAGAACAAGCGAGAACCAGGGCTAATATTCAACAACATGACATGAGTGTGTTGCCAACATGGCCAGGCTATCCGTACATCGACAAAATTTCTTCGGCAACTTGGGGTATCAATCACAGAAATCTGAGAGATGTCAATCATCACATGAAACAGTTTCCGGCGAACCTTTTCAGGGTCTTGGCTTGGTTTTTCCGATCCTTCGAACTGGCCGTATGCCGTCGCGTCAGGGGTTCACTCGCCACCATGGATCTTGCCGCCAATCGCTGGCTAGCTGGACCAAGGTTGACGCCTGTGGTGTGTAGTGGTAACAGGTGAGGCTGAGCGAGCGGGGCAAAGCGAGTATGGGCGCCCCAGGGAGAGATACAAAAAACGCCGGGCGCCTGCGGCGCCACGGCGGAACAGCCAACAGCCACAAACCAACAGCCAACAGCCAAGAAACAGCCAGTGTAAAGATATAAAGGGTTAAAGGGTAAAGAAATTAGTCCTGGGGGA
Source organism: Cyanobium sp. (assembly GCA_044359075.1). GTDB lineage: Bacteria > Cyanobacteriota > Cyanobacteriia > PCC-6307 > Cyanobiaceae > Cyanobium. The sequence goes on along the minus strand of JBIKMU010000053.1, from coordinate 20,143 downwards.
GGCAACAGACGCGGAAACCGATGACGTTGCCGCGGAAGTCCGTGTGGGCGTAGCTGAAGCGGACAGCCGAGCGGCAGAGCCTGGGGCCGCAGTTCCACGACCCGCCGCGCAGCAGCCTTGGTGCATCATGAGCGGCAGCAGGAATCAACCAGGGTTGGTCATCGCCAGGGGCGAAGTTGTAACTCTCATGCCAATGGTCTTCGCACCACTCATACACATTGCCGTGCATGTCATGCAGGGCCCAGCCATTGGCCGGGAAGCTGGCCACATCAATGGTCTGCTCGCGATAAGTGCCCTTGGGGCCGTTTCCATAAACGTAGTTGCCATGGTAGTTGGCCAGCTCCGGCGTCAGCGTGGCCCCGAAATGGAACGGTGTGGTGCTGCCGGCGCGGCAGGCGTATTCCCACTGGGCCTCGCTCGGCAGCCCATAACGCTGACCCGTGCGCTGGCTCAGCCGGCGGCAGAACTCCTGGGCGTCGTGCCAGCTCACCCGCTCCACCGGACGGTTAGCGCCCTTGAACTCCGAGGGATCAGACTCCAAGTCGCGTCCCCCCTTCTGCCAACCCGCCACCGCCCGCCACTGGGCTTGGGTGATCGGTGTCTGGGCCATCCAGAAAGCACCCAGCGTCACTTCGTGCTGGGGGCCTTCAACCTCTGATCGTTCCGGCTCGTCCTCAGGAGAGCCCATCAAAAAGCTGCCCGCCGGGATCTTCACCATGGTGAGGGCCACACCCTCGCCCAGATCCTCCCGGTAGCCCTCCACCTGCAGCGGGCGGCGCTCCATGCTCCAGCGGCCGCCCTCTTGGCGCAACAGGCAGGTGCTGGTGGCGAATAGCTGCAGCCGCGAGGAATCCTTGGCAGTTGGGGCAGTCGGGGCAGTCGGGGCAGCTGGGGCAGATGGCGCAGGCGCAGGAACGGGCCGCAGTTGAGTCTGGACCGGATCCTGAGCCTGGGCAGGATCCTGGGCCGGGGCAACCTCAGAAGTAAGCGCATCGCGGATAGCGCCGGCGATGGTCTTGAGCGCCATCTTCTGCTGCACCGGACCCATCGCTTCAAGGGGCTCTCCAGGAGGCAGCACCGCCTGGTATTCGTGAATAGGGGTGGCTTCGTAGAAACAAGGGCCAAGACATACCCAGAGGATGCAAAGGCCTTCCGCCTCGGCAGCCCGCAGCAGCGGCGGCAGCTCCTTGTTGATCACGAATTCGGAAGCCAGAAAGTCGTCGCTCACCAGCAGCAGGGCCACTTTGGCGCTGGCGAGGGCCTTTTCAATCTCAACCTTCCACTTCGCCCCCGCTGGAATCTGGGAGTCATCCCACAGCCGCAGGGCCTCGCTGCGCACCAGCGGTCGAATCATCTTCTGCAGCCGCTCCACCCACCCCCGGTCGACATGGCTGTAGCTGATGAACAGCTGATCGCGTTCTTGGGGAGGGGTCATCACATGCCGCCAAGCGGGCGCCGTTCCAGTGCGGCAGGTTTGTGGTGGTGAGGTTAGGGCACCAGGTAAGGACTACTGATGCCGGGGTAGTGCTGCATGGCGGAATTTTGCGGTTCAGTTCCAGCAGGCAGCAGCGGGTGTTGTTCTGGGCGACTTGGCGGAGTCAGCAAGGCCAGGCCAGGTCATGCGGTGCTTAGCATGGTCATCTGACCAACTCTTCAGGCCCCCCTGATGCATCGAATCAGCGTGGCTGCCGCAAAGTCCCGGTTTTCTGCCGTACTGGCCCAGGTAGAGGCCGGCGAAGAGGTGGTCATCACACGGCGAGGGGTTGCCATCGCCAGGATCGTGGCCGAACCAGCTCGCGTTGGCGACGGATTCGATCTGCAGGAGCTGTTCCAGTTCACCAACGCCCAACCGATGCATGAAGGGCCGGATGCCGGCAGCTTCATGGCTGAGCTGCGCCGCGCTGCCCGCTATTGATGGCTTGCTACCTAGATACCTCGCTGCTGGTGCCCCTGCTGATCCGGGAGCCCGGAACCCCAAAGGTCCAGGCCTTTCTCTCCGTCGGCGCAGCAAAGGCCTTGTTGATCAGCCCCTGGACCATCACCGAGTTCTCCTCCGCCCTGGCCCTCAAGGAGCGCGTCAGGTCGATCAGCCGCCAGGAACGACGAGCCGCTCTCACCATGTTTGAAAAATTTCGCAGCCTGCGGCTGGAGCTGGTCTCGATGGAGGCAGCTGATTTCGAATCAGCCGCCAGGCTCTGCGATGCCAGCGCTGCGCCATTGCGGGCCGGTGATGCCCTCCACCTGGCCGTATGCCGTCGCGTCAGGGGGTCACTCGCCACCATGGACCAAGCTCTTGCCGCCGCCGGCCAGGAAGCGAGGCTGGCGGTGGAGCTGATCCAGGCCTGAGACCTTGCCGCCAACGATTGACGGGAACGGGCTGATCAACACCTCAGCACCCGGGCCGTGCGCGGCGGCGTCGCCTACCTGCTGCATATTCCAGTCTGACCTTGGCGACGGGCACTAACCTTTCAATCAAATAGTCATCTGGTCATGCGGACCGTCAATCTGGCGGAGGCCAAGGCGGGGCTCTCCGCCCTCCTCGATGCGGTGGAAGCCGGGGAGGAAGTGGTGATCCCCCGCAGGGGGCGATCCGTGGCGCGGGTGATCCGGGAAACCGGCGACGAGGCGGAATCCGAGGATTGGGTCGCCCGCCTGCGCCGCTTCCACGCCCACCAGCCGGGGCCTGCGGGTTCCGCAGTGGAGCTACTGCGGGAGCTGCGCGATCAGGAACCTTGTGTGCGGCAAAGATTTACCCCATGCTTTGCCAAAGCTTGTCCGCAAACACATCCAGGCTGGATGGATGAGCGACCAACGTGAAAGCGGGTTGGCTGAGAGCATTCGCCCGGGGTAGTGACAACAGCCCTCTGGCAATCTCTACAGAGGTCGAAAATCTGCTGGCCACCGTGATTGCAGTACCACTACTATCTTGCCTTCCCCGCGATATCTTCCAAAGCAGGCATTTTTGATCTAAACTATTCCCTTTTATATATAGCCATTACCCCGCTTGTCCATCCCGCCCAGGGCTTTCCTGTAGAGCACTCATAGGGCCGGCAATCTGGCAATCATCTGGCAAGAGACAAGTTTGCGAGCCAAGCAGGCTCCATATGAACAGCTGGAATTGTTGATCTGTCATCTGGTTGACAACGGGCTTTCGCCAGGCTGAAAGGGGATAGTCCGGGATTGGACAGCCATCGTTAAGACAGATGATTTCACCTTGGCCCAGGAAACCAAAGAATGCGTCCAGGCAGTCAAGAAATTGCCGGCTCCACATTTACTTGAGACCCACCATGTCGCCCTTCAGCTCAAGCCCATCAACCAGCGCCAAAAGCAGTAAATCAAATCTCCGCCGTCGCTGCCGCTGGTCATTGCTGGCCAGACCAGCCCTTGGCGTTGCCTTGGCGATGGCGGCACTGACCGCCGGCCAGGCCCAGGCCATTGTGGTGACGGTGGGAGGAACGCAATACGATCTCAGCACATATACCTTTACCCCAAATCAATATACTGCAAACAAAACTTTTTATGACGCCGTATTCCAAGCCCAGCCTTGGTATGGCAACGCTAATGCCACTTACAGCTTCGCCCAAGTGATAACCCAAAGTATTTGGGATTCCTTGTACCCTATTTCGGCAATCCAGGCTGGATCGCCAGTAGATGGGTATTTTAATGCGAATATTGGGATAATAAGCTCTGTGCCTACGGCGGGAAATATGATGACGGGTCCTGAATTGGGAATGGGATTCGGAACACTTGCAGGATGCAGAGATGCAAACCCCGTGAATTGCCTTGGGCCCGACGATTCCGTCTATGCTCTTGATTTGTCCACGGGTCTATATTATGGAAGCAGCGGTGTTGCTTTCACTCCTAACTCGACGTACGTATGGCTTAGTGCTAAAGAGGTTTCCCCGGTTCCAGGTCCCCTTCCTGCCCTTGGTGCCGCCGCTGCCTACGGCTTCAGCCGCAAGCTGAGGAAGCGCATCAAATACAGCACCAACACCTCAGCCAGCCTCTAGGACAGCTGATCGGATACCGGGCACCTTTCGCAGCTGCCACGGCATTGTTTCAGCGTTAGCAGTTGGGCTTTTTAATCCTCAGCCAGCGGGTGGCACTGAGCCACCCGCTGGCCTTTGAGTAGACCAGCAGTTGCAGCTTGTTCGTAATTAGCCCATTCGTAACTTTGTCCCTTTTTACTTCCACAGACCTGAGTTTTTAGGCGATAAAAACATAGAATTTAATTCTAGTCTCTTGCCATGAAACTACTTTTAGCCATGGTTTTGATTTTTGCTGGATGTTCCAGGGGTTGTTCCCAGTATCAGGCCTTGATGACTGCAGCAATCGACGGCGTGTTGACCTACAAGTGAGCTGCACCCGGGCTGGTTCCTCACCCGTCTAACCCTGGCGCCAAGCGATAACCATTGACTCAGATAGTCATCTGGTCATGCGCAGCGTCAATCTGGCGGAGGCCAAGGCGGGGCTCTCTGGCCTGCTCGATGCGGTAGAAGCCGGGGAGGAAGTGGTGATCACCCGGAGGGGGCGATCCGTGGCGCGGCTGATCCGGAAAAGCGACAGCGATGCGGAATCCGGCGATTGGGTCGCCCGCCTGCGCAGCTTCCACGCTCACCAGCCGGGGCCGGCGGGGTCCGCTGTGGTGCTGCTGCGGAAGCTGCGCGACCAGGAGCCTTGAGAGCGGCAAAGATCAACCCCCCTGCTTTGTAAAGCTTGTACGCAAACACATCCCGACGGGATGGATGAGCGACCAACGTGAAAGCGGATTGACTGAGAGCCTTCGGCCGGGGTAGTGCCAACAGCCCCCTGGTGGGCCCTATTGAGTTCGCAAATCTGCTGGCCACCGTGATCGTCATCTTCTCCGAACCACGACTGCCTTGCCTCCCCAGCGATATCTGCCAAAACAGGCATTATTGATATAGACTTTTCCGCTTAAATATAGCCATAATTTCACCTGTTCATCCCGCCCAGGATTTTGCCGTGGAGCAACCATAGGGCCGGCAGCCTTGCAATCATCTGACAAGAGACAGATTCGTGAGTCAAGCAGGCCCCATATGAACAGCTGGAATTGTTGATCTGTCATCTAGTTGACAACGGGCTTTCGCCAGGCTGACAGGAGATAGTTCAGGATTGGACAGCCATCGTTAAGTCAGATGATTTCACCTTGGCCCAGGAAACCAAATAATGCGTACGGGCAGTCAATCCATTGCCATCTCCACCTACTTGAAACCCACCATGTCGTCCTTCAGCTCAAGCCCATCCACCAGCGCCAAAAGCAGAACCTCCAATCCCAACACCCGCTGCTCATCGCTAATAAAGTCAGCTTTTCTTACGGCCATGGCGGTGGGGGCACTTACCGCCGGCCAGGCTCAGGCCATTATTGTGAATGTGAATGGCCTAGATTACGACGTGACCACATTTACCGGGACTTACAACGACAACCCCAGCAAATTCGCAACTGCGGCCAACGGAGGAGTCATGCCTTGGTGGGGTAACTCTTCTTTGGCGTATGATTTCGCTTTAGCAGTAGGATCCTCGCTGGGATACTGGCATCCCAACGACTACCCTGATAATGGTCCAGATTTTGCCTACGGATATGACGATACCCAACATGGACACGCTTTGCCTGGGTGGTGGTGGAACGGGAATTTTAATTTTGTGGGCTCCAGTGGTCAACGCACCTTTGACAACACCGTTTGGGCCCAAGTCGCTCCAGCATCGTCAGCTGCTGTCCCAGGCCCCCTGCCTGCCCTTGGCGCGGCTGCAGCCTTCGGGTATAGCCGCAAGCTGAGGCAGCGCATCAATCGCAACACCAAGACCGGTTCCGGCGCCTATTGCCTCTGATCCGATACCTGGCACCTTTCGCGTATGCCATGGTCTGATGGCGTGATGACCTAAAAATCAGCTTTAGCGGTACCCTGGCCCGCTCCTCTTCTGGGTGCCCTGGCCCTCTTGCCCATTCCGGCCTAAGCGTGGCGCGAGTGATCTGGGAAACCGGCGGCGAGGCGGCAGCCGGCGATTGGGTCGCCCGCCTGCGTCGCTTCCACGCTCACCAGCCGGGGCCGGCGGGGTCCGCAGTGGAGCTGCCGCGGGTGCTGCGCGACCAGGAGCCGTGAAAGCTGCGGCAACCTGACCCCCGTTCTGCTGCCCTCGCCACCAAAAACGGGCCTGCCGGGGACAAAAATGGAAGTGATGTCCCCGCAGCGGCCGGATCCGCGCCCCCAGCCCCCATGCCTGACGCCGCCGCCGCCATCCCCCCCGCCGAATTACTGCCCGCCTACCGCGCCGCCGCGGCCGAACGCGAGGCCCTGGGGGTGCCGCCCCTGCCCCTGAGCGCGCCCCAGACCCAGGCCCTCACCGCGCTGCTGGCCGCGCCGCCGGCTGGTGAGGAGGCGTTCCTGCTGGAGCTGCTGAGCGAACGCATCCCGCCGGGGGTGGATGAGGCCGCCTACGTGAAGGCCAGCTGGCTCACGGCCGTCGCCCGCGGCGAGGCCAGCAGCCCCCTGGTCAGCCCCCTGGAGGCCACCCGCCTGCTGGCCACCATGATAGGCGGCTACAACGTCGGCGCGCTGATCGAGCTGCTGTCAAGCCCCGATGCCGTGGTGGCCGCCGCCGCCGCCGAGGGCCTCAGCCGCACGGTGCTCGTCTACGACGCCTTCCACGACGTGATCGAGCTGGCGGCCAGCAACCCCCTGGCCCAGCAGGTGGTGGATAGCTGGGCCGCCGCGGAATGGTTCACCAGCCGGCCGGAGCTGCCGGCCGAGATCACCGTCACCGTGTTCAAAGTAGAGGGTGAAACCAACACCGACGACCTTTCACCCGCCACCCACGCCACCACCCGCCCCGACATCCCCCTGCACGCCAACGCGATGCTGGAAACCCGCATGCCGGGAGGTTTGGATCTAATCGGCGAACTCAAGGCCAAGGGCTATCCGGTGGCCTATGTGGGCGACGTGGTGGGTACGGGCAGCTCGCGCAAATCAGCGATCAATTCGGTGCTTTGGCACACCGGCACCGACATCCCCCACGTACCCAACAAACGCAGCGGCGGTGTAATTCTGGGCGGCAAAATCGCGCCCATTTTCTTCAACACCGCCGAGGATTCCGGCGCCCTGCCGATCGAGTGCGACGTCACGGCCCTGAACTCAGGCGATGTGATCACGATCCGGCCCTACGCCGGCACGATCGAGCGGGCCGCAGGGCAACCGGATGCCGGCACGATCGTGGCCCGCTTCGAGCTCAAGCCCAGCACCATCGCCGATGAGGTGCGCGCCGGTGGCCGCATTCCCCTGCTGATCGGCCGCTCCCTTACAGACAAAGTGCGCGCCCAGCTGGGCCTGGGCGCCAGCGACCTGTTCATCCGCCCCGTTGCCCCCGCCGACACCGGCAGGGGCTTCACCCTGGCCCAGAAGATGGTGGGCAAGGCCTGCGGCCTGGCCGGCGTACGCCCCGGCACCAGCTGCGAACCGCTGATGACCACCGTCGGCAGCCAGGACACCACCGGGCCGATGACCCGCGATGAAATGAAGGAACTGGCCTGCCTCGGTTTCTCGGCCGATCTGGTGATGCAGAGCTTCTGCCATACCGCCGCCTATCCCAAACCCGTAGACATCAAAACCCACGCCGAACTGCCCGATTTCATGGCGTCCCGCGGCGGCGTCGCCCTGCGCCCCGGCGATGGCATCATCCACAGCTGGCTCAACCGGTTGCTGCTGCCCGACACCGTCGGCACCGGCGGCGACAGCCATACCCGGTTCCCCCTGGGTATCTCCTTCCCAGCCGGCTCGGGCTTGGTGGCCTTCGCCGCCGCCATCGGCGCCATGCCGCTGGACATGCCCGAATCGGTGCTGGTGAAGTTCTCCGGTTCGCTGCAGCCGGGAGTGACCCTGCGCGATGTGGTGAATGCGATCCCCTACGTGGCGATCCAGCAGGGCCTGCTCACGGTGGCGAAGGCCGGCAAGAAGAACATTTTTTCGGGTCGCATCATGGAAATCGAAGGATTGCCCGATCTCAAGCTCGAACAGGCGTTTGAATTGACCGATGCCACGGCAGAGCGCTCCTGCGCCGGCAGCACGATCAAGTTGTCGGTGGAAACAGTCAGCGAATACCTGCGCAGCAACGTGGCGCTGATGAAAAACATGATTGCCCGCGGTTACAGCGATGCCCGCACCCTGGCCCGCCGCATCAAGGCGATGGAGGCCTGGCTTGCTAATCCAGTACTCATGGAGGCCGATGCCGATGCCGAGTACGCCGCCGTCATCGAGATCAACCTTGATGAGCTCAAAGAGCCCATCCTGGCCTGCCCCAATGACCCCGACAACGTCAAGTTGCTCAGCGAGGTGGCCGGTGATCGCATCGACGAGGTCTTCATCGGCTCCTGCATGACCAACATCGGCCACTACCGCGCCGCCGCCACCGTGCTGGCCGGTCAGGGCCCCAACAAGGCCCGTCTCTGGGTCTGCCCGCCCACCCGCATGGACGAAGAAAAGCTCAAGCAAGAGGGGTATTACGCCACCTTTGAAGCCGCCGGATCCCGCATGGAGATGCCCGGCTGCTCCCTCTGCATGGGCAACCAGGCCCGGGTCGAGGACAACACCAGCGTGTTCTCCACCAGCACCCGCAACTTCAACAACCGTCTCGGCAATGGCGCCCAGGTGTATTTGGGCAGTGCCGAGCTTGCGGCGGTCTGCGCCCAGCTGGGTTACATCCCCAGCCCGGCGGAATACCTTGCGATAGCAGCCAGCAAAATCGACCCGCTCGCCGATCAGCTCTACCGCTACCTCAACTTCGATCAGATCGACGGCTTCGCCGATCAGGGTCGGGTGGTCAGCGGCGCCGACGAGGCCAGGGTGCTGGCGGAAGCTTGAGCCCTTGGGGCAGCAGGCTCAATGTCAGCGGGCGCAAAATTTTTTATTAAATTTTCAAAAACTTGTCTGAGCCTTGGCTGCGGGCCCAAGGGCTGTGATTGTCCGCGCACAATGCAACATCACGCAACCCGCTTCCAGACTTTCCCTTGTCTACGGTTCATAATGACAATGTTTTGGATCTCCATCCCCCATGATTTCCTCCTGGAGCACTGCCCTCGGCCGCTGGATGCAACCCCTGCGCCGCGTGGTCGTCCTTGGCCTCGCCACCGTGCTGGCTTTCAACCTGGCCGCCTGCTCGGGCATCATCTCCCAGGATGCCAAGGATGCCGCCCGCACCGCAGTGCAAGTGGCCAAGACCGCCGCTGACGTCACCGGCAACGAATCGCTCAAGGGCGTCCTTGAACCCGTGCTGAAGGTGCTCAACACCACCGAGAAGCAAGTCAAGGAAGACGACATCCCCGCCGCTGGCAAAACCATCCAAGCCTTCCAAGGCCTGTGGAAAACCGCCCAGCCCGTGGTCAAGCTGGCTGCCGGCAACAACTACGGCCTGATCGAAAAAGGTGTGAACCTGCTCGTCAAGACCTTTGGTGGCGAAGTGGCCCCTTCCAAGGACAACGCCCTCACCGCCCTCACCGGCCTGATTGGTCCCCTGACCAAACTGCTGACCTGATTGCCCTCCGGCACCTAAGTCACCCTCTAGGGAGAAGCAAGGCGTTTGCCTTTCTTCTCCCTTTTTTCGTGAATGCCAATCCCCTAAGTGGAGTAACAACCATTACAAGAAGCCAAAAAAGGCGCCGTCTCCCCCCGGTTTTGTCACAATTGGCTGCGTCTAATCATCAAGCTCCATGAAGCGCCTGCTTACCGCCGGTATGGCTTTGGCCATCGCCGGCACCCTGGGCCTCTCCGGTTGTTCCAGCAGCACCACCGAAGCGACCCGTCAGACCGGTGAAGTGGTGGGAGGAGCCGTTAAGGATGGTGCCAACGCCGTCGGCGATGCCGCCAAGAACGCTGCTAACGCCACCGGCCAGGCCGCCCTTGCACCCGCCCTTACCCCCGTGCTGAATCTGCTCAATAAGAGCAACGATGAAGTCAAAGCGGGCAATCTGACTGGTGCTATAGCTTCCATGGGCGGCTTCAGCGCCCTCTGGGCCACGGCTGGTCCCGTGGTCAAGCCCCTGGCTGGCGACAAGTGGCCCATCATTGATACCGCCGCCCGGCTGGCTCTCTCCACCTTCGAGAAGGGCAAAACTCCCACGGCCGCCAACGCCAGCTCGGCCATCACCGGCCTGCTTGGTCCCCTCAGCGCCCTGCTCAAGTAAGTCCAGTTTTTCAGCGCAGTGCGATTACAACCCCTTGCCCAGCAGGCAAGGGGTTTTTTGATGACAAACCAAAGAAACCGAGCAATTGGCCCCGGGGCTGCGCCGCCGTAGTGACACGCTGGGAGGGTTCCCCTCTGCGCCGCACGCCTGGACCAGGAAATCCTGCTGTTTGAACCGGCCACCCCCGCAGCTGGAGCCCTCAAGGCGGTACTGGCCTTTCCCAGTACCTACTCAGTGGGCATCACCAGCCTGGGTTATCAGGTGGTGTGGGCCACCCTGGCGCGGCGAGCCGACATCTCGGTGCGGCGCCTGTTCACCGACCGCGGCGATCCGACCCATCGCCAAGGCGAACCAGGGCTTGAACTCTTTGGCCTCTCGCTCAGCTGGGAGCTTGATGCGCCGGTGTTGCTTGATTTGCTGGAGGCAGAGCGAATCCCCACCTGGAGCAGCCAGCGCGGCGATGGCGATCCGATTGTGTTTGGGGGCGGCCCCGTGCTCACCGCCAATCCCGAACCCCTGGCCCCCTTTCTGGATGTGGTCCTCTTGGGGGACGGGGAGCTGCTCTTGCCCGCCTTCATCGACGCCCTGCAGGCCTGCCGCAACGCGCCTCGATCCGAAAAGCTGCGCGCCCTGGCCCAGGTGAGTGGGGTCTACGTTCCCTCGCTGCATGCACCTCTCTATGACAGGGAGGGCAACCTGCTGGCCATTGATCCGATCGAGGCCGGCCTGCCCCGAGTTGTTGCCAAACAAACCTGGCGGGGCAACACCCTCAGCCATTCGACGGTGATCACCCCGGAGGCCGCCTGGCCCTCCATCCACCTGGTGGAGGTGGCCCGCAGCTGCCCCGAACTCTGCCGCTTCTGCCTGGCCAGTTACCTCACCCTCCCCTTTCGCACCGCCTCCCTTGATGACGGCCTGATCCCAGCGGTGGAAGCGGGGCTCTCGGCCACCCGCCGACTGGGATTGCTAGGGGCTTCCGTCACCCAGCACCCCCAGTTCGAAGACCTGCTCGGCTGGCTGGGCCAACCGCAATTCGATGACCTCCGCGTCAGCGTCAGCTCGGTGCGGGCCGCCACCGTTACCCCAACCCTGGCGACCAGCCTCGCCGCCCGGGGTAGCCAATCGCTGACCATCGCCATTGAAAGCGGCAGCGATCGCATGCGCACCCTGGTGAACAAGAAGCTCAGCCGCGACGAAATCCATGCCGCCGCCCGCCATGCCCGCGATGGTGGCCTCAAGAGCCTCAAGCTCTATGGAATGGTGGGCCTTCCCAGCGAAAACGATGACGACATCGAGGCCACGGCGGAGCTGCTGCTGGCCCTGCGCAGCGCCACCCCGGGGTTGCGTTTGACGCTGGGGGTCAGCACCTTTGTGCCCAAGGCCCACACCCCTTTCCAGTGGGAACCGGTGCGCCCCGAAGCCGACAAGCGCTTGAAAACCCTGGCCAAACGACTCAAGCCCAAGGGCATCGCCCTGCGCCCGGAAAGCTACGGCTGGAGCGTGATCCAAGCCCTGCTCTCCCGCGGCGACCGGCGACTGGCTCCCGTGATTGCCGCCGTTAGGGGGCGCCACGGCAGCCTGGGGGGGTGGAAAGCGGCCCATCGCGCCGTGCGCGACGGCGACCACAGCCCCCCCGCAGGCTGGGACTTGCCCGCCCCGCCCCCCTGGGAGGAAGTCATCCACCAGCGCTGGGACCTTGGGCGGGTGCTCCCCTGGGATCATCTGCAAGGACCCCTGCCCAAGGGGACCCTGGCGAAGCACCATCAGGAGGCGCTGAACATCAGCGATCCAGCCTCGGCCCCAACCCCGACTGTCCTGAGCTGACCGCCCGTAATCCCGCCAGCAGCACCCAGCCAGCGATGTTGATCCGGCTGTCAAAGAGGGGAATGTCGGTGGCATGGAGGGCCACCAGAGCCAGCGCCGCCGTCCACCAAGCCCGATCAAAGACCGGGCCGGTAACCATGCCCAGACGCAACCCCCGCAGCAGCAACCAAAGGGTGAAACCCACCAGCAGCAAAGCGGCCGGCAGGCCGTGGCTGAGCGCCAGATCAATCGGCAGATTGTGGGGATGGCCATGCCAATGGCCGGTGCGGCGCGGATAGATCAGGCTGAAGGCGGCCGCCCCCCAACCCAGCCAGGGCCGCTCAGCGATCAACCCCAGGGCCACCTGCCACTGGGCCAAACGCGTAACCGCCAAGGGCCTCTGACCGGCGAACTGGAAATCATTGAGGCGCGCCCAGATGGCCTCGGGCACCAACTGCTGGGCTGGGCCCTGCAGCAGCGAGGGCACCCCCGGCAGGGTGGCCGCAGCGACCAACCCGAGGCCGATGGCCAGCAAGGGCAGCAACCAGTACCAGCTGGCGGTTCCCGCCACCAAGGGCACGGTCAATATCAGGGCCGCCCAGGCGTTGCGCGAGTCGGTGAGAAAGACAGCCGCCACCATGGCCGTCGCAATCGCCAAGACCCCAACACGTTGGCGCCAACCCAGAAAGGGCTGCAGCAGGGCGGCCAAGGTGAAGGGCCAGGCGATCACCAGCCAGGCACCGGCAATATTGGCGTAATCGAACAGACCAGCCAACCGCCCCTCTGGATTGCCACCGGGATGGAGATGCCAGATGATCAATCCCCCCAGGGCCTGGAAGGGGCCATGCCAACCCCAGGCCAGTTGGCCCAGACCGGTCACAAGGACGGGAATGGTGCCGGCCACAAGCATCAGACCGGCACGCCGCCGTGATGCCTGGTCGATCAAATAGGGCTGGAATCCCCAGAATCCCCAGAAGAAAGGCAGCCAGTTGCCCAGCCCAACCCAGGCCAGCCAGCCACTGGACGCCCCCGCAGCCCCCAGCACCATCAGTCCGGTCAGCACGAGCAGCAATCGGTTTGCCCCGTCCGCCAAGTAACGCTCTCGTCGGCGACACCCCAGGATCAGGGCCACCAACAACAGCAGCCCCGCCAGCAGGGCACTACTGGCCAACAGCAGCAGTCCCAACTGAAAGCACGCCCAACCCAAGGGGAAACTGCCAGCGGGGCGATCACTGAGCAGCTTTTGGCGCAGGTCCTTTTGGCGCAGGTCAATGAAACGGATCAACGCAAAACCCCAAAACGAGCACGAACCATGGGCGCGGCCATGCTTTCAGCTTTCAATCAAACACCGCCGTCCGTCCCCGATACACCATCACCTGGTGACACAACACCAGGCGGACCGCCCGGGCCAAGGCCAGCCGTTCACAATCGCGGCCCTTGCGAATCAGGTCTTCCACTTCATCACGGTGACTGACCGGCACAATCACCTGCTGGATGATCGGTCCACCATCGAGTTCTTCGGTGACGAAGTGGGCCGTGGCACCGATTAATTTGACCCCCCTTTCCCAGGCCCGTTGATAGGGCTGGCCCCCCTGAAAGGCCGGCAAAAAGGAATGGTGAATGTTAATCACCTCACGAAAGCGTTCCAGAAAAGCAGGGCTGAGCACCTGCATGTACTTGGCCAGGATCACCAGATCGATGCGATGCTCCGCCAGCAAATCCAGCTGGGCGGCCTCCACCTCAGCCCGATTGGCGGCACTGATCGGCAGATACTCGAACTGGGCGCCAAAATCTTCGACGCTTTGCCGCAGATCGGCATGGTTGGCCACCACCAGCGGCACCTGCATCGGCAACTCCCCAGAGCGAGTACGCCAGAGAAGATCGATCAGGCAATGGTCTTGGCGGCTGACGAACAGGGCCACCCGGGGCTGGGCATCGGAGAAATGCACTTGACCTTCGCCCCCCAGCCGGGCCGCCAGGGCGGCAACCGCAGGGGCGATGGCCTCCCTGGGCAAACCGAAACCCTCCTGATCCCACTCCAGTCGACTCAAAAACAGACCGGTCCCCGCATCGGTGTGGTGGTCGGCGTGACGGATGTTGCCGCCGTTGGCGGCCACCCAACCGGCCAGCTCGCTGACAAGGCCGCGGCGATCTGGGCAGATGAGTTGCAGGATGACGGTGGCGGAGCGCATACAGCAGGGGACCGATGCCTTCAGGATGGTGGCCTGGGGTGGCTGGCGCAAGAACGGGCCCCTGGGCTGGGGGGCACCCTGTTGCAACGCGGCAACAACTGGGGCCGGACGGGGATCGGCTCGGTACAGTCCCGATGAGCTTCCTGCCCCGTTTCATGGCCGTCTCGACGTCCCTGCCACCTCGCCCGCTTGCCGGCTGGCGGGCGGCTCTGCGCCCCCTCTTCGCCCTGGTGCTTGCCCTGGTGCTGAGCCTCGGCCTGGCGGCCTGCGACGGCAGTCCCAGGGCGGCCGCCACCCTCAGCGACGAGACCCTGAACAGCATCACCCGTCAGGCCGAGGGTTTCCTGGCAGCCCGTGACCGGCTGCCCGAACTGGCAGGGTTGGTGAACAGCCGCAACTGGGTCTTTACCCGCAACCTCATCCACGGGCCCATGCAGGAAGTGGGTCGCCAGATGCAGTACATCAATAAACTGCTGCTTCCAGCCGACCGCGCCGAAGCCGAAAAGCGCGCTAAAAGCCTCAAAACCTCCCTGGCCCAGTTGGATGAAGCCGCCCGCCTCCAAGACGGCGAATTACTGCGCAAGGCCTATATAAAGGTGGCCAGTGGCTTCGGTCTTTATTCCCAGATATTCCCCGAAAGCGTCCAGCAAGCTCTGAAACAAGTGTGAGTGCCAGCGGCACGGACCGAAGTCAGACGCCCTCCCCCCGCAGCGTCATCGTGGTGGGGGGGGGGATAGTAGGAGTTTCTTGCGCCTGGTTGCTGCAACGTCGGGGCCACCGGGTCTTGCTGATTGATCCCACCCTTGGTTCCGACGGCAGTGAAGAGAAGGCCCCGAGCGCCAGCCGGGCGGCCCTCGGGGTTCTGATGGGTCAGGTCTTTCACCGCAGCCATGGCAGGGGTTGGCAGTTACGCCAGCGCAGCCTGGCGCTCTGGAAATCCTGGAGCCAGTCGCTGGCGTCGCGAGGACGGCCTATCGCCTATCGCAGCGGGTTGCTGCTGCTTGCCCATGACGGCCCCGAACTGGAGCGCCAGCAAACCCTGCTGGCTGAGCGCCAAAAGCTGGGACTTCCCTTTTCCGCCTGGAGCCTAGAGCAACTGCAGGCCATCGCCCCGCCACTGCCGGCGCCAGCCCTGGGAGGCTTGTTTTCTGCCGCAGATGGCCAGATAGATCCCCATCAGGCCCTCGAAGCGCTGCACAGCGACGCTTGCGCCGCCGGGCTGACCAGCCTGCCGGAATCGGTCACGACCATCGAACCCCGGCGCCGGGGTAGCGGCTGGCAAGTGCACCTCCAGGACGGCCGAGCCCTGGAGGCCGAATGGGTGGTCCTGGCCGCCGGCATCGAGGGCCAGTCGCTGCTGGCCGCTCTCGCAAGCCAGGGCGCCAGGGGTGCCGCGGTGCGGGCGGGCCCTCCCTTGAAGCTCGAACCTGTGTTGGGCCAAGCCCTTGAATTGGAAGTGGAGGCCAGCGTCGCCCAGGCGATCGGTCAACCCCCGCCCCAGCAGAGCAACAGCGACCCAATTCCTGGCTGGCCGGGGGTCGTGGTCTGGCAAGGCATGTGTCTGGTGCCCAGGCCGGACCTACCTGGCGGACGCCGTCTCTGGCTGGGTTCCAGCCTCGAACCCGGACGAGTGCCGGACCCCGAGGCCCTGCAGAGTCTGCGTTCCCTGGCGGGTGCAGCCCCCGATTGGCTGCTACGGGCACGGGTGCTGCGCCAATGGCAGGGCCTGCGGCCCCGTCCTATCGGTCGACCGGCTCCCCTGCTGGAGTGCCTGGCACCCGGCTTGCTGCTGGCGAGCGGCCATTACCGCAATGGGGTGCTGCTGGCCCCGGCCAGTGCTGAGTGGGTCGCTATGCAGATAGAGGCGACTGTCTTAATTGCTATTCCAGACAAAACGTGAAGAAGCGGCATACTTCCAGACAAAATCTACAGCGATACCAGCCAACAGTGCCAACAAGGGCTGGTGCGATACCTGCCTGAAGAAAGCTGAGGAGACTCCCACATTCGCCACCATACCCAACGAAGTGACCATAAGAAAACGCAGCAGACCAACCAAAAGAAAGATTCCCTTTAACTGCTGGGCGCGAAAGGTGAGTACATTATTTATTAGATAGTTTGACGTGGCCGCAGTCACAACTGCCATAATCTGAGCCTGCTCGAAGCTCCAACCAAAAAATCGCCGTGTGAAGGCATAAACCATCAGGTGTATCGCGATGCCGGTGCCGCCAACGAGCGCAAAACTCACGGCTCGGCGGGGAATGGCACGAAACAGCAGGGTATGCAAGATCGAAACACCGAGATCCCAGATTACGGCTATGTTCAGCTTGGATTCACCGGCGGTGCGCGGCATAAAGGTTAGCGGCACCTCGGATATCCTCAAATGACCCTTGCTGATCGCCAGCATCTCATAGAGAAACTTAAAGCCACTAACATCCACATCGCGCACATAGGCAAGACAACGATCAACTCGCAGGGCAAAAAAACCACTCATATAATCAGTGAGTTGGCGGTAGCGCGGAAGGCTATAACGGGCAACATCATTGGCAAACTTAGAATTGCGCTCCCGTTTGGCGCTGAGGCCGTGGATATTTGCCTCGGGATGGAAACGACTGCCGATAACAAGATCAGATCCCGATTGCTGTAATGTATCAACCGTTTTTGCCACAGCGGACGGCTCATGCTGTCCGTCGCAGTCCATAACAACCACCACATCACCAGTTGCATCAAGAATGCCCTCCTTGATCGCACTAGACAAACCACTGCGACCGACTCTGCGGATCAATCGCACACATGGATAGTGATGAGCTATGTCGCGCACTTCATTTGCCGTGCCATCCTGTGAATCATCGTCAACAAAAATTAATTCGAGATCATAGACCTTTTCCAGGGTCAGCAATTGCATTGCGATCGGGCGAATGTTCTCCCGCTCATTGAATGTGGGCAGAACGATGCTTAGTCGCACGCGGGCACTTTAATTCTTTTATCCCTTCGATCCTATCCCAAGCTGAACGGGGTCATTCGACCCTTCAGCTTGCTGAATTAGGCAAATACTGCCTTGCTTCCCCCGGTAGAGACCATCATCTGCAGGCGCAGGTTCAGCTGGGTGCAGCGACAACCACAAAAAAGCCCCCCTAAAAAAGGGGGGGGGGAGGACTCTTAAGCCACTGGGCGGAATTCGGCGAGCGGGCGAACCCAAGGGCTCACTTGCTTTCGGTGAATTCAGCGTCAATTACATCATCGGCCGAGCTGGCGCCTGCGCTAGCGCCGTTGCCATTACCACCAGGGGCCTCGCTGGCCGCCCCATCGGCACCTGCCTGCTGGTACACGGAGGCACCGGCGGCATAGAGGGCCTGTTGCAGCTGTTCAAGGACGGTCTTGATGGTGGCGGTGTCGTCGTTGGCCAGGGCCTCTTTGAGTTGGGTGCTGAACTGCTCCACCTTGGCCTTGTCTTCGGCACCCACCTTGTCGCCGAGGTCAGCGAGTTGTTTTTCGGCCTGATAAACCAGGGTTTCCGCCTGATTCTTGAGGTCGATTTTCTCGCGCTTCTCTTTATCGGCAGAAGCATTGGCCTCCGCATCCTTGACCATGCGATCGACTTCGTTGTCACTCAGGGTGGAAGCCCCGGTGATCGAAATGCTCTGCTCCTTGCCGCTGCCCTTGTCCTTGGCGGTGACGCTGAGGATGCCGTTGGCATCAATGTCGAAGGTCACCTCAATCTGGGGCACTCCACGGGGTGCCGGCGGGATGCCATCAAGGCGGAAGGTGCCCAGCGACTTGTTGTCGCTGGCCATTTCCCGTTCGCCCTGCAGCACGTGAATCTCCACATTGGTCTGACCGTCCACGGCGGTGGAGTAGGTCTCGGCCTTCTTGGTGGGGATGGTGGTGTTGCGACCGATCATCTTGGTCATCACACCACCGAGGGTTTCCACCCCCAGCGAGAGGGGGGTGACATCCAGCAGCAGGATGTCCTTGACCTCGCCGGCGAGCACACCGCCTTGAATCGCGGCACCAACGGCTACCACCTCATCAGGGTTGACCGTCTGATTTGGATCCTTGCCAGTGACCCGCTTGACCAGTTCCAGCACCGCCGGGATGCGGGTGGAACCTCCCACCATGACAATCTCATCAAGTTCGCTGGTGGAGAGCTTGGCGTCCTTGAGGGCCTGCTCCACCGGCACGCGGCAACGGTCGATGAGCTTGGAGGCCAGCTCCTCAAACTTGGCCCGGGTGAGGGTGACGTCGAGATGCTTGGGGCCCTCCGGTGTCGCGGTGATGAAGGGAAGATTGATCTCGCTCTGGGTGGCGCTGGAGAGCTCGATCTTGGCCTTTTCGGCCGCCTCGGTAAGGCGCTGCAGGGCCTGTTTGTCCTGGCGCAGGTCGATGCCTTCGTTGGCCTTGAAGCTGTCGGCCAGGTAATCCACGATCACCTTGTCGAAGTCATCGCCGCCCAGGTGGGTATCGCCACTGGTCGAAAGCACTTCGAAGACACCGTCGCCGACTTCGAGTACGGAGACATCAAAGGTGCCGCCGCCCAAGTCAAAGACGAGAATGCGTTCGTTGTTCTTCTTGTCCAAGCCATAGGCCAAGGCTGCGGCGGTGGGCTCGTTGATGATGCGCAGAACCTCAAGGCCAGCGATCTTGCCGGCGTCCTTGGTGGCCTGACGCTGGGAATCGTTGAAATAGGCAGGCACGGTGATCACCGCCTGGGTGACAGGTTCACCGAGATACTTGCCAGCATCTTCAGCCAACTTGCGCAGCACCTCGGCCGAGATTTCCTCGGGGGCGAATTGCTTGTTGAGCACGGGGCACTTCACCTTGACATTGGCGCCGGCCTTCTCAACAGTATAACTCACCTCCTTGGATTCTTCGTTGACTTCATCGACACGGCGGCCAATGAAACGCTTGACCGAATAGAAGGTGTTTTCAGGATTCATGACCGCCTGACGCTTGGCGATCTGACCTACCAACTTGTCCTGGTTCTTCGTGTAGGCCACCACCGAGGGGGTCGTGCGGAAGCCTTCGGCGTTGGCGATCACGGTGGGCTTACCGCCCTCCATCACCGCGACGCAACTGTTGGTGGTGCCGAGGTCAATACCGACGACCTTACCCATGGGTTCTCTGCTCCTGTGTCAAATGAATTAGGGATGAATGCATCTTCAGCAGGACACCCCTGCCCCGGCGAGGGGTGGTTCCCGAACCGAAGTGGTGGGTCGAATCACGCCAAACCCTTGGCGGGCAAGGGTTTGCAGCCGGCCTACTCTCGCCCCAGCCCCCGGCGATGCCATGTCCGAGACCCCTACCGGAACGCCTGACGCCAGCGCTCTCCCCGTCGTTCAGCCTGGGGATGGCTCCTTGGCTCGGGAAGCTCAGGAGCGCTGCCGGCGCCGGTCCAGCATCAGTGGGGCCAGTGGTCTGGTGGCGGTGCTGGGCGATCCGGTGCGGCACAGCTTGTCTCCGGCGATGCACAACGCCGCCTTGCAGGAGCTGGGACTTGACTGGGTGTACCTGGCCCTCCGCACCCCCCCTGGCCGGCTGGCGGCGGTGCTCGCAGGGCTGGAGGCCGTGGAGTGCCGCGGCCTCAACATCACCCTGCCCCATAAAGCCGAAGCCGCCCAGCTAGCTCAGGATCTCAGCCCCCTGGCGGCCCGTCTTGGAGCGGTAAACACCTTGGTGCCCCGCAGCGAGGGGGGGTGGTTCGGCGCCAACACCGATGTGGAAGGCTTCCTGGCGCCGTTGCGGTCCTGCGGCGTCCCCTGGCAAGGCCAACAGGCCCTGGTGCTGGGCAACGGCGGCAGCGCCCGGGCGATCGTGGCGGCCCTCAGCGAACTGGGGCTGGCTCCGATCTTGGTGGCGGGCAGGCGCCAACAGAGCCTGGACCTGCTGCTGCAGGCCTGTGCTGGCTGGGCCCCCACCCTGAAAGGGGTGCCTTGGAGTGAAGGCCATTTGCGATCAGCCTTGG
>JBIKMU010000014.1:0-76555 GCA_044359075.1 Cyanobium sp. | reverse complement strand
CGTAGACGAATGTGCCCACCGGGTGGCCCTGCCGATCGCGGCTCTGCGAAAACCGGCCCGCCGTGACGAACTCCGTGCCGCCCGGTGGGACCACGTAGACGTAGCACTCGAGATCCGATGGCATCACAGGCGAGCGCCAGGGCTGGGCAAGGTGAATGGGCGAGGCTGATCAGAAGTCGTCGTCGAAGCGATGGCGTCGGGGGGCCTGACCCGGCTGGCGCGCCGCCTCCAGGGCCTTGCCCTCCCCATCCCGATCGGGATCGGCCACCGTCTCCAGTTGATCGAGCAGGCCCAGCACCCAGAGGGCGCCGAGGTAGGCGGCGATCGAGGTGCCGGGCTTGCCGCGTTCAACATCGGCCACGGTGAAGCGGCTCACGCCCAGCCGCTCAGCCACGTCCTCCAGTCGCCAGCGGCGCCGCAGCCGGGCGGTGCGGATGTTGCGGCCCAGCCGCTGCAGGGCCTGCTCCAGAGCCGCCGGGGGGTGCTGAACGATGGGGCTGAGCTGGGGCAAGCAGGCGAATGGGGCGCGCGGGTGGGTGATGACAGCCTAAAAGGCTCATGGGTTGCCTGATGGCATCAGGACTTGCCACGGCAGGTGCTGCCCAGGGCCATGTCCAAGGTGCTGGCGATCGCACCTGGCCTCACCGATCAGAGCGGTCCGATCGCCCAGGCTGGGGTCGTGTTCCGTGGCTCCCTGAAGCCTGAAGATCGCCGGCCCCTATGCCCTCGTGAGCCGGACCACCAAGCACACCAGGAACCATTCAGAATCCTGTACGCATTGGGTAAAATCAAACTAAAAGTCCCACAGTTCCCATCAGCTCCACCCTGATCGGTTCAGCTGGCCAAAACCTCTCCACATCACCGCCATGTCTTCCTTAACGGAGAGCGTTTTAGACAAGCCTGTCTGGCTGGACCCTGTGATGGAGGTGCGATTGAACCGGCTTGCCGAGGATACAGGCCGAACAAAATCGTTTTACCGGCGGGAACTGATAGAGCAAGGCATGGACTACCTAGAGGATGCCTACCTTGGTGCCGTAGCACTGGAGGCTCACCACCGTTCCGGTGAAGCGACCATTCCATTGGATCAGGTGATGAGAAATCTTGGCTTGGCACATTGAGTTTACCCCCGCCGCCCAGCGGGAGTTAGCGTAGCTTGATATACAGAACGCCACCCGGATTGTTAAGTACCTGAAGCACACGGTTTCTAGTTGCAGTGACCCTCGCCAGCGGGGCAAGGGGCTTTCCGAAAATTTATCGGGCTTGTGGCGCCGGCCCTGCTTGCCGAAGGCCAAGCTATAAAAAGTTTCTACTGGCAGAAGGTCGAACAATCGGACGGGGTTTGATACCTTTGCCGCTCCCAATCGGACGCCAAGATCCAGAAGGCGGCCACCTGCATCATCGCCGGTGCCCCCAAGGAATATCTTCAAGGGGTGGTCGCGGTCGGTTCGGTGGTGACAATCCGCGCCTAGGAAAAAGACTGCTACGACCGCTCCGTGGCCGAAGTATTCCGCAATGGCCGAGCCGTCTATCTGGCGATGGTGTAAAACCGCCAAGCTTTCGCCTATCGCAAGTATCTAAGCGCCTGCGATCGTGGCTCCTACCTGGCTGCCGTGGCCCAGGCCAAACAATCCTGCCCTGGTGTTTGGGCTGTAAGTGGGGGGATCGAACGCCCCTGGGATTGGCGCCATGGGCCCAGAAAAGCCACGTCCTCAAGGTCAGGCACGCCCCTAGGTTCTGGCATACCTGGCCCGGTTCGTGTTCCCGTTGCGCGAGTGGCTGCCCCTGCTGGCCATCGCTACACCTGCCGGAAGATTGGCAGCTTCGCCAAGGCCCAGCAGCTACTGAGGCAAGGGCACACCTACCTAGTCAGAAACGGCGACGGGGTGGCCGGCGAATCGCTGCGGTGAGCCTGTCCGCCTGGGGGGGGGGGGGATAGCCGTCGCCCTGACCACCTGTCATTGACACCCACGGCAGCTGTCACTGACACGACGGCGAGGCTACCCAGCATGAGCCGCTGGCCGCTGATCGTGGGAACCGGCGCTGCCTTGCCTGGCGGACGTTTTGGCCCATCACCGGCCGCCACCTAACCACACCCAAAACTCCGGATCGTATGGGTTTAATGTCGGTGGCCAATTGGAGTTGGTTGTTGTTGGCGGTGTTGTTGGCGGTGTTGGTTGGACACCTCGTCGAATTGGTATTTCTCCCGGTAAAGGGGGTGTCGGCCCTCCTAGTACTTGGGAATGAACAGCATTACCTAATGCAGCTCCAACTAAGGAGACAACAAAGATTGCTGGAAAAAATAATCTTTTTTTCATGAAAAGGGGTGAATTCTCTACGTTACTATTTTAATTGGCTTAGTGTTGTAAGGAATCCATGGTAAAAAATCTTAATGCCATGCCCCCTGTCGGCCCCATCATTGGCAGGCACGGCTACGGGAACCATGCGCCGCCGATCCCTGACCCTGCTCCTGCTGGCTGCCGCCCTGATCGCTGGCCCTGCGCTGGCTGAGGTGCTGGCCGAAGGCAAGCCGAAGGGCGGCTACCACTGGCAAAAGGTGAGCGCATCCAACGGCACCCGCTACTTATGCCGCTCGACTACTGACAGCAGCATTCAGAAGGCCGCTTCCTGCACCGCCGCCGGGGATCAGAAGCTGTAATGCTCCGCCCTGTTCCCCTTGCCCTGCTCCTACTGCTGGCCGGCCCTGCAGGAGCGGCCACGGTCCTATCGGTGGGGGATGGCGACACCCTGCGGGTGGTGGATGCCGGCAAGCGGCTGACGATCCGCATGGCCTGCATCGACGCCCCCGAGACGGCCCAGCGCCCCTACGGCGCCGCTTCGCAGCAGCGCCTGCAGGAGCTGGCGCCGGTCGGTTCGGTGGTGTTGCTCCGCCCCCAGAGCATCGACAAGTACGGCCGCACCGTGGCCGAGGTGTCCCGCAATGGCCGACCCGTCAATCTGGCGATGGTGCAAAGCGGCCAAGCCTTCGCCCACAAGAAATATCTGGCCGCCTGCAATGGCGGCGCTTACCTGGCGGCCGAGGCCCACGCCAAACAATCCCTCCGTGGGGTCTGGGCTGTAAGTGTGGGGATCGAGCGCCCCTCGGATTGGCGCCATGGGCCCAGAAAGGCCACGTCGTCGAAATCAAGCCCGCCCCCAGCTTCTGGCGCACCTGGCCCGGTTCGTGTTCCCGTTGCGCGAGTGGCTGCCCCTGTTAGCCATCGCTACACCTGCCGGGAGATTGGCAACTTCGCCAAGGCCCAGCAGTTACTGAGGCAAGGGCACACCTACCTAGACAGAAACGGCGACGGGGTGGCCTGCAAATCGCTGCGGTGATGCCTGTTAACTGCCGCCGGGAACCCTTTAAGGGAACTACTATCACTGGCTTCAAAAAATTTTTCAGCTTTGACACTGCCTTCTAATTTATTCATTTCACACTGACCAACTCCGTTAAGGAGTGGACGCTTGCTCGCTTGTCCTACTACAGTAGGAGGTTTTTCGCCTTCATAAAAGAAGTCCCAAACAACTGTATCTTTATCGCTTAATCGGGGTATTATCGTCTATTGTGAGGTCACTTGACATACGATCCCATATTGGCTGGTACGAATCTGGATACAGAAGCTCTTTCTTGATCTGATCTTAACATTCCCTAAGCCATCCTTCTTTTTTGAATTCAGGCTTGCGGGAAGTGCAAGAAGAAAAGAAAAGAAGAATACAGCCTAATGTAATTATAAGATAAGAGCCTTGTATGATCTGCTGTATCGAAGCTAATTTTTCTGTCATTTAATTGGATCGGACTGCTCCAATACAGGGTAGGCAGACCCTGGGAAACATCAGAAGCCCCTCACCCTGCCGATGCCTGACCCTGCCGCCCTGGGCCCCCTGCTGGCCCCTGACCCATCGAACTTCCAGGTCTGAGTCAGAAGACGGAAACGGGTATAAAGATGCGAATAAGATTTGCAGCAAACAGATGGAGCTGCTGGGACAATTGATAGCCAGCGGTAACTTAAAGCCGCCCGCTGGCTGGTGGAACCCAGCGACGACAACGGGACACGACGAAACCGAAACAGGCTATGGCAACGCAAAATGTGCCAGGTATCGGATCAGAGACTGTAGGTGCTGGAAGCAGCGTTGGTACTACATTTAATATACTATCTTAGCTGGCTGCTGAAGTAGAAAGTGGCAGCTGCGCTAAACAGAGGCAGGGGGCCGGGGACGGGGACAAAAGGGTCCTGGCTGCGTTTTATTAACTATTTTTTCCTCCCGTCAATGCAGAGGACGGGACGGATCCGTCCAACTGAAAGGTAGTTAAGTCATTGCTCTCTCACCACAGAGCATCGCTTCACCCGATTAAAATTCACAATTAAATTTTCACGTTTTGGCCAATTTGTTTTTTAGCTAATGTTGAATTTTGTTTTTGGTTGTTGCTGTAGCTCCCCCTGAATGTGCTCAGGTCATACCCCCTCACTCGGCAGGTGGTTAAAGGGGTGGAGCAGGAAGGGTCGCAGGGCATTACCACTATTGCCTGGGCTGAGCCTGGGCTGAGGCTGATGGCCGCCAGGGCCGCAGCGGCGCTGATGGTAAGATTTCGGTAAGAACAAATGCTCATCTTGGATTTCTAAAAACTCGATTGATACTACTCCCCCTCCTGCTGAGATGGTGTCGATACGCACGTTGTTGCCAAAAACAAGGATTTTGTTTGGGAAAGTCATGGTGGAGCTGCAGGCATGATCCAGCCGGATCCGGATAGTCGATGCGGCTTAGATTGACGGGGCCCCTAAGCGCAGTCTAGGTGCCTTCGGGGGCAAGGCCCATCTGGCGGCCCTGGTGGATGCCGTCAGCGCCACGCACCTTGTGCGGGCCACGGCCGAGCCCTTCAGCAGCGTGGCCCGACGGCCCCCGTACTTGCCGCACCTATGCCGCAAGTTGCACCGCCTGCGGGGGGTGATCCGTCCTAATCTCAGAAGGTGAGCTGGCCCGCAGTGAAGGCCGCCCACAACCTGGCCCGTGAGACTTGCCCCACTGTTGGGGTGGGCTGGCTGGCTGGCGAATCATGTTGCCGCCTGCCTGGCCCGCCGCATGCCCCGAATCGTCATCGAGGCCGCTTATCGCCAGTTGAGGCGCGATTGGGCAGAGGGGTGATCTCATTGCCGGTACTGTCTCGATACCCGCCCCGTACCTGGTGCCGCTTGAGCAGCTAAACCTGAATCTCCCCCCGGAGGTGCTGGCTGATTGGCGGAGCCGTGCCAGCGCCGAAGGCTGCAGCGTGCGGGATTGGTTGCTGGTGATCACCGGATCGCAGGCCCGCCCCAAAGCGGATCTTGAGGCCAGGGTTGAGGCCCTGGAAAATGCCCTGGCTGCCCTTCAGGCCCGCCGATCACCAGCGCCCGCAGACCCCCTCGCCAGGCCCCTGCCCTGCACAAAGAAGCCGGTGTGGCCCCTCCTGCCGGTGCTGTCACATCGAGGGAGCTGGCCGAGCTTCTGAAGGTGGATCCATCGGCGCCAAACAAGTGGGCCAGCAAGTACGGCCCCGGCGAGGTGTGGCGAGGGTGGCGACTGCTGAGGCAATAGGCCGAGCCGACCCGCAACAGCCTGGCTCCGTAGTCTCTTACCTGGTGCGTACCCGGTCGGTATCTTTTGGGTATCTACCCTGCAAACCGGGTACCTACCGACGCTGCAACGGGTACTCGTCAGGTGTCAACCGACATCGAAAACTGCACCACTTCCGACACCGAAAAGTGAGCCACCCCCTACCTGGTCTGGGGCGTCGTTTCCGGACTGGTTCCGCCTTGGCTGCGCCGGCGGTGCCTCTGTTTGTTCATGGTTTGCGTGGCTGATTGCGTTGGTTGTCGTCTGTCATTGATGCCGGTGGGTCTTCTC
Organism: Cyanobium sp.; assembly: GCA_044359075.1. Taxonomy (GTDB): domain Bacteria; phylum Cyanobacteriota; class Cyanobacteriia; order PCC-6307; family Cyanobiaceae; genus Cyanobium. Next base: position 70,678 of record JBIKMU010000014.1, on the reverse strand, counting down.
CGGCTGTTACCCCTCAGGCCTCCTCAGCATGCAGAGGCCGGAAGGGCGCTAAGGGGAAATGAAGAACCGCTCCGATTGTTCTTCGCGGCACAAGAGCGACCGGGTCGATACCTGGATCGTCAGCCGGTCCCCATGCGCACCAGAAGAGTGATCTCTACGCCTCAACCATTTGCTGTTTCTTTTTGCCAGTGCGCGACTTGCCGGGCTTAGCGGCCAGAGATGAAAAGGTGCTGATCTCAATGGCGCGGTCGGGGAAGACAGCTCTCACCTCCAGGTCACCACCCATGGCCTGCACAAAATTGCGCAGGGTGCTCATCAGCATGTCGGCCCGATTCTCGATCTTGGAGATCTCGGCCTGTTTGACATTGAGGGTTTTGGCCAGGGTGTCCTGGGTGAGTGAAAAGGCCCGGCGCAGTTCCGCCAAGGTCATTTCCTGCCGCAGCTGCTCTTTGCGCTGCTCAATGCGCTCCCGTCGCTCCGGGCTGAGGTCCTTGGTGAGCTCGGAAAAGGAGCGCGTCATGGCTTGGGTTGGGATTGCAGGTTGTTGATGTAATCGTCGTAGAGCGCGTCCGCCTTGGGGATCATCGTTTTGTAGAACCGCTTGTCTTTGCCGGTCTTATTGCCGCCGATCAGCAGGACGGCGCTGCGGGTTGGATCAAAGGCATAGAAGACACGCAAAAGGTCACCATGGAACTGGATGCGCAGCTCGCGCATGTGGCTGTGCCTGGAACTCTCCACTCCTGAGGAGTGGGGGAAGGGCAGCTGGGGACCCATTTCCTGGAGCAGTTCAACGATGGCCGTCACATCGTCCTGCTCCTGCTCGCTGAGCTCACCCCACCAGTCCTTGAAGACAGCTGTCTGGCAGACATCCCACATCCAGCATTCCCTCCATGGAATATTTTAGGGGCTTGGTCGCCGCTGTCAAGCCGCGTCGCCCAGGAGCCAGCGCAGCGGAATAGCAGCAGGAGCGCACGACAAAGCGATGCAGATGCCACGCCTCAAGCAGGTCGGCCGTTGGTACTGGCGGCGGGGTTCCAGCTTGCACAGGCCCCAGGCGTGCCCCCCCGCGACGAAGCGCCCCGTAGCCGCTCGGATGGAGGCGCACGAGAGTCGCCCCCTTCGAATCACGCAGGGGGTGTCCTAAAAAAGCAAGCCATAGCAAGGTTTTTAGCACCTGAGGGGCTGGTCCGCGATCTCCGAGCCGCCGTTCGCCTGAGATTGCTGCGCTAGTCCATGGATGGACACCTTGACGTGGGTAGCGATACGAAGGGGCCCTGCCGCAGCTTCAGCTGCACGGGATCAAGTTCCACCGCGTCTGCTCGCTCCCGGTAGCGGCGGCCGTAGACGAATGTGCCCACCGGTTGGCCCTGCCGACCGCGGATCTGCGAAAACCGGCCGGCGGTGACGAACTCCGTGCTGCCGGGCATGACCACATAGACGTAGCACTCAAGCTGCGCTGGCATGGCGGGCCTGGGTGGCTGGGAAAAATGGCAAGGCGGATCAGAAGTCGTCGTCAAAGCGATGGCGGCGGGGGGCCTGACCCGGCTGGCGGGCCGCCTCCAGGGCCTTGCCCTCCCCATCCCGGTCGGGATCGGCCACCACCTCCAGTTGATCGAGCAGGCCCAGCACCCAGAGCGCACCGAGATAGGCGGCGATCGAGGTGCCGGGCTTGCCGCGCTTCACATCGGCCACGGTGTAACGGGTCACACCCATCCGTTCTTCCACGTCCACCAGCCGCCAGCGGCGCCGCAGCCGGGCGGTGCGGATGTTGCGGCCCAGCCGCTGCAGAGCCTGCTCCAGAGCTGCCGGGGGATGCTGAACGATGGGACTGAGCTGGGCCAAGCCGTCGAACGGAGCATGAGGATGGGTGATGACAGCTCAAACGGCTTATGGGTTGCCTGATGGCACCATGGCTTGCCACGGCAGGACGAGGTTCAGGCCGCCTGTTGGAGCCTGTTTGCCCGCTGCCTTCGCTCGGATGTGCTGCGGGACTACCTCGATCGCCTGCCGGCCTTTGAGGATGGGCCGGCGGAGCAGAGGGCGATCGAGCAGGCTCTGGTGCATCCTTCGGTAGATCAGGCGTTGAGCTTCCTGATCCATTGGCCCTCCAGCCTCGGCCGGGCCTCAGAGCTCGTGATGAAACTCCGCAGCCAGCTGGATGGAGACCACTACACCCTGCTGGGGTCCGCCGCCGAGAAGCTGAGCCAGGCCCATCCCCTGGCAGCCACCATCGCCCTGTGATCGATGGTGGACTTCACCTTGGCCAACGCTCGCTCCAGCCGCTACGGCCATGCCGCCCACCACCTGCGGAGCTGTGAGCGGCTCAGCCAGCGCATCGCCGACTGTGGGGAGATCCCCAACCATGACGATTGCATCGCTGGAATCCACCAGACCATGCCCGCAAGAGCGGCTTCTGGAAGCGGATGCAGGAGCTGGGGATGGCTCAGGGAAGATGATGCGGGACAACGGCATGGCCGCAGTGATGACTGTTGCGGCCGTCCGCCTTTGTTGTGGCGGAATGGCGGGCGGTCAGGTCGATAACGCCTCGGGTGTATGGGAATCGGCAGAATCCCTGCGGCGATCAAGCCTTTCTGCCAGCCAGACCTTGATGATCGACTGGCGCGTCACCCCCAGGCGTGATGCTTCCAGGTCGAGCTGCTCGACCATCCAAATCGGGAAATCAACGTTGACGCGCCTCTGCTCCAGCCTGGGGCGACGGGCGGCGGACAGGTCAAGCGCATTGATCACTGACTCCCCCTCCTCGAAGCGTCAATCGAACTCAGAGCTGTTCATAAAGCTGCACCTCCTCGTGTCGGGAGCGGCGAACGGAGATCAAACGGATGGTCTGCTGGCGGTAGGTGTTCACGGCGGACCAGTGGCGACATCGCAAACGGGCAATGACCAGGAAGCGGGACTCACCGCTGGTTAGTGTCGGGCTTTCCAGTAGAACCGGATCGCGCCACAGAGCTTGCGCAGCGAGGAATGTCCCGACCCCTGAATGGGCACGATGAGTAAGCCATATTCTTGAAAAAACTGTTTACCGTGAAAAAGAACCCGGCAGCAAAGCCAATGTATTATATTTTAAAAGCGATCCGCTAAAGTAGCTTATTGACAAATCTATAAGAACCCTGCAGTGAAGTTGCATGGCTTGCTGAAATCGTCTAATTTTTTTTTGCTCTTTATGCTGAGCACCTTTAACCACTAAGATACACTCTCAATCGCTCTAACGTGCTAATTTAACGTTTGCTGATGGCCCTTAAGGGCACCTCAAATAATTATAACTTTGCAGTGAATCTACGGACATAAAAATGCCCCCAAAAGTAAGCCAGAATAGCAAAATTCCTGTCCGCCCCGGGGCTGGCCTACCACAAGTTTGTGGCCCTCTCCGTACCCCAACAAATCCCACCGGGAAAACTGCAGCGACCCGCTGGGCGGCTGCGGTGAGTTCTGTAAGGAGCTGCCCGGTGCGCTGCTGGTATAGCGCGAGGGGGTGCGGTTTTCGCTGATCAATGGCGACCATTACAGCACTCAGCTGAGCCTGGCCCGCTTCTCCGGGGCTGCAGAGGTGGCGGTGATGGAGGTAGATGCGGCAAGGCGTGAGGTGGAGCGCAATCATTGGCGCATGTGCCGACATCGTGACGGGGCAGTGGATGGCTATCGATGGGGAAAGAGTTCCAAGAGATGGGAGCTGACCTCGCGAAATTGTGGGACTCACGCCCCATACCAGCTGACTAACTTTCAGGACTTACCACTAATATCTTGCTGCTCCTCCAAGTAGGAGACGGATGGAGAACTGGTCTTCATTCGCTTCAATGGTGCCCCATAGCAAACTTTTGCGACTTAGGATTAATTTTTACTGCAATCAGATGACAATCCAATCACTCCTGAACTCCAAAATTTTTGGTATCAGCAGATGCAAAAGTTTAGCCTATGCGGCCACTGCCTCGGCTGTGCTCAGCGCGGCACCTTCTTACTCAGCTTCAGTTACGATTGGGTCAAATGACTCCTATAACTGCGCCCCTTTCGGATGCCCCACCCTTGCCGTCACTTATCAGCAGGCATATTCCTCAAGTGTCTTTCCTGTGGGCCCATTTACGATTACTTCTTTCGATCTCTTCGAAGCAGTACAAGGGGTGGTTAGCGAGGCCACCTTCGACGTGTATTTTTCCACGAGTACAAATCCCGTCGGGAGCCTCTCTACTACTTTTGCCAGCAATATTGGCGTAGACAAAACCCTTTTCGGAACCTTTAGCGTAGGTGGGCCCATACCGCCAGTCCAGAGCTTTGTAGGCGCGACGCCTTTTGCTTATAACCCATCATCAGGAGATTTGCTGATGACTGTTTACCTCAAGGCGGTATCCAGTGGTCTAGGTGTGGCATACCATGAGGCGGGTTATAGTGCAGCTGTCGAGCGTGTTTATGGGGGCTCTTCGGTCGGGACAAAAACTTTTCAGTATGGTCTTAAAACTCGATTTAATTATACTTATAATCTTGGTCCCGCTCAGTCAGTCCCCGGCCCCCTACCTCTCTTCGGCGCCGCCGCCGCCTTCGGTTACAGCCGCAAACTGAGGAACCGCATTAAGGACAGCAAGCTGCCCGTCGCCACCGCCATCAACTGAGCAAGTCCAGGATCTGGATCCATGCCCTGCCAGTTGGTGGGCCATGGTCTTGTGGATTGGGTTGGTGGTCGGGTCTCGCGCCAGGGCCTTCCCTAGGGGGCACCGAGAGCAGCAGCAGCCAACGGCCACCGCTAACCTGATGGTGCCACATCGGCTGCCATGCCCGCGCCCGGGAGCTGCTGAGGCAGGGACATGGTTGCCTAGACAAGAACGGAAACGGGGTGGCCTGCGAATCGATAAATTTATTCACAATTTCTATAACCCTAAGGATTTCGACAAACTACGAAATTCTCTTGCTGATCTTAAATCAACACCTGCTCGCATCGCTGTGTTATCTACTCTTCAGTCCAGGATGCTTAAGGATCTTCACGAGCCAAAAAACAAGGACATTAAACAGGCCCTTCACGAGATCCTTAACTTCTTTGAGGCTATGGGCCAGGATGTAAAGCTTGCGGTAGTCGACTCGGACTATCTTAAGGAGTAATTTTATTAGGCTGTCATGAATAACTACCAGCTTGCACGAAAATACATAGAACATACCGAGTATAGGCTTGGGAGTAGGGCTACTTGGTGTAATATTGTTTATCTAGCGCAAACCTGGGAGAAGGAAAATGTACCACCTTTTATTCCCGGTGTATGTATCCGTCCGTTGGTTCTAACTGAGTTAGATATTAAAGAGCTTGATTCGAGTAACAGGTGGAATTTATGGAACAACTCACAACACCATCGTCCTTGACCCGTCAGAGGCGTTGATCAACATCCCGGTGGTAGTACGCCAATGCCGCTTACCAGGCCCCGCCCACAGGCCGGCTGCGCTCTGTGCTGGTGGGGCGCCATCATCTGACGGATGAAGACTGCGGTTCTCATCAATGCCCCATGGAGTCTGCCGGGGATGAAGCCGGTTGTGATTCGCACAGTCGTCAGTCATCGCCAAGGCTACGGTGGAAATTGAGCCTTCTCAGCGACCCTTAGAGCGACCATGGAGCAACTGACCCCCGAGGGCCAGCGGGTCGCCGCTGAACTCTCGCAGCAATTTGGATTTTCGCAGGAGGCCGTCATTCAGATGATGAGGGCCATGCTGCATGGCCGCAGCGCCATGGCGCAGTTCAACCATCCCGAGTTTGCCGGTTCAGGGCAGTGGATGCGCGGCGGCATGTTGATGCTGGGCGATATGTTCAACCATGCCCTCAAGGCACGCGTCGACGGGCTCTGCCATGCGATCGCCGCCCAACTCGCCAACCAGCCCGATCTGTTCCCCAGCGGCAGCTTTCAATCTCAAAACCAGAGCGGCGGCGGCCAGCAATTGCAAACGGGCGGCAGCGGGCAACAGATGCAGGTTGGCGGTAGAGGGCAACAGATGCAGGTGAACGGCGGCGGTGGGATCGCGCTTGGCTTCACTCCCCTGTCGCCGCTGGCTTCGCCGGCGGATGGCAGCCACGGCTTGTTCGCGCCGGATCCCCGCGATCTCTGGTGGCCCAAGGAGTTGGGAACACCGAGCTCCATCGGCGCCCAAAACGATGTGCGCTATGCGTTTTTCCCCTCGATCGGGCGGCTGGCGATCGAAACCAGTGGTCAGGTGAGTATCTATGACACCGGCAAGCATCACATCGCTGGGTTATCCCAGCAGCAGGGTCCAGGAGGCACCGTGGTGTTCACCACCCCAGCGGGCAGCGTCAGCCTCGCGGGTCTGTCGAGCGTGGCTGGCGGCACGTTTCAGCAGGCCCAAAGCACGGCAGGAAGCAGCCAACAACAGCAGCAGCTGAACACCGGCATGGAGGCAATGGGAGGGATGACGCCAATCGGTGGGATGGCCCCGATGGGAGGGATGGCCCCGATGGGAGGGATGGCGCCAATGAGCTTCGCGCCGATGGCGCCGGTCGAAACCTGGTGGCCGGCTGAGCTTGGCTCGCCGTCGTCCAGCGGCAGTCAAAACAACTTGCGCTATGCCGTCTTCCCCGTCGCCCGGTGCCTGGCGGTGGAGGTCAACGGCGGGGTGAGCGTGCACGACATCGGCGATTTGCAGATCTTGGGATGTTCCCTGGCCAGCGATGACGCCGAGGTGTTGTTTAGCACCAACAGCGGCACAATCAAGCTAACCAGCCTGCCTCTGGTGCAGCCTGCCTCGCCCGCCGCCAGCCACGGCCACGCTTCCCCTTCTGCCGGATCGCCAGCCCCCGCAGCTGCTGCAGCCCCCGTCCAGGCAGCCGCAGAACACCAGTATCCCCAGTCGGCCGTGCTCGAGGCTCTCGCCAAGCTTGGGGATCTCAAGGCGATGGGCATCCTCACCGAAGCTGAATTCAACGCCAAGAAAACCGAGCTGCTGAGTCGCCTGTGAGCGATTCAGCAACCGAACGGTTTCTGTGAGGGAATACTCCGGCCACGAAAGCTGCTTTGAAGGATGGTGAAGGCAAGCGGCGGCCAAGATGAAGGGGTAAACAAGGCCAAGATCGCTTACGGCTACTAAACGGTGCTAGCCCAATCATCTGCAGCCATAATTCCGCCGTCGTTCCAGATCCAGATGATTTTCTGATATGTAAACGCAACCTGCTCATACTCCATGTAGCGCACAAGGTCGGGATTCTTGTTGTTGGGCATACAAAAGTTAATCGAGCAAATACTCGCATTCATTAACTTGACACTATGGGTCTGGATTTCCTGGCCTGTGCCGGAAGGTGAGGAAAGGGTCGGAGACCAGAACTGCAGGTCCCACTCCACAATTCTCTCGTTGCTGGCCAGCATGCCGTAGAGCACCGGAGATGACTTATCTGACTCTTTGGTAATGATGAATGGTTTGTGCAGGCGCGATCCGATCGGCAGACCCGTATGGGGATCTTGTGGAGATTCAATCCCGTGCGAGGCGGCAATCACCATGATTTTGCCTTCCCGACCTTTCTGGATTACGGAACCCTTGACCTCGCCCGTTTTTTGTCCCTTCATGCGCAAGTAAGCATTCAGTGCCATCGTTGATAAGCGTAGGAAAGGCGATGCAAAGGCTAGCCTTGACGTGGGTATCAGGGGCGTAGGAGTGTCAAGCCGAGCGCCACCCTGGCAAATACACACTCAACCGCCTGCAGTTGAGCCGCTTGCTTTTTGTTGCCCCTGCAGCCGCCGTTCCAACAAGATCAGCCCCACCACCGTGGTGAAGCTCACCATCAGCACCAGGGCTGAAAACTGCACGGCATTGATCACTCCAGCCGCCAGAGCGGTGCTGGCGAACACCAAACCGGGCAGGCCGCGGGGCATCAGCCCGTAGATCACCAGCCAGCGGTCGATGCCGTTGCGCCGATCTTTGGCGCTAATCCCCAGGCCGCAGAGCAGCTTCGAGACCACCGCCAGCAGCAGCAGGAAAAGCGCCAGGACCCAGGCCTGGCTCTGCAGCAGGCTGTCCGCCTGGATGCGCATCCCCACGCTGATGAAATAAAGGGGCAGGAACACCTCCGAGAGCAGCGTCAGCAGCCCCTCCAGCCGCTGCGGTTCAGGGTTGAGGCGATTGAACAGCACACCGCCCCACAGCGCCCCCAGCAGGGAAGTGAGGCCGCTTGCCTCCCCAACCCAGGCGGATCCGATCAGCAGGATCAGCACTGTCAGGGGGCTGCTGGGGGGGGCGCCGCCGCGTTGGCGCCATAGGTCCGCCAGCACCACACTCGCCGCGGCAGCCCCCAGACCCAGGACCATCCCGGGCCAGCCCGGGCCACTGTTCCAGTTGCTGCCACCCAAGGCCACCGAGAGGCTCAGCAGGCCGATGGCGGGCAGGTCGTCGAGCACGGAGACCCCCACCAGCAACCGGCCCGAGGGGGTGTGCAGGGCGCCCCGTTGGGCCAGTAGTCGCAGGGTGACGCCAGTGCCGGTTGCGGCCACGCAGGTCAGACAAAGCAGCGCCGTGGCGGGTGCCATGCCGAAGCCCAGCGTCAGCGGCCAGTAACCCAGCAGCGGTGCCAGGCAGCTCAGGGCCACCAGCCGCAGAATCGTGCCGCGCCGGGAGGCCAGCAGATCGCCTCGCACCTCCAGGCCCACCTGGAAGAACAGCGACAGCACCCCCAGTTCCGTCAGGCCGCTCAGCGGTTTGATGGCAGCGAAGGGCAGCACGCTGTTGCCCAGCACAAAGCCAATCACCAGCTCCACCACGATCGCCGGCACCGCCCAGCGGGCCATGGTGCCGGCACTGAGCCGGGCCAGGGCCAGCCCCACCAGCAGAATTAAGAGTGTGGTGAGCACGGTGGGTGATTGCAGGGTGCTGGTTGCGCCTGGCTCTGATGCTGCCAGTCAGCCTGCGGGGGGGAGAGGTGATCCTGGGCGGATGGCGGTGTCGATTGGCCCTTCTGGTAGGTGTCAATGTCCATGTCAACTTGAGCGGTTGATGCGGTGCCTGCTGATATTCGCTGGTGCTGTCCAACAGGCTCGGGATCCTCGGACTGCCGCTGTGTTGGTGCTGGCCAAGGAGCTGAAGCTGATTCCCGCCTACGTTCCCTTGCTGCTCGCTTTGAAGGAGCAGTGGTATTGCTTGAGTGATGACTTGGTGGCCGCGTTGCTGAATAGTGAGCTGACGGTTCAGCCGTCACCCGTGCCAGAGCGTCGTTACAGGTTTCGCTCCAGGGCCGCAGCTCGCCAAACAGTCGTTTGAGCTCGGCGGGCGTGGGCCCGAACTTCGAATAGCTAAGCACCGGTAGCAGTTCCAAGGTGGTGGGCTGGGCCAACACCGACGTGAACCTGCCGCTTTGACAGCCATAGCGGATCCAGGCCTGGCGGCCCTTCTCAAAGAGCAATGCCGACAGCAGCACGTTGGTGTCGATTACCACTCGGATCATTGATTGCGAGCCCAACGGACGGCGTCAGCCACATCGGCCTCGTTGATGCCGAGCTTCACCAGGCGGCTACGCACTGCCGCGGCGGCCCCCGGGATTAACGGGCGTGAGCACGATGCTGCGGTTCCACGGGAGGGTGGTGGCTCTTTGGCGGGGCGGTCAGTGGGGAAGGGCGGTGCGGTTGGAGAAGGCCAGCCGGCTCGATGGTGGTGAACTGCCGGAAGCGGATGCGTTCGTGTGGGCGGCCCGCAATGGCGACGATGTGATCTCCTTTAGCGGCACCTCCAGTGGCTGCCCTGGGGTGGCGGGCGTGGCGGCCCTGATCCTTGCCCGCAATTCAGCCCTGCGCTGGGACCAGGTTCGGGAGGTCCTGCGGCAATCCTGCGTCAGGATCGATGCCGCCGGCGGAAACTATGACGCCAGTGGGCGCAGTCCGTTCTACGGTTTCGGGCGGGTCAATGCCCGCAAGGCGGTGGAGCTGGCCCTGCCGCCCCAGCCAGCGGCGGCCCTGGTGTTCCAGGTGGTGCAGGATGTGCCCATCGCAGACCTCAAGACCGCCACCCTGGCCCTGCCGGTTGCCGGCCAGGGCCCACTGAAAACCATCAAGGTGGCCGTCGATCTGGATCACACTTTCATCGGCGATCTGGTGCTGAAACTGCTGCCACCAGCGGCCCTTGGGATCGCCCCTGTGGTGCTGCACAATCAAGCCGGCGGCAGCACCGACAACATCAAGAAAACCTATGACGAGGTGAACACCCCTGCCCTCACCAGCCTGAAGGGCAAGGATCCATCCGGCACCTGGACCCTGGAGGTTGCCGACAAGGCCCGTGCGGACACAGGCACCCTGCGCAGCCTGCGCCTGGTGCTGACGTTCTGAATCTGGAGGGAGTGAAGGGCGGAGCTTTGTGGACCAGGGCCATCGTTAACCAGGGCAGAACCCATAGTCCCGAGTTCAAGGGCCTTCTGGATAGGGATGCCAATGTTGGTCGAAAGAACCCTTAGGATTTAGCGTATGGCCATGCCATGCACCTCATCCAGGTGAGCCAAACGATCAAACAGCTGCTGGACGTGATGTGACCTCCATAACAGGTCCAGTTGCCATGAGAGCTGGTGGGTCGGTCATGCCGCCCTCCATTGCTGGAGTGTTTCCAGGGGCGTACGCCCCTGGAGGCTTGAATTCGGCTTGTAGGTGTTGTACTCCATCCGGTATCGCTCTACCAACATGCGGTCTTCACAGACGGACATGAACAACGAATAAGGATAGATCGTGCGAGGAACGAGCCACGATCTATCCTTATTCGATACCGGGCAGCCATCCCCTCGACCAGCGCCGGAAGCAGGGTCTCAGAGCTGTTGGCGACGCTGAACATGGAAGGATTGTCTCAGCCTTGCGGAATTCGATCGGTCCCTCGGAAATTGCTAGGTCCAGTGTCTGCGCGGCCGCTCCCAGGGCGGCCTCGGCGGGCGGCTCCTTGGTCGCGCAGGATTTCACCTTGACGTCGGGACTGCCTTCGGCTAACTCTTCGGTCTGGCTCATCTATTTGACGACCTTGAATCGCCCCTGGCCCTGGTTCTTGCGCGACAGGGAGGCCCAGCCCAAGCACCCATCAACCCAGCACCAGCCAGGTGACATGCACCCGGCCTGGCGCCATCGTAGTCAGATGGTTCTGGATGAAGTTCTTGGTGGTCTCGCCGGGTTGCTGGCTGCAAATTACCATGTAGGTGAGTTTGGCCTTTGGCCACTTGCTCAGCGCGATGAACAGGGTTTGCGGCATCTGGATGATTTTGTGCTGGCCTGTGTCATGCCGGACTCCCTTCGCGTTCGTGGCGAACCAAGTGGCATTCAGAGTCGCCTCGATCAGCGTCACCTCAGTTTGATCTTCGTCGCTCAAGTCCGGTCTCCTGAAGATCGCCTCGGGCTTGTTCCTGACTTTGTCATCCATCGGGTGGTGGATCATCTCCTGCTCCGTCGCAGTCATGCCCTTCTGAGCAAGGTTAGGTGCCAGCACGTCCATGACGTGTGGCATGGCCACTTCGTCTTCGAAAAGTCTAGGAGAACGGTCGGCGTCGGCGCGTTGCTGCTTGGTTAACCGGGGCGGCGCGACAGCGATGGTGAAGTCTTCACCGAAATGTACGATCTCCGTGCTCGGACTGAACCCCCCCTCGACCTTGAAGGCCCCCTTACCTGCAGGCTGCATCTCCAACGTCGACCATTTGTAAAGCCGCTTCAATGCGCCAACGGCCTTCCGGATCACGCTCGTAGGCGCCTTCATATTGATCAGAAGATTTAGCGCCTGCTGCGTGCGCAGTCGGGCCCTTTCGCGGCGACGCTGCTCCTTGTCCTGCTTCTTCTTGCTGGGATCCTCCTTGCCATTTTTCTTGGCATCTTTCCGTGCCTTGCGCTTGGCGCGCCAGGTGTCGAATTTCCCCTTCAAGCCCTTGAATTTACCCTTGATCTTGGCGCCCACCTTCTTGAGCGCTTTGCCCACCTTGCTCAGGGCTTTCTTCACCCTGGCGATGATCTTCTGGGCGATGGCCTTCACCTTCGAGCCCACCTTGCTGGCTGGACCACGCAACTTCTTCAGCAGCCAGGTGGCAACGAAGTCGATGACGACGACGGCACCGGCGGCCAGCATGGTGGCGAACTGGGGTCCGGCGCCGCCGGGCTTCACCGCCTTGAGGAAGACAACGAAGAGCCCAACGGCGGCGATGACACGCTGCACGGCTGGCCAGGCCGCCTGCAGCCCTTCGATGATCGCCATCACAGCGCCGGCGGCGGGCACGATCATCGCCACCAGCTTTTCGATCAGCAGCTGGATCAACGCCGAGGGGATCGCCGCCTTCAGCGCCTCGAAGGCCATCTGACCCACCTGCTTGAGGGAGATGCCCCCCTGCTTGAGCACGTTCCAGATCGTGGTGCCGACGCCCAGGACCTCCTCCAACTTGGCGTCAAACCAGCCCTTGACCGTGGTCTTGAATGCCTTCCACAGGTGGTTCTTGACGCCATCCATCACGGCGGCGCCGAGGTTGGAGATCCACTGCCCGGGGGCTTTGGCGATGTCCTTGATCAGCACCACAAAGGTGCCGAGGAAGTCGGCGATGCCCTTGGCGGCCTTGATCGCCCCCATCACCACACCCTTGGCGACGTCGAGCACGGCGAGCATCGCCTTTTTGTAGGCGTTGAGCAGGAAGTCGAAGGCCTTGCCCAGGGCGTCCAGCAGCTTGGTGACGCCTTGTTTGAGGGCATCCGCCAGGCGGTTGACGGCGTTCTCGGCTGCCTTGACTTTGGCTTCGATATACGCCCGCCATTTCTTCTTCAGGCCGGGGAAGGCCGCCAGCAGCACGTCGCCCAGGGCGATCAGGGCGGCGCCCACCGCCTTGATCAGACCCACCACCGCCTTGCGGGCCGTTTCGATCACCGCCACCGCCAGTTGCTTGGCCTTGTCGATTGCCGCCTTCACCAGCTTCCTGGCGGCATCGAACACCTTGGTGATGGCGCTCTTGAGGGCGTCGAAGAACGCACTCACCTTGGCGGCGACCCAGCTGAAGATGCCGCCGGAATCTTCTTTCTGGCGTTCGGCCTCGGCCTTCTTGGCGTTGGCCTCCCTCTCGGCCTGGTGCTTGTGTTCCGCAGCCTCCGTCTCGCCGGCGCTGATGTGGGCCTCGGCCTTCTCGTTGGCCTGCTGCTCTTCCTTTGTGATCTTGTCGTTGCCCTTGGCGATCTCGGCCTGGGCCTTCTTGTTGATGCTGCTGACCTCGGCGTTTTGCTCCGCCGTCCAATCGCTGCGTGCCTTGCCGACCTCGTTCTGCAGCTTGCCCTTTTCGGCCTGCTGCTGGCTGGTGTTCTCCTGCCGCAGCGCAGTGATTTCGGCGTTGCTTTTTGCCTTTTCTTCACCCACCTTCTGCTGGTGTTCGCTGCGCTTCGCCGCCATGGCGCCCTGGGCCTGGGCCATCGCCGCGCGCACCTCGCCGCCCTGCTTCTGCTCGGCGATGATGCCCAGCGCCTCGTCGCCAGCAGGGGCCGCTCCACCTGCTCCCGCCGCCCCGAGTGTCGCCAGCCTTGGGGCCTGGAGGCTCTGGCGAGGGGAGCGGTCGCGCACGTCGTTCTCTCCGGCCGGTGCCGCGGCGTCGGCGTCGCCCCGGGTTTTCTGCGCGGCGATGGTCGCGTCCAGCTCGCTCTGCTGGGACGTGATCTGGGCCGGGTCGGCGTCGCCTAGCTTGGCCAGCTGGGGCGGCGGCCCCGCCGATGCGTCCAAGCCTGGATCAGTGGTGGGCATCGATGACACCGACGTGGCGACGCGGGTTGCGTCCTCATGGCTCACCGTGCCCTCGGTGGTGTCAGCGACACTCGGTCTGGCGATTGCCTCGGTGGGCGCAGGACCGGGCTCCGGTAGGGGCTCAGCTGCTGGGGTCGGCTGCGCCTGGGCCGCCGGCGCTGCCGCCGCTGCCGGCGGGGCCGTGCCTTCCGGCGCAGCCACCACTGCGCTGCCGCCGCTGCCGTCGCCTCCCACCTCCACCGGCGGCATTTGCTCCTGCAGCGCGGCGCCTTCCTCCTGGGCCGTGGTGTCGATCGAGGCGCCCACGCCCTGCAAGGCCTGGCCGGCCTGCAGCGGCTGCAGCCCCGCCGCCGCTCCTAGCCCCGCCGCCGGGTCCTGGCCAGCTGTGTCGGGGGCTGGCTCGGGCTCTGGCACAGGGGCACCACCACCTCCTCCTCCTCCACCAACAGCGCCGCCCGGAGCAGCTTCACCGCCCCCGCCTTCTGGGCTTTCCGCCAGGGAGGCAAGGCCAGCATCCTTTTCGCCGGAGCTAAGTTCCTCGGCGCCCCCTGCTGGGGCGCCGCCGGAGTCGGCCTGCTGCTCTGCCTGCTCTTCGGCGTGTTCCTCGGAGACGCTCTCCGCCACGCGGCGATTGTCGGCCTGTTCCTGGCGGGCCTGCTGCGTGTCTTCCCGGCGCTGGGCGGCGTCGGGATCCAGCGCTGGCTGATCGGTTGCGGTGCTGGGCAGCGCAGCCGTGGGCGCCGCAGCTGCCGCCCCCTCGGCGCCACCCCCGCCACCGCTACCACCCCCGCCGCTGTCGCCGCTGTCGCCTTCGGCCGCTTCACTGGCGCCGCTTTCACCCATGCTGGCTGTAGTGCCTCCCCCACCTGCTGCCGTCTCGTCGAAGGCGGCAGGAGCCGGTGAGGTTGCCGCCAGGGATGCCTCGCTGGCACCCCCGGTTTCCGGACTGCCTTGTGCCTCGACAGCCGCGTCCTCCTGGGCGGCTTCGGGGGCGGCTCCATCCATTTTTGCCTCGGTCTTCTCCTGCTCAGCCGCCTCTGCTGAATCGGCAGGTGCGCTTTCGGCCGCAGCACCGCCGCCACCAGCAGCTTCGCCGCCCCCGCCGCCAGGGGCGCCCTGGCCGCCGCCGCCAGTGGCTTCTCCCGCCAGAGCTGTTGCAGGGGCGGCGCTGGCCGCAGTTGCCCCAAGAGCCACGGGCGCAGCCATGGCCGCAGGAGCTGGGGCCATGGCTGCAGCCGGTGCTTCAGCGGCGGCGGCGGCAGGGGTCGGGGCGGCGGACGCCTCGGTGGCAGGGGCGGAGGCTGCTGGGGGGGCCGGCATCCCCCCTCCGGGGGGAGCGGCCATCGCCGGCATTGGTGTGGCAAGCGCACCATGTGCTGGCGAAACAAGGGTTGGCGCAGCATGGGTTGACGCGCGCGGGGTAGGTGCGCCGAGGGGTGCCGCGGAGGTCCTGGTGTTGGCGGCAACGTCCCCCTTGCTGGCGGTGGCTGGCAGGTCCGGTGCCTGGAGCGAAGCACCTGCTGCTGCTGGTTGGGGCGGCGCCGGCAGAGAGGGCGGGCGCATTGCCCCCTGATCGCCACTTGGAATCGGTGGGGTTGGGGTGGCAGCGGCAGTGGAGATCGGGGCAGTGGAGATCTGGGCAGTGGAGTGAGGCGCTGCAGTCCGGCCGGCACCGTTGTTATCGGCAACTGGCACCGGCCCCGCAGACCGCGGCGGGGCGATCTCCCCGGGCACAACCAGCGCTGCAGGGGTGGTTTCATTGGCGTTGGTGCTGTGCGGGCTGGTGTTTCCGACCTCCTGCAGGGTGGGTCGTTGGGGCCTGGGGGAATCCATGCGGCCCAGAGCACCACTTTCGTCAGGGGTTTCGATTGCCGCCGGGTATGCAGCAGGGGTGGCGATTTCAGGGCGGCCCGGGTCGGCAATGGGGGCCGCAGCGAGGGGGGCCTGGGCCCCTTGCAAATACAACGGCATCCCCGCCGCCGCCCCCTCGGAGCGCCCCTCAGAGAGATGCTCTCCCTTGGCCTGCTCGGACTGCTCCTGCTGCCGCTTGCGCGCTCGGGATTTTTGGGCCAACAGCGTTTCCATCGTTTCCCCCTAGCTACTCAAAGCCAATGCCGATGGCAGCGGCTGGCCCAACTTTCGGTACTCCGCCGCCAGGCCCTGATGCAGGTCTGGCGCACCGATCGGTCGTGCCGCCGCCCGCGCCAGCACCGCCGCCGCCAGCACCACGTTGCGGATGTTGCCGCCGCCCAGTTCCACCAGGGCGGCGATCTGATTAAGCTCCAGTGGCGTCAAGCTGTGGTGTTCGCCCAGGTGCGTCAGCCACAGCGATCGTCGCTCCTCGGGGCTGGGCAGGGCAAACTCGATGATCGTCTCAAGGCGACGGCTGAAGGCGGCATCAAAGCGATTGCGGCTGTTGCTGGTCAGCAGCACGATGCCGTCGTAGGTCTCGATGCGCTGCAGCAAATAGTTGGTTTGGGCATTGGCAAAGCGATCGTTTGAGTCTTTGACATCGGTGCGTTTGCCAAACAGCGAATCTGCTTCGTCAAACAGCAACACCACCTCCGCCTGCTCGGCCCGAGCCAGTAACTGGGAGAGGTTCTTCTCGGTTTCGCCGATGTACTTGCTGGTGATCGAGGCCAGATCGACCCGGTACAACGGCATCGCCAACCGGGTCGCCAACCAGCCCGCCGCCAGCGTTTTGCCCGTGCCCGATGCCCCGACAAACAGGGCCTTCACCCCCGGGTGGTAGCGGGCCTGAGCTGAAGCCCCCAGCTCTTCCACCAGCCGATCGCGCCAGCGGCAGCGCAACAGCAGCAGATCGAGATCTTGCTGCACCGCCGTCGACACCACCAAGGCATTGTCGCCAACCGATTCCGGCAGCAGCTGGGCCAGGCTGTCCAACCCCAGCCCCTCGCCGCCCCGGGTCGCCGCCAGCAGATCGGCTGCCGTCGGTGCTCCATGGCCCATCAATGCCTGTTGATGGCGTGTCAGTTCACCGAGCTGGGCAATGCGGCCGCTGCCATGGCGATGGCTCTGGGCCAGGCTCTGGGCCAGCAGCACCGCTTCGGGATGCTCCCCGAGAGCCCGCTGCCACAGTTGCTGCCGTTCCGCCTCAGGGGGTACCGACAACGTCCAGCTCAGGGCGGTCGTGGTCGATAGGTCGATACTGCCGTCTGGCCCGCACAGCACCAGCACCGGGCCGCCGTAGCCAGGTATCTCCGGCAGCTGACGACGCTCGCCCGGCGCCAGATCCAGGCAGAAGACAGGCAGCAACTGCCGCAGCAGCAACCAGGGTCCCAGCCCCGTTGGCATCTCGCCCGTCAGGAAGAGGGGGCGGCATCCCAGGGCCGCCGCCAGGGCGGCCGTCACGGCCTGGCCCTCCGGCAGACAGCCCGTGCGCACCACCAACACCCGCTCGCCCTGGAGCCCCTGGGCTTGCCGTTGAACTGCCGCCAACAGACTGGGCGGCAGGGGCACGCTCAGTCCCTGGCGCAGTCCGATCGAGGTGCCGGCAGGCAGCGCATCGAATCCCCGCAGGGCCAACACCAGATGGGACGGCAGGCTGAGGGTCTGCTCCGGCAACGAAACGGTTCCGTTTTGGAGTTGCAGCAGGCCGCTGCCGAAGGCTGGACCGCTCAGCAGCCGGTGCAGCGGATAAGGCTCGCCGCTCAGCTCCGCCATGGCGCTGACCAGCAGGCCCAGGCTGGGCCGCGATCCGCCCAGGGGCCGTTGCACATGGGCCAAAACACGGCCCACCAGCGCCTGCTCCTCGGCGGCGATCGCCAAGGCCACCGTGAGCAGTTCCAGGGCACTCAGGCCGAGCTGCTCACCCAGCGCCACCAGGGGGCGATCGTCCGCCACTGGATTGCGGAGGCTGGCGGCCAGATCCCCGGGAACAAGCCGCATATCGCCCAGTTGCCGCAGTTGATCCTGCAGGTAAACCAGTTCAGGGGCCAGGTTCCCGGCCAGGCCATCCCAATCGAGTCGGGCGGCGATGGCGGCCAGGGCAAAACAGGCCAGGCTGGCACTGCCGCGGTCTGCAGCGATCGGCTCCCGGGAGAGATCAGCAACCATCACTGCCGCCTCCGGTGCGGTAGTGAAATTGCACCACCAGAGCCAGCCAGCTCACCCACCCAGGGTCGAGATCAAGGCCAAGCCGCCGCACCCGGATCTCAGCTTGGCGGTGATCGAAGTAGAGATCGAGGTGGGTGCGTTGCCACACCAGCGATCCCGGCCGGCGCACCAGGGCCGCCAGGGACAAGCGACCTGGAGCCTGACTCCAGCGCCGCAGGATTTTCGACCAATGGCGAGAGATGCTGTTAAGCACCACCGCCTGGGGGCCCGGCTCCAGACCTTCCGCTGCCAGTGCCGCCAGGACCGGATCCTCCGGGGGGATCCCCAGCTGGGCGGCAATGCGCAACAACAGGTGGCGGGGCCAGTCCCACTCCAGCAATTGGGGATGGTGGTCCAACCAGGTCTCGATACCCAGCTGGCTCAGCAACGGGATCAGAAAAAGGAAGCCTGCGTAGCTGGTGTTGCAGGGCGGCAGACCCGACCAGACCAGGGAGGCCAGATTGAACGCCGGGGTGGGCTGGGGCTGATCGGCGCCATTTGTGTTCAAGGGGCTGACCCCAGAGGGGCTGGCTTCTGATGGGCTGGCTGCGGGAGCTGGCGCTGCTGGCAGCGGCTCATTGCCCCGCTGGGCTGGGGTCCCTGGTGCCTCACCCGGCTCGGGCTTGCGGCGGGAGGTGGACCCGGCCGGGCCCGGGGCCAAACTCCAGGTCGGCGGCACTTCGCCGTGCCACGGCTCCTGGGGCCCATGGTGATCCAGGCCGTCGTGGGACTCTTGCACCGCAGCGGCTGCCGCGGCAGCCAGCCGGCCCGGCAGCAGCTGATCGATCACCGTATGGGCCTGATCCAGCAGCGTCGGATCCGCCAGGCGGCTGGGGTTGCTGGCCACCAGGGCCATGGCCACCAACCAGAGGGTCCGCCCATCTTCCGTTCCCCATTGGCAGATACCGTCCCTCAACGTCGATTGCCAGGGGGCCGGCAGCTCGGTTGAAATGCCGCCGCTGGCCGGGCCGGCAGCCGCCGCTGCCCAGCCACAGGCCTGCAACAGCGGTGGCCCATCCTGGGGGCTCAAGCTGGCCATGAGGTACGGGCTTGCCTGGGCCAACACCAGGGCCTGCAAGAACTGGGCAACGGTGGCCACGCCCCCCGGCAGCAAGAAAGTGCCCCTCAGGATCTGCCGCAGAGCCTGCTGCTGTGGGGTTCCGGGTTGCCAGGCGGGCACAGCCACCGACCAGAACCAGCCCTGGATCGGCTCCCCCCGGCAAAGCCGCAGGGCAAGCAGGATGGAGGCTTCAAGGCTCGTGCGGAAGTAGACGACCGGCGCGGTTTCGGCGCCGGGCTCGCTGCCGTGCAGGGCGAGCGCCCCCAATTGAGCCAGCTGTCGTTCGATTGTCAGGGCCAAGCTGGCGGAGCTGCCCCTGGGGTCGATCCGCCCCACCGAAAGCGATCGCACCAGCCAAAGCCAACCCCCGTCGGCTGCCGGCAGCGCAGCCGTATGCAGCGCATCTTCCAGCAGTAGTTCGCCCCGCCGCAGCAGGCCATCGTTGGGGGCGCTCAGGTGGACGGTGCGAACTCGGCGCATGGCTGGGACCAGGTAAGGGGAATCAGGTCACGGACTGGTTGCTGTTCAAGGACGAATTAACGAAGGGAAAGGAGACTCGCAAGTTTCAGCGGCTTCAGCGGCTTCAGAACGGGGATTGACGCAAGAACTGGATGCGGGTTGTTTCGCTGAGGGCGAGGTTGACTTGGGTCGTCTGGGTGATTTTGGCAGTGGCCAGCCCCCCGTTCAGGTCATCGACAATGCCGCGCGCCACAACCGTATTCGAATTTGAATACACGAGAACGGACATGCCGATCCGCACCTGCAGCGGATCCATGCTGATCTGCAGCCTGCCATCTGGCTGCACCGTGGTGGGTTTCAGCACCCGGCCGCTGATGATTTGGTTCACCGGTGCGTGGCAGGCCAGCAACAAGCAGAGCCGAACCAGATCGCTGCCAAAGTCAATCGCCTCCGCCTGGTTGGAACTGAACTGTTGGAAGAGCCAATCCACCAGCGATTGCAGCTCGCGGCGATCTTGAACCTCGATCTCTCCCCAACGGGGCAGGTTGCTGAGGGCGCGGAGATTCACCGGTTCATCGAACTGGCTGAGCCGCTCGGCCCAATCCAACCGCAGGACAGGTTTCACCTCAGCAAAGCGTGCATAGAGACAGGTGGCCACCCGGGATAGCTGTTCCAGCATGGTTGCAGCCTGATTGCTCAACTCGGGGCGGCGATGGTTGCCATCCAGCAGATCGCCGAGGGTCAGGATCTTCTCCGCCTCTTGCCTGGATTGCCGCCAGCTCTGGGCCGCAATCGCATTGAGATCAAGGCGCTCGATCAGCCGGCGATGCTGTTGAACCACCTGCAGGCTTTGGCCATAGATGCCACGGATCGTCTGACTGATCTGGGTGCTGCCAGTGGTGATTGTGGCTATATCGACTGCGGAACCAACAGCTGGGTTGATTCGTTGCCTGGCGCTGTCAAACAGGCGCACCAGGCTGTCGACCCGGTCGATGCGGTCGAGACTCTGGGGCAGTGAGCTAAACCAGCCCAGGGGAGCCTCTCGCAGCAGGTCGGTCATCGCCCGCAGCTCCCGCGGAATCGGGTGGCTGTCGTTGAGGCAGGGAGGTAATGGGTCGGCAACGAATCCGGGATCGAGGCTGCGCCAGGGGGGGGTGAGCAGAAGATTGACTGAGCGGGGACGCTGGTAGGCCAGGAAGGTGACGTGCTCACTGAGGATGCGTTGACGGCGTTCGTTTACGCGCCCCACCCGAGCCGTTTCTTCTGCCAGCAGGGCCTTGGCTACGGAAACGTCCTGGCGGGCTTCGGCCAGCTCGGTTTCGACCACCCGCAACCGCTGGTTGATTTGGCCCTGCAGTGCCAGCAATTCGTTCATGGTTTTGCGGCAGAGGGCGATGGCACTTCGATAGGCCTGGACGCGACCCTCGCCAAGGCGCAAGGCGGCTACGGTTAGATCGAGGGCGTGCACGGCCCGAGAAAAATATTCAACTTCATCGGCATTTTTGGGCAGCGGTTTTTCATCGCTGGGCTCTAGGGGAAGTGTGCCGGGCTTCACCTGACCAAAGTTGAGCTTGACTCCCGGCACTGGTAGATCCTTGAAGATCCCCAGTTGAGCTAGATTTTCTACAACGTTTTGCCGGCCAGCCAGACTGAAGTCGCGAGTTTCGACAGCCGCAGGCTGCTTTAAGCGCTCGCCAACAATTATGCTAACAGGACTGCGGCCAATGATTGGCGATTGTTCGATCACGTCTATATTTGTAAACGGAGATTCGAACAAACGGCTGGTTTTAAGTTTATCGTTTACGGATGGCTGAAGCTCAATCCCCTGGGGTTGGGCCAGCAGGTCGTTCTGTATGGTTGTCTCAATGCCGCTGCCAAACTGGAGCGGAGTGCCGCTGACCTTACCGATATCGAAACGGGGCATGGCGGTTGCGACATTACCAATTCTAAACCCGGAGGAAGCAGTTCTCATGTTTTGCAGGCCCACTGCCCGATCGCGCAACATGAACGCTTCGCTATCAGCAGCAGCAGCAGAAGTAGCTGCTGCTTCTACTTCTGCTGCTATTCCTGCCACAGCGCGAGTAGCTGGGGCTGGGGCTGGGTCAGGTGTAGCCACCTGCCGTTCTTTGGCCGCCAGGAAGTAGGCGCTGAGATCTTTCTGTGTGGCATAGGCGGATTCCCGCGTGGCAATATCCGCCAGGGTGGAGGATGTGGCCAGGCGACTCGCATCCTCTTGGCCCAGGACCTGTTGGCGAACCCTATACATGCTGGTGCGTGACTGGAGAAAGCCGAATTCCACGGTATCGTCGGCTTGGGCCACCTTACTTTCTAAAAAGTTGATGAACTCCTGCAGGCCTTTCTTTTCGAGAATAATCAGGTCGGTGTTGTCCTTGGAGCGGTTGTAAACATCCTCAATCGCAGTACGGTCGTTGGGGGACAATCTGATTAATTGATCTCTCTCTTCATCTGATAGAACTCCTTTAACCGTAATCAGCTGTGTCTGAGGATTATAGCTGACTTTGTTGCTCAATGGTGTAGGGATCGCTGTGGTTGCCGCCCAATTTGAAACCGTTACGGCATCATTGTCGATCGGAGTCTGGCTCAACAGGGTTTGAAGCAACGTTTGGATCGGCAGCACGACCCGTACTCCATTACGTAATTCCGTTTGGTAATCCAGCTCGGGTGGATCCAAAGGTGGGGCTGTGCCTTCCTCCGGCTGCTCCAGTTGATTCGGATCCGGCTCTGGAAAGCTCAGGGCTTGCCCGCTCACGCTCTTGGCGATCGCCACGGCCCTCTGCCGTAACCAAGCCCGGCGCGCCAGCCATTCAGCCCTGCGGTTCTGGAACTCAACAATGCGTTGCTGAAATAGTTGATTCGGCTTCTCTTCCAGCAGCAGGTTGGGCTCAAACCAGGCCTGGGGTACGGGCACCAAGACCTGTACCTGATCGGCCTGATCAAGGTCAAATGGTGCCAGGGAAGCTGAATCCTTGAG
Source organism: Cyanobium sp. (assembly GCA_044359075.1). Lineage (GTDB taxonomy): Bacteria > Cyanobacteriota > Cyanobacteriia > PCC-6307 > Cyanobiaceae > Cyanobium. The sequence goes on along the minus strand of JBIKMU010000014.1, from coordinate 48,353 downwards.
CACCAATTCCAACTGCTCTAGCGGAATTGGTGCCACCTGGCAGGCATAGGTGGCCGGGAAGAAGTAGTTCTGGCTCTCCAGGGGGGCCTGCGGGTCGAGAGCCGCTGCTGGTAACAGTCCAACTGGGGGCAGGAATCGGAAGCGCGGAGCCACCTCGGTTTGGATCCATTTCTGTTGCTCCGCCAGGGTCTTGCCCTGGGGCTCCATCTCGGCGAGCTGCTCGGCGAACTGCTGCAGCCGCGCCTGCCAGAGCAGGGGATCACCTGAGTTGGGTACAACAGGGGTCACTGGCCGAGGCCGCCCCCCGGTGCGGACCACGGCAAATCCGTCGATAAAATCAATCTCCTGGCGATCTGCTGTGAGCGCGATCAGGGCGATCGGCAGACCCTGACGTTTCCAGGGTTGGGGATCTGGTTGTTCTGGGCTGGGGTGTTTGGGTTCGCCGCGGAGTTCTTGCGTGAAGATTGCGTTGGCCAGTTGATTTCGCCAGCGCGACTGTTCAACTTCCGATTCCAGGCCGCTGTCCCAGGCATAGAGCGCCACCCGAACCCCGTCGCTGCGCTGCTCATTCTCAAAAGCACGTGAACTATCGTCCCAATCCGTACAGCGATTGGGATCGGCTGAACCTGTATTCAGCAGCACGATTGGCTGCAATACCAAAATGAAGGTGCGCAGAGTTGCCTGCCTGCCACTGTTAAGAAAGGCGTCCAGAGAGGAGTACGGGTCTTGGTTAAAGTAAACCGGCAATTCACTCAGTGAAACCGTGAGGGGACTTGGTATCCAGACATCTTCCCCACTGGCGCAGATTCCTTGGCCAGTGGCAATCTGGATACCCAGCTTGTTGTCTATATTTGGTGCTTCCATAACTTGCAAGCCGGAAATGACCCCGGCTGTGCGCAGCTGACCAAGCAGGGCCAGGTGGCCGCTGCGGTTGTTCTGCTCCGCTTGAAGTGCCAGATCACTGAGGGATCTACCGCTGAACAGATTGAGCCGCTTGTTCCAGCCATCCTTGTTGGAGTTGAACTCTGGAACCACGGCCAGGAGCTGTTCGCCGGGGATTGGCCTTTGGATTGGTGAGGCGTTCATGATTTCACCTCCTGCAAACGAACAAAATCACTACGGTAAGCAAAGTTACGTCTCCGTACAAACCAAAATTGCAGGCCTTTGTTTAACTCAGCTTGCCAGGCTTTATCAATTATGCTTTGGGGATTGAGAGCCAGGGTCATGGGCCTGGGTCGCCGGATCCCCTGCAAAACTTCAATGGGTAGGCGCTTGGCCAGTTGACCAGCTGCGGCTGGCAATAGCTGACGCTGTAATGGCGGTAGCTGGGGTTGATCCGGCAGGCGCAATGTGTTGTTCAGTTCTTGAATGCGCTGGCGCGGTACCGGAATCAGGACCAGGACCGCAATCGAATCGCGCGCCTCAGCGGTGAGCGTCAGGTCAATCGGTGGCAACAACAGGCTGTCTTCGACCACAGCGGCCAGTTCATCTTCGGGAATGATCGACAGATCAACCTCGATCTCAGGGGGAAAGAAAATCTGCGTGAACTGGTTAGGGGAATTGGGATCAATGCTGTCGCTGGATGGAATGATTTGGATCGCAGCCGCTGGAAATGGTCCAACCGGAGGCAAGATCGAGAAATGCTCGGCAGCACTGAAACTCAGACCGCGACTGTTAGCCGTACGCTGATCAAGGATTACCTTGAGGTGCTCGGCATACTGCTGGGCATGGGCTTCCCTGAGGGCGCGAGAGACGCCACCCAACGCCAGAATTTGGCGGGAGTCGCCGCCGAGTTCCCGCCTCACCAGCCAGGTATCCACCCATTGCACCACCCCGCGACTCAGGGCAACCATGGCGATTGGCAGAACGTTGGCCAGGGAGGTCTGGCTTGATCCAGCCAAAAAGATGGCGCGTGCCGCCTGACTGCGCCCTTGCTCATCGCTGCCATCGCCAACATCTGTGTAAGGAATCAGGCTGACGACGGTGGCCTCACGAATCATGCCATCTTGAACCTTGCGCTCGCCGCCGGGTGAGGTGGGATAGCTGGCAATGGGGCCTTCCGTGTATTCAACCGGGCGTAACCCCAGCACAAACAGACCCGTTGCGGTGCGCAGCGGCTCAGTGGGGATTGCAGCAAGACCAAAGGCTGCGTTGAGCCGTTGCACCGAGACCAAATCAGCCAGGTTGACATCCAGATCGGTAGGAATGGCCACCAATTCGCCACTGGGTGTTAGCCCATAGCCGGCAGTAATACGGACAATTGATGAACGATTAATTTCAATTCGGCTGTTATCTGTATTGGCGATATCGGTTACGATCAAACCTTCAATGACCCCAAAACCACTGGACTTGGCCAGATCTGCCTGACGGCTGAGGAAATAGGTTTGATCGGCCGTGAGATCGGAGGCTTTTAAAAATCTGCCGTCGAAATAATTAGGTCGACTACGACGGGAATCGCCAATCAGTGCTCCAACTTTTTTCAGACGATCCTGCTCCACAGGATCAATTGCTTCACGGGCCGATCTGGAATGGGTGTTCAGCATGGGGAAACCTCCTACTCAGGCGGGATTGGTATGCATGCCGGACCAGGCGGCCAGGGCTGCTGTGCTGTAAACAAAATGGCGAAGATCGTTGCGTACCGAAACATCACCACTGCGGATCAGTCGATTGTCTGCATTTACTGTAGCTGGGATTATCAGTCGTGCCAAAAACAGGGCGGTCGGGTCCTGCGCTTCGACATGTTCTGGCAGCGGCACCGGACCACGGCTGTTCCACTGGTCTGTGCCGCCCTTCCAGCCACTGAGAATTCGCTCCTGCAGTGCCAATCGACGCTCATCCAAGTCGGCGATCGCGCCAAGGTCAGCCCAGCGATCCTGGGGAAGATTGGCCTCCAGCTGCCCTACTTCGGTGCGCTGCAGCAGTTCCAACCGGTAGCTGTCGCGAATTCGCGCTGCCGTGATGGCATCGGTCGCGTCGTAGGGGCCCGCTGCGTAGGCCGGGGTATAGGCCCTGGGAGCAGCCGCGAACCGGATAAAGACATCGGCAACCAGGCCGTTATATGGAACTCCATGCAGGACCGGTTTGGTCAAACCCGCCAGCCAAGGTTGCAAGCGCAGACAGGCCGGATTCCTGACCTCAATCATTCGGCCAAAACGATCCAGCGCCAGCCCGGGCTGCACCTTCACTTCCCCTTCCTGCTCGGGCCCTGGGGCCACGTCGGCGGCGGGTTTTTGCCATTCCACCCGCAGGCCTGCCAAGGTGCCGTTGCCGCCTAGGTAAAAGAGTGCTTCGGCGAGGCGCGAGCGGTGATACAACTGCTCGGCCCTGAAGTCCTCGGCATCAAGCAGCATCCCGGTGGCGTAGTTGGGTCGATCCGGGCGCAGGGCAGCGCCATCACTGAGCCCGCCATCCCCACGGGGTTGGCTGGCAATTTGATCGGGCTGTTCCTCAAGGAATGAAGAGGGGGGGCTCATGGCTGTCCTCAGGTACGGAAGGAATGGAGTTCGCTTTCTGCTGAATGGCGAGTTGGAGTTGCCAAGGGCAGTTGGGCCGGCCCGTTCAGCGTCGCCAGCGCAGCCACCACGGTGGACTCCGATCCTGAGCTGGTTGGGAGAGCGGTGGCGCTGGTGGTGGTTGTGGTGCAGCCACGGGCACCAGAGATCGGGGCTCGAGAATCGTGATGATCTGTTCGCTGGGCAGGCTTGTGTTACCAGCCGCATCGATCACCACCAGGCGAAAGCGGTACCGACCCGGCTGCAGGCCCGCATCGACAACCACTGACGGTTGATCGGTGCTGATCGTTTGATGCGGCTGGAACGCTGCCATGGTTACGGCCTACTGAGGCTCGATCGGTGGGCGTAACGGATTCAATGGCCTGATTGGTGGCCGAATCGTGTCGAATGCTGGTCGCTCGAGAATGGGCACCATCGTCCATTCGTAACGAACAATCTTGCCGGGCTCCACATCGCTGGAACGTTCACCGGATAGGGCAAAGCTCTTGCCCAATTCCACCCCTTCCCGGGGGCCATCCAGCACGGCGGTGGGGTTCTGGGTATCGCGGACGGTGACCTCAAGGAAGGCTGGTTTTGAGGGGTTGTTCTGCTCGTCGAAGACCACCAGCTGGAAGCGCACCGGGCCTATCGGCAACGGGTCGGTGCCGCTGACGGTGACCTCAATGGTGGGATCGCTCGTTTCGATCGGGGTGTTGGGTTTGAATTGAGCCATGACAGTTATGCGAGAGCGGGGTAATTGGTGGTGGCAAGGCCTAGTCGAGCCGCTGCCAGCGGTAGCGGGTCAACTTCCGTCCCGGGCTGGCCCGGGAGGCCCGGGCGTCCAGTTCGAAAGAATCGCCCTGTTCAGCGGTCGCCGGACCAATTAGCCGTGCCTGGGGTGGTTCGAGCCTGGGCCAGTCGCTGCTGCCACGGCCCAGCCGCGGGTCCAGGCTGGCGGGAGATAGGACGAAGTCCCGTCCGAGCGGACTGAGGTCGACCCGGGCCGCCTGAGGACCAGATTTGGCCGTCAGATAGGTGTCGATGCCGACCAGACTGGCGACCCCCACCAGGAGGGGATAGGAGGCCGTGACGACGCGGGTTTCCACATGGGCCGGCGTTTCCAGTTCGACGACGCGGCGAATCAGTCCCAGGTCCTGGGGCTCCACCTGGTCATGGACATAGACGGTGGCCCGGTAGGCCAATTGTTCGAAGAAGGCGGCGACCGCTTCCTTTTCGCTGCTGTCCCGGGCGATTTCGGCAGGGAATAGGGCCAGAAATTCCTGTTCCGTTTCAGCGCCCAGTATCAAGGTGTCGCCCACAAAGGAATTGCCACTCACGCTTAAGCCCGCCAGCAACGGATCTTCCTGATCGGCCAGGTCGGCACCCAGAATCGTGGCGAAGGTCTTTCGCAGCCGAAAGTCTTCCAGCACGATGATTTCTCCGCCTGTGACCCTGCCTCCCGTGGCGATATCAAGGGCCAGCTCGAGCCCGTCCCTGGTACCTCGGCGGCGATAAAGCTCTGGCGTGCGCTGCAGCAACTGGCGCCGTCGCTCGGTCGGGTAGGCCGGATCAAACGTCACACCGATCCAGCTGCCTAGCCATTCGAGAGCTTCTGGCGGAGTACTGCGGGGGTTGGTGAGCAGATAACTGTGGGCAATGCGGTCCTCTAACGGCGTGAGGATCCCTTCGCAGTTGGCTAGAAAACGTTCCAGGAAATCGGCAGGGGTGCTTCTGTCGCTGGGGACATCGCGATCAGCACCGAACACCGTCTCTTGGTATGGCTCCGACAGGTAGCGATCCCGATAGGAAAACCGGGAGCCATAGACCCGCAAAGCGGCCAGAGCTGGGGTGCTTTGGCCATCGCCGCTCAGCTTTACCTGCACCCAGAGATAGCGGCCCTGGAGTGCTCGCACCTTCAGGCCCGCCCGTTGCACCAGGGCAGTGAACAAGCCATTGCGGTGGCGCTGCGCAGGGCACTGCAGGACTCCCTGATGAAACGGCACTTCCGACGCCATCGGCAGCCATACGCCACAGGGCACCTGGCCATCTCCTGGTTGGAAGCGCTCGCCGAAGCGGTGCCCATGCCATGCGTTCGGTGGGTTGAGATCGTCAGTTGCCGCCAGCAACACCTCGATTCCGGTGGTGGGTGGAATCGCCGCCTCCAAATAGAGCCGATGCCAGATGGTTTCAGGCGTGCCGCTGTCAAAAGTGGGCTGTTGCGGTGCATCGGCATTGGTCGGCTTGGCGGCTGCCAAGGCATGGCGGCCGAATGCCTTGCCATTGCGGGCATAGATCGGCAGCGGCAACACATCCAGGGGAGCGGTTTGGGGGGGAATGCCGAGACCGGCTCCCTGCCGGGGGTAGTGGGGCGGCAGGCTGGAGCCGTGCACAAAGGGTCCTGGCACGAAGGCGGTTTCGGGGCCAGGTGCGGCGGGCTCATCGGCCAACTGGAGCGGATAGAGGTCACCGACGGGCTGGAGCGTCAGGCCAGTGGCGGGGATGGGTTCTTCGCCGAGCGGCAGGCCGTAGACGGGGGCCTCATGGGTCACCTGAACCAAACGGATGGCGAGACGCTCTTCGCTTACCCAGGTGATGCTCCAGGGGAAGAGGCTGCCGCCGAGCACGACGCCAGGGCCCAACTCTCCAGAGGGCTCCAACAGCCGGATCCGTCCTGCGCCGTTGTGCCAGAGGAGCAGGGCCAGGCGACCGCTGGGGCTGGGCGCCATCGCCACCGCCTTTTCCTCCACCGGGATCAGCACCTGTTCGAGCCGGCTCAACCGTGGTGGATGGGGGTTGGCTTCGCAGCCACAGATTCGATTCGGGTCGTTTTCTGGGCTGTCTAGCCCTGCCAGGGGGTATCCCTGAACCCGCCAGAGGGTCTGGTGAACCCGGTCCAGCACCCAGACCCCCCCGCCTGGATGGGCGGCCAGGCGCCAGGCGTGGCAATCAGGTTGCGTGAGCGTCAGATCGGGCCAGCGTCCCCGGCAATCCCGCAGCAGCACCCGTCCCGCCATGGCCACATAGAGAACGCCGTCGTTGCCCATCACCAGATCGGAGGGGGTCTCCCCACTGGCCGGCAAGAGCAGATCCGTGGGCTTGGCCACGACGCCCGTGGCCAGGATCCGCCGGCTCTGCGGATCCCAGTAGGCCCTGGTGCCGTAGTTGTCGAGGGCCTGGGGAACCTTTTCCAGGTAAGTACCCGCCTTCGCTTCCAGCACGGTGGCATCCAGGGCAGCCAACTCCCACCTGGGTCGTTGCTGGCTGCTGAGGCGCAGGTGTCCTTGGCTGCGGTCAAACTCCAGGGCTGGCGGCTGGCCGGGTCGAAACCACTGCCCGCTTTCGGCAAGCATCCAGAACCTCAGGCCGTTGGCGTCCACTCAGCAGACCTCCGGCAGCACAGGCACGGCAATTCCCAGCCGATCCCCGGCCAAGGGTTGGGGCTCGAGAACGGCAGACGGCGCACCGCTGGCGACCACCACCGCCAGGAGTTCAGGTAACTGCCAGGCCTCAAGGCGGAGCGAAGCCGGTTGGGCATCGGTGCCCAGAAGCTCCCGCCAGCGATGGTCCGCCTGGTCCCGTAGAAACAGGCGCAGACCCGTCACACCAGCCACCCCGGGCACCCGCGAAACCACCACCTCCAGTTCCCGCACCTGAATCGACCGACCCAGGGGCCAGCCCTCGCCTTGCAGCCCCCCCGGCACCAGCGGCCAGAGAAACCGCTGCAGGGCCTCCTTCACGGCCAGCAGCACCCCATCCTGGCCAAAGCCGTTCTGGACCTCAACCCCCACACTGAGCCCGAGAGCCACGTATTCACAACCGATCACGTAGAGCTCCGTAGCCAGCGGTCGCCGCTGATCCAGCCAGGCGTGCACCCGCTCCAGCGTGGGGCGATCCGCTCGGGGATTGGGTGGCTGAATTCCATCCGCCTGGGGCAACACCAGCACCGAAACCACGCCTGGCACAGGAGAACGTCTCTGCTGAGGTTTGAAACGCGGCAACAGTTCGACACGCCCCAGAAGCACCCCCGGCGTTTCGCCAGCCAATTGGCGATAGTCGCTTTCGGTCACGGCACGATCGCGGTGGCGGAAGAGAGCGGGGATGCGCCGTTCTGCCGCTTCCAGGGTTTCGGCGTCTTCGCCACCGACGAGGGGCAGCGCTTGCAGCACTTTGAACTGACTGCTCAAACGGAGACCCTGCCCATCCTGGGCCGAGATGGCGGTCAGGGCTCCCGGCGGCAGGTTGCCTGCCCGTCCGCCACCGCAGCGCATCTGGGCGACGCGGATGCGGCTGTTGATTTCGGGAATGCGGCCCCGCAGGCCATCGCCGAACCTGATGACGCCCGCTTCGCTGTCCAGGCTGTAGACGGCGGCATCGCGACCGGCCAGGGCCAGATCCTCAATTCGCTGCCAGGGCTGGAAAACCCCTCCGCTTGCTTCCACCTCAATGGCGAGGGACTCCGCTTGCACCGATTGGCCGGGCAAGCTGATTTCCTGGTCGGCCTGGCCGCTGCTCTGTCCAAGCAGGACCCGACCCTGAATCGTTTGACGTTGATCGACTGCCACGGCATTGATGCCCAGCCAGCTGAGCGAAAGATCCGGCAGAGTGGGGTTGGAAGCAGGAACGCCGCGCAGCGATTCAGGTGGTAAGGGCCTCAGGCGAATCCAGGCCACCAGCCGGGTGGCCGTTTCCGGGGAGTCCAGGCGCGGCGGATGGCTGCCCACCCCCGCCTGCACGAAGCTGCGCACGTCGTTGTCGGGGACTCCGATCTGGCCTGAGGTCGGCAGTGCCAGCCGCACGATGCCCTGGTGGAGCAACCTGTCGCTGCTGTCCTGCACGACCGTCAGCGGCAGGTACTCAGGCTCGCCCCTGAACTGCCGGCCAGTGCTGATTTCCCAGACGTGCGGCACCTGCTGGCGGCTGCCGAAGTCGGCAAAGTCGCTGGGCAGTGCCAGCGTCGGCACCACACCGATGTTGAGCAGCAGGGCCCGGCCATCGCTGGCACCGTCGAGGGCCTGCCTGACGGCTTGATTGTGGGTCGCTTGGTTCTCCTGGCTCGAAGCCAGCAGGGCCAGCCAGAAGCAGCCATCCACCGTGCGACTGGCCGCACTGAAACCGCCGGCTTCGGGTCTGCCGCCGCTGAAGATCGGAGTGGTGAAGTAAGGCGCGGCCTGTTGGCTTGGCGTCAGGTTGTAGATGCGGCTTAGTCCCTGCACCACCTCGGCATAGCGGGCCGTTTCGCTGACGGACAGTTTCTGCTTGACGTACACCTGCAGGCTGAGCGGCAGGACGGTCAGTTCATCGCAGGTTTCAAAGTCGACAGGGCCTGTGAGCTTGGCGAGGGGTCGTAGTCGATAGGTCTGGATGTCGGCTGGGGATGTCAGCTGCAGGCAGATCAACCCCTGGGCAGCAAGGGCGGGTTTAAGCGGAATGCCCAGCAGTTGCAAGAATGCCAGTCGCTGCTTTTCGGGGCTCAGGTTGACGCGATACAGAAGCGTGTCCGTCAGCCAGGCAAACAGCTCCAGCACGGTGCGGCCAGGATCGCCAGGGCGGGGATCGGTCCACTCGGGGGTGTGGGCAGGAATGCGGGCCAACAGTTCGCTGACGAGATCGTCAAAACTGCGGTCATCCAGGGATGGCGGACGAATGGGCATGATCTAGGCCTCCAGTTGCAACGTCAGACCCAATTGCCGGGCGGTACCGGTGCGCTTGATGCGATACCAGATCTCCACCCGCAGGTGGCTGGGTTGGGCCGGCACCTCATTCACCTCCACCCGATCCAGCACGATGCGGTTTTCCCAGCGGCTCAGGGCATCCGTGATGCGATCGTGAATGCGGCGCCGGGTGGTGAGTGTATTGGCCTGGCTCAGAAACTCCTCCAGGCTGCCGCCGAAATCCGGCCGCATCAATTGCTCGCCAGGGCGGGTGCGCAGAATCACCTCAATGCGTTGGCGCACGCTGTCTTCGAGGCTGGGATAGCTCAACTGACCCGCCCCATTGGGCACGGGCAGGAATGGCCAGGTGAGCAGCGGAGGAGGGAGAGCCATGGCTATGAATCGTTAGCGGGAAAGGCTGGGGCGATGAATGGGAATGGAAACGGGAATGGAAACGGACAATAGTGATTAAGAATTAGATTTTTTGATCGGGAAAGGAATGCATATTTTGATTATGAAGATCCACCAGAAGATCAGATTAAAAAGCTGCAGGAACAGATTCAGAACAATGAAGGCGCAGAGGGTTATGATCGGCATATTGAAGCCGCAGATCCAGCTCAGACCGAGGCCACTGCCGGATTTGTCGTCACCCTTCAGCAAATCTTTAGGGTCGTTGCGCAGCAGGTTGAAAAGCCGGGGTGGCACCCGGAAGGCCACGTTAGGCCTGAGATTCTGCAGCGCCTTGGGATCAAGAACATCGGGCAGATCGATCCGCAATGGTGGGGAATCTGTGTTGGTGTACCAGGGGGCAATCTTGAAGGGGTTACTGTAATCACTCCAGATGATCTTTGGTGGACAGCCATCATCGCGACGCAGGCGTACGAAGGCTCGCACCTGATACTGGCGATCGCTGTCCTCAAATCGTTCTTCAGAGGCAGTTAGCTCTCCAAGGCGTTGCAATAGTTGGACCCGGGTCAGGGCCACGATGCGCCCTTGCTGCTCAGCGGTGATCAGGCCCCACTGGCGTGGAAGCCGTACCTGCTGATTGGCCTGGCGCTCCACCAGGACCCGATACGCTTGCTGCAGGAAACTGCCCAGCTGCTGGGTCTGGTCGGTATTGGCATCGATGCTGATCTGATTGAGTTCCTGGAGCAACGCCGAATTTTCAAAGGCATTGAAGTGATGCTTGAGCTGTAGCAGAAACAGCGAATTGATCGCCTGTTGTTTGGCAGGGTCGGAGCTGTCCGCATCCGCTGCAGTGAGGACTTGGCCGGCAAAACCGGAAGGAAAACTGCGGGTGTCGTTGCCGCCACTGCGCAGATAATATGGCAAGATTGTATTGATAATTTCCTGGTCGAATGCCTTACTGGTTGCCTCATCCGTGGGCGTGGGCAATGGCTGGGGCAGCTCGCTGCGCTCCGAGCTGGTGACAGGCACAAGACCGAAGAGAATCGTTCGTCCGGTGGCCTGATTCACCGCAGGTGGAGCGATGAACAGGCTGCTGACGCTTTCGCTCAGGCGGGTGGCATCGGGCAGCAGGCGGCTCTCCAGGTCGGGATGGCCACAAAGGGGCCGGGGCCGATGGCTGGGGTCCGGATCGAGCATTTCCTCGTTGTTGTTCTCAAAGACCATCCAGCCCCTCAGACTTGTGCCGGTGGCGGTTTGCTCCTGGTTCCGCCAGCCCTCCCGTCGCCCATCGGCAGCAAGGCGGCGGACCACCAGTCCGGCACTGTCGATACGCTCAGGGTCGAGGCGTGCCTGCAGGGTGGGCAGTGCAAACGGGTTGCAGACCACTTCCAGCAGCGCCAGGTAAAAAGTGCGATGTACGGGTTGGAGTAATTGCAGCACTTCGTTGCTGCCTGGAGTCATGCGGCCCTGCAGGCTGCTGCCGGAAGTCAGCTCGTTGAGGATCGCGCTCAGGAAGTTCTGATCCTGCCGCTCTATCAACGTGGGTCGCCCATCGCCGCCGCCCCAACCGGGCTTGTCGGGCACCTGGCTGGCCCCCAGGCCCTGCAACGTGGTGGGGTGTTCCGCCTGGATGGGCTGGCGGGTCTGCCGTCGGGATCGAGTGCTCACCATATGTTTCCAGCTCCTGGCGTGTAGGTGCTGGCGATCACCGTGGTGGCCTGGAGGACATCACAACGCACCATTCCCGAAAAATTGCTGACGGCGGCGTTGACCGTGACTTGACCTGCTTTGACCTCAACCTGGCTGGCCTGAACGCTCACCCGGGCCGCTGCCTGCACCGAGACGCCCCCCGAATCGATTGTGATCGTGTTGCCGGCGGCCTTCAGCTCAATCTGACCGCCACCGGAATCCGTCAGCGTGCCCGTGACGCCATTGGCTGTTTCGAAGCTGATTGTGGCGCTGCCGGGGGTGGCCTCGACGATGGCGATGCGGCTGCCGGCCCTACCCACCAAGGACCAGCGATCGGTGCGGTCACCACCCAGCTGCTCGGGCGCCTGGGCAGCTCCGTTCCAGAGTCCGCCGACCACGATGGGCAAGCGGGAATCTCCTTGCACAAAGCTGATCAGCACCTCGTCACCGACATCGGGCAGTAGAAAGGCGCCACTGCCAGCTCCGGCGAAGGGCACCGCCACCCGTGCCCAGATCGGGCCATCCTGATCAGCCGGACCATCAAAGCTGAACAGCCGCACCTGGACGCGGGACTGGTTGTCGGGGTCCTTAACCGATACGACTTCGCCCAGGTAATGGCTTTGGAAAAGGCCAGGAGTTGGAATAGTGAATGGCAAGCTCATGGGTTACCTCCCCAGAAGGCCGATTCCGCTTCAAAGTCGGTTTCGTAGCCTCGTGAAAGGTCAAAGCGGTGGCAGGTGCGGGTGACGTAGAAGGTGTTGTCGAAGCGATCGCCCATGCCCCGCAACCGCACATGGCTGCCCACCCGCAGGGCCGGGTTGCCTTCGGCGGTGGCCTCGACGCAGACGAAGCGCCGGGCCTCAGCATCAAAGGCTGCGTCTGCCAGGGCCTGGGCCTCGGCCTCGGTGCTGGCGGCCAGGTGGGCGATGTGGTGGTGGCGATCCCCCAGGGTTCGTTGCAGCACCTGCGCCCCGGTGCGACCGCGCCCCGGACCGGCCTGCGCTCCCCGGCTGCGCCCCACAATCCGACGGCCCTGGCTGGCATCCCAGCCCGCGATGGTCACCTCGGTGGTCTGGTGGGCCAGATCAGCCAAGACCCTTGCCTGGCGCAGCTGGCTGTGCAGCTGCAGTTCGAGAGCACCGCGGCGCACTTCCCCCCTGGGCGAAACGTGCAATTCATCGCCCACCACCTGCAGATCGCCGTCGTAGCGCCGCAGCAGGCGCCGCAGAAAGGCAAGATCGCTCTCGTCCAATTGCACCTGGGGACCGATCGACTCACCCAGCCCCGTGATCACCGGGTTGAGATCCAGCTGGTTCGCCAGTTGACGGGCCAGATCGGCGATGCTGGCGTTGAGATGGACCTGGGTGCGGCGGATCATGCGCCCCCGTTGCAGCCGATCTTCCGCCAGCACGACCAACTGAGGCGCGTCGTTTTCAGGAAACTTCGCTTCCAACCCGGTGATCAGGCCACGAAAGATTTCCTGCGGGGCGGTTTCGTCGCCGCTGTACAGGGCGATGGCTTCCCCAAGTCGGAGGATCTTGTCATCCTCAAAGGCGAGATCCGCCCCGCCGCTCACGTCGCTGGCCACATTGGTGAGACGCAGTTCCAGTGCCGACAAACCGCCCTCCTGCTCGTTCATTGCCATGCTCACGACCAGTTCGCGCACCTTGGCGTACTCCTGACCGTTAATGCGAACGGTCGGGCGAGCGCGGTAGAGGGCCTGGATGGTGGTCGGAGTTTCGGGCATGGGCTTAGGGCGAAAGAGAGTGGTTTCGGAGGGTCAATCGGCCCGCAGACGGCAGGTTCGCTGCTCCATCTGGCGTAGCAGCAGTTGCAGGTTCTCAGCCGGTGGTTCCCGCAAAACCGGCGCTGGCCCGCCAGTGGCTGCCGGTGGCGTTTCAGGGGCAACGGTGCCCACAACTTGATCAAAGACAACGGGCATGACGCATCTCTTCAGGTGAACTGAATTCGGCTCTGCAGACTGGCGGTGGCCCCCACATCGGCCCTGAGGCCGCCCGAACTTTCCAGTTCGGCCTGCCCGCCGACTTGAAAGCTGGCATTGGGACCGGTGGAACGATTCAGAGGGGTGTTGGTAGCCCTCAGGAGTGTCGGATCCAGCCGCACCGGTGGGCCGGTGGGGTTGGCAGCGATCCTCAGACCAGCGAAGGCTCCCTCGCTGGCGGCAATCCCGGCGGAGGCCTGGCCACCGATCGCCAGATTCCCCCCCCCTGAGACACCGAAGCTGGCTCCAAAATCAACGCCGATCCCGGCACCGAATCCAGCACCGAATCCAGCACTCAAGCCTGCTTGGCCACTGGCAAAGGCTGCCGCTGGACTGAGCTGGATTTCAGCAGAGAGGGCAATGGCTCCAGCGGGAAATCGGATCGATTCGAGGCCATTGCTGGTGGCGATGGCTCGGGCGGCATTGGGGTTGCCTGCCTGGGTTGCCACATCGGTGAGACTTTCAGAGCTGGTTGCCAGGTTCTGAACCAAGGGCTCGAATTTTTTGTCGCTGCCCTGGCTGAGACTCTCGAACACCTTGTCCTGGCTGGCCAAGGTGAGGTTGATTGAGGCGCGCAGGGGGACGCCGGTCGGGGCAAAGAAGTCGATGGTTTCTTTATAGGACTCCACTAGACCCTGGAACTTGAAGCTGCCCCACTCGAACAAGACCACGCTGGGGGGTGCGGCATTGTCACCCTCGCGCTTGGCCGGTTCCATCAGTTTGGCGATCTTGCCGGTTTGCAAGCGCACGTCGGTGCCATCGTGGGTGCTGTCGTAGATCAGATCCATGCTCAGTTTGGCAGAGCTTTTAGTCACGTACTGTTTCTTTTCTTTGCCTTGACCCTTGTCCTCCAGGGTGTTGGAAATGGATATCTGCAGCGAGGTCGGATTGAAATGCACCGCAAACGGCTGGTTGGCCTCGGGTCCATTCAGGGGCTTAAAGCTGGCTCGAGTGGGTGCGGCGGTCATGGCGATTCAGGCTCGGGCTGGGGCGGGTGCTGGGGTGCTGAGCAGCGTTAAACCTTCGTGGGCAATCTGAAGTTCTTCGATGCCCACATCAGCGCTTTTGGCATTGAGATCGGCCGCCTTGAACTTGATCGGCATGGCGTTGTCCAGCCGCCAACGCAGTTGTTCCTGATCGCTGCTATCGCGCAGGCTGATCGTGGCGCTGAGGCGATAGGAGTAGGCCCCATTCTGGCTGGTCATCTCGAACCAGCGCCACAGATCTCGGCTGGCGGTCATGCCACGCTTGAGGATGATGGTGGCAAAGGTCACTGGACCGACCCGCTGCACGGCTCCGTAGTTACGGCCGCCCTCCTTGATCACCTTGGGCTCCATGGTGGCCTCCAGGCCGGTGCATTCCGAAAAGGCACCACTGCAGAGGTTGTCGATCCGCTGATTGGTGCCGCTGAGTCGGGATTCCTGGAACTCCACGCGAAAGCGGAAGACGTGCAGGGGATCGGCGAATCCGGAATCTGGCATCGTTCAGCTCAGCGGTGGGATGGGGGAAAAGGGGCGGGATAAGGCACGAGTCGATCAAGGTTTGCCGGCGTTCAGCCCTAGGGCGGCACCTACAGCAGCGACACCTGACCGCCTTGGCTCAAGGCCAGAACGACATGGATCTGCTCAATCGGCACGGCGGCGGTGAACTGCACCTCGGCAATCACTCGACCACTGTCCAGATCGGCCTGGCGGGTGGTGGTGCGATCGCACCGCACCGAGAAAGCCTGCCCCGGGCTGGCTCCGGCCAGGGCTCCGGCTTGCCAGAGACCCAGCAGCAGGGCGTCAAGGTCGCTCTTCAGCCGATTCCAGAGTGACTCCGCCGCAGGCTCGAAGCTGACCGCTTCCCCCAAGCTGCGCGCCGCCCGCACTATCGCCGTCACCAAGCGATTGACACTGGCCGGTCGGTAGCTGTCGCTCAAACTGGTGGTCACGTCTGAGAGCAACCGCAGCCCCGCCGGTGTGGGCCCCAGCAAAGAAACGCGCTCCAGCAAGGTGTGGGGCCTGGCCTGGCCATGGGGGGTGAACAGCTGGGCCCGCGTCAGGGCTGGTTCCAGCCCGTTCACATCGGCCAGGGGCAGGCCAGCGGCACTGCGGAAACTACCTCGCGTCAGGGCGTTGCGAGCCAGCAGACCGATCAGCACCCCCTCGGGGGATTCCAGTTGCCCAGGCAAGCGCAACGACCCCGGGGTCCGCACCCAGGGATAGACCAGCTGGACGAAGGCGCTGGCAAGCCCCTGGGGATGATCGCCGACGCCGTAGGCCAGGGGTGGCACAAAAACTGGCTCACCTGCCGCCGGCGGATCGGCTTCGATACGCTCCCCCTCGATCAAGAGCGCCAGATAGTCCTGCAGGGCGATCGCCCCATCGGATTCAGGCAGGGGTAACGGCAGGGCGGCAACCAGTTGCACTTCCCGCTGCAGGCGGCGCAGCAGGTTGGCCACCAGACCAAGCGCGCTCGCCCAGACTGCATAGCCCCCCAGGTTGCAGCGGGGCTCTTGCTGTACTAAGGCCCGTTGGTCGCTGGGGGCGCTCTGGGCTTGCGTGCATTCGACAAATTGCTCGCTCTGGCTGGGTGGCGTCGTCTGGGAGGGGAAGGGAACAGCGCAGGCCACCAGATCCGGTAGATCCGGCAGGCCCACGTAGGAGACATCTGGCAGGCCGAACAGCAGGCCGACGCCGCTCCAACTGTCGCGATTCAACGGTGTTGCCGACAACCGCTGGGGATAGCCCGGCAGCAACTTGGCCAACCGTGCCCGGCGTTGCTCCCGTGGGGCGTTCAGCGGCAGGGGATCACCGACCCGGACCACATAACACCGCCTTCCCCCCTGGGCAAAGAAGGACCGCACGGCCGCCCCCAGATAGGTATGGCTCCAAGGCTCTGCGGACGTCAAGGTTGCGTCCAGGGGTGCGTCCTGCCCGGCCTGCGGCGTCGCCGGGGGGTCGGTTGGCTGGCAGGGACGGCGATCCCAGGCGAACAACCGATCGAACATCTCCCAACTTTCCAGCGGAACTGGCAGATCCTCGAGGTCCAGCCGCGCTTGTCCCGGATTTTCCGCCGGACTCTGGAGCCAACCCTGGGCGATCAACCACTTATGCAGAGCCTCCGGGATGTCGGTGTCGCGTCGTGCGACCAGACCGATGAAGCAGGCCACATCAGCCCGATTCGGCACTGGCAGGATCAGGGGCGGTTCAACTGCGAAGACAAGACCAGGCATGCTGCATCCCTTAGAAGATTTCCTGGTTGTTGCTGCCGACGAAGACGAGTTCTTCCGCCGATAGCACCAGTTCCTCCATGGCCACATCGCCGCCGCCCTTGGCCGCCAGCGTCGGACCGGTGTATTTCATCGGTATGACGCCGCGTAACTTCCAGGACTGCACGGTTGTGCCGGCCTCATCGCGCAAAGTGATCACCACCTCCCGTTTGGCGGCAGGCCCAGTTTTGCGCACCTGGGCGATCCAGGTCCAAAGGTCGCTGGAATTGACGATGCCACGCTTGAGCGTCACGTCGCTGACTTTGTGCATGCCGGGCACTTTGCGCACGTGGTTGAGCTTGTCAACACCCGTGCGGTACTCGGCAATCGTCATCTCGGTGCCGATGCCCGAAACGTCGGAGAATCCGCCAAGAACGGTCTGGGGATCAACTCCGGGGCTGTTGAGATTAACAAGGTAGTTGAAGGCACCGTAGGGAAAGGTTCGATCTGAGGCCATGGGGAAGTGTCTCCTGGTGAGCTGGGTTGAAGAGTTGGGCTCTAATTACGACCATCGACTGTTTTCTGACCGATGCGGAAGATGACAAATTCAGCCGGTTTGATCACCGCGACGCCAATCAGGCAAATCAGGCGGCCATTGTCCAGATCGTTCTGGGTCATGGTGGAGCGATCGCACCGTACAAAAAAGGCATCCTGTACGGATTCACCCAGCAGGGCCCCCGATACCCATTCATTATAGAGAAAACTCGTCACTGTTTCGCGGATGTTGGCCCAAAGTCGTTCACCATTGGGTTCGAACACCGCCCATTGGGTGCTGCGATCGATGGAGGCTTCGAGGTAGTTGAAATAGCGCCTCACGCTGACGTACTTGAATTCCGGATCGGAACTGGCGGTGCGACCTCCCCAGACCCGACAGCCCCGCCCCGGAAAGAAGCGCAGACAGTTGATACCCAGGGGATTGAGAATTTCCTGCTCAGCAAAGTTGATGTCCCGCTCGAAGCGCAGTGCGCCCAGTACCACCTCATTAGCAGGTGTCTTGAACACCCCGCGCTGGGCATCGTTGCGACCATAGATGCCGCAGATGAACCCGGAGGGTGGCAGGACAATCTCGGCGGGTTGGCTAGCCTCGCCCGGACGAAACAGTGGGTTTGCTACTACGACCCAGGGATAATAGATCGCCGCATAGCTGGAATCGATGCGACTGCGGGCAGTTCGGGCATCATTGAAGCTTGCTTGGCTGTTTTGTTGCTTCGGTGTGTCCAGAACGGCGATTTGGTAGGAGCGTCTTCTCGCTACGAACTTCAGCAGTTCCTGCTCAATGCCTTGATAAAGTGTGGCCCCATAGGCTGAATAGCCGGGTGCCGCAACGATGGAGATCTCCTCAAGGGATTTAAGTGATTCCAAAGCGGCCCTGTAGTCGGCAACAGAGGGGTCGCCGCCACTGCTGCCTCCCCGCAGACGGATCGGTTCGTTGCGGCTAACCAGTTCGGTTGCTAGTTGGGCCAGGCGGTTGCGGAGCCTGAGGGGATTGAGTGAACCACTAACCACCGAAAGGGCGATGGGATTGCTCAGGGCATCGCTGCGTCGTGTCGGGGTTGTTGCCAGCACGTTGCCGATCCAGCGGGGATGGTCGGGGCTATAGCCAAGATCTTCATAGATGTTTTCGATGCCGTCATTCGTGCGGCTGATCACGTTTAATGTGAGGATGCTGGCGGCAGTAAATGACTGCTGGGATAAATCGATCTGAGTATCATTGAGGTCACGCCAACCCTGGCTGCCTTTGTTGACGACGAAGCTGGCGGTCCCGCCATTTTCACCCTGGGCCGGAGGCGCAGCCACGGATAGGCCTAGGCGGGCAAAAACATTGTTTGGATCATTGCGAATCGCCAGGGTGCGATTTGCACCGGTGGCACGGGTTTGGAGGGCCAGGTTTCCCCCCACCAGCACTGCATTGAGGTTTAGCGGCGGTTGGCCAAGCAGCGTATTGAGCTCGGCCAGCGAAACGTTGGCCAGATCCGCTACGTTATTGGTGGCTGTTGCATTGGCATTGCTAACCGGTGCGACAGGCAATGCCAAGGCGGCTGGCGAGCTGATCACCTGAATTGCCGCTCCGAGACCCCGCACATCCGTGCCGAGGACGAGTCGATTGGCATCCAGGCGGGCATAGCCGCCTCGGAGTTGCGTATTGATCGCCGTCAACAGGGCGTTAACATCATCTCCAGCAGGGAGATTCAAGGTCTGGTTAATACCCTGGCTGCCGATTCTCACCACCAGCTGTTGATCAACCGGTAGACTGAGTGGGGTGGGCAGAGGTGCCGTGCCGACGGCTTCCGCCGCTTGTCCAAGGAAGCTGATCGTCTGATCAACGCCGTCGATTGTCAGCCGCAGTTGGCCGCCGGCGGGCAGATTGAACGGTGGCGCCTGGGTTCCCTCCACTTGGGCCGGTCGCGCCAGCTGTTCGCCCCCCAGCCGCAGGATGCTGCCGATCGGTGCGCTTGCCAGGGTGTTCTGGCTGATCTGGGTTGCCTTTTCGTATAATTCAATTACGCCATTACCCCCCTCTCCTGGGAAGCGGGCGCGGAAACGAACGTCCGCCGCTTCATCGGGCAGCAAGTCATCGGATTGACCGGTCAGGGCGTTGGAGGGTTGGACGCGGGAGACGTACAGGCGGGAGCCGCCATTATCGAAGAAGGTGTTGACCGCATGTGCGATGTAATTCAGCTGGCCGTTGATATCGCCAAAACCACCATAGATGCGTTCAAAATCGCCGAAGTTAGTGATTAGATCGGGCGTTACACCAACGGGACCTTTTAGTGTAGGGCCTACGAAGGCTGTGGTGCTAGTGCCGACACCCTCGATCGATTTGGAGCGAAAACTGGTCTCCTCAACATAGACACCGGGAGCTAGGTATTCGGGCATTGGTTCATCTCCTTAAAAGGTGAAAGTGGATTGGGGAGGGGATCGCGGACAGAAACGGAGGTGAGAGAGGAGTTAGGAGGATGGAGGACACTTTCCATACCAAAAAATCACCTATGCTCTGGCGATCAGGTTGACTTCCAGACGATCTGGGGAGTCGCGCCCTGATGCCAGCCGATAGGCAGTAATGCGTCCATCTTGAAGCTGGGGATCAGGACCATTGAGAAGATCGGGGTTTGGCAGATATCCAGCGTTGGGATCCCTGAAGTGCAACCAGTCGACCTGATCAGGTAGGGGTGTCAGCCGGGCATCGAATACCACCTCCAGCCGCACTGACACCTGCACCGCCAGAGTGCTGCTGCCATCCCAGGTGGTGACAGGCAGGCCAGCAACCGCGATCAGGGCCTCGCCCCGCCAATCCGCCAGGGCGAAGGCTGGCGCTGGCAGGAAGCCATTGCTGCCGTTGGCTTCGCGCACCACCCGAATCCAGGCCCAAGGCAGACGCCGCGGACGATCGCCCGGTGCTGCCGCCGCCGCCAGCACGGAGGCCCTTACTACCGCCCAACCGCTCGCCGTAGCAGCAGTCGGCGAGGGATAGAGGGCCACATCCACTGCCTTGAACAGTGAATCGGTGGCGCTGGCACTGGCAGCGCGGGGCAATTTCAGCTGCACCTGCCTTGGTAGGTAGCGCCCCGCGGGATCGGTGATTTGCAGGTTCAAGTTGACGGGCCAGGTTTGGCCGGCAGGGGGGGCGGCTGGCGGATCACTGAACGTGGCGGTGTAATCGCTTAATGCCGCGTAGCCGGGAGCTGCCTGAATCACATAGAGACCGCGGCGATTTTTGATCAGCTTCACTCCTGCCGCGCTGATTTGCACCGGGTCGATGAGCGGGACGCCAGTTACCGCATCGACACAGCGCAGGGCTGCCAGGATGCGTTGGTCACAGGCTTCAAGAATCATTCGTTTGCTCCTGCCCCAGGGGCAACGGCGAGATCATCGCTCCAGGTGAAGCGTGTGCTGACAACCGGTAGTGCCCCCGGTATATCTTCAGCCGGATCAATCAGGACGACGCGGGCCACATAGGCCACACTCAGCCGGTAGGAGGGCTGCAATGAGTCCCAGATTCGCATGATGTCTTCGAGGCTTAAATCGGTTGGTATGACTTGCACACGATCTTCGGGCTGCCAGTTAGCTGGGGAGAGCGATGCAACTTCCAAGTTGGGATGTTGGTGCAGTTGCTGCATTGACCAGGCCAAAATGACCTGCTCATTCAATACTGATTCTGACCAGGCCGTCATCAGAAAATGCAGATCGAGAGCCAAGGGCGGACTGGCGTATTCCTTGCTGGGGAGTTGGGTTGCATTGCGGGCATGCTCGTTGATGGTGACCCTATGCAGAAACAAGGAAAGGGTTGTTGGGTGTAAGCCGAGAAAATCCGGGTCTTCCTTGGCCAAATCGCTGCTGCCCAGCAGGGAGAAACCGCAGTCGCTGACTGGTTTTGTGGCCAGTAGTTGATAACGATTCCGTAGGGACGTGACGAGGGAATTACCGACGGCATAAACGGCTTCGATATTGGCCATTAGTCTTCAGCACTCCCGATGTCGCGTCGATTTTTAGACTCGCTTTCAGCCCGGTGTCTTAAGGAACGGCTTGATGAAGGCTGCTGGGGAATTATGGCTGGATTGGGGCGCAATGCGCTGCTGTCATGTTCCGCCCCAAGCTGGTGATGCTTACTCATACGGCTGCTCTTACGTCTGAGGTTTAGCTGCGACCCAGAGCAGCCTTGACCTTGGCCGGTGGGCGCCGCTTGGACGTCCCACACCGGAGATCTGATAGCTGTCCGGGCTGGGTTGGCCACCGTGAAAACTGCGGTGAAGTTGCAGCCAGTCAAGCCATCCCAGCCAGTTCAGAATCATGCTCTTCAGAAAACTTATCAGTTCATTCGGATCTCAAGATCACGCCATTCTGCAGTTTAAGCCACTTCTAGTTGCAGCATTACCTACTTCCTGATCTGCCTGTTTCAAGTCTCTTGGGATTCTTGGCGCTGTAGTTGGCTTGACCGACGCAGATCCGCTTCGGAGCTGGCTCTGGCGTTTTGGCATCGTCAAAGCAAGGGCTAGGAACCAAAGGGTTCCTGGCAGCTACACCCAAGAACGCCTGGTAGTTTTGGCTTGAAGCCTCTTTGGCTCCCCCCTGCTGAAGGAACTTTGCGGATTTTGTAGCAACCTATCCAGGCCAGCCCTGGGGCTGGAATGATTCTCAGCGCTATTGAGCCACTACGCGATCGGTCCTGAATTGGAAGCTGAGCTGTCCCATGGCATTCAAAACGTCTGCATTTGGCGACTTCTGGTCGAATTCATGCGATAACAGTGTCAGCGTCCACAAAGCACCACCATGACCCCGCTTCTGCCAAGCCCAGCCAAAACCCTGCATCGGCCCCGCAGCAGGGGCGGCAGCTTGGGTTTTGCCTTGGTGGTTCAAACGCGGGTACTGCCCCCGACCCACCAGTGCTCCAAACCGCAAATCGACCGACTGCGCCGGCGGGCCCAGATGGTGCGGGAAGGTGTAGTTACAGCATGGATCACCTTGTTGCTGACCAGCGTGGCTGTCGCTGCTCCGGCCACCTTGCAACAAAGTCCCCTGACAACAATCAGGTCTATGCAACAGGTTGTATTGCCCTTTTTAGGCGGGTCCCAGCCTTCTGCATTAATCGACTGCCCCTGAAGAACAATTTGTACCGTTGGCATGAGGGTCTTTTTGAGCCCATTTACATAGCTGCTTGTAAGCAAAATTCTTGTCAGTTGATTATCAAGACTACATCGATAACGATTGAATGTCGTAAATTTTAATTTTGTAATTTTTATGAATTAATGGCGACGAAAATTTTGTCGTTATCGCTGCTATTTTGTTCTATGTTGAATTAGCCTATAGAATTAACATCTACTTTAATTGCATTCGATTGCCAGTGCGACGACGCAAGCGCCGACTCCAGAGGAAGGCGACACCCACACCCATGACAGGCAAAGGACCGGGAACAGCAGTAATCGATTCACCGGCAAGGGCAGGGGTGCTGCTGGGAGCCATTCTCACCATGGAACCTTGCTCTTAGGCATAAGCGTAACCAAGCAACTTATCCTCTAGATAGGCATTGCCCAAGAACTAGATTCCCAAGCGATTAAGGTTGTTGACCGTTTGACAGCCCGTTTGGACAGTCACCGTGGGAGGGTGCGGGTGATTGGTCCAGCGGTGTCCTGGTTGGCGTTGGTGGGCTGCCGGCGATCGAAGTGATGCCGTCCCGGCTGCAAAGGCCCACCTTGGGTTTGATGCCCGCCGTGGCTCGGGCCGTCCATCCCCTCACAATGGATGCACTTTTAGATCTCCATGACGCTCCGCAACACCATTGCCCTGGGGATGCTGGCCTTCGTGCCCCTTTCCATCGCCGCCGAAACCCTGCACTGGGGCGATGGCGCCGTCTTTGTGACTGCGATCCTGGCCATCATCCCCCTGGCGATCTGGCTCAGTACCGCCACCGAGGAACTTGCCCTCGCCCTGGGACCCTCGATCGGTGCCCTGCTCAATGCCCTGTTCGGCAACGCCACCGAATTGATCATCGCCTTGACAGCCCTGCGGGCTGGCCTGGTGGACATCGTCAAGGCCAGCATCACCGGCACCATCGTGGCCAATCTGCTGCTGGCCCTGGGCCTCTCGATGCTGGTGGGAGGCATCGGCCGCCGCGAACAGACTTTCCAGCCGGTGGTGGCTCGCGTCAACGGCACCGCCATGACCTTGGCGGTGCTGGCCATCGTCATCCCCAGCCTTACCCAGATGGGCCAAGGCGAACGCGGTATCGCCGGCAGTGAATCGTTCTCGTTGTTTGTGGCCTGGGTGCTGCTGCTGGTCTACGGCCTGACCCTGTTGTTTTCGCTGCGCACCCACACGGGGCTTTATGAAGTGGCGGAGGCGGATCTGGAGGAACAGAGCCATCCAGGGGGCGAGAAACCGAAGTTATTCCCTTGGTTGCTGGTGCTGGTCCTGGCCACCGCCGGCGTCGCCTACGAATCGGAAATGTTCGTCGGGGTGGTTGAGGGGGTGACCGAGAGCGTCGGACTCAGCCCCCTGTTCACCGGGGTGGTGCTGCTGCCGTTGCTGGGAGGCGTGGCCGAATACCTGACCGCCGTGTCCATGGCCCGCAAGAACAAGATGGACCTGTCCGTGTCGGTGGCCCTTGGCTCCACCCTGCTGGTGGCCCTGCTGGTGGTGCCCCTGCTGGTGCTGATCGGCCCCCTGCTGGGTCATCCGATCGACCTCCACTTTGAGCTCTATGAGCTTGTTGCCATCATCACCGCTGTGGTGGTGAGCAACTTGGTCAGCCTGGATGGCCGCTCCGATTGGCTCGAAGGGGTGTTGCTGTTGGCGGCTTACGTCATTCTGGCGGCAGGCTTCTATTTCCAGCCCGCCGTGCTGGGCGCCACCACCTGAGATGACGCGCTACGAAGACGAACTGTTTCCCGCCTTGCCCGCCGAAGAGCCCCTGCCAGGCGAGCCGGTCCAGTCGCTGCGTTCGGCTGCTTTCCAGGCCAGCCGCAATGACGAGGTGCCGGTGTTTCGGGCCAGCAATGCCTGGTTGCGGCTGCAACGCTCCAGCTCGCTGCAACTGCTGCTGGCCCTGCTGGTCACCCTGGTGGCCCTGGTGGGGGGTTATGCACCGCTGATCCTGGTGGCTTCCCTGTTGCTGGTGGCCCTGGCCCTGGTGCAGTTGGTGCCGCCGCTGTGGCGTCAATTAAGCGGGCGCCTTGATGATGGGCCCACCGCCTTGGCCCTGGCGGTGCTGGCATTAGTGATTGCGGCGGTGACGATTCCGTTGAGCTTGGGCTGGCTGGAGCCGTTTTTGAACCTGTTTCGCACCCGCAATTGGGAGGCTGTCGGTGCCCTCGGTGAGGGGGTGGTGGGCGCCTTCGGCCAGATCCTGGTGGCCTTTGTAGCGCTGTTGATTGCCTGGCGACAGGTGATGGTGGATCAGCGCCTGACCACCCAACAAAACCGCATCACCCAGGCCCAGACGATCGACAGCTTCATCCACGGTCTCTCGGAATTGATCAGCGATGAAGAGGGAATGCTGGAGGATTGGCCGCTGGAGCGCATGTTGGCCGAAGGGCGATTGGCGGCGGTGATCAGCAGCATCGACCGGGAGGGCAAGGCCCGCATCCTGCGCTTCCTTTCCAATGCCCGCCTGCTGACCCCCCTGCGCCGTGACAACCGACTGGGTCGGGCGATTCTTGATGGCGAGGGCAACTATGAGGAAGACCGGCTCAGTGGTGTTCCGGTGATCCGGCTGAGGGACATGCTCAAGGGGGCCGACCTGAGCGGCACGGATCTGCGCGGCATTGATTTCAACGGCGCCGACCTGCGCGGCTGTGATTTCCACCTGGCCGACCTCAGCGATGCCAATCTGGCCCGCACCAACCTGGCTGGCGCCAGCCTGGAAGGGGCCCGACTGGAGGGCACCCGGTTTTTCTTCGGCCGTGTCCAAACCGCCTCCCCCTGCGCCTCCAGCGGCCCCATCGATCTGCGCAATGGGGTCGGCAGCGGCGCCGTGGTCGAAAACCTCAACCTGGCCGCCGTGCGCGGGCTTGATGCCCAAAGCCACCAATACCTCGCCTCCTGGAGCGGCCCCCGCTCCCGCCGCACCCTGCCCGGCGGCTGCCGCGGCATTCCCGACAAGCTGGTGCCGCCGCCCGAACTGCGCCAGGCCTGAATCAGACCTGAACCAGGCCTGAACCAGCCCTCGTCCGTCTGGCTTGCCAATCAGGCCTGCCCGCCGGGTCATGGCATCATGGATAGGCAGTCGATCACGGATCGGCTGTGACCCTGGAGGGGTGGTCGAGTGGTTGATGGCTCCGGTCTTGAAAACCGGCGTGCCGAAAGGCACCGTGGGTTCGAATCCCACCTCCTCCGTTTTTTGGTTCGAGGCGATATCTCAGGAATGCGAACTTAATTTGTCCATTACCTATTGTTAACCTGTTTAGGAGCGATGCGTCGTTACAACATCTGTATGGGAGGCATTCGCTCCCATGTCAAATTGGCTCGACCTCCATGCGCACCCCTTTCACGGCAGCTATCCTCGGCTTCTCTCTCTGCCTGCTGCCTGCGCAAGCCGCACCCCAGTTCGTGAACGGCTTGACCCTTGACGGGGCAGCAGTTGACAAATCCGGTGGCACGGGGGTGAATAATGGCCGCCTGGGATACTTCTCCGATCTCTATTACGATCGTGCCGTCAATCAATGGTGGGGCTTGTCGGATCGCGGGCCGGGTGGCGGCACGATCAGCTACGACACACGTTTGCAACGCTTCAGTTTGGATGTGAATCCAGCCACCGGGGCGATCAGCAATTTTGCAGTTCAGCAAACGGTGCTGTTCCGCAATGGCAACCAGACCTTCAACGGTCTGGCGCCCAACCCGGCGAACACCCTGGGCAATTCCTTCGACCCGGAGGGCATGGTGATCCTGCCGCAGAGTGGCAATTTTCTGGTGTCGGATGAATATGGAGCATCCGTGTATGAATTCAGGCCCTCTGGTCAGTTCGTGCGTCAGTATCAGACTCCAGCCAATCTGGTGCCCAAGGTTGGTGCCAATGTGAATTTCACAGCCACTTCCAGCACCCTCACCGCCGGCCGCGAGAACAATCGCGGTCTTGAGGGCCTAGCCGTTAGTCCGGATGGTCGCTTTGCCTACGCGATGCTGCAGAACGGCACGATCACCGACGGCAATGGCAGCGGCGGGTCATTCGCAAGGAGCCGCTACACCCGCATTATCAAGTACGACACCAGCACCGGAAACGCGGTGGCGCAGTACGCCTATCTTCTTGACGGAACGGGCCCGGCACCCGCCCAGGGCCGTGGCATCTCAGCAATCGTGGCCCTGGACGAAAACCGCTTCATGGTGTTGGAGCGCAACAATCGCGGTGTGGGTGTGCCGGATGCCAACCTCAGCTCTCCTGACAAAAAGGTCTACATCATCGACATCAGCGGCGCCAGCGATGTCAGCGCCATCAATCTGAACACCACCACGCTGCCGACCGGCGTGAATCCCGTGGCGAAGAACGCCTCGTCTCTGGTGAATCTGGCCGCCGCCAACATCCTGAACGACTCGTCTTTGACCGCCCTCGGCGGCCGCTCACCTGAGAAATGGGAGGGTCTGGCGATCGGTCCGCAACTCAATGACGGCTCCTATCTGCTGCTCGCCGGCACCGACAATGACTATTCAGTGACCCAGAACGGCAGCAATGTTCAGTTCGATGTGTATTACAAGCCCAGCACGGGCGAAAGGGTGCAGTGTGATCTCGGTTTGACGATCAACTGCCGCAGTATCAGTAGTGGCGGTGCCGTCAACACCTCGCCAATTCCTGATGTCGGCAACCTTCCCCCTGACTTTGCCCTGATCCCCGGCACCCTGATTGCCTTCAAGGCGAGCGCCAATGATTTGGGCGGCTACACCCCGCCGACGACGCCGGTGCCGGGTCCGCTGCCCGTGGCCGGCGCCCTGGCGGGCCTGGGCTGGAGCCGGCGCCTGCGCCAGCGCCTGGCCGGCCTCAACGTGCTGCATCCCTTGGGAGGTGCGCCCCAGGGGGCTCTGCGCAGCTCAGAATGCGTCGCGCTGCTAGCGCGCGCTGCTGAGGGCGCCCCTGGTGCTGGGACCGTCCAGGATGGTGCCCAGGTTTACCGACCGCTGCCAGTGCGTTTCTCCGAGGCTTGCGAACGCAACAAGGAGCCGATTTTGCTGGTGCTGCGCGACTGGCTGCCGCCGCGGGCGCGGGTGCTGGAGGTGGGCTCTGGCAGCGGCCAGCATGCGGTCCATTTCGGCCGCCATCTGGCCGGATTGCAGTGGCAGCCCAGCGACCGGGCCGAGTACCTGGACGATCTCAGGGAACGGATCAGCCTGGAGGGCCGCAGCGACCTGGCCCCCGAAGCCCGGCTGGCCGATCCGATCGAGCTGGATGTGGACCGCCCCGACCAGTGGCCGAGTGGGCCATACGAGGCCGTATTCAGCGCCAACACCACCCACATCATGGCGGCGGATTCGGTGCCACGTCTGCTGGCCGGCGCGGCGCGGCTGCTTGCGCCCGGTGGCCTGCTGCTGCTCTACGGCCCCTTTCTTGGCGGTGGCGTGCCCACGGCAGCCAGCAATGCCGACTTTGATGCCCACCTGCGCAGCCTTGATCCGAGCATGGGAGTGCGTGATGCCGCAGTGGTCAGGGAGCAGGCGCTGAGCTTTGGGCTGGATGCGCTGGCGGATGGGGCGATGCCTGCTAATAACCGTATTCTGGTTTTTAGGAAGGGGGGCGGCGTCTCTTGACGCCAGCCATCAGTGGCGCACGTAGAGGGAACAAAGTCAGGGTGACGGTCAGAATCTGCCTGACAGGGAAGATCTGAATCGGAGATAGCATCAGGCCATGACCAATCCCCAGCTCACCAAGAACCTCCTGGAGGTGATCCGGAGCCTGCCTGAGAAGGATCGCCGCTGGCTGCTGGAGCAGCTCGGCGGGGAGGCCGGTGATCTGAGCAGCCAAGATCTGGCCGCACTCACCCAGGCGGGTCAAGCCTTCGATGACCTCGCCCAGGAACCTGATCTGTATAGCTTCAGCGACGGCGAACCGGTTGTGGCCGCTTGATTCTGGCTCGCTTTGACATCGTTCTGGTGGCCTTCCCGTTCACGGATGGGCCCAACGTCAAGCCCCGTCCAGCATTGGTGATCTGCCAGAGCGAGCGCCATCAGGATTTTTTGCTGGCTTTCATCAGCTCCAAGATTTCAGGCGTAGCCAACAGCGATGAGCTTGATATCCACGCAGATCACCCGCAATTCCAGCAAAGCGGCCTGAAGGTATTCTCCCGTTGCCGCCTGAGCCGCATGACCACGCTGGCGACACCGCTTGTGCGTCGGAGGATCGGCAAGCTGCCCGAGGATCTGCGGCCAGCTTGTGTGCGCATCCTGCTGGAACTTGTGGGTGCGGCGGATACCTGAGCGGGTTGGCTTTCAGCCCACGCCCGCCTGAACCGCTACGCCAACGGCGAGGTGCACCACTTCCTGCGGGACCGGGGCTTGCTGATCAAGGTGCCGCCCAGTTGGCGGGAGCTGCACGCCAGGGGGCGTGTCCGGCGACAATTTGGTTAAGCGCGAGATCATCCTGAGTGACACGGGACACTGCTCGCTGAAACACCCCACCGAACGCCCCAGGCAGCCGATGGTTGTGATCCGCTACCGGTCAAAAAACATCTTGGCGAAGGCCAGCAGGGTGGCGTCATCCCCGGCAAGACGGGACATGGGGTGGCTATGCATGGAGGGTGAAGTTCCTGGTTAGGCGGTGACACCCCTAACCTGGCAACCTCAAACCATTGCGTCAGCTGAAAAGAGTGATGGGGCTACACAAATTGTCAGCAACCAAACCTTTTGCGAATTTTGTGACTAAAATTTATTTGCCTGGAACCGTTATCAATAATCGAGCTTTGTTTCTGTCATCTACTCCAAAAGGCTTAAGGGGACCATCGCCCCATGACGTACTCCGGTCTTCTTTAACATGTGTGATAATATAGTTACACACTACAAAATCCCTGCGCTCCTCCTCGGGCAAGGTATTGACATAACCTTTAAGATCAAATGTAAATGATTTGTTGGAAAGCAGAGTCGCGCAAAAAGTTGCAATTTCGCTTTTGCGTAGAAGCCCTTGTCTTGCGACAACTCCTTCCATAAATTTGCGGCAATTCATCATAAGCTGAGGGGCGAATGGTATAGTAATGCCGCCTACTACCCCATAATTATCAAATTGATTTCGATTTCCCAGGTTCTCCTGTATGGCTGAATTGCTTGCATTTCGATTAAAGCCATTTACATAAAGTGATGCCACTGGACATCCTGTAGCAGCATCGATAGATACAGAAGGAGGTTGGTTAAATACGGGCGCAAACTCAGATCCAGAGGTTGATGGATAAAGTGTTGTCTGGGAAAAAGCGGCGGGCGATGTTAAAGCCAATACAGACAAAGCTGTGGACACACAAATTATTCTCATGCTGTATTTGATGATGGCAACATCCTTGATCCAGGCATTATGCATCGTGGCCATGCAGTCCTGATTGTGGTCTGCATTTGGAGCGCTCGTTCTAGGGCGCCATGTTTTCATGAATTAATGTTTTATTCAACTTGTCTAAATTAGGGTAAGAAGGGCCGCGCCTGCTTTCATGTTAGTAAACCCTAATCTTGGCAAAGCTACCGCTGCCAGCAAAGAAGACCGCGGGGTCTGACCCGACCACCCGGGGGCCCAAACGACGTCCATGCAACCGGCCTATGGCGCCGCTCTGCGGGAAATCGTCCCCCTGCGGATGAGACCTCCGAACCGCGATAGCGTGGCCGGGATCGCCCGCGACACCGGGATCACGGCTCAGAACATCTACAACTGGCGGAGCCAGTGGCGCCCAAGGGCCGCCGAAAAGCGCACATCTGAAACCTGCTCATCCCCGCAGCGATTCGGCCCCTCCTGCGAGACCTCCGCCGGCCTGGGCCCCAGGGCGGCAGGACCACCTCAACCCGGAAAGGATGGCGTGAATCCTCTGCGGGTGGCAGCACCGCCCTGGATTCGGAGCGGCCCCGGCTGTCGCCGGCCAGGGGCTGCCCCAGGCGGATTGCTTGAGGTGCATAGCGGTCAAGTTTTCGGAGGATGGCTTTGACCTGGCACCCGGTACCTTGTCGGCAGCCCTCCACCCCGCGTTGAACACCGACCGCTGGTTCTACGGGGTGTTCCAGTCGGCGCCGGACTTGATCCGTTGGCTGGTGGCGTCGCCCAGGGGCGTCATGCCCAGCGGCGCCGTGCCCGCAGAGCTCGACCGCCAGTACCGCTTCTCGGCCCCGGAGCTCAAGGCGGGCAACCATCGGCTCGATGGCGTGCTCTGGCCCCTCGGCAGCGAGACGGGATCAGAAGAGCTACCGGTGGTGCTCCTGGAAGTGCAAATGCGAGCCGACCCGGGCTTCCACCACCGCCTGGCGGCCCAGACCTTCCGCTTCCTGCAGCTCCACCCCCGTATTGAGCACTGGCGGGTGGTGGTGATCACACCGCACCAGCGGCTGCAGCTCGGGCCGGTGCTGCCTCTGCGGGGTTTTCTGGAGCAGGTGCACTGGGTGAGCCTGGAGGAGCTCGGTGAACAGGAAAACCTTGATGCAGCAGTGGATCTGCTCACCCTGCCGGTGCGCTCCGAGCCGGAACTGGCGGACCGCTGCCGGCGGATCCTGGCGAGCCGCCGGGATCTGGAGCCGGTGGTTTTCTCTATGCTGGTTGAGCGATTTCCACAGCTGAGCAAGGAGCAGATTCTGATGATCGCCGGCGTGCCGCTGCAGCAATTGCGCCACAGCCGCGCAGTGCAAGAGATCCTGGAGGAGGGTCGCCAGGAAGGAAGGCAGGTGGGCAGGCAGGAAGGAAGGCAAGAGGGTAGGCAGGAGGGAAGGCAGGAAGGCCGTCAGGAAGGCCGCGAAGAGGGACTGGAAGTCGGTCGGCAACAGGAAGCCGCTGCCCTGGCCATCCGGCTCCTCTTGCGTCGGCTCGGCAGCATCGACGCTGACAGCCGTGGACGGCTTGGTGATTTGCCTCTGCAGCAGTTGGAGCAGCTGGCGGAAGACCTGCTCGATTTCACTGAACCTGGCGACCTGCAGGCCTGGTTCGACGACCACTCGGCTGGCTGAGCCAGGCCCCTCATCGGACCCCGAGACCCACCGGCGCAACCGTCCTGCGATCGCTATCTCGGGGACTCAGAACGGCAGCAACGTTCAATTCGCTGATCTTGGCTATTACATCCCAGCACCAGCACCAGCTCCAGCTCCAGCTCCAGCTCCAGCACCAGCGCCGGGCCGTCTCCCGCGCCTGAGCGGTACCCCAGACACCAGACAGGGGAGAATGACCGCAGTCCGCCCCACCGCCATGAACCCTGCCCAGCCCGGCACCCCCGCCAACATCGAGGCAGCCTTCGGCGGCGAGAGCATGGCGAACCGCAAATACCTGTTCTTTGCGGAGGTGGCCAAGCAGCTGGGCAACGGCGATCTGGCGCGCCTGTTCCGCGACACCGCCAATCAGGAGACCGAGCACGCCTTCGCCCACTTCCGGCTGCTCCACCCCGAGCTGGTGATCAACGACCCGGCGGCCCTGAGTGAGGCGGAGAAGGAGGCGAAGCTGGCCCGTTGTTTGGAGCTGGCAATTGAAGGCGAAACCTATGAGTACACCACCATGTACCCCGAATTCGCCGCCCAGGCCCGCGCCGATCGGGACGCAGAAGCGGCGGCCGACTTTGAGGAGCAGATCGCCGAATCGCAGGAACATGCGGCGATCTTCCGGCGAGCCGCCAGCAATTTCGGCTTCCTGCAGCCGATTGAGCAGCACCATGCCGAGCGATACACCGTGGCGCTGGAGGCGCTGCAGGGCAAGGGCAAGGCCGGCGAGGCGGCGACGCCGGTGGCGGGCAAGTGGATCTGCAAGGTGTGCTCGATGATCTACGACCCGGCGATTGGCGATCCGGATTCGGGCATTGCCGCCGGCACCCCGTTCGAGGCGATCCCGGCCGACTGGCTGTGCCCGATCTGCGGCGCCCGCAAAGCCAGCTTCGTGCCCTACCGGGAGCCCGAATTGCTGGCGGCTTGACCCATCAAGGCCTGTCGCAGCCGTTGGAATGGCGGGAATTGTGACAGGGGCTAACCCTGACGGGCAAAGGACCGGTGGCGGACGGGGTGGTGACAGGCGGTGGCACTGAATCTGTGGAGCGTTTTCGCTACCTCACCAGCCCGATGCAGCCACTGCCTTGCCAAGTGATCACTGGTATTACGAGGTGTTCCGCGCCATGCCCGATCTGGTGTGTCGGCTTCTGCCGGGGCTGGTCGCCGAGCACCAACAGGAAAGCAGTTATGTCTTCCGGCCGGTGACCCTCAAAAAGGTGGCCCACCATCTCGATGGTTTGCTCTGGCGAGCAGGACGTGACCTGGGTGGATCTGCAGGCTCTTGCCCGCCAACCCGATCTTGATCCCATGCTGGCCCTGCTCACCCTGCCGGTGCAAAAAGAACCAGATCTCGGGCCCTGTGCCCAGAGAATCGTGGCGCTAAGGCCCGATCTAATCGAGCTAATCGAGCTAATCGTGCCTATTCTTTCGGAACGTTTTCAAGGTCTTTCACCCTTCCAGATCATGGCCACCCTTGGCATCTCCAAAGATTTCTGGCGCCACACCCGCGCCTTCCAGGACATCCTTGCTGAAGGGCGGCAGGAGGGCGTTGAGCTTGGACGAAAGGAGGGCCACCAGGAAGGCAGGGAGTTGGGCCTGGAAGAAGGCCTAGAAGAAGGCCGCCGCCGCGAGGCCAGCGCTTTGGCCCTGCGGCTGTTGGAACATCGCAATGGATCCCTCAGTGCCGCCACCACCTCCCGCATTGAGGCCCTGAGCCGTGCACAGCTGGAAAGCCTTACCCTGGCCCTGCTTGATTTCCGCAGCGCTGACGATCTACAGACCTGGTTGAAGCAGTTGGAGATGTAAGGATTGTGAGATGCCGAGCTGTAGTACCTGAAGACATAGTTCCAGGAGTCGCCACAATCCGCAGTGCCTATTTAGCCAGGATGCAGATAATTCAGGCGTGGCAATCGCCTTCCGCAGGTTCCTCCTCTTATTGCTTGTCGTGCATGGGCATGGCTAATGGTGAAGCCCTAAGACCGTGATCCCCCGGCAAGCCCCTGGGAATCCCTACCTGCCCCAGCCCATTCCACCCTTCCGCAAGCGCGCTGTTGGGCCCCATGCTGAGGAAGGTTCCAGCCCCCATCTGCTTTTCCATTAATGCGCTTCCTCCCCCAGCTCACCGCCGCCCTGCTGCTGGCCACCGCTGTACCCGGCAGCGCTTGGGCTGGCGCCGCCTTCAACAAAACCCTGCAGCTGCAAGGCACCAGCTTCCAGGTGCAGAGCAGTGGTGAGGGCTCCCAACAACAACTGACGATCACCACCACGGGCGCCAAGCCAGCGATCAAGCCGATCCGCCAAACGGTCAATGGCCAGGTGGTGGGCGCCGAGGTGGCCGACCTCAACAACAACGGTTTGCCCGAGATCTACGTCTACGTGCAGGGTGCCGGCAGCGGCAGCTATGGCGAAGTGGTGGCCTATGCCGTGATCAAAGGCAGCGAACTATCGCCGATCACTCTGCCGGAACTCACGGGCGCCAACGCCGAGGGATACCAGGGCCACGACCAATTCCAGGTGGTGGAGAACTGCTTGGCGCGTCGCTTCCCGATCTACAAAGCAGGCGACAGCAACGCCAAGGCCAGCGGCGGGCAACGGCAGATTTGCTACAAGCTCAAGGCCGGTGAAGCCGGTTGGCTCCTGCAGCCCAGCAGCGTGGTCAAGTTCTGAACTTGTCGCGCCCGACCCTGCCACGCCTAGCATGCCTGTGAAGGGCCAGACTCCGTCAACGGACCGCCCCAGTGCAGCGCCAACCCTGAGCCATTTGGCAGTGGCGGGTTACCGCTCCCTGCAGCAGCTCACGGTCCCCCTTGGGAGTCTGACGGTGGTGTGCGGAGCCAACGGCTGCGGCAAGAGCAACCTCTATCGCGCCCTTGGGCTGATTGCCGCCGCGGCCCGGGGTGGGCTGGTGGCGGCCCTGGCCGCTGAGGGGGGATTGGCGGCGGTGTTTTGGGCCGGGCAGGAGCGCACGACGCGGGAGATGCGCCGCGGTGAGCAGCCTGTGCAGGGCAGTAGCGGCAGGCGGGAGGCGGCGCGGCTGCGGCTGGGCATTACCGGCGCCTCGCTTGGCTACGCGATTGAGCTGGGTTACCGGGCTGATGACCACAGCAGTGCCTTTGTGCTGGATCCGGAGATCAAGCGGGAGTGGATCTGGGCCGGCGGGCCTTTCCATCCCCGCAGCCTGCTGGTGCGGCGCAGCGGTGCGGTGGTGGAGCGCTGCATCGGGGGCGGCCGCAGCCAGCCGCTCGCATTGGAGGTGTCGCCCCACGAGAGCCTG
Source organism: Cyanobium sp. (assembly GCA_044359075.1). Taxonomy (GTDB): domain Bacteria; phylum Cyanobacteriota; class Cyanobacteriia; order PCC-6307; family Cyanobiaceae; genus Cyanobium. The sequence goes on along the minus strand of JBIKMU010000014.1, from coordinate 13,969 downwards.
CTGACCGCCGTTTCTGACCCCCTGGAGGCGCCTGAGGTGTTCAAGCTGCGCAGCATGATCTTGAGCTGGCGCTTTTACGACAGCTTTCGCACCGACCGCCAGGCCCCGGCCCGCAGCGGCCGCATCGCCACCCGCACCCTGTCCCTGGCGGCCGACGGCGGCGACCTGGCCGCCGCGGCGCAGACGATCATCGAGATCGGTGACCACGAAGGCCTGCAGGCTGCCATCGCCGCTGCCTTCCCGGGCTGCCGGTTGACGGTGGACACAAGCCAACCAACCTTTCGAGTGCAATTGCACCAACCGGGATTGCTGCGGCCCCTCGATGCCAGCGAGCTCTCCGATGGCACGCTGCGTTACCTGCTGCTGGCGGCGGCCCTGTTCAGCCCGCGGCTGCCGCCCCTGCTGGTGCTTAATGAACCGGAGAACAGTCTCCACCCCGATCTGCTGGTGCCCCTAGCGCGGTTGATCGCTGCGGTGGCCGAGCGCACCCAGGTGTGGGTGGTCGCCCACGCCGAGGCCCTGATCACCGCCCTGGAGGACAGCCCGGGCTGCAGTGTGTTGCGGCTGGAGCGGGAACTGGGGGCGACGCTGCTGCCCGGCCAGACGGTGCTGGAGCGGGCCGCTTGGCGCTGGCCGGCCTGATCACCCCCAGGGCCATGGCCGCCGGCTGCGATGGGCCGGAAGGGGTAGCTGCCGTTTCAGCCTTTTTCCTGCAGTCCCTTGAGGGCGGCTAACAGGGCGGCGGGGCTTTGGGGATCCACCATCAAGACACTGCCGCCCTTGGCATGGGCCATCTCCTGACCCATGGCCATCCAGTCATGGGCCAATAGCAGCCTCAAACTTTCGGCCGCCGCTGGATGGGCTTCCATGGCCTTGGCCAATTCGGCGGCGGCCTCGGCCCGGGCCCGGGCCAGCAGCAACTGCTGCTTGGCCTGGGCGTCGGCTTCCAACAACAGGGCCTCCTGGCGGGCCCGGGCATCAAGCACGAGCGCCTCGGCCCGCCCCCGGGCCGCATTCACCTGGGATTCCCGTTCGCCTTCTGATCGCAATACCGCCGCCCGTTTTTCCCGCTCGGCGGTCATCTGCTGCTCCATCGCTTGCTGCACCCCCACGGTCGGCCGGATGTCCCGCAGTTCCACCCGTGTCACCTTGACGCCCCAGGGATCGGTGGCCTGGTCCAATTCGCGCAGCAACACCTCATTCACCTCCGAACGGGTGGTGAAGGTTTGATCGAGATCCAGCTTGCCCATTTCGGCGCGGATCTGGGTCAGCACCAGATTCACCATCGCCGCCTGCAGGTTGTCGACGGCGTAATAGGCCCGTTCGTGCTCAAGCAACTGCCAGTAGACCACCGCATCGACCTCAATCGAGACGTTGTCGCTGGTGATGCATTGCTGGGGGGGGATGTCCAGCACCCGCTCCTTGAGGGACTGGTGGCTCACCACCCGCTCCAGCCCCGGCAACACCAACGAAAGCCCCGGCGAAAGCTGGCGGTTGTACTTGCCCAGCCGCTCGACCAGCTGGGATTGGCTGCTGCTGGTCACCTTGACACTGCTGATGCCCAGCACGGCCAGCACTGCCAGCACAGGCAGAAGAACGGTTTCCATCGCCAGTGGCACTAATCCATCAACATAGGCAAATCGGCCGCCCCCGGATCGCCTGCTCCCCCATGCCCATCACCCCAGCCCTGTTCTGGTTGCTGGCGGGTCTGCCGCTGCTGGCCTTGGCCATGGTGGGCTTTGATGGCGATGGCCTGCTGTTGATGGCTGGCCTGGCGGCCCTGGCGGTGGCCTTGCTTACGGCCGCCACCGCAGCCCTGAGCACGACCCTGCAGGGCCTGTTGTTTGTCGGCTTGCTGGCGCTGGGTTACGGCTGGCTGCGCCACTGGGATCGGCGCCAAGGCGAGCGATCCCTGCCCCCCAGCAGCAGGGCCGAATCGGCCGAGGTGATCAGTGCTTTTGAGAATGACGGCCGGGGAAGGGTGCGTTGGCAGGGCCAAAGCTGGGCCGCCACCAACCTGGAACCGGGGGTGCCGCTGCTGCCTGGCCAGGCCGTGACCGTAATGGGAAGGGAGGGGACCAGGTTGCAGGTGCTGCCGGCCCGGCCCCTCTGAACGGCTTGAAACAGCTCAGTCGAAGAACATCAGGCTGACGACCTTGCCCATGTCCTCGGCGGTGCGGCAGCTGGCGAGCAGGGTCTCGCTGTCATGGAAGGCAAAGCAGATCAGTTGGTCGCAGCGACTGATGATTTCCTGGTTGCAGAGGCTGCTGGCGATCGGCAAGGGCAACTCATCGTGCTCGGGCTTTTCGACCAGATGCAAGACCCGATCAAGTTGCTCCCTCGATTCGGCCGGCTGGCGATCCAGGCTTTGGGGCAGCAGCACCGTGAGGCGGGAGGGTTCCACATCAAGGACACTGCGGATCACGGCCGCATTCACCCCCTGGGAACCGGAGGTCATCAGGTTGTGTCCCTCCTGGGCCAGGGAGCGCCCCACAAGTTCAACCAGATGGATGGACACCACGGGCACATGGCGACTGCCAAGAATGGCAATGCGCCGCTTGCCGCGGTCTTGGAGCATGGCCAGCTCCTGGGCCAACGTGTCGACCCGACCAATTGTTGGAAGATCTAGGGACCGAGTCACCCAAGGCCTACATTCGTACTCACGAAACTAGCAGCCACCGGCCCGGTGCGCTTTGGGACCCCGGCTCAAACAGGGGCAGACAGCTTGAGGCGTTGGAAGAGGGCATCGAAACGGCAATGCTCGGCCACCAAGCGGATGGCGTAGGTGGCCTTGACCGGTTCGTGCAGACGTACATGGCCGATGGCCGCCTCGATCACCTCGACGGTGCTGAGGGTGTCATGGTCCACCTTGAGCACGGGCACTTCCAATTCTTCGGCCCGATTCAGCAGTTGGGGCAACGGTTCGCCCACCCCCGTCAGGATCAGGCACTGGGTGGAGGCCTCCAGGGCGGCCAGCTGGATGTCGGTGCGATCGGCGCCGGTGATCACAGCCATGTTGCGGCGGCGGCGGAAGAACTCCATGGCCGAATTGACACTCATGGCCCCAATCGAGAGGGTTTCGACAAGCAGATTCAGCTGCTCGCTGCAACAAAGCACCCGGGCCCCCAGGCGCCGGGCCAGTTCTTCGACACTGATGCTGCGCAACATCGGACTGCGGGGCATCACGCCAAACACATTGATGCCAAGACGCTCGAGGGCGGGCACCACCTCCTGGCGCAGCTGGGACACCTGGTCGGGTTCGACGATGTTGAGCACCACCCCCGCCAGCCCATCCTCAAGCTGGGAGCGGGCCTCCAGCAAGGCATCAACGCTGCGGCTGTCCTGCCAGGGGTGAACCAGCACCACCGGGGCCTCCAGCCCCCTGGCCAGTTGCACCAGGCTGAGGCCATAGAGGTGGCCTTCACTGAGACTGCCGGCGGCTTCCAGTAGGGCCAGGTCATCGGCCCCCTGCCGCAGGCGTTGCTTGAGGGCCTCGAACCCGGCCCCGGGGGCCAGATCGCCCGCCAGCAGACGGCCATGGGCCGTATCGGCGTTGATGGTGTGCAGCGACGGGATCAGCTGGCTTTCGGGTAGTCCCAATGTGCTGCCGACGAAGCGCACGTCCGGGTCCAGCAGGGGATCGCCGGGCTGCTGGACCAGCTGGTCATCGTCGGCGTCGCTGGCCAGGGGTTTGCCAAAGGACAAACCCACTCCAAGGCGCAGCAGCTGGCGGCCCAGGCCCAGCACCACCGCCGATTTGCCACTGAATGGTTCGCAGGAGCCGATCAGCAAGGCGGTGGGCATGGAATGACCTCACTGGCAGCAATGTTGGGAGTCAATTTAGGCAACCGCTCCGCCCCGTCCGATGCTGGCGACACCGTTCGCCCAAGCCGTTGTCGATGGCCGCCGCCTCCGACCCCATCAACCCGCCCCCAGCCCCGGGGGCCCGCACGGTGGCGATCACCGGCGCCTCAGGCAGCCTGGGCCAGGCCCTGCTGCGGCGCCTGCATCGCCGCGGCGACCGCTTGATCGCCCTGACCAGCAGTAGCAGCCCCCTGGAGCTTCAGGACGCCCAGGGCGGTCCGATCCCGCTGCGGCAGGTGGGCTGGGCGGTGGGCCAGGAGGAGGAGTTGCGCCCCTTGCTGGCGGAAGTCGACCTGCTGGTGCTCAACCATGGCATCAATGTGTACGGCGATCGAAGCGTGGACAGCGTGGAGCGCTCTCTTGATGTGAATGCCCTCAGCTTTTGGCGCCTGCTGGAACTGTTCGCCGAGGTGGCACGCTCGCGGCCCCCTGCCGGCCGGCCGCGCCCGGAGGTATGGGTCAACACCTCGGAAGCGGAAATCCAGGTGGCGATCAGCCCGCTGTATGAAATCAGCAAACGATTGGTCGGCCAATTGCTCAGTCTGCGGGCCCCTGTGCTGGAGCGTGCTGATCGAGAATCTGGTTTTCCAGGGCTGCGGATTCGCCGCCTGGTGTTGGGCCCCTTTCGCTCCAATCTCAATCCGGTGGGAGGTATGGGCGCTGCTTTTGTTGCCAACGAAATCGTACGTCAGGCTGGCTGGAATTGCAGTCTGATTATTGTCACTCCCAATCCAATCACCTATGTGTTGATGCCCTTGACCACCCTGGGGCGCTGGTTGTATTTCCAAGCCCTTTGCCGCGATGCCCCGGCTCCACCCTGACGCCAGCAGACCCTTGGGTCCGCCGACCCTTGGGTCCGCCGACCCTTGGGTCAGCCGACCCCTGGGTCAACCGACCCTCAAGTCAACCGACCCCGGGGTCAGCTGACCCTCAAGTCAGCCGATCCTGACGCCTGGCGACCCGCGCCGGCCCTTTCCCCCAACAGTTGTAAAGCCATCACCCAGGTAAGGGACCTGGCTCGCTAAGCCTGGGGTGAAATGCTCAACACCCCATGGTCGCCCCACCCATCAGCGCCGATCTCGCGCTGCCTGAGGTGCTCAAGCAAAGCGGCCAGCGTGAGGTTTTTTGCGGGCTTACCTCGATTGTCTGGCTGCATCGCCGCATGCCTGACGCCTTTTTCCTGGTGGTGGGCTCCCGCACCTGTGCCCACCTGATCCAGAGCGCGGCGGGGGTGATGATTTTTGCTGAACCCCGCTTCGGCACGGCGATCCTGGGGGAAAAGGATCTGGCCGGCCTGGCCGATGCCAACGAAGAACTGGACCGGCTGGTGCGGGAGCTGCTGGAGCGCCGCCCCGAGATCCGCACCCTTTTTCTGGTGGGGTCTTGCCCCAGCGAGGTGATCAAGCTCGATTTGCAACGGGCCGCCGAACGGCTCAGTGCCCAGCTGGCTGGCCGGGTGCGGGTGCTGAATTATTCAGGTAGTGGCATCGAAACCACTTTCACCCAGGGGGAGGACCACGCCCTGATGGCGATGCTGCCGCTGATGCCGAGCAGCGACGAAGACCAATTGTTGATTGTTGGCACCCTGGCCGATGCGGTCGAAGATCGTTTTCGGCTGTTGTTTGAGCGGATGGGGGTGCCCCGGGTGCGCAGCCTGCCGCCGCGGCGCTCCACCGAGCTGCCGCCGGTGGGAGCTGGCACCCGCCTGTTGCTGGCCCAACCCTTTTTGAGTGGCACCGCTCGGGCGCTGGTGCACCGGGGCGCCAAGTTGATCGAAAGCCCCTATCCGTTTGGGGTGGAGGGGAGCCGTCTCTGGATGGAAGCGGCGGCGGCGGTCTTCGGCCTGGCCCCCGCGGCTGTCGCCGCCGTGCTCGATCCGCTGGAGATTCGCGGTCGCCGCGCCCTTGAACCCCACCGCCGCGAGCTGGAGGGGCGCCGCCTGTTCCTGTTGCCCGACTCCCAGATGGAAATCCCCCTGGCCCGCTTCCTGGCCCGCGAATGCGGCATGGAGCTGGTGGAGGTGGGAACCCCCTACTTGGATCGCCAGCTGATGGCCGCCGAAATGGCCCTGCTGCCGGCCGGCACCCGCCTCAGCGAGGGCCAGGATGTGGAGAAACAGCTGGAGCGGGTCAGGGCTGAGCGGCCCGATCTGGTGGTATGCGGTCTGGGGTTGGCCAATCCCCTCGAAGCGGAGGGCATCGCCACCAAGTGGTCGATCGAACTGGTGTTCAGCCCCATCCACGGCTGCGACCAGGCCGGTGAGCTGGCCGAACTGTTCGCCCGGCCCCTGCATCGCCGCCAATTGCTCTCCTTTGTTTGATCTGTGTTTGACCTGCCATCTGAGCCTGCTCGTCTGAGCTTGCTCGTCTGAGCTTGCTCGTCTGAGCCTGTGCGTTTGAGCTTGTTCTTTTGAACTTGCAATTCTGGTCTCCCCATCCAACCCTTTTTTCCCGATCACCGGCACCATGGAACTGACCCTCTGGACCTACGAAGGCCCGCCCCATGTGGGCGCCATGCGCATCGCCAGTTCGATGGAAGGGGTGCACTACGTGCTGCACGCCCCCCAGGGCGACACCTACGCCGATCTGCTGTTCACGATGATCGAACGGCGCAACCGGCGCCCCCCCGTCACCTACACCACCTTCCAGGCCCGGGACCTGGGGGGCGACACGGCCGAGCTGGTCAAGCGCACGATCAAGGCCGCCGTCGATCGCTTCCAGCCCGAAGCCCTGTTGGTGGGCGAAAGCTGCACGGCTGAGTTGATCCAGGACCAACCCGGATCCCTGGCCCATGGCATGGACCTGGGTGGGGTGCCGGTTGTGAGCCTGGAGCTGCCCGCCTATTCAAAAAAAGAGAACTGGGGTGCCGCCGAAAGCTTCTACCAACTGGTGCGGGGCCTGCTGAAAGATCAGATGCCGGCGCCGGGATTCGCCAAACCCTCGCCGCAACGCTGGCGCCAGGAGGGGCGGCGACCGAGGGTCAACCTGCTGGGACCCAGCCTGCTGGGTTTCCGTTGCCGCGACGACGTACTGGAGATCAGCAAGTTGCTGGCCAGCCATGGCATTGATGTCAGTGTGGTGGCGCCGCTGGGGGCCAGGCCCGCGGACCTGATGCGGTTGCCTGAGGCGGATGCCAATGTCTGCCTCTATGCCGAGGTGGCTGGCACGGTCTGCGGCTGGCTGGAGCGCAGTTTCGGCATGGCAACGGTCAAAACGGTGCCGATCGGCATCGGTGCCACCGGCGATTTTCTCAAGGAAATCAGCGAGCTTTTGGGGGTGGAGATTGGGGCTGCGAGCGAAGCCGAATCCCGGTTGCCCTGGTATTCCCGTTCCGTCGATTCCACTTACCTAACCGGCAAGCGGGTGTTCATCTTTGCCGACGCTACCCACGCCCTGGCCGCGGCCCGCATCGCCAGCCAGGAGCTTGGTTTTGAGGTGGTGGGCCTGGGCACCTACAGCCGTGAGCAGGCCCGCGAGGTGCGGGCCGCCGCCAAGGAGCTGGGGCTGGAAGCCCTGATCAGCGACGACTATTTGGCGGTGGAAAAGGCGATGGCCGCAGCGGCCCCCGAACTGGTGCTCGGCACCCAGATGGAGCGCCATAGCGCCAAGCGCCTGGGGATTCCCTGCGCGGTGATCAGCTCGCCATTGCATGTGCAAGATGTGCCGGCCCGCTACTCACCCCAGATGGGTTGGGAGGGGGCCAATGTGATCTTCGACTCCTGGGTGCATCCGCTGATGATGGGGCTGGAGGAGCACCTGATCGGCATGTTCCGCCACGACTTCGAGTTTGTCGATGGCCATCGCAGCCACCTGGGCGATGGGGCACCGGCGGCGGTGCCGGCTCCGGCGGGAGCGCAGGCGGCCGATGCTTGGCCTGGGGGCGCGGCTGCGCAGGTGGGGGCTTTGCAGTCTGGGCCTGCCGCCACGGCGACGCTGGTGGCCGAACCGCTGGCCCAATCGCTGCTGGCCGAGCAGCTGGCCGACCCGGTTGCCGCTACTGCTGCCGAGTCGATTCAGGTGGTCGGTACAGCGGTTGCTGGGGCACCCATCTGGACCCCCGACGGCGAAGCGGAACTGCACAAGATCCCCTTCTTCGTGCGGGGCAAGGTGCGGCGCAACACCGAAGCCTTCGCCGCAGAGCGGGGGCTGGCCCGCATCGACGCCGAAACCCTGTACGACGCCAAGGCCCACTTCAGTCGTTGAGGGCGGGGCAGGGCAGCATGTTTCAGGCCATCAGACCCAGCGACCGACTTGCCATCCCCCAGTGTGGTTGCCCGGTCACCTGGGGGCCGGCTATCGGTAAACAGCAGCAAGTAGGCCGATCGCGTGCCTGAAGCAGTCCTCGCCCCGGGAGCGCGGATCGAGTGCCGCAGCGCCGAGTGGCTGGTGCGCGGCCTGGGCCGCAGCTCCGATGGTATGCAGGTGGTGGATGTGGTGGGCGTGTCGCCCTTCCTGCGGGAGAAGCAGGCCCGCTTCCTGGTGGAGGTGGAAAGGGCGGCAGGAAGCTTCAAGGTGCTGCAGCCGGAGGACACCGCCCTGGTGAGCGACCCCTCGCCCCAGTACCGCGACAGTCTTCTGTTCATCGAGGCCCACCTGCGCCGCAGCGTGCCCACCGATGCCGCCTTGGTGGTGGGCCACCGGGCGGCGATGGATGCCCTGCCCTACCAGCTGCTGCCAGCCGCCAAGGCCCTGGCGATGCCACGCCAGCGGCTGCTGATCGCCGATGCGGTGGGGCTGGGCAAGACGCTGGAATGCGGGATCCTCTGCAGCGAGTTGATCCGCCGGGGCAGGGGGCGGCGGCTGTTGGTGGTGACGAGCAAAAGCATGCTGGTGCAGTTCCAGAAGGAGTTTTGGACGCGCTTTTCGATCCCGCTGGTGCGACTGGATTCGGTGGGGATTCAGCGGATACGGGAGCAGATCCCGGGCAACCAGAACCCGTTTCACTATTTCGACAAGACGATCGTCTCCGTAGATACGCTCAAGAATGATCGCGAGTATCGCGTCTATCTCGATAATGCCAGCTGGGACATCATCGTGATCGATGAATGCCAGAACGTGGCCGAACGGGCCAGCGGCGCGATGAGGAGCCAGCGCTCCCGCCTGGCCGAGCGGCTGGCGACCCGCTCGGAAACATTGATCCTGCTGTCCGCCACCCCGCACGACGGCAAGCCGGAGAGCTTCGCCAGCCTGATGACGATGCTCGACCCACGGCGATTGCCGATCCGAGCCAGTACACCAAGGACGACATCAAGGATCTGTATGTGCGCCGCTTCCGCAAGGACGTGATCGCGGATCTGCGCAACAGCGTCAAGGAGCGCGACAGCGCCGATGTGGAGTGTGTGGCGAGTGAGCGGGAGGAGCGGGTGTTTGCCCTGCTCAAGGACCTCAAGCTGCCCGATAGCGACGGCAAGGCGAAGGCGGGCCAACTGTTCAAGACCACGCTGGCCAAAAGCCTGCTGTCGAGCCCGAAGGCGGCATTGGAAACGGTGCGCAACCGCCTCAAACGCCTGGAGGCGAGTGCCTCGTCTTTGTACTCCCCAGTCAGCGCCGACCGAGCTGCCCTCCAGAGCCTGGAGCCGCTGCTGGCCGCGATCACCACGGCGGATTTCTCCAAGTACCAGCGGCTGCTCCAACTGATCCACGCCGACTGGGCCTGGAGCGGCAAGGACCCCAGCGATCGGATCGTTCTGTTCACCGGCCGGCGTGAAACCCAGCGCTTTCTGGTGGAGCATCTCGCCGCCGACCTGGGCTTGCCCAAAGCAGCGGTGGTGGGTCTGGATGGCGCGATGCCCGATGTGGAGCAGACGCGGGTGGTGGAGCAGTTCGCCCAGGAGCAGGAGGCGGTGCGGATCCTGGTGGCCACCGAGGTGGCCTCAGAAGGCCTGAACCTGCACTACCTCAGCCACCGGCTGGTGCACGTTGACATCCCCTGGTCGTTGATGACGCTGCAGCAGCGCAATGGCCGCATCGATCGCTACGGCCAGCCGCGGCAGCCCCTGATCCGCTATCTACTCAATGCTTCCCGCAGTGAGGGCATGGGCGATGCCGAGAAGGTGGTGCGGCTGCTGCGGGAGAAAGACAAGCAGGCCCAGCTGAACATCGGCGATCCAGCCGTGTTCCTTGGCGTCTACGACGCGGCGGCGGAAGAGGAGCTAATCAGCAGGGCGTATGAGGCCGGTACCTTGAAAGATCTGAACGATCGAATGGAGGCCAACGCCGAACCGCAGCGCCAGGCAAGCAGCGGCGATCAATTGTTCGAGGAGCTGTTCGGCATCAGCGCCGATGCCGCCAAAGGCGGCGGCAATTGCAGTGGCAATGGCAGTGGCGATGGGCCCGCTCCAGCTGGGAATCCCACCCCCGTGGTGGCCCAAACCCGCCTGCCCTTCAGCCTGTTCCCCAGCCTCTGGAGCTACGTGGACACGGCCCTGGATGCTGTGGCGCAGCAGATGCAGCGCCGGGGCGACAAGCTTGATCTGCGCGTGTTCCCTGAGCAGCAACGGCTGGAGATCACACCGCCGCCCGATCTGCAGCGCCGCTACGACCGCTATCCCAAGGAGCTGCAGCCGCCCCGCTGCCAACGCCTGGCACTCTGCGCCGAGCCGGCGGCCCTGCAGCGGGCCCTGGAGCAGAGCCGGCGGCAGGACAACAGCCGACCAGAGCTGGAGTACCTCTGGGATCTGCACCCGCTGGTGGATTGGCTGGCCGACCGGGGCCAGATCACCTTCCCGCGCCAGCACGCGCCGGTGCTGCAACTCAGCGATGGCCTCGATCCGGGCGTGGTGGTGATGGTGTTTCAGGGCACGATCCCCAATCAAAAAGGGGTGCCAGTGGTGCAGGAATGGGTGGCGGTGCGCTTTGCCGGTACGGGATTGAAGGTGGTGGCGGTGGAGCCCTTTGAGGCGGTGGCCACACGCCTGCAGCTGGGCAGCCGCGATCTCGCCAACATCAGCGGCGAGAAGCCCCCCGCTCACCTGAGCAGCCAGCTGCGTTTTGCGGTGGAGCAGGCCAACACCTACCTGCGCGACTGCGGCGAGCAGTGGACCGCCCGCGTGCAGCCGAAGCTGGAGGCGCAGCGGCAGCGGCTGCGGCGATTGCGGGGCCGCCAGGTGGAGCAGCTGGAGCTGAGCCTTGCGGGCAATCAGCGCCCGCAGCAGATCAAGGACAAGCACCGCCTGGAGAAGCAGAAGGCCATCGATGGGCGCTTCGAGGATCACGAACGCTTCGTGAGCGAGGTGATGACGATCGACCCCGCCCCTTACCTGAAGCTGGTGGCGGTGCTGCACCGGGAGGCCTGAGATGACAAGACGATCAGCCAGCCCCGCGCAGATGTTCCCAGCAGCCCCGTGGGTTAAGCAGGGACAAGGGGGTCGTGGTGCAGGCCAGCACGCCTTGATCGCCTGTCACGAACAGATCAGCTTCAACCAACCCCAGCTGCAGGGTTTGTGCTGGCCTGGGCGCGATCGGTTGATCGCGCAGGAAGGTTTCGATCGCTTCGATCTGCGCAGGCGGCAGTCTGCCTTTGCGGCTGAGCACGTCGCGCAATTCAGCCAGCACCACTTCGCTGGTCACCAGCGTGTGCTCGGTGAGCACCAGCCTCAGCAGATCGGCGCAGAGGCCTCGGGCCAGAAAGGCACTCACCAGCACATTGGTGTCGAAGAAAACCCGCACGCTGCTCAGGAGACGACGGCTGTTCAGGAGATGGCCGTGAACACGTCGTCATCGGTGAGCCAGCCGGCGGCCTCGCCAAAGGGCAGAGACTGGCGACGCAAGCGCTCAAAGCGCATCAGCCGCAGCTGCCGGCGCAGAGCGTCCCGCACGATCTCCCCCCGGGAGCGGCCGGTTTCAGCGCAGGCGGCCTCCAGCTCCTGCTCCAGGTCGTCTTCCAGGCGGATCGTGAGGGAGCAACTCTTCATGCACCACATTGTAGTGCGTCCAGCTGGCGAATCGCAGCGACCACCCGCAACACCCTCCTGAGCCATGGCCCTCCCCGGCATCAGCAACGCCAACGAGTTCTATTCCGCCCACTACCTCGAGAGCGTGCTGGCGGGGGATATCAAGAAGGTGCGCGAACGCTGGGCGGAGCAGGCCAAGGCGCAGCTGGAGGCGGATCTTGCGGCGGGGCTGTCCAACGCAACGGTATCCACGCCGGAGGCCCAGTTCAAGGCGCTGCGCAAGCCATGGCAACAAACGAGGGAAGCCGAGATCGGCATCACGGATGAGCCGGCGGAGCGGCTGCGGCTGCAACGGGAGCTGTTCTTCCAGCCCCTGCTCGAAGCCCTGGGCTATTCCTTTGCCCCCCATGCGGAGCCCGTGCTGATCGGCGGCGAGGCTTATCAAGTTCCGCTGCTTGGTGAGGTGAGCAACGCCAAGGGCGAGCCTTGGCTGTGGGTGGTGGAGTGCTTCAACCCCAGCGATGAGCCGGCCGACCCGCTGGAGCTCACGATCACCACCCGCTGGGGCTGCCAGATCGACGACCCTTCCCTGGGCACGGTGCTCACCGATGGCGATGGCCAGGGCAGCGAAACCTGGGAGGAGCTGATCTCCGAGCGGATCTTCGGCCAGGAAATCCCGCCCCGCTGGGTGCTGGCGGTGAGCCGCGACCAGCTGCTGCTGATCGACCGCCAGAAGTGGGCCGCCTCTCGCTTGCTGCGCTTTGAGCTGGGCACGCTCCTGGGCGAGAACAACCCCGATGCCCTGCTGGCGGCGGCCACCTTGCTGCACCGCGAGCACACCTGTCCCACGGGCGGCGGCACGCCCCTGCTCGATGAGCTCGATGAGAACAGCCACAAGCATGCCTATGAGGTGAGCAGCGATCTCAAATACGCCCTGCGCCGCTCGATCGAGCTGCTGGGCAATGAGGTGGTGCACTGGATCAAGGCCCAGAAAAAGGGCGTCTACGAGGAGCGGCTGGATCCGGAGCAGCTGACGCTGGAGCTGCTGCGCTTCATGTACCGGCTGCTGTTCCTGTTCTTCATCGAGAGCCGGCCGCAGGAGCTGGGCTACGCGCCGATGGGCAACGACGTGTACCGCCTCGGCTACAGCCTGGAGAGCCTGCGCGATCTCGACACCGCCGAGCTGGCCAGCGAGGAAGACCGCGAGAGCACCTACATCAGCGAATCCCTGGATCGGCTGTTCCAGATGATCTGGGAGGGCTACCCAAAGCGCGGCGACCAGGAGGCCGTGCAGGCCGATCTCACGGGGGCCAAGCCGGAATTCGACACCTTTCAGATCGTGCCGCTGCGCTCGCACCTGTTTGATCCGGAGCGGCTGCCGATCATCAATGGCCTGCTCAAAAACGACAAGAGCGACAAGCGCTGGCCGAAGGTGCGCTTCCGCAACGCTGTGCTGCGGCAGGTGATCGAGATGATGTCGCTCACCAAGGAGGGCAAGGGCAAGCGGCGCGGCCGGGTGAGCTACTCCCAGCTGGGCATCAACCAGTTGGGGGCGGTGTATGAGGCGCTGCTCAGCTTCACCGGCTTCTTCGCCGAACAAGATCTCTACGAAGTGCAACCCGCCCCGAAGAAAGCCAAAGCTGCCGCCAGCGAAGACGACGACGACCTCGACACTGGCGATGAGGAAGACAGCGACGAAACCAGCAAGGCCAGCGGCCAACAACACGACGAGCTGGATGTGGGCCACTTCGTGACCGCCGAGCAGCTCAAGGCCTACAAGGCCGAGGAGATCGTGCCCGATCCGCTCACCGGCAAAGCCAAGAAATACGAGAAGGGCAGCTTCCTCTATCGCCTGGCGGGGCGCAACCGCCAGAAGAGCGCCAGCTATTACACGCCGGAGGTGCTCACCAGCTGCCAGATCAAATACACGCTCAAGGAAGCGCTGGTGGGCAGGAGCGCCGCCGAGATCCTGGAGCTGAAGCTGCTGGAGATGGCGATGGGATCGGCCGCCTATCTCAATGAACTGGTGAGTCAGCTGGCCCAGGCCTATCTGGAGCGCCGCCAGCAGGAAACGGGCAAAACGATTCCGCATGAGCGCTATCACACCGAACTGCAGAAGGTGAAGATGCGCCTGGCCGATCAGAACGTGTTCGGCGTGGACCTCAACCCGGTGGCGGTGGAGCTGGCGGAGGTGAGCCTGTGGCTCAACAGCAT
>JBIKMU010000001.1:0-231990 GCA_044359075.1 Cyanobium sp. | reverse complement strand
TGTGGATCTCATCGATGAACAGCACGATCTGCCCCTCGCTGGCGGTCACCTCCTTGAGCACCGCCTTGAGCCGCTCCTCAAATTCACCCCGGTACTTGGCGCCGGCGATCAGGGCCCCCATGTCGAGCGCAATCAGCTGGCGATTTTGCAGGGCCTGGGGCACATCGCCGTTGATGATGCGTTGGGCCAGGCCCTCCACGATGGCGGTCTTGCCCACCCCGGGTTCGCCGATCAGGACTGGGTTGTTCTTGGTGCGGCGGCTGAGGATCTGGATCGTGCGGCGGATTTCTTCATCGCGGCCGATCACAGGATCGAGCTTGCCGGCCTTGGCCGCTTCGGTGAGATCGCGGCCGTATTTGAGTAGGGATTCGTAGGTGCCTTCCGGGTTCTGGTCAGTGACTTTCTGGCTGCCCCGCACCGCCAGGACGGCCTCCCGCAGCCGGCGGCTGTCGCTGCCCACCTGGGAGAGCAATTGTTTGCCATGGCGCTCGTCATCGGCCAGGGCCAAGAGCAGGTGCTCGACGGCGATGTAGGCGTCGTCGAATTCCTTCTTGAGGGCGTCGGCGCGATCGAGCACCGCATTGAGACCCTTGCCGAGATAGATGTTGTCGGGTGGGGCCGAAAGACTGGGCTGGGCAGCGATGGTGGCATCGAGCCTCTGGCTGAGGCTACCCACATCCACGCCTGCCTTTTCGAGAATGCGGCTGGCCAAACCTTGCTGGGTCAGGAGCGAAGCGAACAGATGCTCGCTTTCCATCTGCTGCTGGCGCTTCTGCTGGGCCAACTGCTGGGCACCCACCACGGCGCCCCAGGCATTTTCTGTGAATAATTCGGCTGTGGGATGCATCGTCAATACCTCCTGGTGAGCGGACGTGCCGGGTTTGCTGAAGTCACCGTATGAACTGTGGCCGCAAACGCCGAGGGTTGGCACCGAACCCATCGGTACGGTCCTCCCACCTCAGGATGGGTGCACCGAACCGGATGGATGGGTGGACCGAACCAGCCTGGGCGCCAGGGGGCCAAAACAATGCGCGGTCCTATTCCAACTGCACCCGAGGTTGGCTAGCCGGGAGGGGAAGGTAGAAAAGCGATTTGGGCGGCTGGTTTGTTGAAAATGCCTAGAGCAATACAAAGGCGAGGGGCACTAGAAGGGCCAATATGGCCAGAGCGGCAAGTTGGAATTTCCAATCGATTTTGTTAATCTGCTGTTCAGCGGCCTCTTGGCCACTTTCTTGGGCCAAGTGGTAGTAGTTAGAGCCCCAGCAGAAAAGCAGAAAGAAAGCGATTGCAACGATATATGCATAAATATAAAGATAGTCGAGAAATGTTGGATAGGACAGAGGGGGCATGTCAGCGCGATAAGCCTGCTGCAGGAATATCAGGGTGAGCAGAGCTGTAGTCGGAATGGCAAGTCGCACATCGCCAAGTGAACCGGGCAGGCTAGGCGAGGCGATCACTACGCCCACAACGACAAGCAAGGGCAGCAGGTATTGCCAGAAGGCAGATAGGAAGTTGGTTTTATAAACTATGCCGTAGTCGATAGAAGCAAACGCAGAGGCGTCGCCGATGCCAAAGTTAGTGTTGTACTGATGTAAAAAAGGCTTTACTAAGCTACCTACCATATTATAACCGTTGATATCGGCAAATTGTCCAATCAACGTGCTGGATACATTTTTTTCCGGCAGCAGGGACACACACGACTTACTGTTTTGGTAACAGGCGAGAGCATCGGGCCTGGTTTCCATCGTGATCGGCAGTTTCATGTCGTAAAAGGGGAACCCGGCCAAGTTGAGGTCATTAACAAAGAAATGGCCTGAAAAGCGAAACAGTTGATATTGACGACCGTCCTCCAGCTTCACTGGCTCAGTAGTGTCGGGCTCAATAACCATGTTGGTTGCTTCGATCTCATTGGTGAATTCCAGAATTTGATTTAAGGGAATCTTTTCGGCTTCAATTATTTTCTGAATTTCCGGTCGCCATTTAATCCAGTACCAACCTTCAGCCCAAAATGTCTTGTCTTTAAGGTTGAGTTGGTAAACATTTTCGATATGCATACCGGTATCAATGCTTCGCTGCAGATCGCCCTGAACAAAGGGTATACGATGCTCAAAATCCATGCCTTTGGTGTTGGCATTGCGGGTGTGCTGATTGTTGAAGGCAACCGCATCTTGTGCCGAAGTGGCCTGGAAAAAACCAATGGCAAGTAGGACTACCGCCATCATGATCCAGATTTTCACACGGGAGGCCGCGCCTTTGAGCGGAAAACTTGGTGATTGCTTTCTCGGCACGAGACTTGGTGGTTTAAATGGTGAATAAAATTATAATATGGTTTTTCTGCCTAGGAAGCAATACCCCCTTAATTCACCTGTCAAGCTTTCGGGAGATATGTGCCTAGACCTCCTTGCCTCTATGTTGATTAGCTGTTGGTCTTTACCATGCCCGACCCCTCCCTGGTGCAGCAACTGGCGCTGGCCTCCTGCGACTTTGATGCAACCGGGGCGGATCCTGAGCGCAACTGCTGGCTGGCGGTTCACCGCCATGTGCACGGCGTGCTGCCCTCGGAGTACGACATCCGCGAGGTGCCCGAGACCCTCTATCTGGCGGTGCTGGCCGCCCGCAGGCAACTGGATCGGGCCAGTAACCCATAAAAAAAGCCCCGGCGAACCGGGGCCAGCCTTGCCAAAAGAGCTGGGCAGCAGGATCGGGTCAGGACCCGGCCCCCCGCCCAGACCCGACTCACCACTTGGTGGATTGGTCGATCACGTAGGCGGCCACATCGGCAATCTGGGCTTCGCTGAGCTTGCCACCGAAGGCGGGCATGGCACCCTTACCATTGGTGACCTGATAAGCCACGGCGGCTTCCGGGCCATCGGCAAAGTTGGTCAGATAGGCCTTGAGCGCATCGGCCTTGAGGGTGCGCTCGGCATTCACCACGTTGCCACCACCCATGTGGCAAGCGGCGCAGTTGCCATTAAAAATGGCGGCACCGCTAGCCACATCGGCGGCGAAGCTCGGCGCGGCACCCAGCACAAGGGCCAGGCAAAGGGCAAGAAGAGAGAAGAAACGACGCATGAGAGGGTGCCCAAAGGCACATGCAACCCATTCAAATTAGCCAGTGGGCAGCAGGCTTCGGGGGCGGGTTCGGCAGATTTGCAACAAATGAAACAGGGGGGCAACGCCTTGGTTCAACTGGGCAACTGGCCCCGATGGGGCACCCCGGCCTGCTCCAACACCGCTTCCAGGCTGGGGGCGTAGCTGCTGAGCCCAAAGCGCTCGGGCGGGCTGACGGGCTCATGCACGAAATGGCGTTGGCGGATCGAGAAACGGTCCCAGGCGTTGACCTCAATTCGCAACAGCTTGATCAAGCCCTCAATCAGCCAGCCGCGCAGATCCAGGCCCACGGGCGGCAGCCAGCCGCGTCGCCAGCGCACCAGGGCGGCCACGGTGCGGTTGATGCTGATCGGTGCCTGGCCCAGCACCAGTCGCCGCACCGCCCCCTGGTTGCGCTCTGGATTGGGCCGGTGGGGTTGGGTGGCTAGATGGGCGCAGACGGTGGCGATGTCGGCGGCGTGGATAAAATGGAAGCTTGCATCGGTGCGCAGCCACTTGGCCAGCCACAGCCAGGGAATCGCCTCTTTGACCCCGGCGGTGAGGTAGCTGGTGGGGTGGGGATCCCCCGGCAGCACCCGGCCGCCGAAGACCAGGGTGGGAAACACCGCCACGATGCGCTCGGCCAGGGGGTGGACCTCCAGATCCTGGAGGCACTGGGCCTTGGTCTGAATGTATTCGGTGCCGTAGGCCATCGCCTCCGGCAGCAATTGCAGATTGCGATCGAGAATGGAGGCGGTGGAAAAATAGATGATCTGCTCGATCCGCTCGGGATCCAGCAACTGCAATAGTTTTTTGACCGCCACCACATTCACCTGGTAAGCTCGCTGCGGATCGCCCCAGGCGGTGGCGGTGTGGATCACCCGGGTGGCGCTGGCGATGGCGGCGGCGTGGGGTTCGAGATCGCGCAGATCGCCCACCAGCAGCTGGATGCGGGGGTGGTCGGCGGGCACCGCCGTCAGCTTGGCGGGATCCCGCAGCAGCAGCAGCAACTCGGCATTGCTGTGACGCAGCAAGGTTTCGGCCAGGTATTGGCCGACGCAACCACTGGCGCCGGTGATCAAGATGCGCGCCGGCGAGGCATGGGCCCCGCTGGGGCCACCGGCCCTGGGGCCATTGGCCCTGGGGGCGGCGCTCAAACGGCTGCTCCCAACAGGCTGGTGACGGCCTTGCCGGTCTCAAAGAAGACGCGGGCGTTGTCCTCGGGTGTGCCCGGCAAAATGCCGTGGCCGAGGTTGAGGATGTGGCGCCGGCCCCGGGCCTTGCGCACCGTATCGAGGATGCGCTCGCGGATCGCAGCCGGTGTTCCGAACAGCAGGCCCGGATCCACATTCCCCTGCACCCCCAGGTGCTGGGGCAGCCGGGCACAGCCATCGGCCATGTCAACTGTCCAGTCGAGGGAGATGAAATCAACCCCGGTTTTGGCCATGCGCTCGAGCACACCGGCGCTGCCAGAGATATAGAGAATCAGCGGCGTGTCGGGGTGGGTGGCCTTTACCTGGTCGATGATGCGCTTCTGGTACGGCGCCGCGAAGACGTCGTAATCGATTGGACTGAGCTGGCCGGCCCAGGAATCAAACAGCTGCACTACTTGGGCGCCGGAGTCGATTTGAAAGCGCACGTAGGTGGCGATCGAATCGGCCAAATGGGCCAGCAGTTGGTGCAACAGCGCCGGCTCCTGGAAGGCCATGGCCTTGATTACTGAATAGGTCTTGGAGCTCTTGCCCTCGACGGCGTAGGCCGCCAGGGTCCAGGGGGCACCAACAAAACCAAGCACCGCGGCGGCGTTGCCCACATCGGCCCGCAGGCGGCCCAGCACTTCGCCCACAAAGGGCAGGGCCTCGGCGGGATTGAGGGGCCGCAGCGCATCCACCTGGGCCTGGCTGCGGATGGCGGGTTCGATGATCGGGCCCTTGCTTTCGATGATGTCGAAGTCGATACCCATGCCCGGCAGGGGCGTCAGGATGTCGGAGAAGAGGATGACGCCATCGGGGGCGAAGGCCCGGAAGGGCTGCATCGAGATCTCATAGGAGAGATCCGGGTTCTCAGAGCGTTCGCGGAAACCCGGATGGCGGTCGCGCAGATCGCGATACACCTTCATATAACGACCCGCCTGGCGCATCATCCAGACCGGCGGCCGCTCCACCTGCTCCCCTCGGGCGGCGCGCAGCAGCAGGGGGAGGGAGTCCGACATTGAACCGTGAGGCAGGCCAATCCGGGAACTTAGCTGAGCGCCTTTCCAGGGCCCCACAAGAGCCGGACAAAATGAATGCCATGGTCCGCTGCGGAACCCGCACGATTTTGCGACTCTCCGCCCCAGGCCTGCTGCTGCTCCGGCTGCAGAACCATCAGCGCCCGCTGTACTGCCGATCCCGGGTGTTGATCACCCTGCTGGCCCTGCTGCCCTTGCTGTCGTCCTGCCAGGGTTCCCGCCAAAGCCTGCATGTGCTGGTGGTCCCCATCGCCCGGATGGAATGGCTTCGGGACGACTACCGCAACGAGCAAGAGTGGGAGCCCCTGCGACGGGAGTTTCGCAAGCTCCATCCGGAGGTGGATCTGCAAATCTCGGTGGGATCAGAGTCCAAAATCAAGGAATACCTGAGCCTGGGACGCAGCCGGGGCTTGGGGCCTGATCTGTTGTTGGTGCAGGCCCCGGTGGCCATGGCCTTGCTGGATGGGGCGCTGGTGCAGGCCCTGCCTGATCAGCCTGAGGTGCGCCGCAGCCTGGCGCTGGTGGAACCCAATGACTTGAAGCGGGTGACCGGCCCCCGGGGGGTGGCGGGTCTGCCGATGTTCAGCGAAATCACCCTGGCCTGCTTCGATCGCCGGCGCCTGCCCCAGGCCCCCACCAGCCTTGATGAACTTCTGGCAGTGGCCGCTTCCGGCAAGCCGATCGGCTTGGCGGTGGAACCCACCAGTTTGTGGTGGACCGCCGGTGCCATGGGGGCCCAGGGGGCCTTGGCACCGATCTTCACGGGGATCCCCCGTGCCGTCGGCAGCAGCGAAGCCAGCGACCGCTCCGCCCTCGAAACCTGGCTGATGTGGTTGCGCCAAACAACTCTCCAGAGTCGGGTCGACCTGGCCAGCGGTCCCCAGGATTTGACGGTGGGGCTAGAGAGCGGTCGCCTGGCCTGGATTCCCTGCTACAGCCTCACGTTGCGCCGCCTGGATCGCACCATGGGTGCCCATCTGGGGGTAGCCCCGCTCCCCAGCGGCCCTGGAGGGTTGCCCACGCCCTCGAGCACCCTGAGGATCTGGTCATTGGGGGTGGATTCCTCGCCCCGCCAACGGCGGCTGGCCCTCTCCTTGATGGAACTGAGCCTCAACCCCTTGGTACAGCGGCAACTCACCCTGGGGACCAAGATGGTGCTGCCGGCCAATCGCTTTGTGCCCATCCCAGTGGCCAGTTCAGGAAAGCTGGCGGCAATCGAACAGGCCCAGCGCCAGTTCACCCAGACCTCCAGCCTTTTGGTGACCCCGTATTCCGCCGATCGGGTCAAGCAAGTGCTGCCCACCATCGAAGCCGTGTTGTCCCAGGTGTTGGTGGGCGTGATGACACCGCGGCATGGCAGCGAAGCCCTGATGCGCCTCTCCCCCAAGCGCTGATGCCGCTGTTTCTCTCGGAGCTGCAGGGCTGGCTTGCCTTTCTGCAACGGTCCCCGGTGCTGCTGCAGTTGCTGCTGGTCGGTGGCCTGCTGCTGGCCCTGTTGCGACTGCGGCGCACCCGGCCCAGGCCCCGCTGGCAACGATTCTGGACCCTGCCGCTGGTGGTGCCCCTGCTGGTGGGGGAGGCGCTGATCTGGTTGGGGCTGGTGGGGCTGGGCCAGCGGGCCGGTTTGGTGCTGTTGCTGGGGCAATTCAGCCTGGCCTGGGGGCTGTTGCAGCTGGTGGAAAGACAAGTGATGGCCCGCTGGCTGCCCCGCCAATGGCACGAGCTGGGGATCAGCCGGCTGCTGCGACCCCTTTACCTGATCGCTGTCGTGACGATCTTGCTGGATGCCCTGGGCAGTCTCCAGGATCTGGCGGCAGTGCCCCTGGGGGTGTGGTTCGGCGGAGCCATCACCCTGGGCAATCTGGCCAGCGTGCTTTTGGTGTTGTATGTGCTGCTGGTGGGTTTGCCGCTACCGGCGGCAGGCATCAGCCTGTTGGTGCAGCGCAGTCTGGATCTCAGTGAAGGCAGTCGCCGGGCCCTGGAGCAGATTCTGCGCTATCTGATCTTCACCCTGGGGGTGATCTGGGCCATGGCCCGCCTCGGCTTCAACCAGACCGGGGTGCTGGCGATAGCCGGCGGCTTGTCGGTGGGGCTGGGCTTCGGCATCAAGGAGGTTTTCTCCAACATCGTCAGTGGCCTGTGGCTGCTGATTGAGGGGTCCGTGCGCCCCGGGGAGGTGTTGATGCACGATGGGCAGGTCTGTGAGGTGCGGCGGCTGGGGCCCAGGGCCACCACCCTTTGGCGGGGCAGCGATAACGCCGAGCTGGTGGTGCCCAACCAGACCTTCTTCGTCACCGCCACCACCACGTACACAGGCACGGACCGGATGCGTCGCTGTTCGCTGCACCTCGGTGTGGACCGCAGTCAGTCGCCGGAGGCGATCCTGGCCTTGTTGCCCACCATCGCCGCGACCCATCCAGCCGTGCTCGCCGCTCCAGCGCCCATGGCGCGTCTGATCGAGTTCGGCAGCGAACGCTATGGCTACAACCTGGAGTTTTCGATCAACGATCCCCTCAAAGCCGAAGTGGTGATGGCGGAACTGCGGCTGGCTATCTGCCAACGCTTCCAGGAGCAGGGGATTGACCCCCCCAGTTGAGGCCACAAGTTCAGTCTTTGGATGGGCTTTGGAGAGCGGCGACAAGTCGGCGGAACTCCCGTTCCTGGCCCAGCACCCTGGCTTCTTCGACGGCACTGGGAAGCAGCTTGGCCAGCTCGGGAGACAGGCCTCCAGCTGGATGGGTGCCCTCGTCAGCGAGTTGGCGAAAGCGTCGCAGGGCGGAGACGGGGCGAACCAGCAGGCAGACCAACAGGGCCAGGGCACTGCCCATCAGATAGTCGATCCAGCGGGTGGGGATGTACCAATCGGCCAGCACGCCGTAGCCGACAAAGGTGACGCCGCTGGAGATCAGGGCCGTGCGCAGGTGGGAGTCCAGGCCGACGGCCAACACCAGGGCGGTGGTGCCCCCCATGACCAGGGCCACTGCCACACTGTTGAGCCCGATCGTGTTGAACACCAGCCAGGGCATCAACACCCCCAGGCTGACGCCCACCATGCGGTCCCTGACCCGGCCCAGGGTGGCCCCAAGACTGTCGTTGAGCAGCAACACCACCCCGAAATAGAGATATTTGGGGTTTTCGGCCCCCAAGCCCAGGCCGATGGCCAGGGCCAGGCAAGAAACCACCAGCTTGCGCCAGAAAAAGGGATCGCTGAAGCGTTGCGTCAGGTTGCGCGGTGCCATCTTCAGCTCAGCGTGGGGCGGCCCGACATCGGTTGACAGACGCAGGGCCGCCTGCAGGCTCGCGCCGCTCAGCAGGCCAATGATCACCGCCAGCAGCTTCTGCCAGGCCCCCAGCCAGGTGGCATTGGTACCTAGCAGGGGCAGTACCGCCAACACCGCCAGCAGATTGCGGACCAGCATTAGCTTGTCGGGCAGGGCCTGGCCCAGGATCTGGGCAGAGGCGGTGACCACGGCGAACTGCCAAACCGTGGGTCCCTGCACCAGGGGCTTGAGAAGGGTGCCCAGGCTCAGGCCGATGGTCACCACCACCGGCAGCAGCACGAACACGGCCGGTGGCCAACGATCAAAGCGGGGACGCACGATCAGGGCCGCCACGACAACGCCATAGGGGCTGGCCCCGCCCAGCCCGAAGCTTTCGCAGATCACCCATGTCAGGGCACTGGCCAGGCCCACCACGATCACCAGCCTGAGGTTCTGGGCCGGCGGCTGGGCCCCTGCAGCCATTGCCCCGTGCCTCTGTTCAGAGCCGGAGGCATGATCTTTGTCGCCTGAGGAGCTCAAGGGCGACGCGCCTGGCTCTGCAGCAGTCCGACCAGCAGGCTGATCACTAACAAGGCCACCCAGAACCACAACCGAGGCGGTTCGGTGCGGCTGCACAGAAACAACAGCAGCAGGCTGAACCAGGGCCAGGGCTGCAGCCAGGGGGCGAGCAGGGCCTGGCGGTGTTGACGACTCAACAGGGAAGGTTTCATGGGCGGGATCCGGTCAACCAGCGCCAAAATGGCAGCAAGTAATTCAAGGGTGGCCTGGTTTCCACCTCAGCTTTCACTTCGGCTGGGATGCGTTGGGCCAGGGGTCGATCGGGCCCGGTACCCCGGGTCCAGGCCAGTCCCGTCGGGGTGGGGGCCGCCTCCAGCTGTACCACCGCCAAGACCAGGGGGGCCCCGACCCGCCCCGGCAGCTGGCTGGTCAGGTCGCCCCCATCCCCGAATGAGCGCTGGCGGGCGCTAGCCATCAAGTTGGCGGCCTCCTCCTGGCTGCCCACCTCCATGGCCACATCGGCCACATCCACACTGTCAGCCGAGAGGCTGACGATCCGGCCGGGCACCAGGCCATAGCGCTGCTCGGCGCTGCCGAAACTGTCGCGACTGAGCAACTGGGGGTTGAGGCGGACTTCGTCGCCCGCCTTGAGGCGACTGGCATCAGCCGAGGTGAACAACACGATCGCCATGCGCTCGCCACGGCGGCTGGGCAAGCCGATGCTCCCAAGCTTCTGGCCGGGCAGCACGGGTTGACCGGGTAGCACCGCCAAATCGAGAATCCGGCCCTCAGAGGAACTGAACACCTCCTGGGCCACGGTTTCGCTGGCCAGGGCCGCCCGCTGCACCTTGAGTTCGGCTCCCTGGGCCACCAGCGCCGCGCGTTGGGCGGTCAATTCGGACTGGCGGGCATCCAAGGCGCTGATGTCGGCCCGATTGCGCAGATAGAGATCCTGGGCCGCCACCCAGAGCGGGCTGTAGCGGGCGACAACGTCATCGCGACGCAAGGTCTCGAGGGCCTTGAGTTGCTGCAACACCGGCTTGTTGGTGGTGACAATCTGCCGGCGGCGCTGATCCAGGGAGGTGAGCTGTTGATCCAGGGCCTGGCCCTGGGCTCGGAGCACCTCAAACTGACGATCGATGGCCCGCTGGCGGACCTGCCGCAGTTGGGGGGTGGTGGCTGGACCGCCGGCGCTGCCGGGGGCGCTCTGGCCGACCTGGCTGAGGGTGAGCAGCAACTGGCCGGGGCTCACCTGGTCACCGACCTGCACGTTCAGCCGCTGAACCTCGCCGGCGCCCCGGGCGTAGATGCCGCGACGCTCCCCTGGCGGTGCCATCAGCCCCATGCCCCGCACCACAACGGGAATCGAGGGTCGGCTGGCCCAGATCAAGCTGAGGCCGGCCACCAACAGCACTGGCGCGCCTCTATATAGACGGGAGAGAGGGGAGAGCGCTGCTTCCGCCATGGTCCCTTCTGACTGGGTGGATCTTAGGTGAAAGAAAGGTACGCGCTCTAATGTCTTGGCGGCGAGCCGGCCTCCTTCCCGAACTGCCTCAGCGATGACGCCATTGTTCCCGTCAAGCAGGCTTAGTCATGGCGAATTGATTCATTCAGGGCAGCGCCGCAGCGGCTTCATCTGGGCGGCGCTGCTGGGCCTGGTGGGGGTCAATCTTGCTCTGAGCTTGATGCCCTCGCCCGGCCAGGCCGCCCAGCCGCCGACACCGTCGACCCCGGCGCCTACGCCAACACCGACACCGTCCCTGTCCCCGACTCAGACCCAGACCCAGACACCAACCCCACCGCTAAACCTCGGTCTGAACCAGGTGCTGGAGCAGGGGATGGCGATCTCCCGCAAGCTGGTGCGGGCCGATCGCCAGCTGGCCCGCGATCGGGCCTTGACAGCGTTGAACCGGGCGATGTTGTGGCCCGAATTGCATCTGGTCGGACTGGGCAGCTACACCCAGGTTGGGACTTCGGTGAATCTGCTCACCAACATGCCCACCCTCGGCGACATCACGTTGTCGTTGCAGCAGAACGACTACGCCGTGTTGCGCAACACCTTTGGAAATGCCGGTGTGCTGCTGGATGTCAACCTTCTGCCCCTGGGCCAGCTGGCCCAGCTCGCCGCTAGCCGTTCCCAAGAGGCCGCCAGCCGCGTCTCCCGCAACGAAAGCGAACGGGCGGCGCGTTTTGAACTGATCAGTACCTACCGCCAACTGCAATTGAATCAGGCCCTGGTGCCGGTCTGGCAGGCCGCCCTGGAGGCTTCCACGGCCATTGACGCCGACGTCCAGGCCATCCACAGCAACGGACTGGCCGCCAAGATCGATTTGATGCGCGCCCGCGCCCTTCGCCAGACGGATCTGCAGGGGTTGGCGGAAGTGCAGGCCCAGCTGCTGGCCCAACGGGAACAACTGGCCACCTTGCTGGAATTGCCGCCGGGGACTCCCCTGGTGGCCAGCGACCCGATCGTTCCCCAACCCCAATGGCCCCTCAATCTCAAGGACAGCCTGGAACGGGCCTTGCAGGGGCGCCCCCTGCTGGAGGCCCTGCAACTCCAGCAGCAGGCCCAGCGCAAACAGGCCCGGGCGGCGCGGGCCATGCTCTATCCCTCCCTCAAACTGGTGGCGGGGGCTGGATATAGCGGCAACCAACTAAGTGTGCCCGTGCTGCAGCAGGGGGGGCGGATCAATGGACCGATTCCGGTGCAACTGCCCACCCTGGAGCAGAGCGTCGGCGGGTCGGGATCGTTTTACGACTGGGGAGCGGCCCTGCTGCTGCGCCAACCGCTCTGGGATGGAGGCCGCGCGTTCGCCAGCGCCGCTGTGGCGGAACGGCAGGGGGATCTGTTGCAAGCCGATGAGGAGTTGAGCCGTCAACAAATTCGCCAGGATGTCACCCGGGCCTGGTCCTCGCTGCAGGGCTCGGCTGCCGCCATTGCCGCCGCCGGCGAGGTCGTCCAGGCCGAGCAACGGGCCCTGGGGGATGCCCGGCTGCGTTATCAGGCCCAAGTGGATCCTCTCACCGAAGTGCTGCTGGTGCAGCGCAATTTGCAGGCCTCCAGGGCCTCGCTGCTGACCGTGCTGACACGTCAGGCGCTGGATTGGGCCCTGTTGGAGCGGGAGACTGGCGAAGGGAGAGGTAGCCGAGTGCCGGATTCTTGAGAATGTTGGCCGAAGCAATTTATTGCCTCGGTTATCTGGTGCCTTCGTTATCTGACCCAAGACCAAGTTGATGTATTTATTGCTGATTCCGGTGACATCGCCAGAGGAGATAAGTACTACTGCCTGGCGTTCTTAAATGGTTAAATTCGAAATTGAATATGAGAATAATTTAAACTAGTTTTGGGTGTCAATTTGTGGTAATGATTATATTAAATTAATCGGCCCTCCCCCAAGCCCTCTCACAAGCCCAATTCTCAATCTGCCGCTTCAACCCTGGCGCGAATGCAAGCGGCTGCTGAAGCCCAGCAAGTCAAATCCACTGAACAGGAAACTCACCCCTACGAGCAGTCCGATCACAGAAAGCATGCCGGCCGGGCCCATCGTCAGGATCAGGAAACCAAGAGCCAAAGTTACGAGGCCATTGGCGAGTCCCCAACCCCAGCCCCGCCTTGCCCGATTGCTGAGCGAAACGAAGGCTGTCACGGCACCTTCAGCCAGGAATACCAGGCCAATCGCCGAAGCCAGTGCCTTGATCTGCATCGCAGCAGGCACCGCACCCGATTTGAACTGAATCACCATCCATATGCCGGTTACCAATAACAGGGTCGAGACCACCAGACGCCAGAAGCAGTACCAGCGCCCTAGCCGTTTGGCACGCATAAAGATGTCGATCCAGCCCAAGATACCCGCCAGCAGAAAAGCGATGGCCACCATCACGGTGACCGAGGCTGAGGCCACCACGGGGAAGCTCAGGGCCAGAATCCCAAGCACGATCATGATGATGCCTTCCGCCTGGCTGAGTCCCCGCAATTGGCCATCTTCGGCCGCTCGCTGATTGAGCAGATCGGCGTCCGTCTCGTCGTCGGGGGTGTTGAAAGTTGCTCCGGAGGGCATGGGGGCCTTACTGATACCGTACCTATAATGATAGTCAGTTCTTGTTCGGCAAGCAGCTAGTTGTCATGGACTGAGATATCAGTTAAGTTCGTCTTGAATGGGTTCAGAACTTGCGTAATTCGCGGCGGATTTTGACGCCATCACCCGAATGTTGCTGGTTGAAAACCAGAATTGGTACAGCGACCAGCAGCAGGCCGATAGCGGCTACAACCCACCAGGTAAATACTGCTTTACCTGAGGTGCTGTTCGTGCCGGGATGAAAAAGCACCCCGCGACGCCCGCGCTGCTGCGATGGCCTGATGAACCGTGCCATTGATTGATTTGTTACGGGGGCGATGGTGGTAGGGAAAGACCAACATGAGTTAGTGGCCTTGAGCGGAAACTTGTACGATAATCTGGTTGATAATAAGTGTCGATAATCAAGTGTAGAATACTTGACAAGTAAAAATTAATTTAATTGTGAGGCTGAGTTTTTTGGTTGACGTACCATTTGACCGTTTCCTCTAGCCCATCTTCAAAATCATGCCTTGGCTGCCAACCCAGTTCTGTTGTAATCTTTTCTGGATTGATTGCATAGCGGCGGTCATGGCCTAGACGGTCTTTTACGAAAGTAATTAGATTACGATGGGGGCCACCCTCAGGCTTTATTCTATCTAATATAGTACATATGTTTTCAATAACTTGTAAATTGGTCCGTTCTCCATGTCCTCCTATGCAATAGCTCTCGCCAATTCGCCCGTTGTTTGCTGCTAAGAGCAGGGCATCTACATGGTCCTCGACATAAAGCCAGTCTCGAATATTCATTCCATCTCCATAAAGTGGTATTGCTTCACCCGCTGCTGCCTTAAGGATGACGACTGGAATTAATTTTTCAGGATACTGCCATGGTCCGTAATTATTACTGCAATTCGTAAGAATTATCGGCAAGCCAAAGGTATGGTACCAGGCATTAACCAGGTGGTCACTTGCTGCTTTACTGGCTGAATAGGGGCTACGAGGATCGTAGGGTGTCGTTTCTGAAAATTTACCGGTTGCTCCCAAGGAGCCAAACACTTCATCGGTACTAATGTGGTGGAAGCGAAAATTTTCTTTTCGTTGCCCTTGCAATTGCTCGAAATGTACACGGCTTGCCTGCAGCAGGTTGAAAGTACCAATCAAATTGCTTTCTATAAATGCTCCTGGACCTTCAATTGATCGATCAACGTGGCTCTCAGCTGCCAGATGCATGACAAGATCTGGGTCGGCTGTTGCGATGGCTTTTTGGGTTGCCTCTGCATTGGCTAGATCAACCTGAAGAAACTGATGGCGTGTTGCTACAGCCCCTTCTCCCCTAGTGGCTAATGCGGCTATTGTATGTTCAATACTAGTTAAATCACTTGCATAGCCCATTTTATCTAAGTTAAAGACAGTGGCATCACTTTCGAGCAGTAAGCGTCTGACAACAGCTCCGCCAATGAAACCTGCTCCACCGGTGACCAGGATTCGTTTGCGTTCGCCAAGTAAATCTCGCAAATTAGGTGATGGCATTGAGGATTTATGCATGCTAAAAGCTTTTGTTTGGGAAGGGAACTAACATTTTGAATTTAAGTTGGTTTGGGAACTTTGGCAATTACTTTTGATAATTCTTTTTGCCAATGATTTGTTTCTAGTTCTAATGCAACTCTTGTGGCAGTGCAATCTAGTAGTGAGTATCCTGGACGCTTGGCTGGAGTGGGATACTCTGAAGACTTAATTGGTACGACTTCTGCAGATTGATCAATAATGCCAGCTGCAACACCGGCATCACCAATGGCTATGGCAAAGTCATACCAGCTGGCCACACCAGCATCACAAAAGTGATGGATTCCACTTGTGCCATGGTTGATGGCTGACCAGCATGCCGAGGCCAAATTCAAAGTTGATGTTGGACAGCCTATTTGGTCTGCCACCACATTAAGTGTTTCATTTTGAGCTGATTTAAGACGGTGAAGCCGCAGCATTGTTAAGCAGAAGTTATTACCTACTGGTCCATAAACCCAGCTTGTGCGAAGGATACATAAACTGGTGGCAGGTAAGGCTTTTTGTACAAGTCTTTCGCCCTCGGCCTTTGTGGTTCCGTAGACATTAATCGGGTCAACGGTTTGGTCAGGGTGATAAGGATGGGCTTGGGTTCCATTGAAGACAAAATCAGTGCTTACCTGTAAAAGACGACCGCCAACTTCGCTAAGGGTCTGGGCAAATGCCTCTGGCGCAACTGCATTAATAGCCATCGCCAGCTCTGGTTCGCTCTCGGCTCGATCGACTGCCGTGTAGGCTCCGGCATTGAGAACCCAATCGGGTCGGTGTTCTAGTACAGCATTATGACAAGCTTCTTTGTTGCTCAAGTCTAGGCCTTGTCTGCCCAGGGCGACAACTTCAATGCCGGCTGGAATCTTGTTTACTAACGCTTTGCCTAGTTGTCCATCTTTTCCTGTGAGCATAACTTTGATAGTCTTTGTCATGCGAATACATCTCCAGACCTAAGGGCTTCTGCAAGTGTGGGTGCGGTCGCATCTTTAGGAGAAATTACTGGCATGGTATCAGCGGTGAAATCCAGCGGCCAGGGAATGGCAAGTTCAGTGTCATTCCAGAGCAGTGAACGTTCGGATTCTTTATTCCAGTACCCGCTTGCCTTATACAGTACATCAGCACTATCGCTTAGGGTAAAAAATCCATGGGCGAATCCAACAGGTATCCAAAGTTGATGATGATTCATCTCGCTTAGGTGGACAGCAACGCACTTACCAAAGGTGTTGGAGCTTTGTCGAAGATCGACGGCGACATCAACAATTTCACCATGTACGCAGCGCACAAGCTTCGCTTGGGCATGCGGCTCTATTTGGTAGTGCAGACCTCTCAAGACCCCTCTTTTTGATCTTGAGTGGTTGTCTTGCAGGAAAACTGGACTCTCCTCAGATTTGATGCCGAGGGCAGCGGCGAAGCTGAGTCTGTTCCAACTTTCGAAGAAGAAGCCGCGGTCGTCATCAATGACCCGTGGCGTTAGGAGCAAGGGCCCCTCAATACTGAACGTCTTGACCTGCACGTTTAAGCAGCTTGGGTGGTGTGGTTGGCATGGACCACATCAGATGGCGCGGGGCGCACTTCACTGAGCAGCTTCAAAAGATAGGAGCCATAGCCGCTTTTTTTCAATGGCTGGGCAAGACGCTCTAATTGTGCATCATCAATCCAGTTCATGCGCCACGCCACCTCTTCCGGTGCTCCCACTTTAAGGCCCTGCCGATGTTCAAGGGTGCGAATGTAACTTGCCGCTTCATGGAGAGAGTCCGGGGTGCCGGTGTCCAGCCAGGCCATCCCCCGACCCATCAGTTCAACCCTCAGTAAGCCTTCGTTCAGGTAGAGTTGATTTAGGTCTGTAATTTCAAGTTCGCCCCGGAGCGATGGTTGTACCTGTTTGGCTCGCTCGACTACCGTTTCGTCATAAAAATATAGACCGGTGATGGCATACCGCGATCGCGGTTTGTTCGGCTTTTCCTCAATGCTGATAACTCGTCCTTCTCCATCGAATTCCACCACTCCATAGCGCTCAGGGTCACTTACCGGATAGGCGAAGACAGTGGCGCCTTGGCTTTTAGGGTTGGTAGTCTGCAATTGATGCACCAACTCATCGCCATGGAATAGGTTGTCGCCCAGCACCAGGGCAGCCGGACTTGTGGCTAAAAACTCTGATCCGATCAAGAAAGCCTGTGCCAGACCATCGGGGCTGGGTTGAACGGCATATTGAATGACCATTCCCCATGCCGAACCATCGCCAAGAAGTCGTTGAAAAGCGGATTGGTCGTTCGGGGTGGTTATGATTAATACCTCACGAATTCCCGCAAGCATTAGCGTGCTTAGGGGGTAATAGATCATTGGTTTGTCATATACGGGCATCAATTGTTTGCTGACAGCCGCACTCAGGGGGGCCAGTCGGGTGCCACTGCCACCTGCAAGAATGATGCCCTTGCGATGGCATGCAAAAGCGTCGCTGGCGGGAAGAGTCAAGTCAGAATTCATCGCGTCGCCTGCAACTTTAATCATTTTCTCACATTTTGGCCAGGGGCCAGCATCAGTCCCCCTCCATTGGCCGTTACTTGGCCTCCATCCAGTTTGGTCCCACCCCTGTTTCCACCTTGAGCGGCACATCCAGTCTCACGGCTTCCTCCATGGTGCGACGGGTCAGATCGATGACCGTTTCGAGGACCGCCGGTTCCGCCTCCAGCACCAGTTCGTCGTGCACTTGCAGGAGCAGGCGGGCCGGCAGGTCGGCTTTGATCAGGGCGTGGTGCAGTCGCACCATGGCGATTTTGATGATGTCGGCGCTGGAGCCCTGGATGGGGGCATTGGCGGCGGCCCGTAACTGCTGGCCCTCCATCCCGGCCCTTCGGGCCACCTCCAGCTCAATGGAGAGGGGATCCCGACCCCGCCAGCGTCCCAGGCCGGCTGGGTCGAAGTGGAAGGGGCGACGGCGCCCCAGGATCGTTTCCACATAGCCCTGGCTCAATGCCAGGCGTTCCTGCATTTCCAAATAGGCGAAGACGCGGGCGTAGCGCTGCCGGTAACGGCTCAGGAAGTCCTTGGCCTGGGCCTGGCCCACGCCTGTTTCTCGGGCGAAACGCTGGGCTCCCATGCCATAGATCACACCGAAGTTGATCGTCTTGCCGAGCCGCCGTTCGTCGGCGCTGACCTCGTCTTTGTCAAGCAGGAGACGGGCGGTGAGGGCGTGGACATCATCCCCCTGGTTGAACGCCTCGATCAGCACCTCTTCTCCTGAAAGGTGGGTGAGGATGCGCAGCTCGATCTGGGAATAGTCGGCGCTGATCAGTTGCCAGCCTTCCTGGGGCAGGAAGGCCTTGCGGATGCGCCGACTGAACTCGGTGCGGATCGGAATGTTCTGGAGGTTGGGGTTGCTGCTGGAGAGCCGGCCTGTGGCCGTGACGGCCTGGTTGAAGTCCGTATGCACCCTGCCGGTTTCCGCCTCGACCAGAGACGGCAGGGCTTCGATGTAAGTGCTGCGCAGTTTGCTGAGGGTGCGGTGCTCCAACAGCAGTGGCACTACGGGATGGTCGGCTTCCAGTTTTTCGAGCACCGCCGCATCGGTGCTCCAACCGGTTTTGGTTTTGCGGGATTTCTTGCGATCCAGCTTGAGGGTGTCGAAAAGCACCTCTCCCAGTTGTTTGGGGGAGGCCAGGTTGAACTCGCCTCCGGCGGCCTCGTGGGCGTCGCGTTCGAGTTGGGCCAGGCTCTTGCCCAGTTCCTGGCCCAACTCCTGCAGGTACGGGATATCGATGCGGATGCCTGTGGCTTCCATGCCGGCCAGGACCGCTTCCAGCGGTAGTTCCACCTGTTCGAGCAGGGGCAGCAGGGCTGGTCCCAGATCCGCCAGTTGCTGGCGCAGCAGGGGGGTGAGTCGCCAGGTGAGATGCACGTCCATGCCGCAGTACGCGGCGGCCTGCTCCAAGGGCACCGAGGCGAAGTTGGCTCCCTTGGGCACCAGGTCGCTGTAGCTGGTGGGGCTGAAGTGGAAGTTGCGCTGGGCCAGGGCCTCCAGGCCATGCTTGTCGCCCGCGTCGCGCAGGTAGTCCGCCAGCAGGGTGTCCATCACGACCCCCTCCAGCACCAGGCCGTGGCGCATCAGGATCAGGCGGTCGTATTTGGCGTTCTGCAGGGTCTTGGGGTGGGCCTTGCTGGCCAGCCAGGGGGCCAGGGCCCCCAGCACCTGATCGAGGGGCAGCTGGCGCTCAGGCGGGGCGGCGTCGCTGAGCAGATCGCTTGCCAGGGCTCCCTGGTGGGCGATGGGGATGTAGGCCACCTCGGCGGGCCCCGATCCCCAGGCCAGGCCCACACCGACCAGCTCGGCGCGGAAGGGGTTCAAGGAGGTGGTCTCCGTGTCCAGTGCCACGGGAGCCATCGAATCGCTCTGCTGCCACAAGACCGCCAGCAGGGTCTCCAGGGCCTGGGGACTTTGCACCAGGAAAGGAGCCAGTTTGGGGATGGGACCAGGTGTGGGCCCGTCACTGGGCCCGGGGGTGGGCCCGATAACCGCATGGTTGGCTTCGCCAGCCTCTGGCGATCGAGCGCCCGCAGCCTGGTTTGGGGTCGGGGCGGCGGTCGGCCCTGATGGGGCAGCAGCTTCACTGCTGGGTCCGTGCTTCGGGTGGGCGGAAAACAGCCGAGCGAAGGAGTCCACCTGTTTGCGCAGGCTGAACAACTCGAGCTTTTCTAGGCTGCTGGCCAGCGCTGCCGGTTTGACCTCTCCGAGGTCAAGGCGCGGCGGATGCTCCAGGGGAACATCCAACAGGATGCGGGCCAGCATCCGCGAATGGAAGGCACTGTCCCGGCCAGTTTCCAGCTTGGCGCGCAGGGCCCCTTTCTGTTGGCTGAGGTTGGCGAATATCCCATCTAGGTTGCCATGGGCCTGCAGCAGATTGATGGCGGTTTTGGGTCCCACACCCTTGACCCCGGGAATGTTGTCGGAAGGGTCGCCGGTGAGGGCCTTGAGGTCGATCACATCTTCTGGGGGCACGCCGAGCTTGGCGATGACTCCCTCACGACGCATCTCGATGGGACCGCTGTTCTTGGCGTACGGCCCGCCACCCATATAGAGAACAGCGATATCACGATCGTCATCGACCAGTTGAAACAGGTCCCGGTCGCCCGAAAGGATGCGGACCCGCCAGCCCTCCGAGGCCCCCCGCAGGGCCAGGGTGCCCAACACATCGTCGGCTTCGTAGCCGGGAGCGAGGCAGAGGGAGAGATCCAGATCCTCCTTGAGAATCTGTTGCAGGTTGGCCAGGTCGGCGAAAAAGTGCTCCGGGGCCGTTTCCCGATGGGCTTTGTAGTTGGCGTCCGCTTCGTGGCGAAAGGTGGGTGTGGCCGTGTCGAAGGCCAGTACCACCCCCTTGGCGTTCAACCCCTTGACATTGTCGAGCAGGGTCTTGAGAAAGCCATAGGTCACGCTGGTGGGGACACCGTCTTTGGTGCTGAGTCCTCCTTCGCCGCCCTTGGCAAAGGCATAGAAACTGCGAAAAGCCAGGGAATGGCCATCAACCAGCAGCAGCAGGGGTTTGTCCTCCTGCTGGCTTGCTGTGGTCTTGTCCCCTCCTACCACCATGGGTGTTTGCCTGGTCCGCAGGGATTTCCGTAGGACTCAGCCTGCCAGAGCGCCTGGGGGGCGTGATGGCAGGAATTGCTCATGGTGTCATGCGCCATTCTGTGGGGGTCCGTGATCTACCGGTCTGACGATGGCCCGTAAACCCAGTCGCTATGCGATCCATCTGATTTTGAGCGGCGGACATCGTGAGAGCGTCCATTTTGAGAGTCTGGATGCCTTCCAGAACTGGTACACGGGCGTGCTCAATGCTGCCTCGACCCCCGAGGCCTTCGTGAACGTGCCGATCAATCAGCTGGAGGGCGAATACCTGTTGCTGCGGGCCGGCAGCATCATCGGCCTGCAAATTGAACCGATTTTTGCAGCCTATGACGACTAATACCTAGGCGCCGCTGCTGCTTCAGGTTCAGATAAACAGCAGCAGCACCCGCTTCACGCCGATCAAGGGCTGGGGGCAACGGCTAGGGCCTCTTCAAGCCTGGGCCGGTCGGCGCCGCTGCGATGCAAGAGCAACCAGCTGCCCAGCAAGTCCGGACCCTGAAGACAGCCCAACAGGGCAGCCCGCAGACTTTTCATCAGCAGGCCTTTCTTGATCTCGGCGGCCGCGGTGGCCTCAGCCAGGATCTGTTGGGCCCCTGATGTGCTCAGTTCGCCGGCGGGCAACCGTTCCAACACGGCCGCCAGGCCGGCTGCCGCCCCCGGTTGGGCCAGCTGGGCCTGGGCCTGCTCGTCGGGGTTGGGGGTGAGAAAGAAGGCCGTGGCTTGCTCCACCCCATCGACCAGCCGGGTCAGGGAGGGACCGAGCAAAGTGCATAGATCTTTCTGCCAATCGCAATCGGCCGTTGGGCCAGCGCCGGCCCAACCCTGGGCCCGCCAAAGGGGCAGGAGCTGTTGGCGCAATTCGGAGGGGGCAAGCTCATGCAGCACTTGGCCGTTGAGCCAGTTGAGCTTGTCCCAGTCGAAGCGGGCGCCGGCTTTGTTGACGCGATCAAAGTCGAAAACCCGGGCCGCTTCTGCCAGGCTGAAGCGTTCGCCCATGCCCTCGGGGGGCGACCAGCCCAGCAAGGTCATGTAGTTGACCAGGGCGGCCTGGGTATAACCCAACTCCTGGAAGTCGCTGATGGAGGTCACCCCGTCCCGTTTGGACAGTTTTTTGCCCTCCTGGTTGAGGATCAGGGGCGTGTGGGCGAACTCTGGGGCGGTTACGCCCAATGCCTTATACAGCAGCAGCTGCTTGGCCGTATTGGCGATGTGATCCTCGCCGCGAATCACATGGGTGATCGCCATGAAGGCGTCATCCACCACCACCACCAGGTTGTAGAGCGGTTCCCCGATCTGGTCGGCAGGGGCCCGGCGGGCAATCACCATGTCCCCCCCCAGGTCCGATCCAGACCATTGCATGGGCCCCCTGATCAAGTCGTTCCAGGTGATGGTGGCGTTGTCATCGATGCGAAAGCGGATGACCGCTTCGCGCCCTGCGGCGATGAAGGCCTGTTCCTGCTCGCTTGAGAGCTGGCGGTGGCGGTTGTCGTAGCGGGGGGCTTGGTGGTTGGCTTGTTGGTGCTCACGCATGGCGGCCAGCTCGTCCTCGCTGGCGTAACAGCGATAGGCCAGGCCCTGCTCCAGTAGTCGGCGGATGGCGCCCCGGTGCTCCTCGATGCGAGCACTTTGGATCACGGGTTCGTCGTCCCAATCCAAGCCAAGCCAGCGCAGCCCAGCAAGAATGTTGTCGGTGTATTCAGGTCGCGACCGTTCCCGGTCGGTGTCCTCGATACGCAACAAAAAAAGACCGCCGTGGTGGCGGGCAAACAGCCAATTGAAAATTGCCGTGCGGGCCGTACCGATGTGCAGGGTGCCGGTAGGACTTGGGGCCAACCGGACCCGCACGGAACCTGGTTCGACCACGCTGCTGAGCTCCGTTATTAATGATTGTTTGAGCACGGGACTGACGGGGCTCGAACCCGCAACTTCCGCCGTGACAGGGCGGTGCTCTAACCGATTGAACTACAGTCCCAAATTTGGTTGAAACGAAAACCCCAGGGGTGATTTTCGGAATCAGCCTTGTCGGCCCTCAAACCAACAACAGAAGTATCCATGGCCATAGGTCCCTCCGTCAACGCCTTGGAATGGATTGCCGTCGGAGAGGGCAGGGAAGCAGGCAGATTGAATGGATTGCCAAGCCAAACCAAAAAGCTCCCCCAGCATGTTGCACGGGGGATTGGATTTGGCTTTGGGACAGATCCACAGGGAATCAGGGTCGAAAACCAGCGGGTTCAATCAGGCGAACCTGATTACCGCGGGCCGTGAATTCACGGCCTTGATCGCTCTGAACCACCACGCGGCCACCGGACTTGACCCGAATGACGCGGGCTCGAACCCAGCCAAGGGCTGCGGATTCAAGCACTTTTACGACATCGCCGGGCTGTAGATCCAACTCCATTTTCGGAAGCACAAGACTGAATAACGGACCATCGAACGCGCCGTGGAGGACTTGAACCCCCGACATCAGGTTTTGGAGACCTGCGTTCTACCAACTGAACTAACGGCGCAAGGCGATGGCCCTTGGGACAACGGAAATCAGTGTGTTTTCTGGAGAAAATCCAGTAAACAGAATCACCGATCGAAGCGCTGCTTCACGCGAGTGGCTTTACCCACCCGGTCACGCAGATAGAAGAGCTTCGCCCTACGCACTTTACCGCGTCGCTCAACCTTGATGTTGGCCACCTGGGGGCTATGCAGCATGAAAACCCGCTCGACACCTACACCCTGGAAAATACGTCGCACGGTGATCGTTTCGTTCAGGCCGCCATGGCGTTTTGCAATCACCACACCCTCGTAGGGCTGGATTCTTTCCTTGCTGCCTTCGCGGATACGCACGCCAACCCGAACGGTGTCGCCAACATAAATTTCGGGCAGATCGCTTTTCAGCTGGGCGGCTTCGAAGGCGGCGATCAGCTCACGGGCTCCCAGCTTGCCGGTGGTCACGGTAACCGTTGCTGGACTGGCTTCAGCTGTGGCAACAGCAACGTTGCTTTCCTCGGCCCCAGTGGCCGTGGATTCCAAATTGGTTTCGGTGTCGTTCACAGGGTCCATCGTGGTTTCGGTTCCGTCCGCAGCCAGCCCATTCGAAGGCGTCAGGCCAAACCGAGATTGTAACGGCTCAGGCGCCCCCACTACCACCTCCGCCCAGCGGTCCCCTGCGGCGCCAACGGTCCCAGGCCAGCCAAGCACCGCTGGTCAGCATCCAGAGCAGCCCTAATCCATTGAGTAGCACATAAAACGTTTCGGCCCCCGCCCCCAACAAGGGTTTCAACCACTCCCCCTCGTGCACCACCATCAGGCCATGGGCCCGATCCCGTCCCCAGCCTCCCCAGTCCCGCAACAACCGATAGGCCACGCCGCTGCCAGCGGTGATTAGCAATGGCGCCAGCACCAGGGGCGCCAGATTGGCGTGGGCCTGGCGCAGCCGCAGGGCCAGTGATGGCCCCCTGGGTTGGTCCGGCCGCTGAGAGGGGGAAGGGTGAGATGCGGGTGCCGCATCGGCTTCGGGGAAGGGATCGGAGGGGGCCAAGGCGCAGCAGCGATGACACCCTTGATAGCTTGGCAGTGGCGAATATCTTGGAGGGCCCTTGCGGGCCTGACCCATCGGCCCTTCCCCCGCTCCCTCCCCCGCTCCTTCGAACCGGACCCCATGAATCTGTTTGCCGATCTGCTGGCCAGCACCACCGCTGGTCGAGCCACGGCGGACGCGGCCCAGATCACCCAGGCCGGCCCCCGGATTCAAAAGAGCCGTCGGGGTGTGGAGGTCAAATCAGCCCGTGAGATTGAGGTGATGCGCCGGGCCAGTCGCATTGTGGCCACCGTGTTGCGGGAAATCAGTGAAATGGTGACCCCTGGCATGACTACAGCCGACCTGGACCGCCATGCCGAACAGAGGATCAGGGCCATGGGGGCGGTGCCCAGCTTCAAGGGCTACCACGGTTTCCCGGCCAGTATTTGCGCCTCCATCAACAATGAGGTGGTGCATGGCATCCCCAGTGCCAAGCGGGTGATCCACGCCGGTGATTTGCTCAAGGTGGATACGGGTGCCTGTTTCGAGGGGTATCACGGCGATAGTTGCATCACCATCGCCGTAGGTGAGGGCACGAGTGCCGAGGGCCAAAGGCTCAGCCGAGTCGCCCAGGAGTCCTTGATGAAGGGCCTGGCCACCGTTAAAGCAGGCAGCAGCCTCCTAGATCTGGCCGGTGCGGTTCAGGACCATGTTGAAGCCCACGGCTATGCGGTCGTAGAGGACTACACAGGGCACGGTGTGGGCCGCAACCTGCATGAAGAGCCTTCGGTATTCAACTATCGCACCAGGGATTTGCCCAACATGACGCTGCGTCCAGGCATGACCTTGGCGGTGGAACCTATTCTCAATGCTGGCAGCAAAGCCTGTCGTACCTTGCGGGATCGCTGGACAGTCGTCACGGTGGATGGTGGACTTTCGGCCCAGTGGGAGCACACCATTGTCGTAAGCAGTGATGGCTGTGAAATTCTTACTGATCGGGATTTTTGAGCTCGACAGGCCATAGACCCGATCAGGGCCGGGTCTATGGCTCTCTTGGATCCAAGGCCGGGCCGTTTGTACCAAATCTTAAGAAATTTACGGCCCTAGCTGCTACCAGTTTTGCCTGCTTTTAGGGATGCCTTGAGACGGCTGATATTCAGGCCAATTTGCTCAATGCCCAGCAGGCTGCCAGGTGCGTCTTCCCAACTGGCTGAGAGCACGCCATAACTAAGACCTATCAGACCCAGCAAGAAAAATCCTCCTGACAATCCCAGGGTGACCACTGGTGGGATATCAATCAGGTGGCGGCCTACTAAGAAATAACTGGCAACAAACACAAGCATGCCTAACAGGGTGGGAAGTCCCGTGGAAAGGCCGATGCGTCTGGCCATTCGCCGAGAAACCGCCTCGGGAATCTGGGATGGCCGAGGTGATTTGGGTCCCGTTTGGGCTTTGACCGTCTTCGAGCCGAAGGCGGAGGGTTTTGGTGGGCGGGCCATGGCCCGCCTCAGCCGCGGATGCCGAGTTTTTCGACCAGCGCCGCATAGCGCTTATCGTTTTGTTGGCGCAGGTAGGAGAGCAGCCGCTTGCGACGACCAATCATCTTGAGCAGCCCTTGACGGGAGGAGAAGTCGTGAATGTTTTTCTGAAGGTGGCCGCTAAGTTGATTGATGCGATCGCTCAGCATCGCCACCTGCACTTCCACCGACCCGGTGTCGGTGCCGTGGGTCTGATGGGTGTTGATGAGTTCTTGTTTGCGGGTGGTGGTCAGCGGCATGGACTGTTCGTAGCCCCTTTTGATCGAATGTTCTACTTTACCTGGCCGTGTACCCGGGGCCCCGGACTTCACGCTAAGGACCGGGACAGCCACCGCAGGCATTCTCGCAACCAGTCGTCGCTGGTTACCAAACCATCCTGACCTTCGCCGGCAACGGCCCGCCAGGCCCGTTGGATTTCCAAGGGTTCATAGCCCAGGGCCCCAAGGGTTAGTTCCACTTCGGCGCGGCAGCCCTTGGCCAAGGTTTCCCCCTGGCTGTCGTCCGTCCAATCGGCCCCCAGGCCCGGGTCTGCCGCCAGCAGCTGGGGAAACCGGGCCTGAACTTTGCTGCGCAGTTCGACCGCCAGCCTCTCCGCCGTGCGCTTGCCCACCCCCGGCGCCTGGCTGAGTCGCCGCAGGTCCGCTGCCGCGATGGCTCGCACCAGTTCGTCGACCTCCATGGCGCCAAGCAGGGCGAGGGCCATCTGGGGACCCACCCCACTGACGGCCACCAGATCCCGAAATAAATCACGCTCCTGACGATCGCCGAATCCGAAGAGGGTCCAGCCATCCTCGCGGACACTCTGGTGGATGTGCAGGGTCAGATCGCCACCGGCGGCTGGCAACCGTGCCCACTGCCGCAGGGTCAGCTGCACCTCATAGCCAATGCCTCCGCAGATCAGCAGGAGTCCACAGCGGTGGCCCGCCCGCCAAGGTTCGGCGACTAGACCCCGCAGCCAGCCGATCATGGAGACCCGTGCAATCTCCCCATGCTGCCCTTCAGGAGCCTTGTCCCCCGTTTGAGGCGGACCCTTGTCACGCTGGCGCTGGCCACGGGGCTGCTGTTGGCGGGCTGCAATGCCCTGGTCCAACCTCCCCGCAGCGTGCTCTTATCAGCCCTGGCCGAGCAGATCCAAACCACTCAGCTGGATGTGGCCCAGGCGCTCCAATTGGAACCCATGGGTCTGCCCCAGGTGAGTCGGGTGCGGCTGGAGTCCCAGGAGCCAGTCCCAATTGGCACGGCCAAGGGTTGGCACCTGACGGGACGCTTTGATTGGCGCCTGAGTGGCGATCCGATTCGGGTGGATAGTCCCTTCGACATCTATCTCCAGGCTGGTGAGCGCCAGGAGACCTGGCGATTGGCCCGCCCCTTGATCCGCCAGGACGGCAGGGCCGATTGGCTCACCTATCCCTTGCCCTTGCCCGATGCGCCCCGGGCTTGAGCAATGCCTGTTTGACTAAGCAGCGCTGCTAGCAGCACCAACCCCCCGCCCAGCAGGGTGGTGGACCCCAGTTTTTCGCCAAACACCCAACAACCCCAGAAACTGGCGAAGGCCACCTGCACGTAGCCGATGGGGGTGGCGCGGGCCGCAGGCAGACGCGCCAGTCCTTCGGTGAGGCCCAATTGCCCGGCCTGGGTGCACAGGCCAATCGCCAATAACAGGAGCAGCTCGTTACCGCTCGGTAGGACGGGATTTAGCAGCACCAGGGGCAAACTCAGCAGCCCCGAGACCATTGGAAACCAGATGACGATCACGAGGGGGGATTCCGTGCTCGCCAATTCGCGCACACTTACGTAGGCCAGGGAGGTGAGCATCGCTCCGGCCAGGGCCAGCAGCACCCCTTCCATGGGAAAAACCCCACTTCCCGGTCGTACAAGCACCAAGACACCGATCCAGCCGATCAGCAGGGCCGCCAGGCCGCGCCGGCTCGGGGATTCTCCCAGCAGAATCCAGGCCAGGGCAGCGGTCAAGGTGGGATAGAGAAATTGCAAGACCGTGGCTTCCGCCAGGGGAAGGCGCTTCAAAGCCGCGAAGATGCAGCCCAGGGCCATGGTGCCCAGCAGGCCCCGCAGGGCCAGCAAGCCCCGCCGTCGCCCCCAGGGGTTGATGCCGATCAGGCGAGCCATCGCCAAACTGATGCTGAGGCCCACGATCGAGCGGGCCAGCACCATTTCGGCCACGGGCAAGCGTGCCCCCAGATGTTTCACCCCCAGGGTCATCAAGCTGAACATGAAGGCGCTGCCCAGCAGGGCCAGAACGGCCCGTCGCCTCTGGCCAGCTGACTCTTCTGCTGTTTTTTGCATCCTTTTTCTATTTTCTTGTTTCTGAATTCTTGCGGCCCGGCCCGTTGGGCGGCCGCCTACCGGTCCCTGACCGGTCCCTGTTGGCAGGGCTGGCTGGGTTAGGGGCGGAGGGCACCCACCCCTGGTGGTGTAAGGCAGAATGGGTGGTCAGAAGCCCCACATCTGGGGCGTTCAGCTTTCCGCCCGCGCTCGCCTGCCAACCCTTGTCCTTGCCCCGCCTCCATCCCCGCACGATCGAGGCCGTCAAGGAGCGGGCCGACATTGTCGATGTGGTCGGCGAGCATGTGCTGCTGAAAAAGAAAGGCCGTGAATTCGTGGGGCTCTGCCCGTTTCACGAGGACCGATCACCGTCGATGACGGTGTCACCCGCCAAGCAGTTCTATTACTGCTTCTCCTGTGGAGCCGGCGGTAACGCCATCAAGTTTTTGATGGAATTGCAGCGCACCAGCTTTGGCGAGGTGGTGCTGGAACTGGCCCGCAAATACCAGTTGCCGGTGGAAACCCTGGAGGGACCGCAACAGGAGCGGTTGCGCCAGCAGCTCTCGCGCCGGGATCGGCTGCACCGGGTGCTGGCCTTGGCCGCCGGCTGGTTCCAGGCCCAGTTGCGTTTGCCCGAGGGGGCCGGGGCCCTGGCCTACCTGTGCGAGAGCCGGGGTCTCAGCCAGGCCAGCCTTGAAGCCTTCCAACTGGGATACGCGCCGGACCGCTGGGATGGCTTGTTGGTCCATTTGCAGTCGGTGGAGCAGCAGGCGCCAGAGTTACTGCTGGATGCCGGCCTGGTGGTTGCCCGCAAGGGGGGAGGGGGCTTTTACGACCGTTTCCGCCATCGGGTGATGGTGCCGATTCGCGACCGCCAGGGGCGGGTCATCGGTTTTGGGGGCCGCAGTCTTGATGGCGGTGAGCCCAAATACCTCAATTCACCAGAAACCGAGGTGTTTGAGAAGGGTCGCCATCTGTTTGGCCTGGATCGCGCCGCCGAAGCGATCCGTCGCGATGACCGGGCGGTGGTGGTGGAGGGCTATTTCGATGTGATCGCCCTCCATGCCGCCGGCATCGCCAATTGCGTTGCCGCCCTGGGTACGGCCCTCAGCAGCCACCAAATCA
Source organism: Cyanobium sp. (assembly GCA_044359075.1). Taxonomy (GTDB): domain Bacteria; phylum Cyanobacteriota; class Cyanobacteriia; order PCC-6307; family Cyanobiaceae; genus Cyanobium. The sequence continues at coordinate 203,211 of JBIKMU010000001.1, read as the reverse complement.
CCCAGTTGGGCCGTCTGTGCGACAGCAAGCGCCTGATTCTCAATTTCGATGCCGACGGGGCTGGCATTCGCGCTGCCCAACGGGCCATCGGCGAGGTGGAACAACAGGCGCTACAGGGATTGCTGGAGCTGCGGGTGCTCCAGCTCCCCGCCGGCAAGGATCCTGATGAATTCCTGCGCAGCCACGGGCCTGGAGAGTATCGGGCCCTGCTGGATGGGGCCCCCCTTTGGTTGGACTGGCAGATCGAGCAGGTGCTGGCCCCCCGTGATCTCAGCCGCGCTGATGAGTTTCAGCAGGCGGTGGCGTCCCTGGTGGAGTTGTTGGGCAAGTTGCCCCAGGCCACCCACCGCACCCGCTACATCCAGCAGGTGGCCGAGCGCCTCAGCCAGGGCCGCGCCCACCTCGTGCGTTCTTTGGAGGAGGACCTGCGCCAGCAGGTCAAGGGCCAGCGCTGGCATGGGCGCTCCAGCCGCTGCGAGGCGCCTGGCAGCATCAGTCTCAAGGAGCGGGCCGAAGCGGCCATCCTGCGGCTTTACCTGCACTGTCCCCACCATCGTGCCGAGGTGCGTCGCCAGCTACGGCTGGCCGAGCAACAGGATTTTGTCTTGCGCGATCACCGTTTGCTTTGGGCCACGATCGCTGAGATCGAAGAGGACCACCTGGCCCCCGGGCGGTTGGAGGCGATCGATCGGGGCGAAGATCCGGGTTTGGAACTGGGCGAGCTGGACCTTCCCCGGCTACTGGGCGATCGCCTTGTGGTGGAGCAGAGCGATCTCCTCTCCCGTTTGACCCCCCTGCTGCAACCCAGTGATGTGGAAACGCTCGCCTTGGGCCAGCCCGAGTTGCAGCTCCGCGGGGCCATCGCCAGCCGCTCCCGGCTGGTCACCCAGAATCGTTGTCGCCATTTGCTCGAGGCCTGGCGGGGCCAGGAATTGCAGACCCTGGAGCGTTGCATCGCCCGTTTGCTGCAGGCCGAAGCCTCGCCACCGCAGCCGTTTGAGCCCGCCGCCGACCCCCAGCTCTGCCATGACATGGAGGGCCGCATCGACGAGCTTTTCCAGCAGCTCAATGGGGAGGCCTTGCGGTTTCAAGCGGCCTATTACCGTGAACGTCGCCATCTGTTTGCCCTTGATCGGCAACGGTGCAGCAGCGACGAGGAAACTTTTGCTGCTCGAGGGAGCAGCTAAGGGCCTGGGGCCTGCGATAGCGCGGGATCCTGACTAGTTTGTACTTACTGGATTTCCCCAATGGCCTACCCGGACTATCCCGTGCCCGTGGACGAGGCCCAACGGCTGCGGACTCTGGAAAGGTACGGGGTGTTGGACCAACCTAGCGATCCCCATTTTGAACGCCTGGTCGAGTTGGCCAGCTCGATTTTCGCCATGCCGTTAGCGGCAATCTCCTTGGTGGAGGCCGATCGCCAATGGTTTTTGGCCAGTAAGGGCCTCAAAGTGCGCCAAACCCCCAGGCCCATGGCTTTTTGCGCCCATGCCATCGCCTCAAAAGGGATGCTGGTGGTGCCCGATGCCCTCAAAGATGAGCGCTTCAGCACCAATCCCCTGGTCAACGCTGAACCCCATGTGCGTTTTTATGCCGGGGCGCCGCTCACCAGTCCCACTGGCCACAACCTGGGCACCATATGTGTGTTGGACCAGAAGCCCCATCTGCCTACGGCCACCCAGATTCACCAGCTGGGGCTGTTAGCGGAATTGGTGATGCGGGAGTTGGAGCTGCGGCGCCTTTCCCATGTCTGCCCGGTAACAGGCCTGCCCAATCGGGTCACCTTTTTGGCGATTGGCGAACGGGAACTGGTCCGGGCCCGGGCCGAAGGCAAGCAACTGGCCCTGCTGTTGTTTGATGTCGACAATTTTCGGGCGATCAATAACCGTTGGGGCCATCAAGCCGGTGACCAGGTGTTGGTCGATCTATGCCACTTGGGCTGCCAGTTTTTACGGGAGCAGGATTTTGCCGGCAGGCTGGATGACGGCGCCTTTGCCCTGCTGCTGGTTGATCAGGGTCCCGATGGGGCCATGGCGGTGGCCGAGGGATTGCGCCAGGCCGTCAGCACCATGCCTGGCGTTTTCAGCCATTCGGAGCTGCGGCTGCATATCAGTGGCGGTCTCACTGTGCTGGCGGCCACTGATGGCTGTTTTTATGATCTGGTGCGTCGCAGTGAGCAGGCCCTGCAACTGGCCAAGGGCAATGGCCGGAACCAAATTGCCTCGTTGTTGGCGGAGGCCTGAGCCTGAGTCTCAATTTTTTCTTTATCTGGTTGATTTGCTAGATCTTTCCCGTCAAGTTTTATCCGACTTCCTGGTAAATCAGCGTATTCAACTTCTTGGTAGATCAGCGTATTAAATCGCTCAGGCCCGCGCCACCGGCACATCGCTGAGCCGGGTGGTGGCCGCCCGTGACAGACGGGAGCGTCGCATCGTCCAGGCCGGGTTGAGGCCGCAGGCCGCCCATTGCAGCGTGCCCCTGCCGAAGCGATGGTTGAGGCGATCCACCGCAGCCAGCAGGGCCTGCCTTCGTGCCTGCTCATCGCTGGACAGCGGTGCCAGCAGGTGGTGTTGCAGCAGGCTTTGCGGTTGCAGACCCTGCAAGAGCACGCCGGCCTTGCGCAGGGGTTTGTGGGGGCGGAACAGCTGGTCTGTGAGGGGCAGGGCTGCCTTCAGCAGCACGGCCGTGTCCTGGCTGGCCAGGGGTAGCACCACGGTGGCGGCATTGCTGTAAAAAACAGTGCCATCAAAGGGGCTGCTGCGCACGAAGACGGTGATCGCAGCGGCTAGCTGCTGCTGACGGCGCAGTTTTTCGGCGGCGCGGCTGAGGTAGGTGGCCACCGCTTCGCGCAACTCGGCCCGGGTGGTGATGGGGGTGCTGAAGCTGCGGCTGACGCAGGTTTCCTGTTTGGCTGGCGCCGCTTCCTGCAGGGGCAGGCAGCTGGATCCCCGCAACTCCAGCTGCAGACGCAGCCCGACGACGCCACAGCGGCGCCGCAGCTCGCCTGGGGGCATGTCCCGCAGTTGACGGGCATTGGCAATGCCCCGCAGGCGGCACCAGCGCGAAAGCTGGCGGCCGATGCCCCACACATCTTCGATGGCCACTGCTTCCAGCCAGGGGTCCGGATCGGCCACCGCCGCTAGATCGAATACCCCCTGCTGGCGGTATTGGGGATCCTGCTTGGCGATGCGATTGGCCAGCTTGGCCAACACCTTGGTAGGGGCGATGCCGATGGCCACCGGCAGCCCCAGATCTCGGCGCACCCGCTGGCGCAGCGCCTGTCCCCAGGCCGTCAGGTCGGGGCCTTCTGGGTCGGGGCCCTCTGGGCCCTGGCCCTCTGGGTCCTGGCCTTCGGGGCTCGTGGCCTCCAGCTTCTCGGCGGGGGGCATGCCCAGGCGGTTTCTTGCTGCGGCTTGGGCCGGGGGACGTCGCAGTCGCCCGAAGGCCTCATCGATCGAATAAACCTCCAGTTCTTCCACCCACGGTTCGAGGGTGGCCATCAGGCGCTGGCTCATGTCGGCATAAAGGCCGTAATTGGAGCTGCGCACGATCACCTGGTGCTGCTGCAGCTGCCTTTGCACCTGAAAGTAGGGCGCTCCCATGGGAATGCCCAGGGCACGGGCTTCGGCGCTGCGCGAGACGATGCAACCGTCGTTGTTGGAAAGCACGACCAGGGGCCTGCCGATGACCCCTGGATCGAGCACCGCTTCGCAGGAGGCATAGAAGTTGTTGCCATCGATGAGCACGATCGCGCTGGCCATGGTCCCTGGCAGTCCACGCAATTGTAGTACACCTGTACTGACTGCTGATGGGCGGGCTGCTGGGGCTGGCGCCTAATCCAGCTCCTCGTCTTCCAGGAGCAGTTGTTGAAATGAGGCGTAGAGCTCGGCGTCAGCCCCCTCCACGCGGCGGGGTCCCAGGGGCCCCGGCACCGCACGGCGCCTGGAGGCTTTGGTCCGGAGCGGCGCGAGGGCTTCGGCGGCGGTGCTGGATCCAGAAGGGCTTGCAGCCGGGGAATTGCTGGCCCTGGCCAGGTCGGTGCGTTGCGGACCACTTTCGAGTTGCCGCAATCGATCGATCAGGTGCGGCGGCACCGTGCCATCGGCGCTGGCTCGCATGAGTTCACGGAAGAGTTGCTCCGGATTGCGCTCCAGTTCCAGGGGATGGCGACCCTGGGGGGCCGGGTTTTGCTGCGGGTTCGCTGCGGCAGGGGCGGGGGAAGGCAGTTTTTGGGGCAGCTGGCGGCCGAGGGCCTCCAGCCGTTCACGGCTGCGGGCATCGAAGCTCATGGGGGCGCCGATCATCTGGGACCCAGTGTGTCGCCTCCGGCATGCCGCTGCCCAGCCATCCTGGCAATACCGGGGAACCATGGCGTCAGCCCCATTACCGAGCATGCCCCGCACGCTGGCCCAACGTCAGGGAGCCTGGGCCGAGCAAAGGGCCCTGAGGCTTTTGCAAGGCAGGGGCTGGCGGCTGGTGTCGCGCAACTGGCGCTGCCGCTGGGGGGAGCTCGATCTGGTGGTCGCCAAGCCCGGGCGCTTGCTGTTGGTCGAGGTCAAGGGTCGGGGGCCCAATGACTGGGATGGGGGCGGCACGGCCGCCCTGCGCTGGCAAAAGCGTCTGCGCTTGCGGCGCGCTTGGGATTGCTGGCTGGTGGACCACCCTGCCTGGGCCGACAGACCGGTGGAGCAGGTGGCGGCCCTGGTGCCGTTGCCCCCCCGCTTGGGTCCGGTGCGCTGGATTCGGCTTGGCTGAAGGCGGGTCCGCAGAGCGGCCATTCAGGGGCTGGCGCCTTCGTGGGTGGGGCCTCCGGGGCTGGCGCTTCCGGGGCTGGCGGTGCCGGGGCTGAAGCGCACCGTGCAGCGATAGCGGGGAAGGCCCCCCATGCTGCCGACGCCGATCTCCTGGCAAGCCGTGCTGTCCACCCGGGCGCCGCTGGGCACGAGCTGCAGGGCCCGTTGGCTGGCGTCCTCCTGGCTCCAGATCGATTCGGCCGTGCGGCTGGGTTGCGCCCGGACCGCCAGCGGCCAGGGGGCCAGGGCCACCAGGGCGAAGGCAAGGATCCTCGCCAGGAGCCCCTGGCCGCCGGGGTTGGGACGGCCCTGGACTCCGGGTCTGAGGCCGTCCTGGGCTTCGGGTCCCAGGCGGCCTGGAGCCTCAAGGGAGGGGGAGGAGGCCATGGCAGCGGGGGGAGAGGCAATGTGGAAGTCTGTGCGCAGGTGGTTCATGACTTTCAGCGGCCACCGTGCCCGGCATCGTTTTGGCCAGCATTGGCTCATCGACGCCGCAGTGCTCGATCAGATTGTGGCGGCGGCGGGCCTTCAGCCCCACGATCGGGTGCTGGAGGTGGGTCCTGGCCGCGGCGCCCTCACCGAGCGGTTGCTGGCTTGCAATCTGGCGGCCCTGGAGGCGATCGAACTGGATCGGGATCTGGTAGCGGGCCTGAAGCAGCGCTTCGGCCCGGACCCCCGCTTCCAGTTGATCGAGGGCGATGCGCTGCGGGTACCGATCGATCGCCAGGGCCCCAGGGCCTGCACCAAGGTGGTGGCCAACATCCCCTACAACATCACTGGCCCCTTGTTGCAAAGGCTGGTGGGCAGCCTGGAGGCACCGCTGACCCCCCCCTTCGAGCGCCTGGTGTTGCTGGTGCAGCGGGAGGTGGGCGAGCGCATCCGGGCCCAACCGGGAACGTCGGCCTATGCGGCCTTGAGTGTGCGCATGCAGCTGCTGGGCCACTGCCGTTTGGTCTGCCCCGTGCCTCCCCGCTGTTTCAAGCCACCTCCGAAGGTTGATTCGGAGGTGCTGCTGATCGAACCGTTGGCCGCCGGCTCCCGCCTCTCCGCCGCTGGGGCTGGGGTACTCGATCCGCTGCTGCGGCGTTGCTTCGCTTCGCGGCGCAAGATGTTGCGCAACACCCTCGCCGGTCTTCTGCCTGCCGAACAGCTGCAGGGCGTCGCCGGGGCCGCCGGTGTCGATTTGGCATCCCGGCCCCAGGACCTCTCCCCCAGCCGCTGGCTCGCCCTGGCGGCCGGCTTGAATCCGGCCATACCTGCTGCTGCGTTCGCGCCCCCCGCTGATGGCTGAACTGACCGTGTTGGCCCCGGCCAAGATCAATCTGCATCTCGAAGTGCTGGGACTGCGCAGCGACGGCTTCCACGAGCTGGCGATGGTGATGCAGACCCTTGATCTGATCGACCGTCTGGATTTGCGCCCGACCGCCGATGCCTGTCTCAGCCTCTCCTGTGATGACCCCAGCCTCAGCAGCGGTCCCGACAATCTCATCCTGCGGGCGGCCGAAGGGTTGCGCGCCAGGGTGGGATTGCCGGAATTGGGGGCGGCGATCAGGCTTCAGAAAAGGATTCCGGTGGGAGCCGGGTTGGCGGGGGGCTCCAGCGACGCTGCTGCCACCTTGCTGGGACTCCAGTTGCTCTGGGGCGTTGCCCTGGAGCCTGCCGCCTTGATGGAGCTGGCGGCCGCCTTGGGTTCGGATGTGCCCTACTGCCTGAGCGGAGGGTTGCAATTGAGTTTTGGCAGGGGGGAGCGGTTGGAGCCCGCAGACGCTTTGGCGGGCCGGTGCCTCGGGGTGTTGCTGGTGAAGCATCCCGAAGCCAGCGTCGCCACGCCCTGGGCTTACGGCCGCTGCCGGGAGTTGCGCGGCGATTTTTATCTGGATTGCGAGGCCGATTTCGAGCAGCGCCGCCAGGCCCTGCGCCAGGGAGCGCTGCTGGCTGCTCTGCGGAACCAGTCGCCGCTGCCTCCCCTGCGCAACGACCTCCAGTCGGTTGTGGTGCCTGAGGTGAGCAGCGTTGGTCTTGCCCTCAATCTGCTGCGCCAGGCCCCCGGGGCCCTGGCGGTGGCGATGAGCGGTTCGGGCCCCAGTGTGTTTGCGCTGTTTGCCGATGGGGCCGGGGCTGAACGGGCGGCCGAGACCCTGGCCGAACCGCTGGCGGCTGGGGGATTGGCTTGGTGGTGCACTCGCACCAGAGCGACAGGTGTCAGCCTGGAGGCTGATGCCAGCGCCCCATGAGTGACGCCCTCTCCCCGTCCAATGGTTCCAACCCCCAGGGGCCCCGTAAGGGACCGCTTAGTTTCCTGACTGGTGCCCTAACCAGTGGCTTGCTGGCCTGGCTTGCCCTGGGGCTGAGTCGGCGGGTCCTGGCCCATTACGCCAACCACCCTCCCCAGTTCAGCTCGCCGATCGCCCAAAACATCGCTACGGCGATGAAGACCCTGATTGTGGGCATGTGTTTTCTGGCTAGCTTCAGCTTCGCCTTCATCGGGCTGGGTCTGCTCGTGGTGTTTGTGCGCTCCTTGGTGGTGGCCAAACCTGGTCCAGCCGCCTGAAACCGCAGGGCGCTGCCGCAGTCTGAGATAGGTTGGCCCCATCCTTGGCCGATGTCAGATCGTGGCCGAAACCCTGCTGTTTAATGCCCTGCGCGAAGCCATTGATGAGGAGATGGCTCGAGATCCGAATGTTTGTGTGATGGGGGAAGACGTGGGACACTATGGTGGCTCCTACAAAGTCACCAAGGATCTGTACCAGAAGTATGGCGAGTTGAGGGTTCTAGATACACCCATTGCTGAGAATGCTTTTACGGGCATGGCCGTTGGAGCTGCCATGACGGGCTTAAGGCCGATTGTGGAAGGCATGAATATGGGATTTCTGTTGCTGGCGTTTAACCAGATCTCTAACAATATGGGAATGCTTCGCTATACTAGTGGCGGCAATTATACGATTCCCACTGTTGTGCGGGGTCCCGGTGGCGTAGGCCGTCAATTGGGGGCTGAACACAGCCAGCGTTTAGAGGCTTATTTCCACGCGGTTCCCGGGATCAAAATTGTCGCTTGTAGCACGCCCACCAACGCCAAGGGGCTGATGAAGGCGGCGATTCGAGATAACAATCCAGTGGTCTTTTTTGAACACGTTTTGCTTTATAATCTTTCTGAAGAAATTCCAACGGGGGATTATATTTGCGCTTTGGATCAGGCTGAAATTGTCAGAAGCGGAAAAGATTTAACCATTCTGACTTACTCTCGTATGCGCCATCATTGCCTCAAAGCGGTGCAGCAATTGGAGGCGGAGGGGATTGATGTTGAGTTGATTGATCTCATCAGTCTAAAACCCTTTGATTTGGAAACAATCTCCGCTTCTATTCGTAAGACACACCGTGTGATTATTGTTGAAGAGTGTATGAAAACTGGTGGCATTGGGGCTGAGCTTATTGCCCTGATCACGGAAAACTGCTTCGATGAACTTGATGCTCGCCCGGTACGCCTCTCATCCCAGGATATCCCAACTCCTTACAATGGTAAACTTGAAAATCTGACAATCATTCAGCCCCACCAAATTGTGACGGCTGCTAAAAATATTACTAGCGGTGCCCTCTGACCATGGGACGTCAACAAGGTTGGTTTGCCTTCATTCTGGCGCTGGCAATCAGCGCCGCAGTGGTTCTTTATACCAATGGTTTGCGGCTCGGTCTCGACTTGCGGGGGGGCAGCCAGCTCACCTTGCAGGTGTTGCCCGCCGGAGCCATTGAAAAAGTTGATCGTGAACAACTAGAAGCGGTCAAGGATGTGCTTGATCGCCGCATCAATGGCCTCGGTGTGGCTGAATCCACCCTCCAGACCGTCGGCAATGACCAGTTGGTACTTCAGCTTCCCGGGGAACAGGACCCCAGCCGGGCGGCCAAGGTGCTGGGAACTACCGCTTTGCTTGAATTTCGCGCCCAGAAACCAGGTACCGATAAGCAGATGCAGGGCCTTTTGACCCTGAAACGCCAAGCCGAAGCAATCTTGGCGAGCATCCGCCCCACCCCGGGTTCTGCGGCGCCCCCGGCTTCTCCCCTCAAAGCGGCCGATTTGGCCAAGGCGATGGCCCCCCTAGGCATCAAGGTTTCGCCAAACGCCAGTGAAGCGGACCAACTCGACCAACTCCTCATCGATGTCAACCGACGCATCCTTTCCCTCTACGGACCCCCTCTGCTCACCGGTCGAGACTTGACCAGTGCCGGCAGGCAGCAACAGTCAAGCGGAGATTCCTGGGAAGTGACCCTGGGATTTGATCGAGCCGGAGGCGAGAAATTTGCCGGCCTCACCCAGTCCATTGCCGGCACCGGCCGCGTTCTGGGCATTGTTTTGGATGGCCGTTCAATCAGCGAAGCCACCGTCGGACCCCAATTTAAAACTGCCGGGATTACGGGGGGTTCCGCCAGTATTTCTGGCAACTTCACGGCAGAAGCCGCCAGGGATCTTGAGGTCCAGTTGCGCGGGGGATCCTTACCCTTACCTGTCAAGATCGTCGAGGTCAAAACCGTGGGTCCCTCCCTCGGTGCCGAAAATATCCGCACCAGCTTGCTCGCCGGCTCGGCCGGACTTGGTTTGGTGGGCCTCTTCATGGCGCTTGTCTATCGACTCCCAGGCTTTGTTTCGGTATTAACCCTGAGTCTGTACGCCCTCTTCAACTTAGCAATCTATTCTGCCCTTCAGGTCACCCTGACCCTGCCAGGTATCGCCGGTTTCATCCTTTCGGTAGGGATGGCTGTTGATGCCAATGTTTTGATCTTTGAGCGGGTAAAGGAGGAGTTGCGCTCAGGCAATTCTTTAATCCGTTCTATCGATACCGGTTTCTCGCTGGCCTTCTCTTCGATTCTTGATGGCCATGTCACGGGGCTAATTAGTTGCCTGGCCCTGTTTTTTCTCGGTACCGGGCTGGTCAAGGGTTTTGCGGTCACTCTATTCATTGGTTTGACCCTCAGTCTGTTCACCGCCCTCACCTGCACCCGCACCCTGCTGCGGCTGCTGATGAGCTACCCGGGCCTGCGGCGCCCAACCAACTTTCTTCCCGCTCGCCAGCTGCCTTCGGCGCTCTGAAGTTGCCTTTCTTCCCTTGAGTATTCCTACTCCTCGCTTCCGCATCAGCCGTTATCGCCGGGCCGCCTGGGTCGGCTCGGCCTTTGCTTGTGCCCTCAGCTTGCTGGGCATGTTTCTGTGCTGGCGCAATCCAACCATCGCGGCACCCCTGGTCCCCGGCCTCGATTTCACCGGTGGCACCCAGATCCAGTTGGAGCGGGCCTGTGCTCCCGGAGCCTGTCCGGCCTTGACAGTTTCTGAAATCCAGGCCCAGCTCGGCAGACTCACCTTGCCCCAGGAAGGCCAGGAACGCTCCCCCAACCTCTCCAGCTCCGGAGTACAACTGCTGGATGGCGGCAAGACTGTGGTGTTGCGGCTTCCAGCCCTGAGCACTGAGCAGGGAAGGGCCGTTGTGGATCAGATCTCGGCTCGCGTTGGACCCTTGCTGAGCGAGGGTACGGCGATTAACACCATTGGGCCCACCCTGGGCTCACGGTTGCTGCGGGCCAGCCTGATTTCCCTGTTGGTGAGCTTTGCGGCGATTGCCGCTTATATCAGCTTTCGCTACAACGGTGTTTTTGCCTTTCTTGCCTTGGTCTGTCTTGCCCACGACGTATTGATCACCTGTGGTGTTTTCGCCTGGTTGGGTCTGCTTAGGGGTGTGGAAGTCGATTCGCTGTTTGCCGTCTCCCTGATCACCGTGGCGGGCTATTCTGTAACTGATACTGTCGTTGTCTACGACCGAATCCGGGAACAAAGCAAGGCCCTTGCCCAATTGCCAATTACTGAACAGGTTGATGTGGCCGTTGATGCCACGCTCACCCGTTCTCTGTACACTTCTCTCACCACCCTGCTGCCTTTATTTGGCTTGATTTTCTTTGGCGGTAGCAGTCTTTTCTGGTTTGCGGTGGCTTTGGCAATCGGTATTGGCGTTGGCAGCTGGTCCAGCATTGGCTTGGCGCCTACCTTGTTACCCCTGTTCTCGCCCAAGTCCGCACGATGAAGGATAGGAATTCTGAACAGACCAGAGCAGGGTTTCGCCTACTCCCATTATTGCTTGGCTCGCTTGCCATTCTGGACCTCAGGGTCGAGCTAATTCTTCTATTTGATCACATCACCTGGACATCCCTGGCAGTAGCATTGCGCAACCATCTTTTGGCCGTGACCGTCCTGCTGGCCATGCCTTCACTCTGGCGCCACTATCGCTGATGCGCTCTGCTCCAATCCATTTCATGACTTGAGAGTTGTTGATTTAAATTTATCACCAATGATCCATAATATCGTGAACGATGATTTCTTTGCCCATCACTTGCATCACCACCACCAGGGGTAGCGCAAGCAGCAGGCCAGGTAGACCAAGCAGGGCACCCAAACACAACTGGGAGACAAGGGCTACGGTGGGCAGCAGATTGACGGTGCGACTCAGTAAAACCGGGGTAAGCACAAACGCCTCGGCGTTCTGAATCACCAGGCGGAGCAGCAACACTTGCAGCATTTTCGCCGGAGACATCAGCAGCAGGGCAACCGCCATCGGCAGCAGGGTGGCGGCGGTGGGGCCCACGGTCGGAACGAAGGTCAGCAGGCCACTGATCAGGGCACACAACAGGGCCAGGGGCACTCCCAAAAGCGAAAGTCCAGCCCAAGTTGCCACAAACACCAGAACGGCGGACAGGGTCATGCCTGCCAGCCAGCCCCCCAGGGCTTCGCGACATTCCCCAAGTAAAACTGCCATGCGCGGCCGGTAGAACTGGGGCGTGGCCGCCAGCAGCAAACGTTGGTGGCTGCGGGGATCAAGGGCAAACAACACGGCAAGCAGAGCCATTAACAGGGCCTGCAAGGTGCTGTTGGCGGCGCCACCGGCGAATCCGAGGAGCTGTTGGCCCAGGGGCTGGAAGCGTTCGAGGCTGGCGCCATTGAGCCATTGCTCTTCGAGATTGCGCAGCCAGGGCAACTTGGTCAGCAAATCGGCAAGGAGGCTCGGCACGCTGGGAATCAGTTCAGTCAGTTGCTTGGCTTGCTGCAGCACCTCGGGCAGCAGCAAGGAGATGATCAGGCCTCCGAAAGTCACCAGCACCACGAGTTCGATCGCCAGGGCTGTCTGGCGATTGACGGGCAGGATGCGACGCAGCAGGGTCACGGGCACATCCAGGGCCACCGCCAGGACAATGGAGCCAAAAAGCACCAACAACACCCAGCGCAGTTCCCAGGCCAGCAGCCCGAGCACAACAAGGGCAAGAAAGCCGATCAGGATGCGGGCGTTCATGGAAGGGCTGGTGGGCGTCGGGGTGGAGTCCATGGATCAAGAATGTCCCGAATCAAGACTTCGCGCAGGATGACCTGGGCGCAGACCGCAAGCGGAAGGGCCAGTACAAGTCCCAACGGACCGAACATAAGAGTGAACAGCAACTGGGCCGAGAGGGTTAGTCCTGGTAAGAGCTTGAGTTGGTGCTGCATTACCGAGGGGGTGATCAAATAGCTTTCAAAATTCTGAATTATGATGTAAAGAATCAGTACCAGCACCGCTTTCCAGGGGGCTTCCAGCAAGGCCGCCGAGATTGGAAAGATGGTGCTGAGGGTTGGCCCGATGTTGGGGATGATATTGAGAAGGCCAGCCAGCATGGCATTGGCCGCCACCTGCTTCACCCCCAGGATCGAAAGTCCGATGGCGGCCATGGTGCCGACGCAGATCGAGCTGATCAGTACCCCCACCATCCAGGCGCTCAGGGCTTCTCCGCATTGCAGTAATACGGCTCGGGCCCGTGGGCGATAGAAGGACGGCACCAATTGCAGGGCCACTTCCCGGTAGTTGTGGGGTTGGGTGGTAATCATCACGGCCACCGCCAACACGAAAAGGCACTGGAGCAGGCCATTGCCGATGTTGCCGGCAAGTCCAAGCAGTCGGATCAGAGCTTTACTCAAGCTTTCCCCTAACGCACCTTGGCGATCGCCCGAACTGGGCAGGGCCGACTTCAGCCAGTCGAGCTGATCACCGCTGTTGCCGTAAACCATGCTGAAGCTGCCTGCCAGTCCCTCTTGCATCAGCTTGACCAGTTTGGTGCTGGCGGCCGGCAGCTTGACGATCAGCTCTCCAAACTGTTGAACAAATGGTGGAATCAGGGTTGCCCCCGCCACCAACATGATCAAAAGAACCCCCAACAGGCTCAATAAAACGGCCAGGGGCCGGGAGCTCCCCAGCCGTTTCTGTACAGCCCCCACCAAGGTGCAGAGCGCCATGGCAAGGACGACACCGGCAAAGATCAACAAGATGGTGTGCCTCAGCGACCAGAGCAGAGCAAGGGCCGCGACGACAGCAAGCAATCCAAGCCACTTGCCGAGGGTCAAGCTTCGCTGTCCTCTTGGGCGTCTTTTTCAGGGCCACCGGAGAAACCCAGTCCATGGCTCTCGGCGTACCGCTGGGCAAAGCGCATGAACCGCTCGAAATCAGCAGTGGTCTTCCAGGTGTAGGTGGCTTCCAGGGCGCTTGCTTTGCCGTTGACGAAGCGGGCATTGACCTCCCGGCTCACCAGCTCCCCTTCTTCATCGACAAGAAACATGCCAGTGATGTCTCCAAAGCTTTCTGGAGCCAAGGCTCTGGGCTCTTCGAAGACAAAGGTCGCCTGGCCGGTCCGTCCGTCGCGCGAACGGGTCAGACGAATGTCAGGCACGACCGGTTCGTCCGTGCCGCGGAAGAACTGGATGGCGGCGGCCATGGGCAACGTCGAAACGGCGATCTTACGTGGACCGATGGCCTGCCTGACATAGTGGACAACTGCAGCATGTCCGTCCGGTCGGTCCACCGCCATGCTTTCGGGTCCCCCGGTCTCCAGCACGCTTGGCAGTGACGAGCTGCTTGATCGCTTTCTGCACGCCTCTGGTCGCCAGCAGCGCTCCCTTGTGGCGGCCGTAGAGGCCCGTGCTGGTGAATTGATCCCCTTGATCATTGGCAGGTTGGCCGAGATCGACTCCCGCGGTGACAGTTGGTCGGCGGGGTTCTTGGTCCAGTTGCTGCTCCAGGGGGCTAGTGCCGAGCAAGTAGAGGCCTTTTGGCAACGCCATCCCCAGGGTTGGCTGGAGGCGAAAAGCGGTGCCGGCCTGGATTACACCAGCCTGCAGCGCCACCTCATGGATCAGCAATTCGAGGCTGCCGATCGCTTGACCAGCGAGCACCTGCGCCAGTTAGCCGGTTCCGAAGCCCAGAGGCGGGGTTATGTGTACTTCAGCGAAGTCCCGTCCATGCCTGCTAAGGACCTGGAGACTCTTGACCGCCTCTGGGTGGTTTACTCCCGAGGGCGCTTTGGTTTTTCCGTCCAGGGTCGTCTTTTGCTGGCCTGTGGAGGCAAGTGGGACCGCCTCTGGCCGCGCCTGGGCTGGAAACAGGAAGGCATCTGGACCCGCTATCCGGGATCCTTTCATTGGAGCCTTGAGGCCCCCGAAGGACACATGCCACTCGTCAATCAGCTCCGCGGCGTCAGGCTGATGGATGCCTTGTTGTCTCACCCTGGCCTGGCTCCCCGTTGGCAGCGCCTGACGGAGCCAGTTGGGGGTTAGCTTGATAGTTGAATGCTGCTGACGGTTCCTGGCGATGCCTTGGCGCTGGGCCGATTTCATTACCCCCTCGACCTTGCAGCTCTCGCCTTTGATCGAGCTGCTTCTAGAGCCTGCCCTCGGACATGGCTGTGCGGATGACCTGCATCTTGGTCTCCACGAGGCCCTCGTCAATGCCGTACGCCATGGCAACGGCTGCGATCCCTCAAAATGCCTGAGGGTGCGTCGCATTGTGACCACACACTGGTTGGTTTGGCAGGTCCAGGATGAAGGTCCAGGTCTGCCTGTCCAGGCCCGTAAAGAGCTCAAACGACCGGCCATTGAGTCAGTTTCTGGGCGGGGATTGTTCCTCATCCAGCACTGTTTTGACGATGTGCGCTGGAGTTCCCGAGGAAATCGCTTGCAACTGGCGGTGCGTCGCCGACGCCTCAGCGGCCGTGGGAAGGACAACCTGGATCCCTGATCTCTCCCTTCAGCCAGCCCAGGGCATGCTCCAGCAGGGCAATGGCCTCTTGAGCTTTGCCCTGGGTTGACAGGGATGGGGCTGACGGCTCGGCTTCACGCAGCAGCAGAACCAGGGCGGAGCTGATCTGCTCGGCGGCGCGACGCTGGCGCTGGCCCTTGAGAGCATGCCATTGGCGATCATTGATGCAAAGGCTGCGTTGCAGTTCTATGGCTAGCGGCAGGGCCTGCTCAGGCCAGCGCTGCTGGGTCGGCGTCATCGGCAAGTCTGGGGAGATGTCAGTCAACACTGGACGGAAGCAAAGATTCAGGACCATCCTGGCCCCATTACCGCCTTGCCCATGATGGGATCCCCCTCCAGCAGGTTTGAGCGCCGCCAAAGGGTGCGGCGAGAGGCGGGCCTTGGGGCACGGCGCTCTCGGCCGCGCCGACAACAGCGCCTGCTGCGGCGAGCGCCAGCCCTTGGAGCCAATCCTGGGGTACTGCACCATCTGGCAGCCCTACTGACCCTGGCCAGCAGGGCCCTGGGTTCGGCAGAGGCCGACAACCTGGGTCGTCAGCAAAGGCGCCAACTCCAGCATCTGGCCCTGGTGCGGCGGCTGCTGGATCCCCTGCCGGTTTCACTGCGTGCTGGTGGGCATGCTGCCGAGCTTTTTTGGCGGGCGGTGCGCTTTGGCGGGGCTGGAATGCTTCTGGCCTGGTGGCTGATGCGTTAGAGGGGTTTGCGGGCCGCCCAGACCCGACTCATGAAATGGGTTTCGGCCGTGATATCCACGAAGCCGCTTTGACGCAGTCGCCCGCCAATGTCGTCTGAGATGTAATCGCGGTAATAGGGCTCGTGGAAGACTCGACGGAAGTTTTCCATGGCAACAGTGTATTGCGGCGAATCGGCCAGTTGCACCGAATCTGCCAGGACGAAAACGCCCCCTGGTTCCAACACTCTGAAGGCTTCTTGCAGCACGTTGGCCCGGGCTGCAGCGGGCAGTTCGTGCATCAGAAATACACAGGTGGCTGCTTGCATGCTGGCTTCAGCAAAGGGCATGGCCTCGGCATTGCCCTGCACCAGCTGGGGAAGTTCGCCGGGGAGTTGACTTAGCCAACTGTTGGCTTGGCGCAGGTAGGCGGCGGAGAGATCCAGTCCCACCAGATGACCTTGGGGCAGCGCCCCCCGGATCTGGCGGAGGGTCCGTCCGGTGCCTGCGGCGATGTCGAGCACCCGCAGGGAACTGGCTGGCCGCGCCGCAAACGCCGCCAGTCCTTTAACCAAGGGATTGAGCAAGCGACGGCGCATGGGATCGGCAGCGCCATTGAAAAGGATCTCCACCTGCAGGTCATAGAGCGAGGCGGAATGGTCGCTGAGGTAACCGTCGGTTTGATGGTGGAAGTTTTGGAGGTAATAATCTGGAAAGGCCTCCGGCTCCACATCTTGAGGGAGGTCTCGCACTTGGCGCCTGGCACGGCGGTTCCAGGTCAAAGGCATGTCAAGCCAAACGAGTGGATACCGGGTGGCCCAATCGAGCCAAGGGGCGTCAAACAGCAGGGATGGGGGATAAAGACCCGCTTCTGCCTCTTGCCAGTCCTGCTCCAGGAGGCGTTCCATGGCTGCCCTCAGCTCTTTCAGCATCTCGGGCGGCACCGGCACGGTAACCGGGGCTGAGGAAGGGTCCATCCACTGCAACAGCCTGGTGCTCACCTCCTTATGGGCCAGCCCCATCAGACTCTTGCCCCCCTGCAAACCCAGATAGGCAAATTTGGTGAGGGGGTCGGCCATGCTGGAGCTCTTTTGGACTTTCATTTGAGCAGGTGGGGGCGGGGTAGCGTGGATTTCTGGCCCCGCCAGTTTTGATCAAGCGTCGTAATACATCACGAATTCGTGGGGGTGGGGACGCTGGCGCAGCTGTTGGACCTCCTCATATTTGAGGGCGATCCAGTTGCTGATGAAGTCTTCGCTGAACACGCCGCCGGCGAGCAGGTAATCCTTGTCGGCATCAAGGGCCTCCAATGCTCCGTTAAGGGAAGCGGGCACGGTATTAATTCGCGACAGCTCATCGGCGGAGAGCTCGAAGAGGTCGACGTCGGTGCCATTGCCTGGATCGATCTGGTTGTTGATGCCATCAATGCCTGCCATCAGCATGGCGGCAAAGCCGAGATAGGGGTTGGAGAGGGCATCGCCTGAGCGGAATTCAAGGCGCTTGGCCTTTGGGTTAGGGCCTGTCAGGGGGATGCGCACGGCTGCGGAGCGGTTGCCCTGGGAATAGACCAGATTCACCGGTGCCTCGAACCCTGGCACCAAACGCTTATAGCTATTGGTAGTGGGGTTGGTGAAAGCCAGGAAACTGGGGGCATGCTTGAGCAAGCCGCCGATGTACCAACGGGCTGTTTGGGAAAGATTGGCGTAGGTGCCTTCACCGAAGAAGAGTGGCTGGCCGGCTTTCCACAGGCTTTGATGCACATGCATGCCGGAGCCGTTATCACCAAAGATGGGCTTTGGCATGAATGTGGCAGTTTTACCATATTTTTTGGCTATATTGCGTACAACATATTTGTAGATCATTACGTTGTCTGCCGCGCTGATCAATTCGGCAAACTTGATCCCTAACTCGTGTTGGGCGGTGGCTACTTCGTGGTGTTGCTTTTCGATGGGAACCCCAAGGGAACCCATGGTGAGAAGCATTTCGCTACGGATGTCCTGAAGGGTATCGTTAGGAGCGACAGGAAAATAACCTTCTTTAAGTTGAATTTTATAGGCTAAATTGGCCCCTTCTTCAATGCGATCGCTGTTCCAAGGGGCTTCAATCGAGTCAACTTGGTAGAAGCTTGTGCCGTTGCTGCTTTTGTAGCGGACGTCGTCAAAAATGAAAAATTCGGGCTCGGGTCCGAAATAGGCCGTATCTGCCAATCCCGTTGAAGCCAGATAGTCCAAGGCTTTTTGCGCCAAGCCCCGGGGACAGCGGGCGTAGGGAAGGCCACTGCGGGGTTCCTTGATGGAGCAAATCAAGCTGAGGGTTTTGTGGCTGTAGAAAGGATCGATCCAGGCCGTGGCGGGGTCCGGCACCATATCCATGTCGGATTCGTTGATCGCCTTCCAGCCTCGGATCGAGGAACCGTCGAAGGCCACGCCTGTGGTGAAGGAGGCTTCATCGATGAGGTCTTCGCAGACGGTGAGATGCTGCCATTTGCCGTGTAGATCGACAAACTTGAGGTCGATCAGTTCGATCCCTTCCTCTTTGATACGACGAAGAACGTCCTGGGCGGTCGGGGACATCTGAAGGATCCGTGGTAAGGGGACCGCCCTAGCGGGACGGATTGCTGGGAAGGTAAGCAGCGATACCCACCGATTTTGTATCCGATGACACCAAAAAACATTGCATCCCAGTGTTCTCCCCCCGACGGGAACGTCCCTCTCCGCCGCCGGGCCCTGCGTAACCGTTTCTGTCAGATTCTCGAAAAGCTGCCTCCAGCAAGGAATCTGACTGATTGCGAGTGCTAGTTTCCCGCAAAGGTGAGTCAACCGGTTCCTTCCATGCGCGACGCCATCAGCGGTGTGATTGGCCGCTACGACCAGCTTGGTCGCTATCTCGATCGCGATGCCATCGCCCGTATCGAGGCCTTTTACAGCCAGTTGACTGTGCGACTCGCTGCCGTCGAATTGATCAACCGCGAAGCGTCGACCATCGTGCGCGAAGCCTCCCAAAGGCTTTGGCTTGAAGATCCCGAATTGATTCTTCCTGGTGGAAACGCTTACACCACTAGGCGTCTGGCAGCCTGTCTGCGGGACATGGACTACTTTTTGCGTTACGCCAGCTATGCGCTGCTGGCCGATGACGTCACCATCCTTGACGAGCGGGTCCTCAACGGATTGGACGACACCTATAAGAGTCTCGGCGTTCCTACCGGCCCCACGGTGAGAGGCATCGCCCTGCTGGCCGATGTGATCTCCGAAATGTTGCTGGGTCAGGGCGGTGGTGATGCCAGGTTGATCGACAGCGTCGTGAGGGCTCCTTTTCTGCACCTCTGTCGCGGCTTGGCCTCCACCAACGTGAGGGCTCGCTGAGCAGGGGCACCCTCGCCTACTCTCCCCTCAACCGTTTCCTCTGCCCGCAGGCCTTGGCCCTTCCTGTTCTGCCTAACGTCTCTAACCAGCATCGAATCGGGCTTGCCCCCATTTCCACACCGGAAAGACTCCTGCTCGGCCCCGGACCCTCCAACGCCCATCCCAAGGTGTTGCAAGCCCTTGCTCGCATGCCGATCGGTCACCTCGATCCGCTGTATCTCGAGCTGATGCTTGAGGTGCAGGAGTTACTGCGTTACGCCTGGCAGACCGACAACAGGCTCACCCTGCCCATGAGCGGCACCGGCAGCGCCGCCATGGAAGCAGCCATAGCAAACATGATCGAACCGGGGGATCGAGTGGTGGTTGCGGTCAATGGTTACTTCGGCCTGCGCCTAGCCGATATGGCTGGCCGCTACGGAGCCGAGGTCATCACCATCGAGCGTCCCTGGGGCGAAGCCTTCAGCCTTGAGGAGATTGGGTCGGCCCTGGAGGCCTACCACCCCACTTTGCTGGCGATCGTCCACGCCGAGACATCCACCGGCATCTGCCAGCCCCTGGAGGGCATCGGCGACCTCTGCCGGGCCCACGACGCCCTGTTGCTGGTTGACACGGTGACTTCTTTGGGGGCCGTTCCCCTCTTCTTGGACGACTGGAAGATCGACCTGGCCTATAGCTGCAGCCAGAAAGGACTCAGCTGTCCCCCTGGCCTGGGTCCGTTCAGCATGGGCCCAAGGGCCGAGCAGAAGCTGGCCAGCCGCAAGGGCAAGGTGCCCAATTGGTATCTAGACATCTCGTTGCTGAATAACTACTGGGGCAGCGATCGTGTGTATCACCACACCGCTCCGGTCAACATGAACTACGGCATGCGTGAAGCCCTGCGGCTGCTTTCTGAAGAGGGCCTGGAGCAAGCCTGGGCCCGTCATCGCAGCAATGCTGAACGTCTCTGGACTGGTCTTGAGCGCCTGGGTCTTCAGTTACTGGTTCCCGAGCCCCTGCGCCTGCCCACCCTCACAACGGTGAGAATTCCCGAAGGTGTTGATGGCAAGGCCTTTAGTCGCCATCTCCTCGATCAATTCGGGATTGAAGTCGGTGGCGGTCTGGGCGTGCTGGCCGGCAAGGTCTGGCGGATCGGGCTGATGGGCTACAACAGCACTCCCGCCAACGTAGATCGCCTGCTCAACCTGCTGGAAAGCGAGCTTCCCGCCTTCCTGCCAACCGTGCCTGCCGCCGTCGCTGCCTGAACCAGTTGTCCAGCAACTGGCGCCCCTCCTCTGCTAGCACACCGCCCTGGACCCGCATCCCATGGTGGGCACTGGGATGGTTGGCGAGATCCAGGCAACCCCCAAGGGCGCCGCGCTTGGGATCCGCTGTGCCAAATACCACCTGCCCCATCCTGGCTTGAACCAGGGCCCCAGCGCACATGGGGCAGGGTTCAAGGGTTACTAGCAGGCTGCAGCCGTTGAAGCGCCAGTCGCCCCGCAGGCCAGCCGCCTGCCTGAGCGCCACTAGCTCGGCATGGCCCAGGGGATCCTGTTGGCGATGGCGCACATTGCTGCCCCAGCCGATGGCCAATCCCCTTTCATCCAAAATGACTGCCGCCACCGGCACCTCCCCCTCGATTCCCACCCGATGGGCGAGGCGCAGCAGGCGACCCATCCAGAGGGTGTGGTCATTGCCCCCATCCATAACCTCAATGCCCTGCTTGGTGGTAGAAATCCATTTTTTGATCCGCTGGCCGACGCCAGGCACAATGGCAGCACGAAAGAATTCCGCCGTTGGCCAGTGCGCCCCCTTTCCAGCGGCAGACTGAGCCGCTGATCGCCCTTTCCCCTTTCGCTGATCCCGACGAGGTCGATCCGGCGCTGGAGAACTTTTTACATCGTGCCTCCAGTTTGCTTTGCGGCTGGTTGGGACGCAGCAGCAAAGGCACGCCTCTTCCTGGCCTCAGCGCCATGCCTGCGATTGAACCGGAAGGGGTGGGACTTTCCCCCGACCGGCTTCTTGCTGACCTGCAAATGGTGATGGAGGGCGCCTACAACCCCAGCCATCCCGGTGCCCTCGCCCACCTGGATCCCCCCCCCTTGGTGGCGGGCCTGGCGGCCGAATTGATCTGCGCGGGCCTTAATAACAATCTTCTGGCCGAAGAGCTCTCTCCCAGCCTCAGCCGTCTGGAGAGAAGTCTCTGTGGCTGGTTGGCCGGGCAGATCGGCATGCCGGCCAGTGCTGGTGGGGTGGCGGCTAGTGGCGGCACTCTGAGCAATCTGATGGCCCTGGTGGTGGCCCGCCAACGGGCCGGTCTGGCCACCAACAGTGATGGGGTGGTGCTCTGCAGCGACGATGCCCATCTCTCGTTGCTCAAGGCCCTGACAGTGATGGGGCTGCCCCCCCAGGCGCTCATCCGGTTGCCGGTGGATCAGGAGGGATCGATGGAGCCGATGGCCCTCGAAGAGACCTTGCAGGCCCTCGCCCACCAGGGCCGTCCCGTCATTGCCGTTGTGGCTACGGCCGGCACCACGGTGCGGGGCGCCGTGGATCCGCTGGGCCCCATCGCCAACCTTTGCCAACGTTTTGGCCATTGGCTCCATGTCGATGGGGCCATCGGGGCGGTGTTTGCCCTCGCCGACCAGCCCTTGGCTGCGCTGGAGGGTCTGGGCCAGGCCGATTCGATCACGGTGAATCCCCAGAAGTTGTTGGGTATTCCCAAGACATCTTCTTTGCTGTTGCTCGCCGATCCTTCGCTATTGAAGGCCACCTTCGCTACCGGTCTGCCCTACATGGAGCCCAGTTGGGGCCTTGGCCATGGGGGGGAAGAGGGTCTGCAGGGAACCCGTTCGGCTGAGATTCTGAAATTGTGGCTTGGGCTGCGCCACCTCGGCCAGGCCGGCATCCAGTCCTTACTGGTGGGGGCGTTGGCACGGCGGCGGCGGCTGCAGGAGTTGCTGATGGTTGATGAGCGACTGGTGCTACGCAGCGGCTCCCTCCATCTGCTGGCTTTTGCCCCTGCAGGCCTCGATGCCGCAGCGAGCGACATCTGGACTCGGCGGCTGCGCGAACGACTTATGGCGGAAGGGCTGTTGCTTTCCCGCCCCTTGTATCAGGGCCGCCACCACCTCAAAGCGGTACTGGGGAATCCCCATACCCGTTCCCAGCACTTGGAGCATCTCGCGATGCTCGTGCTGCAGCACCCTTGATCAGGGTGGGGGGCAGGTTTGCAACTACGGTTGGATCTTGTGCCCGTTAATCCCTTGATGGCAACGCCGCCCAGCGATGTCCGTTCCCGTTGGGTGGCCCTTGTCACCGGCGCCCTATCGATCCTGATCGCCGTTGTTTATCTGTTGCTGGTCACCTGGCTTGATCGCCAGGGTCCCCTGCTGCCTCCTCCCCCCGAGGCCCTGGGCCTCGCTGCTGCGCCTGCGGTGGCAGCCGTCGTTCCTGACGGCGCTGCCAGGGTTCCACCACGCGGCTGAGGGCAACTTCCAGAAAGCGGTGCAGGGCTCCCTCGCGCTTGTTGAGCTCGTATTGCTTCTGGAGCACCTCGCGGACGCCACCATCCCCCCAGTCCTGGTCCTGGCGGAAGTAGGTGATGAAGCTGCGTCCTGCCACCCGCGTCAGCCAGGCGGCCGTCAACGCCTGTACCGCACGACTGAGGAGCAGGGCCGGCAGGTTCAAGCTCAGGGCGCCGCTGATCAGACCAATTCCCCCTTTGATGAGACCCAACCCCGCCAGGGTGCGGCCCACGGAAAGGGCTAGATCCTGGGCCGCCTCCCGGCTGAGGCTCACCCCGTAGAGGCGGCCGATCTCAATCACCATTTGGGCATTGACCGCCGCCGTTCCCAGCAGGTCCACACCCGGCAGGGGATTCACCAGCAACACACCCGCCCCGATCCACATGTAGCGCTCCACGATCGTCTCGGCATCCCGGCCCCGTTGGCGATCTAGCAGTTGCTGGCTGGCTTCACCCAACTGGCGGCTTTGCAGCAGCAGGTTGTCGGCGATCAACTCTTCGCCATCGGCCCGTAAAACCGCTGCCATGCGTCTGAGCAGCCCCTGGACCTCCGCAGGCGGTTGCAGCGGGCGGCCCCCCGGCCTCGGCACGCTTTGGGGCGCGGCGCTGGCGGCAATGACATCCTCAGGGGCGATACGGCCGGCGCCTCGCTGTCGCAACAGAGCCAGCAGTCGTTCCTCCTCCCGTTCACCCCGCAGGTCGCATTTGTTGAGGACCAGCAGCAGGCGTTTGCCCAGGCTGGCCAGGGTGTCGAACACCTCCTGCTCAGCCGCCCGCAGGTCGCCATCTACCACCAGCAGCAGCAGGTCGGCTTTGGCGGCTCGGCGGCGGGCCAGCTCTTCCCGCTGTCGGCCCTCATGGCCCCCTTCGAGGATCCCTGGGGTGTCCTCGAGAATCACGGCCCGGGGCAGGCCCTCCAGCCGCAGGCGATAGCGCGCGCTGCGCTCGGTGGAGCCCATGGCCGCCGCCACGCTGCCCACCAGCTCGTTGAGCAGGGCTCGGATCAGGGAGGTCTTGCCCGTGGAGCCGCTGCCAAAGACGGCGATTTCCAGGTCGCCCCGTTCCAGTTCGGCTTGCAGGCGTTGGCGTTCCTGGCGCAGGGCTTCCCGCTCTACCTGATCACGCACCCGATCAAGGGTTTGGTCGATGGCCTCCAGGTGGCGGGAGGCCGCTTCCCGGCGGCTGCTGGCTGGGGGTTGGGGTGGGCTGGAGCGGCGAGGGGGGCCGTTGCTGCCGCGGCGCCACCAGGGCAGCACCAACTGGGCCAGCCCCAGGGCCAGGGCCGCCAGCAGCAGCAACACCAAGGGGGCGACCAGCCAGCCCGGCAGCCAGTAGCTCAACTGCCAGATCAACTGGTTGAAGCCCTGCAGCACGGCGGCGACCAAGAACAACGCCACCAGGCCCAGGCCGATTCCCATCCACAGGCGCATCCTGGGCATCAGGGTGAGGCGGCGCGGATTATCTCTCCCCAGAGTCCGGCCGCCAGGGCGCTGGTGGCTCGGGTCGGGCGGTTGTCGTCATTGCCCATCCAGACCCCCATGACCCAGTGCCGCTCGGGTTCATAGCCCACGAAAAGCAGGTCCCGCCCCTCGTTGGTGGTGCCGGTTTTGCCTCCTGAGCGGCCTCCCACATAGGCCGCCGTGCCGGTGCCGTTGCTGACCACTCCCCGGAGCAGTTCCTGCAGGGTCGCCGCTGTGCTGGCGGCGATGGCGCGCCGACCGACGTTGTGCAAGTTGGGGGTGTCTCGACCTCCTCGGCAGGGATACTCGCCGGCCTTGCCGGTGCTGGTGCCAGGGCTTGCTTTTGCTGTTGTGGCGCTGCCCGAATCCCCGTCGCCGCTATGGCAGCGTTCGGCGTCGGTGAGCTTGCGAATGGTGCTAGGGGCATGCCAGATGCCGTTGTTGGCGACGGCCCCGTAGGCGGCAGTCAGCTCGAGCAGGGTCACCTCACTTTGGCCAAGGGCAAGTCCAGGCACTGGTTCAAGGGGGCTGGTGATGCCCAGATCCCTGGCTTTCTGGGTGAGAGCGGTGAGGCCCACACGGCGGGCCAGGCGCAAGGCGGCCGTGTTGCTGCTGATGGCCAGGGCCTGGCGCAGGCTGATCAGGCCCCCGCAGGCACTATCGAAAAACTGGCCTTGCCAGCGCAGGGGACCGCAGGCGATGGAATCGCCAGCCCGGGCTCCCTGTTCAATCGCCACGGCGTAGGGAATCAGCTTGAAGGTGCTGCCCGGTTGTCTCTGGGCCATGGTGGCCCGGTTGAACTGGCTCTGGCGGTAATCACGGCCCCCGGCAATCGCCAGGATGCCGCTGTTGCGGCTGTCGAGCACCACCACAGCCCCCTCGCTAACGCCCAGTTCGGCGCTGGCCAAAAGCTTTTGCCGCAGCAGGCGCTCCACCAGGTTTTGCAACGCTGGATCGAGATGGGTATCGATGAGGTAGTTGCCCTGGGCTGCCACATCGCTGCCCACCAGGTTCTCCAGATCACGGCGCACCTGGTCGCTGTAGAAGGGGGCCACATGGCGCGATCTGGAGCGGCAGGCGTTGGCCGCCAGCTCAATGGGGGCCCTGCGGGCGCGGTGGGCCTTGTCTGAACTGATGCGGCCGGTGGATTCCATCTTGGCCAGGACGCCGTTGCGGGCGGCCAGGGCGGCCTGGGGGTATAGGCAGGGGTCGTAGCCATTCGGTGAAGGCAGCAGCCCCACCAGCAGGGCTGCCTGTTCCAGGTTGAGGCGTTTGGCTGGACGATCGAAGTAGCGACGGGCAGCATCTTCGAAGCCCCAGCCCACCCCCAGATACACCCGGTTGAGATAGCTGCGCAGCAGTTCGGCCTTGCTGAAGCGGGCTTCCAGTTGCAGTGCCACCAACAGCTCGCGCCATTTGCGGGCGAGGGTTTCCCCCTGGCCCACCTGGTCGGGGTAGAGGCTGCGGGCCAACTGTTGCGTCAGGGTGCTGCCCCCCTCCAAGACGCGGCCCCCCATCAAGTTGGTCACCAGGGCCCGTCCCGTTCCGATCGGATCAACCCCTGGATGCCACCAGAAACGACTGTCCTCACTGGCGAGCAGGGCCTGGATCAGCGTCGGTGAAAACTGTTCCAGGGAGCGAAGCTCGCGATGGTGCTGGTCCTCCGCTGTGGCGATCGGGCGGCTTTCCCTGTCGTAGAGCACAAGGGGCCCCCGGACCGCAGCCAGACTGCCCCGAATCGGCACCTGCAGGTACGACAGGGTCAACAGCAGCACCCCAGCCAGGGCACCGCCCGCCAGGCTGGCCGCCGCCAAGTGCCGCCAACGCTTCTGGCCATGCCAACGGGGGGTCTCAAAGGTGAGTTCCGGCAGGCCCCCTTCCTGATTCGGTCCAAAGCGCACGCCGTCGCCGTCGCGCAGCACCAGCTGCTTTACCCTGCGGCCTTGCCACCACAAGCCATTGGTGGAGTCGCAGTCGCTCAGGAGCCAGTCCCGACCCCGTTGTTCAAGTAGGGCATGGCGGCGGCTGACGGCGGCATGGTCGATCACCACATCGGCGCCTGTCTCCCGTCCGATGCGGTAGCAACTGCCGTGGAGAGGGATCGATTTGGGTTCTGCACCCGGCACATGCAGCAGCAGCTGGGCCTCGCCAGGGGAGTGGCGAGGCCGTGTCCGCAGGCTGGGGACAATACGTTCAGGGGGTGCGGGATCCACGGGAGCGGCGCTGGGGCGCAAGCAGATGGATGGCGTAGCAGGCCACGGCCAAATTGATGGCGATGTCGGCGATGTTGAAAATCGGAAACGAGATGGGCATGAATTCCAGGAAGTCGACCACTGCCCCCAGCCGCCAACGGTCCAGACCATTGCCTGCCGCTCCCCCGAGCAGGAAGCCAAAGGCCAAGGCCTGCCAGCGGTCTGTCGGGGGCTCCCGCAGGATCCAAAGCAACAGGCCCAGGCTCACCAACAGGCTGATCCAGCCCAGCAGTTGGGGATTGCCGCTGAACAGGCTCCAGGCGGCACCGGTATTGCTGACCCGTCTCAGCTGCAGCAGTCCTGGCAGGAAAGGGTGCCCTTCCCCTGCAGGCAGTCGGCCGAGGGCCCAGGCCTTGCTGAGTTGATCGAAAAGGAGCGACAAACTGGCCAGTAGCAAGGCAAGCAGCTTGCGGCGATTGGGCCCCGGATCTTGGCCAGGGGAATGGTGGCTGGCGTTCACGATTCGATCAACAGCAGGTGGCGCAGGGGCCAGGCCAGCACTCCGGCCGCACAGCAAAGCAGGAGCTGGGGGAACACCGCCATCGCATAGCCGCTCAGCATGGGGATGCCATTGGCCCCCCAGCGGCCCACCAGGGCCCCCAGAAACAAGTTGGCCATGCCGCAAAACTGCAGCACCAGTAAGCCGATGGCCGCCGCGCCCGCCAGGGCCAGGGGATCATTCATGCCGTTCTGGCGAGACAGCTTGCCAGTGATCCAGGCCGCTGGCAGAAAACCGGCCAGGAAGCCGAAGCCCGGATCGAGGAGGTAACTGAGGCCGCCGCCACCGTGAAAAACCGGGAGTTGGAACAGGCCGATGCTGAGATAAGCGGCTGCCGCCAGCAAGCCCGCACGATGCCCCCCCACCAGGGCCGTGAGCAGCAGGGCAGGCACCTGCAGGGTCACGCCAAGGGGGCGCATCGCCAGGGTGCCCTGGTCGGCGAAGGGGAAGGCGGCTGGAATCAGGCCACCGGCCACGATCAGCAGGAGACCGGCGATCGCACCACTCCAGGTGGCAAGGGCCCGCAACATCGCATTTTCGGATAGTTCCCCATCCTGCAGTAGCTAGGTTCAGGTGGAAAGGGCGTGAACCTGCGCCCCCTGCCGCCATGCCCGGCTCTTCCCCATTTGCGTCCGGTTCGGCGGGCCCCGCCTCCGAGTCCAGTGAGGCACTGCCACCTGCCCCTGAGATTGCCCTGGCGGTCGGCGATGCCGTTCGCATGGTCGGCGTGCCGCCCTATCTAAAAACCGCCGATCCGATGCCGATGTTGCGGCCAGCGGATCTGGTGGACAGCGGCGAAATCGGCCAGGTGCTCGAAGTGCGCGCCCTCGGCCAGTTCGCCGTCCGGTTCCGCCGCGGCACCTTTTTGTTGCGCCGGGCCGATCTCAGTCCTGTGCCAACCCCTGGCTGAGAGGGTGATCACCCCAGAGCGCCGCCGCCGGGTCGAGGCCCTCGGCTGGCCCCACCAGACTGAGGCTGGGATGGCGCAGCCAGCGGCCAGCGGCCTCCAGGAGATCGTCCGGGGTGAGGCGAGAGGCCTGCTCCAGGGTCCGTTCCACGTGATTTTCGGGAAGCCCGTGGCTCAGCACCAAGGAGAGCCGCTCGGCGATCTGGGAGCAGGTTTGCCGTCCCATGGCATCTTGGCCGCGGAACTTGGCCTGGGCCAGCTCCATCTCCGTTCGGCTGAGGGGCTCCTCCAGCAGGCGCGTCCATTCGTCCAGCAGGCAGTGGCTGGCTTCTTCGGCCCGATCCGCCGAACTGGAGAGATGCATCACGAAGGGTGCAGCGCCGGATCGGGCCGGCATATGCACCCCCACGTCGTAGGCCAGGCCACGCTCCTCCCGCATCACCTGGAACAGGCGGGCGGACATCCCCGCCCCTAGATGGGTTTGGAGTAGCCGCAAAGCTGGCCCGTCGGGATGGCCCAGGGGCAGGGTTGGGGTGCCCAGCATCAACACCAATTGCTCAGTGTCTTGCTCCTGCAGCTCAATGCTTCCATAGATGGTTGAACGGGGTTTGCTTTCACCGGCCGAGGCGGGCGGCAGGGCCGTCGTCCAGGGGCTGGGGAGCAGAGGGGTTTCCAGCACCGTCTGGAGGTCGGGCGGAACGGTTCCGCAAAGCACCAGCACGGCCCCCTGGCCCCCCAGTCCGCTGACGAGCGCCTGGAGATCTGGGCCCTTCAGGGTGGCCAGTTCGGCTTCCACCCCCAAGGGGTCATGGCCGTAGGGCCCGTCGCCATAGAGCAAGGCGCGCAGACCGTCATGGGCCAGTTGGAAGGGATCTTCCCGCTGCCGTCGCAGGGTTTGCAGGTTCAGTTGGCGCTCCAATGCGACCTGGCCGGCCTCCAATCGGGGTCGCCGCACCATCTCCAGCAGCAGGGGCAACAGGACATCGGCATCCTCGGCGGCGCAATGCAGGCCAACCATCAAGGCGTCCTCACTGGCCTCCGCCCTCAGGGAGGCTCCGCGCCCCTCAACGAAATCGGCCATGGCTTCGGCATCCAGGGAGCCGCAACCCCGGGTCATCAGTCCGGCCAGAAGCTGGTGGGCGCCCCGCTGATGCGGGGGATCGGCGCTGCTGCCGCCGCGCAGGACCAGCCGTGCCGCCAGCAGGGAAGGGCCGGGGCGTTCCTGGACCACAACGGGCAGTCCGCCGCTGAGGGCGAAACGTTGCTGGTTCGTCATGCCGGCACCGCCTCAAGAACCGAGGCCAGGGCCGGATCAAAGCCGCTGATGACCTGCTGCTGCAGGGTGTCGGGGGTCCAGCGCTGCAGCATCTCCAGGGGGCTGGCGAGGCGGTTATCCCGCTGCCAGAGCTGATTGCTGCCGATCAATCCTGCCACTCCAGCCGCCGATTCAAGGCCGAAGCGATAGCTGTTGGCCACCAGTCGCTGGGCCCGTTCCCATTCCTCCATACCAATCGGTGCTGCCATCACCTCCTGCCAGACCTCGGTGATCACCTGGCGCACCGCTTCCAGATCCTCCGGTTCGCAGACCGCCTCCAGCAGGGCCAAGCTGCCGCCCTGCATGGCGTGGAGGTCGAGATCAATGCTTTCCACCAGTTGCAGGTCTTCCCGCAGGCGGTCGACCAGCCGGCTGCGGCGACCCTCTGACAAAATCGTCGTTGCCAGGTCGCTGCCAATCAAGGCTTCCAGATTTGTCGCTGGAGGTTGGATCCAGGCCATCAAAAGGCGGGCCGCTTCCAGCCGGGGCAAGGCCAGGCGATGTTCGCCCGGAACCACATGCAGGGGCGGGGGCTGGCTGGTGTCGCTTGGATCACCGTTCGTCAGGGCCCCCAGGGGTCCAAGGGCGGCCCGGGTGGCCAGTTGGCCATCGGCGATGGCCCCGGCCAGGGAAAGCACGCAGCCCCCAGGTCGGTACAACCGTTGGTGGAAGGCGGCCATGGCCTCGGGGTCATGGCGCAGCAGCGACTCCCGGTCGCCGAGAATGGGCAGGCTGTAGGGATGACCCGGGCAAGCTGCGGCCAGGAGCTTTTGCAGGGCCACCTCTTCCGGTTGATCTTCGCTCTGGGCGAGTTCTTCGAGCACCACCTGGCGCTCCATGGCGAAGGCCTCCGCTTCAAGGCGGGGGCGCAAAACCAGGTCAAGCAACAGATCCAGGGCTTCTGCCGCTGCGTTGGGAGGAATCAGAACGTGGAAATGGACATCATCGAAGCCGGTGGCAGCATTGGTCATTCCCCCCAGGGCCTCGACGCGGCGATCGAATTCGCCTGCGGCCAAATCATCACTTCCCTTGAACACCATGTGCTCCAGGAAGTGGGCCATACCGTGCTCCTGCGGCCGCTCAAAACTGCTGCCGGCCTGACACCAGAAGTCGATGCAGACCAGGGGAGCTTCAGGCAGGGGCAGGCTCACCAGTTCGACCCCATTGGCGAGTCGCTGCCGTTGGGGATCCCCCAGGCCGCTCAGCAACGGGGCTAAAGAACCCCTCGTCTCACTCATGGATGCGTGGCAGGATCGTCATTCTGCGTGGCTGGGCGTCCCTTTGTCCTCTCCCCATGGTTCGGGCTTGCCGGACGGGCCCGTGGCCCCTACGGCCCATCCGCCCGATCGGGCCCCTGAGTCCCTTTCCCCGAATCCAGCCGCAGGCGTCCATCCCTTGGTGGATGCTCTGGCTGAGCGGATCCGCGCCAGCCGGGAAGGATTGCCAGGTTTGGCACCGCTGCCGATCGATCCCGAGCTGGAAGCGATCAGCGGCAGTCTCGATGGCGAAAGGCTATTCATTCGCAATGAATTGCATCACTGTCAAGGTCTGCGCAAGCTGCATCTTGAAACCGCCCGGTTGGGGGCGGGATTGCAAATTCTCCACTGCGTCTTTTTTCCAGACCCCCACTTCGATTTGCCCATTTTCGGCGCCGATATTGTGGCCAGCCGCGGGGTTGTGTCGGCGGCCATCGTCGATCTTTCGCCGGTCGATGGAACCCTCAACCCGTCCTTGAGCCAACAATTAGCGGCCCAACCGCGCGGTCCATTTTCCCAGGTGCGGGAGCTGCCCCCCTGGGGGTCCATCTTTTCTCCCCAAGTTCTGTTTGTGAGACCCCAGGGGCCGCAGGAGGAAGGGGCTTTTGTGGAGGCCGTGGCGGGCGTCCTTGCTGTGCTGGAGGCAGCTGTGCGCCAGGCGACACCCCAGGCCAGTGATGATCCCGCTACGGTGAGAAGGTGGCAGGGTCAATTGAACTATTGCCGTCAACAGAAGCTGAACGACAAGACCCGCAGGGTGTTGGAGAAGGCCTTCAATCCCGCCTGGGCAGACCATTACATCGAACAACTCCTGTTCGACGATCCCCCAAAGCTCGCCCCTCACCACTCCTCTACGCCCTGATAGGCGCGCTGGGAGGAGGGGCAGTGACCTGGATCTTGACACAGGGCATGCCCTGGCTGCCTCGGCTCAACGGTTCTACGGCAGCAAAAAGCGTTGGTGCCCGCAAGGCGGTGGCCCCCACCCCCCGGGCGGTTGCGGCCCTCGGTCGCCTCGAACCCGGTGGCGACATTCGCATTCTGGCGGCCCCCAGCAGCGCCTTCGATGGGGGTAGTCCACGGATCACTGACCTGCTGGTGGTGGAGGGACAGACCGTGCGAGCCGGTCAGTTGTTGGCCCACTTCGATTCGGCTCCCAGCCAAAGGGCCGAGCGGCAGCGGGTTCGCGCCCGTCGGGTCAATCTTGTTCGCCGTTTGAATGTGGAGAGCCGTGAACTGGCTCGTTACCGACGGCTAACGGTTGATGGTGCCATCTCCGCCGATGAACTGGACCATCGCGAGCAGCAATACCTCGAACTGCAGGGCCAGTTGCATGAAACCGAGGCGTCCCTGCTGAAGATCGAGGCCGATCTAAGCAATACCGAGTTGCGTGCCCCCATCGATGGCACGGTTTTGCGTATCCATACCCGGGTGGGAGAGCGGGCTGGTGATAAGGGTGTGCTCGAAATGGGGGACAGTGCCCGCATGGAGGCGGTGCTTGAGGTTTACGAAAGCGATATTGCCCGGGTGCGGCTAGGCCAGCGGGCCCGTATCAGCAGTGAAAACGGGGGCTTCAAGGGTCAACTCAAAGGTGTCGTCACGCGCATCAGCCCCCAGGTGCGCCAGCGGCAGGTGCTTTCCACAGACCCAAGCAGCGATGCCGATGCTCGCATCGTCGAGGTGAGGCTTGGGCTTGACCCTGCGGATGCAAGGAAGGTCCAGACCTTAACTGGTCTCAAGGTGATCGGCCGGTTAGAGGCTTGAGGAGGTTCCTCTGATGCCCTCGTCTTGGCCCAGCCGCCGCATCCCCCTGGCCTGGTTGTTGCTCACCCGTCAGCCGATGCGTCTGGCGGTGGCATTGGCCGGTATTGCCTTTGCGGGCATTTTGATGTTTATGCAACTGGGCTTTCGCGATGGTCTTTTTGAGGCCAGCATCACCCTGCACAAGCTTTTTGATACCGATCTGGTACTGATCTCTCCGCGCACGACCAGTTCGGTGTCGATGGAGGGTTTTCCCCGTCGTCGTCTTGTGCAGGCTATGGCCCATCCGTCCGTGGAGGGTGTGAGTCCGGTGCACTGGAACCTGTTGAGCTGGCGCAATCCGCAAAATCGCGCTACCCGATCAATTCTGGTGTTGGGCTTTGAGCCCCTTGATCCGCTATTGCAGGATGACTCCCTGAGGCGCCAGGCCCCCCTGCTCAGTCAGCGGGGCAGGGTGATTTTTGATGAGCGTTCCCGCGAGGAGTTCGGACCGATTGGCCCCTGGTTCCGCCAGGGTCGCTTGATTGAAACAGAAGTGGCTGGCAAGCGGGTGCGCGTGGTCGGGTTGGTTGCCTTTGGACCTTCCTTCGGCGCCGATGGCAACCTTTTTACCAGCGCTGAAACCTTCCTCTGGCTGGTGCCCGACACTCCTGCCGGCAGCATTGAGTTGGGGTTGATCCAGTTGGTCCCTGGCAGCGATCCCACCAAGGTGGCGGCCGATCTGCGTCGCCAATTGCCCCGGGATGTGGTGGTGTTCACCAAACAGGGATTTGAGGAGTTCGAAAAGAATTACTGGGCCACCAGCACCGCCATTGGTTTCATTTTTACCCTGGGTTCGGCCATGGGTTTCGTGGTGGGTTGCGTGATTGTTTATCAGATTCTCCATGGTGATGTAAGCGACCATCTGCCCGAATACGCCACTTTGATGGCGATGGGGTATCCCTTGCGCGATCTCCTTGGGGTAGTGGCCCGCGAGGGGTTCCTGCTTTCCCTGTTGGGCTATGGACCGGCCGTGGTGGCTGCCCTTGGGTTGTATGGCCTGGTGCGTTCGGCCACCGGCCTGCCCGTGGCCATGTCCTTTGATCGTGCCCTGCTGGTGTTCGTGCTGATCCTGGTTATGTGCATGGTCTCGGCTGGTCTGGCCATGCGGCGCCTGGCTGACGCCGATCCGGCCGAAATTTTCTGAACCCGTTCCACGCCGTACCCACCCCCTTAGTGACGATGCTTACCGGTGGTCCCGAGGCCCTTTCCACCAGCACTTCTGGCCTGGCCAGCCTCTCGGTGCAGGGGCTGAGCCATTGGTATGGCCGCGGCGCCATGGAACGCCAGGTGCTGCAAGGGGTGGATCTGGAGATCCAGCCAGGCGAGGTTGTCTTGCTGACTGGTCCCTCTGGTTGTGGCAAAACCACCTTGCTGACGCTGGTGGGCGCTTTGCGCTCAGTGATGGAGGGTTCGGTGAGGGTATTCGGTGAGGAACTTAACGGGGCCAGCCGTCAGCAACGCCAGGGGTTACGGCGCAGCATCGGCATGATTTTTCAGGGTCACAACCTGCTGCGCTGCCTAACGGCCGAGCAAAATGTCCAGATGGGTGCCGATCTGTTGCCGGGTCTGGGCTTCCGGGCCCGTCGGGATCTGGCGCGGGAATGGTTGCGGCTCGTGGGCCTGGGCGATCAACTCGGCAAGTTGCCCCACGACCTCTCCGGCGGCCAGAAGCAACGGGTCGCCATTGCCCGCGCCTTGGCCGCCCATCCCCGCCTGCTGCTGGCGGATGAGCCGACGGCGGCCCTGGATAGCCGCAGTGGGCGCGAAGTGGTCGATCTGCTGCGTTCCCTGGCCCGCGACCAGGACTGCGCCGTGCTGATGGTGACCCACGACCCCCGTATTTTGGATGTGGCTGATCGGTTGCTGCAGATGGAGGACGGCCGCCTGTGGGACGCTGACCGACCACCCGAAGGTGTTGGGCTAAGGTGACATCACAGTTCCGAATCAACGGCGCCCATGTCGAAACGCAGAAATCTCAAGAAAGAAAAGCAAGAACGCAACAGGGCCTACGCCCGTAAGTTCAAGAAGCGCAAGCTGCGTAATGATGGTCGTGGCGAAGGTGCTGGCAATGGTGTGACGGGCACGGCCAATAACGGTGGAGCCGCCGATTGATTTGGCGCTTCAAAGTCTGATTTCGCTTCTCCGCCGCTGCGGCTGCAGATGTTTATCAGCGTCGTTATCCCTACCTACAATCGATTGCCGATTCTGCGCCAGTGCCTTCAAGCCCTTGAGGCGCAGAATATTGAAGCACCACTTCAGCGCTACGAAGTGGTGCTCGTGGATGATGGCTCCACCGATGACACCGTTCGTTGGCTTGATCACCATGCCACTTCTCTCCCCCACGTACGCCTGATTCGCCAGGACCATGGGGGTCCGGCGCTTGGTCGCAATCGTGGTGTGGAAGAGTCCCGCGGCGATGTGATTGTCTTCATTGACAGCGATCTGGTGGTGACACCTGATTTTCTTGTCTGTCACGCCAAGGCCCTGGAGCGCTATTGGGCCATTAGCGGCAATCGGCTTTGTTTTACCTACGGAGCGGTTATAAACACCGCCAATTTTGAATCCCCAACTAGTGAACCCCACAAGTTGCGTGATCTTTCCTGGGCCTACTTTGCCACCGGTAATGTGGCCATCGACCGTCAGTTACTAGAGGACACAGGTCTTTTTGATCCAGCCTTTCGTCTTTACGGTTGGGAAGACCTTGAACTTGGCGAACGTCTGCGTCTTCAGGGAGTGAAGTTGGTCCGCTGCCCTGAAGCCGTTGGCTACCACTGGCATCCGGCCCTTAGCCTGGACCAAATCCCGGATCTGGCTCGGGTTGAGCGCGAGCGGGCTCGCATGGGCTTGGTCTTTTTCCGTAAGCACCCCACCCGGCGGGTGCGCTTCATCATCCAGTTCACCTGGTTGCATCGCCTGCTTTGGGAGCTGCTCACCCTGGGAGGCCTGATCAACGAGCGCACTCTTCGTCCCCTGCTTGCCCGACTGATCCGTCAAGGGAAGCCTGGCCTGGCCCTGGAGTTGCTGCGACTGCCCCTCAATCGCCTGGGCGTGCGCGAACTGTTTGCCGAGGCCAGGCGCCTGGGTTTGCGCTGAAATCCAGCCAAGGGCCCATTTCGCCGTTTGTTAGGTTGGTGTGGTTCCTTTCACACCGCACACCTGCGTGTTTCGGGTGATGGCGTTCCATCTGCTTGCTTTTCGGCAAGCTGGAATCGCGATCCCTGGCAGGTGGAGGCAAACCCGAAACCCCACTGAAAATCCATGGCTGTTGTCACGCTTGCCGAAATGATGGAGGCTGGCGCCCACTTTGGGCACCAGACCCGTCGTTGGAATCCAAAGATGTCGCGCTACATCTATTGCGCACGAAATGGTGTCCACATCATCGATCTCGTGCAGACCGCAGTCT
Source organism: Cyanobium sp. (assembly GCA_044359075.1). Lineage (GTDB taxonomy): Bacteria > Cyanobacteriota > Cyanobacteriia > PCC-6307 > Cyanobiaceae > Cyanobium. The sequence goes on along the minus strand of JBIKMU010000001.1, from coordinate 167,901 downwards.
GCATGAATAATGCCTACAAATGGACCCGCAGCGCCGCGCGTAGTGGCAAGCGATTCCTGTTTGTGGGTACTAAGAAGCAGGCATCAGAGGTGATTGCCCAAGAAGCCACCCGTTGCGGCGCTGCCTATGTCAACCAGCGTTGGTTGGGCGGCATGCTCACCAACTGGAGCACCATGAGGGCTCGCATTGATCGCCTCAAGGATCTCGAGAGGATGGAATCTTCAGGGGCGATTGCCATGCGTCCCAAGAAGGAGGCTGCGGTGTTGCGCCGCGAACTCGACCGGCTGCAGAAGTATTTAGGTGGCCTCAAGTCCATGCGCCGTCTCCCGGACGTTGTGGTGCTAGTCGATCAGCGCCGCGAAACCAATGCGGTGCTCGAATGCCGCAAGCTTGATATTCCACTGGTGTCGATGCTTGATACCAATTGTGATCCGGATCTTTGCGATGTACCAATTCCCTGCAATGACGATGCCGTGCGTTCCGTTCAGCTCGTTCTTGGTCGTTTGGCCGATGCCATCAATGAAGGTCGCCATGGCGCCCAAGAACGGGCCCAGGAAGAAGATGGCTGAGACCAAAGCCCTTATCCTTCTTCGCTCATAATTTTACTCCGTAGCTGCCTGCGGTGTAATTCCTTTCCCTTAGTCGTTAGCCCTTCCCCAAATTCAAACCATGGCTGAGATCAGTGCCAAGCTCGTAAAAGAACTGCGCGATAAAACTGGCGCGGGCATGATGGATTGCAAGAAAGCCCTTGCCGAATCCGAGGGTGATATGACCAAAGCAGCCGAATGGCTGCGCCAAAAAGGTATTGCCACTGCTGAGAAAAAAGCAGGCCGAACAGCTGCCGAAGGCGCTGTGGGTAGTTACATCCACACCGGTGCCCGTGTCGGTGTGTTGGTGGAAGTCAATTGTGAAACAGATTTTGTCGCCCGAGGCGAACTCTTCCAGGAGCTCGTGCGCAATGTGGCCATGCAAATTGCGGCGTGCCCCAATGTTGAATACGTGACCACTGATGATATTCCTGCTGATGTCGCTGAGCGTGAAAAAGCAATTGAGATGGGTCGAGATGACCTGGCCGGTAAACCTGAGGCCATGAAGGTCAAGATTGTTGAGGGACGTATTGGCAAACGCTTGAAAGAGTTGGCATTGCTTGAGCAGCCGTTCATTCGTGACAGCGCCCTCAGCTTGGGTGAAATTGTCAAACAGGCCGCTGGCAAAACGGGGGAAAACATCCAGGTGCGGCGATTTACCCGCTTCACCCTGGGCGAGGGGATTGAGGTCGAGAAGACCGATTTTGCAGCTGAAGTAGCTGCGATGGGATCGGCGGGCTGACTTTGAACCTGTGGGTTCCGGTGGACCCCTCAAGGGCGTACCCAGGTCAGGATGCATGGGGTTGGAGCCATGAGTGATCAAGCCAATTCGAATCCTGCCCAACTGCAAGGAACAAATCCGCAGCTTTATCGCGACCTGGCCCTCTATCTTCAGGTAGTCCGCCAGGTTCTACCTGGTGCCGTTGATCAGGCCGTCTTCCATCTGGTAACCCAAGGCGCAGCATCTCCCTACACAAGGCAACCTCAGGATCGTCGAGATCAATTTCATGGCCGTGTCAACACCTTGGTGCGACGCTGTTTGAGCTTGCTAACGGTAGAGCAGTTGGTGCCTCTTGCCGCCCAAATGGAACGGGAGCGTCAAACGCGGCGACTGGAAACGCGCCACCAACTCATGGAGGATTGGACATCGACAGCCCGATCATCAGAACCTGCTGACCAGGACGAGACCCAGGACGATGATGGGTCCCCAACTCTGCCCCAGGGGTCCGTGAGCCTGGGTTTGTCGACTCCCGGCACGGTTGGTCTGTTCGGTTGGCGGCAGGCAGGCTCCTTTCGTTTTGGGTCCGGCCCTGAAGACGAGTCGTTGGCGGCGCCAGAGCTAGAAGAATCAGATGATCGGCCCCAAGAGCATCGGGATGCATCCCTTCCGCTGCGGCTCCGTCAAGACACCGCAGCTGTTCCGCCTTCGCTGCCTTTGAGTCCGTTTGAGTTGTTTTCGTTGGCTGCGCCTTCCGAGCCAAACGAGCCCATGCTCCCTCCGGATTCCCTTGAGGAAAGCGAGGATCAGCAGCTTGCAGCATCGGCCGCCGCCTCTGCCTCCCCTTTCGCAGGCCATGGACTGCCGCTGGATCCGGTGCTGCTGTTGCGGTGGCTTGAGGGAATCGAACAGGCCCTGGCCAGGCGTCTGCGCAACCTTTCCCATGCCCTCAACGTCGAACTATTGCGCTTGGGGGTTTGCCGTGCCCTGCTGCCAGTGAGCTTGCTTGATGCGGTTCTTCAAGGCCAGATCGACCTTCTGTCCGCACCGGCCAACCTGTTGAGGTTGCCATTGCCCTTTCCCCTCAGTGACAACAATTCGGCCTCGGTGGCCATGGCCTTGCTGTTGAGGGGAACCGATCTAGAGATGGAGGAGCCGCGCCTGCGCACCTGTCGTCACCGACTGCAGCAGCAACGCCAGGAGCTGCTCAAAAGGGCCCAGCATCAGCGTCGGCTGCAGAGAAGGATGCAGGCCAGGCAGGCCGAGCGCCTGTGGCTGCAGGATCTGCATCGCAACCGTCCTGACCTGGAGTGAATCCCCCCTCCTTGGACCCATCCTCTGGTCCGGGCCTGGAGGCTTGGTGTGCCCCACTGCAACAGGCCTCCAGGCTGGAGGCGGAACGGGGCTTTGGGGACCTGCAAGGTCGCTGTGAATGCTTCTCAGCTTTTGTAAGACGTTCGTTAATCGAGACCCTTCCGGCCAGTCTCGCAGGATCGGATCAGGGGCAACTGCAACAATTGGCTGAGGAATTTGCCGACTATCCCGCCGCAGGCTTGGGGCGCCGTCAGCAGTTGGTGCAGAAGCTCCGCCAGGGGCTGCATCAATTACTGGTGCGTCACCGCCCAGTGCAGCCGCCAGCTCCGCCCAAGCTGCGCCTGGCACCTTTGGCCCCAGGGGAGGCCAAGGCCGCCCCTGGGGTAACGCCCGATCTGCCCTTGGCCCAGGTGCCAGGTATCGGTCCGCGAACGGCGTCACGGCTGGCGAGTCTGGGGTTACTGCTGGTGCGGGATCTGATTCGCCATTATCCACGCGACTACCTGGATTATTCAAATTTGGTGCGGATCAGTGCCCTGGAAAGCGGGCGCACCGCCACGATTGTGGCCACCGTGCGTCGCAGCCACGCCTTCTGCAGCCCTAGGAATCCGAATCTTTCCATCCACGAACTCATCGTCCAGGACAGTACCGGTCGGCTGCGGATCTCTCGTTTTTTTGCTGGAAGGCGCTTCACCTCCTCCGGTTGGTTGCACACCCAACAACGCCTGTATCCCCCAGGGGCCACGGTGGCCATCAGCGGCCTGGTCAAGGAGGGACCCTGCGGTGCCAGCTTCAGTGATCCCTTGATTGAGGTGCTGGAGGGACCCTCCAGTTCGGTGCGATCGGATCGCATTGGCCGACTGACCCCTGTTTATGCCCTCACCGAGGGATTGACTGCCGATAAGTTGCGGCAAGCCATTGCCACCGTGCTGCCGGCCGTGGCGGCCTGGCCGGACCCCTTGCCAAAGGGCTTGCGGGATGCGTTTGGGCTGATGGATCGTGCCGTTGCCCTGAGTCAGATTCACCGGCCTGAAGATCAAGCCCAACTGCAGTCGGCACGGACCAGATTGGTGTTCGACGAATTCCTGCTGCTGCAATTGGCCTTGGGGCTGCGGCGCGAACGCCTCAGACGCCAGAGCGCACCGGCCCTGCTGGCTCCTGCCCAGGCCAACCTGGTCCAGCGCTTTCTGGCGCTGTTGCCCTTTGAGCTCACCGGGGCCCAGCAGCGGGTACTGGCAGAAATTCACGGCGATTTGGCCAGGCCCCAACCCATGGCCCGCCTGCTGCAAGGAGACGTGGGCAGTGGCAAAACCGTGGTGGCCATCGCGGCCTTGCTCACGGCGATCGAGGCGGGATGGCAGGGAGTGTTGATGGCGCCCACGGAGGTGTTGGCGGCCCAGCATTTCCTTAAGATCGGCCAGTGGCTGCCCCAGCTTGCGGTCAGTGGCGCCCTGCTAACGGGAGCCACGCCAGCGCGGCGCCGTCGGGAGTTGTTGCAAGATCTTGCCAATGGGCAGTTGCAGTTGTTGGTGGGCACCCATGCCCTGCTCGAGGATCCAGTCCAGTTCGAGCGTCTCGGCCTTGTCGTGGTGGATGAACAGCATCGTTTTGGCGTGAGGCAGCGCAATCGACTGCTCGCCAAGGGGCTCCAACCCCACCTGCTTTCGATGACCGCCACGCCGATTCCCCGCACCCTGGCCCTTGCGGTCTATGGCGATTTGGATGTCAGCCAGATCGATGAATTACCCCCCGGGCGCACGCCGATTCGCACGCGTTTGCTGAGGGGCAGTGAGCGCGACCAGGCTTGGGAGTTGATCCGCGAGCAGTTGGCCCTGGGCCAGCGGGCCTATGTGGTGCTTCCCCTGGTCGAGGAATCGGAGAAGCTAGACCTGCGCTCGGCCGTGGAGGTGCATCGCCACCTCGCTGATCAGGTGTTTCCGGAGGTCCAGGTGGGGTTGTTGCACGGGCGCCTCTCCAGCGAGGAAAAACAGCGGGCCATCAGCTCCTTTGCCGGGGGCCATTGCCAGGTTCTGGTCAGTACCACGGTGGTGGAAGTGGGGGTGGATGTGCCAGAAGCCAGCGTCATGGTGGTTGAGCATGCCGAACGCTTTGGCCTGGCCCAGTTGCACCAATTGCGCGGTCGGGTGGGTAGGGGGGCGGCCGCGTCCTATTGCCTCTTGATCAACGACAGTCAGCAGGCCTTGGCACGCCAGCGGTTGGAGGTTCTGGTCGGGAGCACCGATGGCTTTGAGATTGCCGAAATGGATCTACGGTTGAGGGGACCGGGTCAGGTGCTTGGTACCCGCCAGTCGGGCTTGCCCGATTTGGCCCTGGCGAGCCTCAGCGATGACGGCGCCGTTCTGGAGCAGTCGCGCCAGATGGCTCGTCGGTTGCTGGAGCAAGATCCGCAATTGGAGAACCACCCCCTGCTGCAGCAGGCCTTGGCTGAGCAACGCCAACGCCAACTGGAGGCCGCTCAGTTGAATTGAGGCCTGTCGGAGGCGAGGTTGTTTGTGAGGTGGGGGTCCCCATAGCCGCAGGCGACGACTTTTACTGAGCCAACTCCCGTAAGCTGCGCAAGAAAATGATCATTAGGTGCTGCTAGGTTGGGAACATTTTTTAGAAGTTATGATGCTCAAAACTGTCATCGTGATTCCCAGGATTGGCGCTCTGGGAATTAATTTTGAGTTTGCAGTTATCAAATCGCTTAACGTGATTGCCAGCCTGCCAAAATCGGTTCACTTCCCACTTCCCACTTCCCACTTCCCACCCCAGTTGGTGTTGCCCCCCCCTGGGCCAATTTCCACCATGACCTCCCTGCGCCCTTGGAATGGCATTCCGATCGATGACGAGGGAGAGCCACTGGTTCCCCTTGTTGACCTGGTGCGGCTAGAGCCCCACCCCTATCTCAGCCTGGGGGCTCCCTACGGTGACCAGGCCTGCCCATTCCGCCTGCGCCGGGGTGTGATGGGTCGCCTGGCTTGCGCCCAGGAATGCTTGCGGCGCCGTCAAAGCCAATATCAGTTGGCGGTTTTCGATGCCTGGCGGCCGGTGGCTGTGCAGGCCTTCATGGTGAACTACGCCACCCGCCAGGAGTGTGAGTCGCGGGGCCTGGATCCCGATGGTTCTGGACCCGAATGGGAAGCGGTTGGCCTTGATGTGGGGCGCTTTTGGGCCCCACCCAGCCTGAACCCTGCTGCTCCGCCTCCCCACAGCACCGGTGCCGCAGTGGATCTAACCCTGGCCGATGCCGCTGGGCAGCCCCTGCAGATGGGCGGCGCCATCGATGCGATCGGGCCCGTCTCCGAGCCCGATCATTACGCCCTGGCTGCCAGAGAGGACCCTGATTCAGCGGCGGCCCTTTGGCATGGCCGCCGCTGCCTCCTCGCCGCAGTGATGCAAGAGGTCGGCTTTGTGCAACACCCCAATGAATGGTGGCATTTCAGTTATGGCGACCAGCTCTGGGCCTGGCGCAGGGGACTGGAGCGGGCCCACTACGGACGGTTCGGGGCCCCGGCGCCGGAAGGCTGAGGCATAGTTTCAGCGCCAGGGGGGTCGCCCAGGCCCAATTCCCTTTGCAATGCCGCAGCCTGGGCTGCGGTCATCAAATTTTGGCGTACGCAACTGGCCAGGGTGGCCCTGGTCATCTCCGCCTGCATCTGGCGCAGGGAGGCGAGCACCGGCTCCGGTTGATCCGCCCAGGGCAGCAGGTTTTTGGCAAAGCTGCTGCGAATCAAAGCTCCCTGGCAGGTGGTCTCATCCGGGTTGTACTTCTTGAGTCGTGGTTCTGGTGGGGGGGGATCCTGCTGGGCTAGCAAGGGTTTGACTCCAGCCCCCAGGCCCCCTAGGACCAGGCCAGCAGCAAGGATCAATCTGGCGTTTCTCATGAAGGCAGAACCAGGGCTTCGAGTTCGTCGGCCCGCAGGCGTTGGATGAAGTCCCCGAAGCTGCGACGACCGCCCGCATCACGCCAGGCCACCAGCAGGGGTTCCAGCGTTTTTTCCAGCGCTTCCAGGGGCATCGCTTCCAGCACGGGTATGGCCAAACGGGTTAGGCCCGGACTTCCGCCCAGCCAGAGTTGGTATTGGTTAACCCCACTCCCCACTAAGGCAATCTCAGCCATGTAAGGGCGGGCACAGCCGTTGGGGCACCCGGTCATACGCACCAGCACCGATTTGTTGATGCCCAAGCTGGTGAATTGGGTTTGGATCCGATCCAGCACATCAGGCAGGATGCGCTCCGCCTCGGTTATCGCCAGGCCGCAGGTGGGCAAGGCCGGGCAGGCAATGGCGTGGCGAACCAGGGGGGCCGGGGCCCCGGGATCGGCAAAGCCCAGCTGGGCCAGGGCCTGCTTGACGCTGCTGCGCTGGTGCGCACCAATATTGCAAAGCAGCACATCCTGGTTTGGGGTCAGACGCACTTCCAGCTGAAAGGTCTCCACCAGGCGCCTTAGCCCGGCCTTCCTCTCCCCTTCCAGTCGGCCGCAAAGCAACGGCAAGCCGACGAACCATGTCGTTGGTGATTGACGATGCCAGCCGAGGTAATCGTTAAGACGGGGCTTGGGCTCGCGCCGCAGGGGTTGGAGAGGTTGGCTGAAATACCGGGTCAGTTCGTGCTGGAACCAGGCGAGGCCGCGGTCATGGATCAGATATTTCATTCGCGCGTGCGGTCTGTGCTGGCGATCTCCGTGGTCCCGCTGCAGGGCCACGATGGCCTGGATCAACGGCAGGATCTGCGCTGCCGTCACATACCCTAGGGGCTCGGCCAAACGGGCGAAGGTGCTCTCCTTGTTGTGGGTGCGACCCATGCCGCCACCCACATAGACGTTGCAGCCCCGGGGCCGACCGGCTGGATCGGTGAACAGCACCAGTCCAATGTCCTGGGTGAGCAGATCGACGGCGTTATCGCCAGGTACGGTCACAGCGACCTTGAATTTACGCGGCAGATAGGTGGATCCGTACAAGGGCTCTGCCAGATCTCCGCTGAAAACCGCTCCCTCCAGCTGCTGATCGATGATTTGCTTCACCGCTGGGTGGGGCCGGATCCGGTGGCTAAGGTCTCCGTCAACCCAAAGGTCGAGGTAAGAGCCTTGGGCGGCCTGGGGCGTCAGTAGATCGGCGATTTGGTCGGCCAACTGCCGGGCGGCTGGGTAACCGTTGTCCTCGAAGGGGGCGGCGGGGGCCATCACATTGCGGTTGATATCACCGCAGGCCGAGAGGCTCGAACCCATGGTTCGGGCCACTGTGCCGATGACCTCCCGCAGATCGGCCTTGGCGATGCCGTGCATCTGGAAGGCTTGGCGGGTGGTGGCCCGCAGGCTGCCGTTACCGAGCCGATCGGCCAGCTCGTCGAGGGCCAGGTAGAGGGCAGTCGGAATGCGACCGGCAGGGCTGCGCAGCCGCAACATCATCTGCCAGTCCTTGCTTTGCCCCTTTTGGCGATGGTCCCGGTTGTCCTGTTGATAACTGCCGTGATACTTAAGGATCTGGACCGCCGGATCCGTGAAATGGAGGCTGTCGTTCTCCAGTTCTGTGGCCAGCGGTTCCTTCAGATGGCCGCTCTGGGCTTTCAGCGTCTCGATCTTGGTGGGCTTGCCATGATCTATCGCCTCTGCTGAGCTATGGGCGCCCTTGGTCGACGACATCGGCAAGAATTGGGGCGGCTGATACTTGAAACTAGCGAACCAGCTGCGGCGATGCCCCCACCGCTGACGTTGCCCATGCCAGTTGATGTCGTTCCATACAGTCGGTGCAAGGCGGCTCGAGACGATGGCCACGTTTTTATTGGAGATTGGCAGCGAGGAACTTCCCGCTGATTTCGTCAGGTTGGCTTTGCCCCAGCTGCGCCAGCGGGTTGAAGACGATCTGGCGGCGGCCCGGTTGACCTGGCAGGAGCTGCGGGTGACAGGGACACCGCGGCGCCTGGCCGTTCTGATTGGGGGCCTGGCGACCCGGCAGGAGGATCGTCGCGAGGATCGCAAAGGTCCCCCCGCCGCCGCAGCTTTTGCGGAGGGCTCGCCCACGGCGGCCGCCCTTGGTTTTGCCGGGCGCTGCGGCGTGCCGGCCGAGGCCTTGGAGGTGCGGCCAACACCCAAGGGCGATTTTGTCTTCGCCCGGGTCTTGGAGCCCGGCCAACCAACAACCACGGTGTTGCAGTCCCTCATTCCCGAGTGGATCTGGGGGCTGCAGGGGCGCCGCTTCATGCGCTGGGGAGCGGGGGAAAGCCGCTTCAGCCGTCCGGTCCGTTGGCTGGTGGCCCTGTTGGACGACGAGGTGGTGCCGGTGGATTTGGTCGAATGCGATCCGCTGGTCAGCAGCGGTCGTCTCAGCCGGGGCGACCGTCTCAGCCCACAACCCCTGGCCATTGCACGGGCCGAGGACTATTTCGAGACCTTGGCTGCGGCGGCGGTGATGGCCGATCGCGATGGCCGCGCCGCCACCATTGGCACCGAGATCGAGGCGGCGGCCCGGGCCGCCGCCGGTGTGCCCGATCTGCCGGGGGCCCTATTCGATGAGCTGGTGGATCTGGTCGAAGCCCCCCAGGTGCTGACCGGATCGCTTGATGAGCGCTATCTGGCGCTGCCGCCCGAGGTGCTCAGCACCGTGATGCGATCCCATCAGCGCTATGTGCCCTTGGGACGCCCCGGTGCCCTGCCCGATTCCCTCGCCCTGGAGGCGCGGGACTCGCTCCTTTGCCGCTTCCTGTTTGTGGCCAATGGCCGCGACCCTGCCGCTGCCGACACGGTGCGAAGGGGCAACGAGAGGGTTTTGAGGGCCCGTTTGGACGACGCTGCCTTTTTTGTGCGGGCCGATCGCTCCGTTGCCAGCATCGATCGCCGCGATCAACTCGATCGGGTCACCTTCGCCGAGGGACTGGGCAGCCTGCTGGATCGAACCCAGCGTCTCGAATGGTTCACGGACGCCCTGCTCGCGGCCCTGGCCATGGCGGTGCCGACGGCGGCGGCGGCGGCGGCCCGCCGCGCCGCCCATCTCTGCAAACACGACCTGGTCAGCCAGATGGTGGCGGAATTTCCGGAGCTGCAAGGTGTGATGGGGGGCAAATACCTGCTGGCTGAAGGGGAACCCCGGGCCGTGGCCCTGGCGGTGCAAGAGCACTATCTCCCCCGTGGTGCGGGCGATAGCCTGCCGAGCTCCGATGCGGGCGCCGTGGTGGCCCTGGCGGAAAGGCTGGAACTGCTGCTTAGCAGCTTTGCCAGGGGGGAGCGACCGAGTGGATCCTCAGACCCCTATGGGTTGCGTCGGGCCGGCAACGGGATCCTTCAGATTCTCTGGGATCGGGGCTGGACCCTGGATCTGGTGGCCCTGCTGCAGCGCTCCTGCCGACACTGGGCTGCGATGTTGCCCGACCTTGACATCGATGCGATTTCCCTGGAGGCGAGCATGGTCGAGTTGCTGCGCCAGCGGTTGGTTAGCCAGCTGGAGGAGGAGGGTTTTGATGGTGATCTGGTCGAGGCGGTTGCCGGCCAGACTGTGTCAACAGCCAGGTTGTTGGGGGACCCGGCCGATGCCCGACGCCGTTTACTGCTGCTGGCCGATCTGCGTCACCAGGGCCAACTGGCTGCCTTGCAGACAGTGGTGCAAAGGGCCTCACGCCTGGCGGCCAAGGGAGACCTGGACCTGGGGGCGTTGGGGCCGCAGGGCCGGGTTGATGCGGCCCTGTTCAATTCTCCGAGCGAGGCGGCGATGCTGGGCGTGATTGAAAAGCTCCGTCCCTATGCCCAGGCCCAGGATGGATCGGGATATGGGGCATTGGCCCAGGGTCTTGCCCAAAGCGCCAGCACCTTGGCCGACTTCTTCGATGGCCCCCAAAGTGTCCTGGTAATGGCCGACGACCCAGCGGTGCGTCGGAATCGGCTGAATCTGCTGGGCATCCTGCGCAATCAGGCCGCCCAGCTCGCAGATTTCAACTGCCTCAGCGGCTGAGGACCGGTTGTCGATCTGTCGCAGGGGCGGCACCCGGATCCGGGCGGATGCCATTGATGGCTTGGGTTTCGTTGCCAGGACCTGCGGGGGGGGCCAACAGCTGGGCGACTTCCGCTTCCGTGCGCACTGCACTTGCTACCGGTCGATACCCGGATGGGGCCAAGGCTTGACCCCGCATTACGGAGGCTAGAGTACGGAAAGTGAGTTTGAGTTGCTGCCAAGGATTCATAGCTACCACTCGCTTGTAGAGGTAGCTATCGAAAGTAAGCCGCTGCACATCGAAATCATCACACATTTCGACGAAGGCCTCGCGGGCCGCATCATTGCTATAAAAAATATTTTGAAGAATTTCGAGAACTTTGTAAGTAGGGCCATACTTTTTGTCCCATTTTTTCAGATAAATTTTTAAATCGGCTTCGCTGGGAATTCGTGTGCCACCGGCGCTGGCGTTGACAATTTCCTCGGCGCACATCCGACCACTTTTTGCTGCGAAGTAAATGCCTTCTCCCGAGCTCTTGGTCACATAGCCAGCCGCGTCACCCACCAGGGCCATGCGGCCCACCACCCTTCTTGGGCGCGGGTGCTCTGGAATCGGATGGGCTTCAACTTTGATCACTTCACCTCTGAGAAGCCGGTTGCTGGCACGCTCGCGAATCCCCTGCTGCAGGCCCTTGATCAGGGCCTGGTTTTTCTGCATCGTTCCGGTGCCTACAGCAACGTGGTCGTACTTGGGAAAGACCCAGGCATAGAAGTCAGGAGAGACGTCGGTTCCGACATACATCTCGGCCAGATCTTCGTAATAAGCCATTTCTTCCTTGGGCAGGCGAATGCGTTCTTGGAAGGCGATCGCCACGTTGTAGTCGCCAGCGTCCATGGCTTTAGCCACCTTGCTGTTGGCGCCATCGGCACCAACAATGAGGTCAAATTCCATACTTTTTAGTTCGCCTGTTGGTCCACCTCCGGCATAGTCGGCGTAGTGAATGGTGTAAGGACCTTGGCGATTTTTGCCGGTGTCGATCCGTTGAACGAGGCCATTGATCAGATTAGTCCCCAGAGATGCAGCCCGATTACGCAGGAAACTGTCAAGTATTTCCCGGCGGCACATGCCGATGTATTCGTTGCTGTTAGGTAGATGGATATCCACCTCTCGATTGGAGGGTGAAATCATCTTCATATTGCGGACTTTGCGGTCGATGATTGATTCCGGCAGGTCAAATTCTTCGACCATGCATAGCGGTATCGCCCCACCACAGGGCTTGGCGTTATCGAGCTTTCGCTCGAACAGCCAGGTTTGAATGCCAGCCTTGGCAAGCACTTCTGCAGCACAAGATCCACTCGGGCCGCCGCCCACAACTGCGACTCGCAACATCTTGAAACCTTTTAGCGCCAGTGGTTCTCTTGAAAACGTAACACCCAAACCCTGGTCATTGCGGCTGTTCCCCGCGGACAGTTGAGATCGTTATTAGGGGGATGGGGGGCAAAGGGGTAGGACCCGGACCCGGACCCGGATTCTGAGCAGGATTAGGAGCAGGGGTCTGGGTCCGGGTCTGGGCCGAGGAATTAACATTCCTTCACCCCAGGTTGTCGGTGTGTCGCCTGCGCAGTTTCGAGACGACATTCCTGTGGCACGGCGCAGCCGGGCTCAGGTTCCCCGTCGCGCACCGCTTGGGCTGAGACTTTTTGGCGGCGCATTTTTGCTTGGGCTGGCTTTTGCCGGCCTGATGGTCCTGCGCCAAGGAGGCATGCTGCCCTGGCTTGAGCCAGGTCCTGTGGCTGGTCTTAGAGAGCGCCCCGCGGCCGATGGGCGGCTGCTCGGCCATTTCCCTTATCCAGAAGCTCCTTCCCGGCTCCTCGTTGCCCTGGGGTCTGGCCTGCAGCTCAGGCCGGAGGCTGCCGCTGCCCTAATTGCCATGCAACAGGCCGCCGCTAGCGACGGCGTGGACCTGCAGGTGCTGAGTGCTTTTCGCTCGATTGATCTGCAACGCAGCCTGTTTTTCGACGTCAAGGCTGAACGCAATCAAAATGCCCATACCCGGGCCAAGGTCAGCGCCCCCCCTGGCTATTCCGAGCACAGCACCGGCTATGCGGTGGACCTGGGTGACGGAAGTCAACCGGGGACCAATCTCAGTCAGAACTTTGAAAATACGCGGGCCTATCAGTGGTTGTCCCAGCATGCAGCCCGCTACCACTTCACTCTTTCCTTTCCCAAGGGCAATCATCAGGGCGTGAGTTACGAACCCTGGCACTGGCGTTTTGAAGGGTCCTCAGAGGCCTTGCAGCTGTTTGAGCCAGCCCAGCGACTGGTCCCCTGACTCAGGCAGGGCGCAAGCTAGAATCATTATTCGCTTCAGTACCCTGGCGCGACGAAAACCACATAAGCACCCCGGATAAGCACGCCGGATAAGCACGCCGGTCTTCCGCACCAGCCCTGGTTTCGAATTTTCCACCCTCCCAACCGAGAACATCATGAGCGGCGACAGCAAAGGCGCCCCAATTCGCAATATTGCGATCATTGCCCACGTTGACCACGGCAAAACCACTTTGGTCGACGCCTTGCTGGGCCAATCCGGCATCTTTCGTGCTGGAGAAGCGGTGCCTACCTGTGTGCTTGATTCCAACGATCTGGAACGGGAGCGAGGTATTACAATTCTTTCAAAGAATACTTCTGTTCACTATAATGGCATCCGCATAAATATTGTTGATACCCCTGGCCACGCCGACTTTGGTGGAGAAGTTGAGCGGGTTCTTGGCATGGTCGATGGTTGTCTGTTGATTGTTGACGCCAATGAGGGACCGATGCCCCAGACGCGTTTCGTGCTGCGTAAAGCCTTAGAGCAAGGTCTAAGGCCGATTGTATTTGTCAATAAAATTGACCGAGCCCGTGTCGATCCAGAACTGGCTGTTGATAAGGTTCTTGACCTTTTCTTGGAATTGGGTGCGGACGATGATCAATGTGATTTTCCCTATCTTTTTGGTAGTGGCATGGCCGGCTATGCCAAGCCGGATATGGCCACGGAAAGCGACACCATGAAGCCGCTCTTTGATGCCATCTTGCGCCATGTTCCACCGCCGGTAGGAGACCCCGCCAAACCCCTGCAGATGCAGGTTACGACCCTTGATTATTCCGATTTTCTGGGTCGCATAATGATTGGTCGCGTACACAACGGCACCATTAGCAATGGTCAAACCGTGGCCTTGATTCGCGATGATGGCAGCATTAAGCGTGGACGCATCAGCAAGCTTCTTGGCTTCGAAGGTTTGCAACGGGTTGAGATCGCCGAGGCCCGTGCCGGTGATCTTGTTGCCGTCTCAGGGTTCGACGAGGTCAACATTGGTGAAACGATTGCCTGTCCCGATCACCCTGAGGCCCTGCCTCTGATTCGGGTTGATGAGCCGACACTGCAAATGACCTTTGTGGTCAATGACTCTCCCTTCGCAGGTAAGGAAGGCAAGTTCGTGACGAGTCGCCAATTGCGCGATCGGCTGCAGAAAGAACTCCTTACCAATGTGGCTTTACGGGTTGAGGACACCGATTCACCCGATCGCTTTTCGGTGAGTGGTCGCGGTGAACTGCACCTCGGCATCTTGATTGAAACCATGCGGCGCGAGGGTTACGAGTTCCAAGTCAGTCAGCCCCAAGTCATCTTCCGCACCATTGATGGCACCCCCCATGAACCATTCGAGACTTTGGTGATGGACGTGCCCGAGGAGGCAGTTGGTGCCTGCATTGAAAAGCTGGGCATTCGCAAGGGCGAAATGCAGAACATGGAAACCAGTAGTGATGGCAGGACCCAATTGGAATTCATTGTGCCTGCCCGGGGATTGATCGGTTTCCGTGGTGATTTTGTTCGTGCCACCCGTGGCGAAGGGATCATGAGCCATTCCTTCTTTGACTACCGCCCAATGCAGGGTGAATTTGATGCCCGCCGCAATGGTGTTCTGATTGCCTTTGAGGAAGGAACGGCCACCTTCTATGCGCTGAAAAATGCAGAAGATCGGGGGCAATTCTTTATTACACCTGGTACTAAAGTTTACAAGGGCATGATAATCGGTGAAAATAACCGACCCCAGGATCTTGAGTTGAATGTCTGCAAGGCCAAACAACTCACCAATATTCGCTCCGCTGGTGCGGAGGAATTGGATACCCTGCAGACTCCAGTACAGATGACGCTAGAAAGAGCCCTTGAGTACATCGGTTCCGATGAGATGCTGGAAGTCACCCCCGAATCAATTCGTCTACGCAAGTTGCCAGCTCGCAAACCTGCTAAACGCTGATTCGTTGAGCGGCTCCAGTTCCTTTACAGCCGAAGAGGCATTGATCCTCCAGGATCCGCGCTTCCATTCAGGCGTGGCCGCGTTCAATCGGGGCGAATGGTATGGCTGTCACGATGATTTTGAGGCGGTCTGGCATGAAACCCAGGGCCGCCTCAGGCCGATACTCCAAGCCATCCTCCAGATTGCCGTGGCCCATCACCATCTTGAGAGGGGCAATCAAAGGGGCGCCACAATGCTGCTTGGTGAAGGTCTTGGCCGCTTGGCCGCCGCCGAGCCCTGTGAGCTCGGCCTTGACATCCAGAAACTCCAGCAATCATCCCAGCGGCGCCTAGGAGCTCTGCAGCATCAATCTTCCCTGGATTCTTTATGCCTGCCTCGGCTTGAGCCCTGCCAGGAAGGGCCCCGGTAGATTCAGCCCTCATCCTTTGTCATGGCCCGGTTCTTGCTTCGTTCGCTCCACTTCGCCTGCTCGGGCATCGTTGCGGCAGCGCTGCTTCCGCTCGCCCCTCGGAACCCGTCGGTTTTGATGGCCCGCGGAGCTACCCCTCCAGCTCCTTTACCAACTCACCCCAAACTGCCATCGCCGCCGCTTGGCGCCCCGGCCCATCTCTCCCCGGCCCCAGCTACCTCGCCCGCCCCCCCTATCCCAGCCGTTGTTCGCGACGATGGCATGGTGAGCATTGAGTCCGATCGCCAACAGGCCGACAACCGCACTGGGATCGTCACCGCCATCGGCAATGTTCGAATCACCTATCCCCAAAAGGGCATGGTGGCTACCTCCCGCCAAGCCCAATATTTCAGCAAGGAAGGTCGTCTCGTCCTCAGTGGCGATGTCGATGTAGTCGATCGCGATGGCCAACGCATCCGCGCCGAACGGCTTGTATATCTCCTTGATAGCGAGCGCGTTGTGGCTGAGCCATCTGCCGGTCGCCAGGTGTTCAGCAAGCTGCGTTTGCAAACGCGCGAGGGGGCTACGCCCTCCCCCTTGGTTCCATGAGTCTGGCCTTGGATCGGGTCACGATCACCTTGGGAGGAAGGCCCTTGGTGCGTGGCGTCAGTCTCGAACTCAATCCAGGCGAAGTTGTGGGACTGCTGGGACCCAACGGGGCCGGGAAAACCACCACTTTCAACCTGATTACGGGCTTGCTGCGGCCTGATCAGGGCAATGTTCATTTTGATGGCCTATCGGTGACCCGCCTGGCGATGCCCCAAAGAGCCCGGCTTGGCCTTGGGTACCTACCCCAGGAAGCCAGTGTTTTCCGCAATCTCAGCGTGCGGGAAAATCTCGAGCTGGCGCTCCAACAAAGTCAGACCCCTAGATCGCTGCGCCAGGAGCGATTGGAAAGTTTGATTCAAGACTTCCATTTGGTCCCATTTCAACGCCGCAAAGGATTTCAACTCTCAGGGGGCGAGCGGCGCCGTTGTGAGGTGGCCCGTGCGCTTGCCGTAGGCAGGCAGGGTCCCCGTTACTTGTTGCTCGATGAGCCTTTTGCGGGCGTTGATCCGCTTGCAGTCGCCGATCTCCAGGAGTTAATCGCCGGCCTGCGCCGGCGGGGTATGGGGGTGCTGATTACGGATCACAACGTTCGTGAAACGTTGGCGATCACGGATCGGGCTTACATCCTTACCGATGGCCAGCTGCTGGCGTCTGGCAGTTCCCTGGCCATGGCCCATGACCCCTTGGTGCGTCGGCACTATCTCGGTGAGGGCTTCCAGCTTTGATCACACCCAAGTCGGCCACTGCGGGCCCCTTGAATTTGTCAGCCAAGCTTCGATCCCTGCTGGGGAGCTGGCGAAGCCTTAGTGGCTGGCGGCATTTGCCTTTGATGGACCGCTGGTTGTTGCAAGAGCTGGTGGGTCCCCTGCTTTTTGGCATCGCTGCTTTCACAGCTGTTTCACTCTCGGTGGGTGTGGTTTTTGAGCTGGTGCGACGGGTTGCCGAATCCGGTCTGCCTCCGCAGGTGGCGGTCCAGGTGTTGATGTTGCGTTTGCCTGGATTTCTGGTGCTGGCTTTTCCCATGGCCACCCTGATGGCCACCCTGCTGGCCTACAGCCGACTTTCGGGCAGCAGTGAGCTCACCGCCCTGCGCAGTGTGGGTGTGGGTACCACCCGCATGGTGGTGCCTGCCCTGGCCTTGGCCCTGGCGATGAGCCTGCTCACGTTTCTTTTCAATGATCTGATCGTGCCCCGGTCCAATCTCGTCGCTAGCCAAACCCTGGAGCGAGCTCTGGGTAAGGCCGTTACGAATCAAAGCGGCGATAATATTCTTTATTCACGCTTCGGTCGAGTAAAACAAGAAGAAAATGGAGATTCGATCCGGCAGCTCACGCAACTTTTCTATGCCCGTAAGTTTCGTAGCGGATCGATGCAGGATGTCACCCTGCTTGACTTCTCAAGGATGGGACAACGGCAGATGTTGATGGCCGAGAAGGGGCATTGGAATGAGGCTCAGGCCATGTGGGAATTCAGCAACGGTCGCATCGTCAATGTCGATGAGAAGACAGGCTCAACAACCTCGGCCCGCTTTGATCGCTATCTCTATCCCCTCACCCAGGACCCGGTTGAGGTGGCTAAATTACCCACCGACATCAGCACCATGACGGTGGGTCAAGCCCTACGGGCTGAACGTTTGCAGACAGAGGCTAACAATCTCAAGGAGGCCCGTCGCCTGCGGGTCCGGATTCAAGAGAAATTTGCCTTCCCCGCCATTTGTCTCGTCTTTGGTCTGATTGGCAGCAGCCTGGGTGTTCGCCCCCACGCCCGCACGAGTCGAAGTCAGGGCTTTGGGATCAGTGTGCTCTTGATTTTTGGGTACTACTTGATGTCTTTCATCGTCAGCTCCCTGGGCATCACCGGGACCCTGACTCCCTTTCTGGCAGCCTGGCTCCCCGTTCTGGTTGGGTTGGCCAGTGGGGGTCTCCTCCTGCGCCAGGCCAGTCGCTGAGCCCGATGGAACGGCAGACTGGATTCCACTTCTTCCTGTCCCGGTGAACGATCCCGTAGTCGGCCTCGCCTTGGCCGCCTTCGCCCTGCTTTTGCTTGTGCTTCCCCTCTCCTTCTGGTCCCTCAGTGGCGGTGGCTCAAACCGTTGGGTGACCTTGTTGGTGGCGGCCGCCAATCTTTGCCTCACAGCCCAGCTGGTGCTGCGCTGGTGGGATTCCGGCCATTTCCCGATCAGCAATCTCTACGAATCGCTTTGCTTTTTGGCCTGGGGCTGCACCCTCACCCAGCTCCTGGTGGAGCGGGCCTGGCCGAGTCCCCTGGTACCGGCCGCCGCCACCCCCATGGCGCTGGGCTGTGTAGCCTTTGCCAGCTTTGCCCTGCCGGATCGGCTCCAAGAGGCTTCCCCGTTGGTGCCAGCTCTACGGTCCAGCTGGTTAGTGATGCATGTCAGTGTGATCATGCTGAGTTATGCCGCACTTTTGGTCGGCTCCCTGCTGAGCGTGGCGGTTTTGTTCACAGACCGCGATGAGGCCCTGGAACTGCGCAGCAGTTCGATTGGCAGCGGTGGATTTCGCCAAGCCCAGCTGAGCAGCGATGGACCAGGGGCAGTGAGCTTGAGCAGCAGTGATTTTCGTATCAGTGAACAGCTCGATAGCCTCAGTTATCGCACCATCACGGTCGGTTTCCTACTCCTATCGGTGGGGCTGGTCAGCGGTGCCGTCTGGGCCAATGAAGCTTGGGGCAGTTGGTGGAGCTGGGATCCCAAGGAAACCTGGGCTTTGATTTGCTGGCTGGTTTATGCGGCCTATCTCCACACCCGACTGATCCGCGGCTGGCAAGGCCGTCGGCCAGCTTTGCTGGCGACCGCCGGCCTTGTGGTGATCGCCGTTTGCTATATCGGGGTCAACCTGCTTGGCATTGGCTTGCACAGCTATGGCTGGTTTTTTGGCAGCTGATGTTAATCAGCTGCCTTAAGGAATTTATACCTTTTTAAGATTAGATTTGATCTTGCGGCGCAGTTGCCGGCTCCAAGCGAAGCCGGCAGCGATCCCCATGAAGGGCAGAGGCCCTGGCACTGGTTGATAAACCTGTTGGTACATTCTTTGGGCAAAGATTTCATGCCCGGTTGTAGTGGGATGGGTGCCATCCCAGTAGAACCATTCCGCGGCCGCACCACCTGTATTGGTAACGCAACTCGTGTTGGTGATGCACCTAGTTGTTACATTTGTTAAACCGAATAGTGATGGATTGCTCAGAATTTCCTGTTGTAAGTCGTCCGTTTGAAACTGGATTATGTCCAGTTCAGGTCGTTGGGAGCTCAAATTATCAAGGTTGGTCTGCAGCAAGCTGTTGAAGCCGGTGGAAAGCTGATTCAACACATCTTGCTGGGGTGTACCAGCGAATTCGGGCGTGTTACCGATCAAGGCACTGTTAGGTACCAGGAAGTGGCGTGCCCCGTAGCCGTCGGCCAATTCGGTGATTGTCCCGACAATATTTTGAATAGCATTGACGACCACAGCTGAAAAGCCAGCTGGTGGTCCAATGACGGCGCCCGGATCGCCGGTGTAGGTGCCTGACAGACTATTTGGCACTGAATTATTAGACCAAAATACGTCGTTAGGAAAATACCAGACAGAGAAAAGAGAAGTCTCTGGATCAAAAGTCTGACTCTGGCTGGCGAAGCCATTGAGTTGCCAAGCGTTGCCTTTTTTGTTGTAGGCAGTACTCAAACCTGCTGAAATGACAGGCGGATGGAGTTCGAGATAGTTTTGCAGCCCTGAACTGCTGCCGCTAATTGCATAATTAGTGCCTTGGTTGCCGGGACTGAGGGAGTTCTTGAAAGCGGTACTACCTGGATTGAATTTTTGCCAGAGATATTCAACGGCGACGGGTCCGTTGCTAAAGCGTCCATCGTAATAAGGGGCTGGTGGGAAAGTAAATCCTTTGGCACTTTGGCTAACGGATTTGCTATTGCCACTGTCTGAAAGACTATCACCAAAGGAAAAGAGATTGCTTAGGCTGCTGATCCTGGCTTTGGCCGGCATCGTGCCCAAGAGGGTTGTGGCAAAGAAAGTTGCCAAGCTGAGGCTGATGGCCAGGCGGGAGGGGCGCGGGGCTGAGATTTTCACAAAGGAAGGGCAATCATTGCTATTCAAATGATGCCCATCCCTGTGATATGAAACCAATCTAAATTTCTTTAGATTGACATGATTATTTGTTACATGAGCCCTGACTTTCAGACCAGGGCAGGTTGCGGCCGTCGGCTGTTACGGATACCGGTGATTGCTTCGGCATAGCTGGGTTGGTTGAAGACTCCGGAGCCACTCACAATGGCGTTGGCTCCAGCCTCAATGACTTGCCAAGCATTGCTCGCCTTGATTCCACCGTCGACCTCGATCCAGGGATCCAGACCCCGTTCATCACAAATCCGTCGTAGTTCGCGGATTTTTTGTACTTGATTTTCAATAAAGCTTTGGCCACCGAACCCAGGATTAACACTCATGATCAGCACCAGATCACAGAGTTCAAGGCAATATTCCAAAGTGTCTAATGGCGTACTTGGGTTCAGCACTGCCCCAGCTAATTTGCCCAAGTCTTTGATCTGGGCAAGATTGCGGTGCAAGTGGGGGCAAGCTTCCACTTGCACACTGATGATGTCGGCGCCGGCTTTGGCAAAATCGGCGACATATTTCTCAGGTTCAACGATCATCAGGTGCACATCCAGTGGCTTGGTGGTGACGGGACGCAGGGCCTCCACGATCAATGGTCCGATGGTGATATTGGGTACGAAGCGCCCATCCATCACATCCACATGGATCCAGTCTGCGCCTGCGGCATCCACAGCCCGCACGTCCTCGCCGAGGCGAGAAAAATCGGCTGAGAGAATCGAAGGTGAAATCACCAGGGGCTTGGTACTCATGGAGGCCACCGGGGCAAGGGGACAGGATTCTACGGAATCGACCCTGGGCCCAAGGCTGGCCCTGTTTTTGGCCCCGGTCCCCCTTGGCCGCCGTCTCCGCTGATACGATCGTCCCGCTTTCAGGAAAAGGAAGTGGGTGGTAAGCGCTGAAGCCAATCTGTTTAGCTGCGGCGATGGGTTCCCATCGTCCCTTCCATCTTGATCCTTTCTTTTCTGCCAGCCCCCTATCCCCCGCCCGACCGTTGTGGATCGCACCCTCATCCAGGAAATTCTTGAGGTCGTTGAACAGGCCGCCATTGCCTCGGCCCATCTGACCGGCCTGGGCAAGAAAGACGAGGCCGATGCTGCTGCTGTTGAAGCGATGCGCGAGCGGATGGGGCAGATCCAGATGCAGGGCCGCATCGTTATTGGTGAAGGGGAGCGGGACGAAGCCCCCATGCTTTATATCGGTGAGGAAGTGGGCAGCGGTACCGGTCCTGGCGTTGATTTCGCCGTAGACCCCTGCGAGGGCACCAACCTCTGTGCCAACAACCAAGATGGTTCGATGGCGGTGCTGGCCGCATCTGACCGCGGTGGACTCTTCAACGCTCCAGACTTCTACATGAAAAAACTGGCAGCGCCTCCGGCTGCCAAGGGCAAGGTGGATATTCGCAAGTCGGCAACTGAAAACATCGCCATTCTTAGTCAGGCTCTTGGTTTGGCCCCAAGCGAGCTGGTCATTGTTGTCATGGATCGGGCCCGGCATAAGGATTTGATCGCTGAGATCCGTGCCACAGGCGCCCGGGTCAAACCCATTAGTGACGGCGACGTCCAGGCCGCCATTGCCTGTGGCTTTGCTGGCACAGGCACCCATTGCCTGATGGGCATCGGCGCCGCTCCGGAGGGGGTCATCTCCGCGGCGGCACTTCGGGCCCTTGGCGGCCATTTTCAGGGACAGTTGGTCTATGACCCTGCTGTTGCCCAGACAAAAGAATGGGAAGGACTCACCCGGGAAGGCAATCTGGCCCGGCTCGCCGAAATGGGCATCACTGATCCAGACAAGATCTACGAAGCTGACGAACTAGCATCAGGCGAGAATGTCGTTTTTGCAGGCAGTGGCATCACCGATGGCCTGCTTTTCCATGGTGTCAAGTTCGAGAAGGATTGTGTCCGCACTAGCAGCCTGGTGATCAGTACGCTGGATGGGACGGCCCGGTTCACCAATACGGTGCACATCAAGCCTGGGGCCCAGAGCATCGCCCTGCGCTGAGCGGACACCGCTACTCCATGCACATCGCCGTTGTCGGCCTCAGCCATCGCACCGCTCCCGTTGAAATTCGGGAACGGCTGAGCATCCCCGAGCAGACCATGGAGGACTCGCTCCAGGCATTACGGGCCGACGAGCAGGTGCTTGAGGCTTCCATCCTCAGCACTTGCAACCGGCTCGAGATTTATGCCCTGCTTCGCCATCCCGACCAGGGCACCCATGCCGTCGGATCTTTCCTGAGTCAGGTATCAGGCCTACCCATTGATGATCTAGCCCCCCATCTATTTACATACCACCACGAAGATGCAATTTCCCATCTGTTAAGGGTGGCGGCGGGTTTAGATAGTCTGGTTCTTGGGGAGGGACAGATTCTCTCTCAGGTTAAAAAGATGGTGCGACTTGGCCAGGAGCATCGTTCTCTCGGACCAATTTTGAGCCGGCTGCTCAATCAGGCGGTGAGCACGGGCAAGAGGGTTCGTACGGAGACGAATCTAGGTACGGGCGCCGTTTCGATCAGTTCTGCGGCTGTTGAACTAGCCCAGTTGAAGTTGGGCCAGGCCAGAGGTCTCGATGAATTGGTGCCCCTTGACCAGGAACAGGTGGCCGTGGTGGGAGCGGGTCGCATGGCACGGTTACTCCTGCAGCATCTGAATGCCAAGGGCTGCCGCGGCGCTGTGATTCTCAATCGGACCGTGGCCCGTGCGGAGGCCCTCGCTACCGATTTCCCAGCTCTTCCGGTCCAGTGTCGTCCCCTGAGCGATCTGGATCACTGTCTGAGCACCTGCTCGCTCGTCTTCACAAGTACTGCGGCTGAAGAACCTGTTATCACCGCATCCCGTTTGGCTGGTTTGAATCGACGTTCCAGCCTGATGTTGATCGACATTGGTGTTCCCCGTAATATTTCAGCAGATGCCGGCGAGTTGCCAGGCGTTGAAGCCTTTGACGTAGATGACCTCCAGGAGGTCGTGGCCCGTAATCAGGAAGCGCGACGGGAAATTGCCGCCGAGGCAGAGGGTTTGCTGCAAGAAGAGTCCCGCCTGTTCCTGGAATGGTGGGACGGCCTTGAGGCAGTGCCGCTCGTGAATTGTCTGCGGTTGAAAATGGAGGAAATCCGTGAGCAGGAATTGCAAAAAGCGCTTAGTCGTATGGGTCCCGACCTTTCCGTTAGGGAACGCAAGGTGGTGGAAGCCCTCAGCAAGGGCATTATCAATAAGATTCTTCACACCCCTGTGACCCGTTTGCGTTCCCCCCAAGCTAGATCGCAGCGCCACCATGCCATGAAGGTACTGGAGGATCTCTTTGAACTCTCGGAAGATCCCCAAGATCAATGAACTTTTGCATCATGGGCATGTCTATTGTTAGCTGCTTGCATCGAAGTGCCCCAGTGGCTAGCCAGAACGGCCTCCGTTCCTCTACGTTTTTCTCTGCAAGAGTGGGTATTTGACCAGCATGAAACGGGTTCTGGCGATTATCCTTGGAGGCGGAGCAGGAACCCGCCTCTATCCCCTCACCAAGATGCGTGCCAAGCCAGCGGTTCCCCTGGCAGGCAAGTTTCGACTCATTGATATTCCCATCAGCAATTGCATCAATTCTGAGATCAACAAAATCTATGTATTGACTCAATTTAATAGTGCTTCGCTCAATCGTCATCTGACGATGAGCTATAATCTTTCCGCTGGTTTTGGTCAGGGTTTTGTTGAGGTCTTAGCTGCTCAGCAAACCCCCGATAGTCCAAGTTGGTTTGAGGGTACTGCCGATGCTGTACGCAAGTACCAGTGGTTGTTCCAAGAGTGGGATGTCGATCATTATTTGATTCTTTCCGGCGATCAGCTTTATCGCATGGATTATTCGAAATTTGTTCTTCATCATATTGAAACCGGTGCTCATTTAAGTGTGGGTGCCCTGCCCGTCGACGGCGCCCAGGCCGAAGGGTTCGGATTGATGCGCACTAATTCCTCCGGTCGCATTGAGGAGTTCCGTGAAAAGCCCAAGGGAGAGGCCTTGGAAGCCATGCGGGTTGACACTTCGGCTTTGGGTCTCTCGGCGGAGCAAGCCAGTAAGCGCCCCTTTCTGGCTTCTATGGGCATATATGTTTTCAGTCGCGATACGCTTTTTGATCTACTTAATGCTAACCCTCAAGCCACTGATTTTGGCAAGGAGATCATTCCTGCTTCGCTGGCCCGCGGTGATTGCCTGCAAAGCTATCTTTTTGATGATTATTGGGAGGATATTGGTACAATTGGAGCATTTTATGAAGCCAATCTTGCTCTGACGGCCCAACCAAATCCAGCTTTTTCTTTTTATGACGAACAATTCCCTATATATACACGACCGCGCTACCTCCCTCCGAGTAAATTACAAGATGCTCAGGTCACTGAATCGATCATTTGCGAGGGTACTTTGCTTAAAGCCTGTACCATTCACCACTGTGTGCTCGGGGTGCGCAGTCGGGTTGAAGATCAGGTAGTTCTGCAGGACACCTTGGTGATGGGGGCGGACTATTTTGAGTCCATGGAAGAGAGGTTGATTCTGCGGGAGCGGGGGGGGATTCCCATCGGCGTGGGCCGGGGAACCACCGTAAAAGGGGCAATTCTCGACAAAAATGTTCGCATTGGCAGCGATGTGACAATTGTCAATAAGGATCGTATCGAGGAAGCGGATAGGCCGGAACTTAACTTTTATATTAGAAATGGCATCGTCGTTGTTGTTAAGAATGGCAGTATTGCCGATGGCACTGTCATCTGAATCCAACTCCCTAAGACAGCGCTTCCTGACAACAGCTCTGGATGAGGCTTTCTGATCACAGAAGTTCGCCACAATGGGTCATAACCACTCCCTATCCAAACCAATTCCATGGGCAAGGCACATTTCGGACTGATCGGTCTTGGTGTGATGGGTGAAAACCTTGTTTTGAACGCAGAGCGCAATGGCTTCTCCAGCGTCGTTTACAACCGTACCTATGCCAAGACAGAGGAATTTTTACTGGGGCGAGGCGCTGGAAAGGCCATCGTGGGTGCTGCCACCCTTCCAGAGTTTGTTGCGGCCCTTGAGAGACCCCGGCGAATTTTGATGATGGTCAAAGCGGGCCAGCCTGTCGACGACCTGATCGCCACCTTGGCCCCCATGCTGGAAGAAGGGGATCTGCTTATTGATGGTGGCAATTCTCTTTATACCGACACCGAACGTCGCGTTGCAGAACTGGAAAGCCGCAGTTTTGGTTTCATTGGCATGGGCGTGTCAGGCGGGGCCAAGGGTGCCCTGGAAGGGCCCAGCATGATGCCGGGCGGTACCCGCTCCGCCTACGACGCCATTGAAAGCATGGTCAGCCTCATGGCGGCCCAAGTCGAAGATGGTCCTTGTGTCACCTATATCGGCCCTGGCGGTGCCGGCCATTTTGTCAAAACCGTGCACAACGGCATTGAATACGGCATTGAGCAGATTTTGGCAGAGGCCTACGATCTGATGAAACGGGGGGCTGGCCTCAACGGCGATGCCATGGCCGATGTGCTGGGAATTTGGAATCAAACTGAAGAATTGGCCTCCTTTCTTGTTGAGATCACCGAGGTATGTTTACGCACTAAAGATCCCGCAACAGGAGCTGATCTCGTTGAACTGATAGTTGATGCGGCAGGTCAAAAAGGTACTGGGCTTTGGACTGTTCAGAGTGCCCTTGAGATGGGTGTTCCTGTTCCAACCATCTATGCTGCCTTGAATGGCAGGGTTCTGAGCTCGCTCAAAAGCGAGCGGATCGCTGCCGAATCGATCTTGACAGCTCCTCCTTCCAGCCCTTTCCATCTGGGTGATCCGTCTGAGGGGATGCCACCGTTAAGGGATGCCACTATCTTGGCTGCCATCGCCAGCTATGCCCAGGGCATGGCTCTTTTACAAGCTGCCTCCCGCCTGCATGACTACAAGCTTGATTTCGCCGCGATCGCCCAGATCTGGAAGGGCGGCTGCATTATTCGGGCTCGCTTGTTGCAGCGCATCCAGAACGCCTATGTAACCCAACCTACCCTGCCCAATCTGATGGTTGACCCCTGGTTTGCCGAGCAGATCAACAGACGCCTGCCAGGTCTGCGCCAAGTGGTTGCGGAGGCGGCTTTGGCGGGAATTCCGGTTCCTTGTTTGAGTAGCAGCCTCGATTACATCGACAGCTATCGCAGCGGACGCCTACCCCAGAATCTGATCCAGGCGATGCGTGACTGTTTCGGCTCCCACACTTATGAACGCACGGATAAGCCCGGTAGTTTCCACACCGAATGGTTGGATTGATCTCTACTCCCATCCTGGAGGCTGAATGACGCGCTACAAATTAACTATCATCGATTCCCCAGAGAAACTGGCCCAGCAGGCAGCCCAAGTTCTTGCCGCCCAGATCGATCTGGTGCTGGCCAGCAACGATCGCGTCCAGATCGCCCTGGCCGGCGGCACCACTCCCGCGGCCACCTACCGGTTATTGGGTGAGGAACATCTCCCTTGGGAGCGAGTCGATGTGTGGTTGGGTGATGAGCGTTGGGTCGCTGCGGACGATCCGGCCAGCAATCTGGGCCTGCTCAAGACCAGTTTGCTGGCCAGTCCGCTTGCGGCTGGGGTCAATCTTCATCCAGTTCCAACGAACCTTGCCTCGCCTGAGCTGGGTGCCGCGGCCTACGGCAAGGAGATCATGCACCTTTGCGCCGGATCACCGCCCCGTCTGGATTTGGTCCTCCTGGGTTTAGGCGATGATGGCCATACTGCCTCCTTGTTTCCTGGCACAACTGCCACCACGGTGACCCATGAGTGGGTGACGGTGAGTGAGGGCAAGGGCATGGCCCGCATCACGATGACGGCCCCTTTGCTTTCCGCCGCCCGAAAGGTGATTTTTCTTGTCAGTGGTTCCACTAAACGGGAGGCATTGCGGCGTTTGTTGGATCCCGAAGAATCTCCCCAACGCACCCCTGCGCGGCTTGTCCAGCCGGATACGGATGTAATTGTTCTGGCCGATCAGGCTGCAGCCGGAGAATTCGGACCATGGTGATCGTTGAAGGCAATGGATTCAGTGGCTGGCATGCCCTCAATGACACAATCATGGGAGGGCGCAGTCAGGGTTCAACCAGGGTCGATAGCAAAGGCCTGACTCTGGATGCTGAGGTCGTTGAAACTGGTGGAGGGTTCGTCAGCGTGCGATCGCCCCTCTTTTCGCCTCCGCTAGACCTCTCGGCCTACGGCGGTCTCCAACTTGACTTGGTGGGGGATGGCCGTCGTTACAAGCTCGCCGTGGCCTGCGCGGATGGCGTTGCCGGTCTGACCGAGCTGATCCCCGGTGGATTGCGTTGGGTGGCTGAATTTGGGACGGAGTCAGATGGCCTGACCCGGGTTGGGGTGCGATTCAGCGACCTGACTGCTTCGATTAGGGCTAAACCTGTCAATGCCCTGCCCATGGGCTTGCCGCTGCATTTTGATGCCTCGCGCATCAATCGCCTGCAGATTTTGCATTCAAAATTTGGCGATGATGGTGGCCTTAATCCAGGTTTTCGACCTGGCCTCCTGCAGATCCAACTTCGGGCGATCCATGCCATTTCCTAGCTGAATCTTGATGAATGCAGATCTGATTCAGTTGGTTGCTGCGGCTGCTGATCTATGCGGTAAACCTTTTCGCCATGCTGTTTTAGTTCCAGACGATTCGCCAGTGCCTTTACTGGGTCAGGACAGTCTTGACTGTTGCCTTACCCTTCAGGTGCGCGATGCCAGCGGCGAGCGGTGCCCCGAGGCGGATTTGGAGCTGGAGATTTACCAAAGCGGCAATGATCTGCATCTCACCCTGGCCTGGATGGCCGATGACGGGCGCCCGATTCTGTGGCAAGGCAGTCATCCGGTTTGGATGGATGGCCAGACTGGACTGCGTTGTGAGCGCCCTGACCATGGGGCACCGCTTGAGGCCCTGGCCAGACGCTTGCGAGCATTGTTGGCTGGGTCCCATGATGGGGTTTCTGAATTAGGCAAGCGTCATGGCCTTTAACGGCGGCGTCCGTCCTTCAGGTGCTGTGGCGGCACTCCAGCTCATCGGTCTGCTTTTACTAGCATTGATGATGCTTCTGCCCCTGATTTGGTTACTGAGTACCTCGTTAAAAGGCCCTGCTGAAAATATTTTTGCTTCTCCGCCCAGCCTGGTGCCATCCCAACCCAGTCTGCAGGCATACCAACGCCTCTTTGCCGCCAATCCAATGGTGACTTACCTAATTAATAGCATCATTGTCAGTAGCCTGGCGGTGTTGGCGAATTTGTTGTTTTGTTCATTGGCGGCCTATCCCCTGGCGCGGTTGACATTTGCGGGTCGTGGCTTGGTTTTGGCCTTGGTGGTCGCCACGATATTGATCCCCTTCCAGGTGGTGATGATTCCTCTTTATTTGCTGATGGTTCAGCTTGGCTTGCGCAATAGTTTATGGGCTTTGATTCTGCCCCAGGCGGCGACCGCCTTTGGAATTTTTTTGCTGCGCCAGAGTTTTTTGACAGTTCCGGTAGAACTTGAGGAGGCGGCGCGTATCGATGGCTGCAGTTCCTTGGGGGAATGGTGGAATGTAATGTTACCTGCTGCGAAAGCAGATCTAATTACACTGGCTATGTTTGTCTTTATCGGAACTTGGGGTGATTTTTTGTGGCCTTTGATAATTATTGACGATCCTAACCTTTATACTCTGCCACTAGGGTTGCAGCAGCTTTCCAGTAGTTTTTCTCTCGATTGGCGACTGGTTGCCGCAGGTGCAATGATATCAATCCTGCCCGTATTATTGGTATTTATTTTATTGCAGCGCTACATACTTCCAAGTGCTACCGCCAATGCGATAAAGGGTTGAATAATGTCTAGATTTTTTATGGAGTTGCTAGGCCGCTGTCCAAGTTCGCGGGCGGCTTCTGCAGGCTGCGAGGGGTGGTAGCAGAGGGAAGTCTCGCCGGCATCTGGGGCACGGGAACCATGTAGGGCACCCGCATGCCTGGGGAGCTTGGTGCCGTTGGATTTGGTCTGGACTGCGGGGTGGCTTGCTGCAGCAAGCGCATTTGCCTTTCTTGGCTTAGACGCAGCTCTATGGACTGGAGTCGATCATTTTCTGCCTCCAGGGTCTGGAGTCGATCGGCCATCGCTCGCAGTTGTCCCTGCAGCTTGAGGTACTGGTCAGGCCCTCGGCTGGTTTCCAGGGCGCGGATTCGCTGATCGAGGTGTTTGATGCTATGGCCAATGTCACTGGTTTTGATGGCGAGCCAGTAGCCCATTAATGCCAGGAGCCCTGTCATGCCGAGCTGCAGAAATTTCAACCAGCTATTGGGCGCAAGCCGCCTCCGGATCACTCGCTCACCGTAGGGGTCGGTCTTGGGGTTGGGCTGGAACATGCCTTGGGATCGGACAAAGCCAAGCTAGAGACAATTTCAATCAAGCAACCACCAAGAGAAGCTCATGTGTCGTTCGGCACCCGGTGTATTCATGGCACCTGGGACCAGTTCCATTTGGGCACTATCCAGAGTTAGGTAAGCAACGATACAAAGACCGCAGCATTCCAGTTGAACATCTGTTCTTGGCCCCACTGGGGTTGCAATTGGGCTTGCAGCACTTTGTAGGCGAGTCTCATGCCCATTGTTCCCTGCTGGACCTGGGGGGGAGTCCATTCAATCCTGCAGGATGTGGGATCACGGACTTTCCCCTACCATGACCCACCCCCCTGCTGTCACTCTGCTCGGTTACCTGGCCGCCACATTAACGACCCTGAGTTTTTTCCCCCAAGCGATCAAAACCATACGGACAGGGGACACCACAGCGATCTCGCTGAGGATGTATCTATTGCTCAGTGTCGGCATCGCCTGTTGGGGCCTTTATGGCTTCATCATCCATGATGGTCCCGTGATGGTGGCCAATGCGATCACCCTTGTCCCGGCTCTCGTGGTGCTCCAGCGCAAGCTCAGTCAGATGCTTCACAATCGCCACGACAGGCGTACCCAGCAAGGATGATTCCGAGTCAGGCCCTGCTTGTTGCCGCCGGAGCCGTGCCGGGAGCCTGTCTGAGATTCCTGTTGGTCAATCATCTGGCGGACCGTTTGCCATCGAGGCCCTGGGGTACCTTGGCGGTCAATGTGCTGGCCTGTTTTTGCCTCGGTTGGCTGCTCCCGGTTCTGGAGCGTCCTGACGCCCCCCCTGGGGCCAGCCTGTTGCTAATCACGGGTTTCTTGGGCAGTCTCAGCACCTTCTCCACCTTGATGGTGGAGTTGTTGACCGTCAGGGCCCCCGCCAGCTTGGTGAGGTTGGCGCTTGGTTCCCTGCTTGGCGGCTCTTTGGCGTTGATGGCGGGTTTGGCCGTGGGCCGATGAGTCTGCCGCTGCCGAAGTCCGCTGGGTCTGGTTCCTTGGCAAGTCCTTTTCTGGGTCGGTTGCTTGCCGATCTGTTGCTTGTGGCCCTTGGGGCCATACCGGGCAGTCTGCTGCGCTGGCTCGTCGACGATCTCAACGTGGTCAATCTGCTGGGAGCGTTTGTGTTTGGTTGGCTGAGCGCCACGGCCGCTGGCCGTCCACGGGCTTGGTTGTTGGTCGGGGGTGTGGGGTTTTGCGGTTCTCTGACCTCATTCAGTGGCTGGATTTTGGCGCTGCATCACCGCATCCAGGGGAGCGGTTGGTGGGTAGCCCTGGTCTGCTGGTTGTTGGAACTGCTATTCGGCTTGCTTTTCGCGGCCTTGGGGCTGGGGCTGGGCCAGTGGATGCAAAGGCGGTGGCCAGCCCAGCGAGGCGACCGCCTCAGGCACTGAAAGCTTTGCGAGCCGGGATCGGATAGGCAATGCGCCGATGCCGCATCCGCTTCCAAACCCTTACGAACGCACGGATAACCAACTCAAGTTCGGCCCGACCAATGCCGCTAAGGGCAAGTTGGCCGTCATTTTGACGGGCTTCGACAATGCGACGCACCATGGCGGCGGCTTCCGCTTCATTGGTTCCCTGTGGCAGGGAGCGCAGGGCGGCCTCGCAGCCATCGGCCATCATCAAGATCGCCGTTTCACGGCTGCGGGGAATCGGTCCGGCATAACGAAAGCGGGATTCCGGCACCGTAGGGTCAAGTTCCCGTGCTTGATGCAGGAAGTAGCCCATTTTCAATGTTCCCTGATGTTCCGGGATGAAATCCGAAAGGGGACGGGGCAGGTGATAGCGCCGGGCCAGTCGTAACCCCTCGTCAACATGGGCCTGGAGAATGGCGGCACTTGTGAGGGGATCATTGAGGCTTTCATGGGGGTTGAGGCCATCCTCCTGGTTCTCAATAAACCATTGAGGACCATGAAGTTTGCCGACATCGTGATAAAGGGCGCCGGTGCGAATCAGATCCACATCGGCCTGGATCGCCCTTGCACCCTCTTCGGCTAGGCCGCATATCATCAGGGTGTGCTCGAAGGTGCCGGGAGCTTCGGTAGAGAGCCGGCGTAGCAGGGGCCTCTCCAGATCGGCCAGTTCCATCAGCCGGGCCCTTGTAAGCAGGCCGAAGAAACTCTCCATCAATGGCGCCAGTAGCAGGCCTGCCATCAACAAACCACCGACCAACAATGATTCGTTCAGCAAATCGCCGTTGAGGGGAAAACGACCTTCCTCCACCCCAGCGAAGTTGGCCAATTGTACGCAAAGCCACTGCAGTACCAAAGCCCCGGCAGGCAGCAGTACGGCCAGTTGGAGTAGCTGGGCACGATTACGTTGGCGTCCGGCCAGGATGGCTGCCAGGGCTGCAAATAGAGCCGCCACGAACAGTCGAGCCTCAAGATTTGCGGTTAACGGGTAGGGCCAGAGCATGCTGCCCACCGCAAGCCAGGCGAGTCCGGCCATGGTGCCGAGCCCCTGGGCCAGCAACAGGGTTGGTGGCAGCAGCAGGGCCAGGGGGCTTGCTAACGGCCCGGGCCAGAGTTTGAAGGCCTGAACCACCAACAACATGAACAGGGCCAGGAGACCCTGGCGCGGTTCGAGGCTGGCTCGCCAGCGGCGCATAACCAACAACATGGTGATGCAGGCCGCCAGGGCTTCAGCAAAACGGTTGAACCAGGCCAGGGGCCTCGGCCGTCGATTGATCAGCCCGAAGTAGTCCAGGACATCAAAAGCCTGGGGAGTGATGGTTTCCCCCTGGCGGGTGATCAGATCTCCCCGCTGGATGTTGAGGGTGGGTAGCCCCTGGCTGCTGACAAGATCGGCAATGCGCCGCTGGCTCAAGAAAGGATCGTCCCGCAGATTGGTGCTGCCCCGCAAACTGGTTACCACCAGCCTGCTGCCAAGGCTACGAGCTGCTGCGCCTTGGTCTTCGAGTTGCAATTTGGCTGCCTTTAACAAAGTGTGCTCCGCCAGGTTGGCCACTACCCCCTGACTAAGCATGCGGCGCTGCGCCTGTTGGACTGCTTGCTCCCAGGCCATCAGGGCCGGAGGGCGGAGGCTTGCGAGCCATAGACGTTCTTCGCGGCGCAAATTGAGGGAATCGAGCTTGGGTTGGCTATTTCGCATCTCATTGCGCAGGTCCTCAAGCAGCCGATTGAGTCGGCCCTCAAGGACCAGGGTCAGCCCTTGGTCGACAACCTGCACTCTCGTGCGCGGCAGCATCCGGGTGCGCCGTTCTTCCAGTGCCGTGTTGTCCATAACACGGGCATCCTTGGGGGCCAGGACCGTAAATGGCGATGCCATGCCGATGCGGGGACTGGGCTCCACCAGCCAGGGCCAGCTGCTGATCAGGGCCACTGTCAGACAGGCGAGCAGCAAGGCGGCTAAGCCGCCGGCCCGCCAACGCACCAAGGCCTGACGGGGACGTTCCAGGCGGAGCAGTTGCCGCCAGTAGAGCCGGATACGCTGCAGGCCCTTTGCCATTCATTAAGGCTAGCCAGCTGCCTGCTTGCCCTTGGCATTGCATGCTGGATCCAGACTGATTTTACCCATGGCTGCCGTTCTCGACGGGAAACTCCTGGCCGCCTCAATTGAGCAGCGCCTGGCTGCCGTGATCAGCGCCGGTATGGGGCGGGCCGGCCGGCCACCCGGATTGGCGGTGCTGCGGGTGGGGGAGGATCCGGCCAGTGGCGTCTATGTCGCCAACAAAGCAAAGGCTTGTGAGCGGGTCGGCATCAGCAGTTTTGTCCACCATCTGCCGGCGGACATAGCCAACGACCAGATACTTGCCACGATCAAGCAATTGAATGCTGATCAACGGATTGACGGCATTTTGTTGCAGTTGCCGCTGCCTAAGGGGCTCGACGAAGGACCCCTTCTGGCTGCGATCGATCCAAACAAGGACGCTGACGGGTTACACACCCTCAACCTGGGGCGTTTGCTTAAAGGGGAGAGAGGACCACGCTGTTGCACGCCCGCCGGGGTCATGGCGCTGTTAGCCAAGGCCGATGTGAATTTGGCGGGAAAGCGGGCCGTTGTCGTGGGGCGCAGCATCTTGGTGGGGAAGCCGATGGCCCTGATGTTGCAGGCTGGCCAGGCGACGGTGAGCGTGGCCCATTCCCGCACAAGGGATCTGGCGACCTTGACCCGTCAGGCCGAAGTGCTGGTGGTGGCAGCGGGCTGTCCTCGCCTCATCGGTGCTGAACATGTCAGCGCCGGGGTGGTGGTGGTGGATGTGGGGATTCATCGCCTGCCCCCTGATCCGCATAAGGGATCCCAGGACAAAGGCAAGCTTTGTGGCGATGTGCGTTATGAGGAGGTTGAGCCGTTGGCGGCGGCCATCACCCCAGTACCAGGTGGTGTGGGTCCGATGACCGTGGCGATGCTGCTGGTTAACACCACTGTCGCCTGGTGCCATCAGCACGATCTGGGCTTTGAAACCCTCCAGGACTTGCTGGTATGAGCCTGGGGCTGGTTGAACCAGCCCTGCAAACTCCACCTGGCTGTCAAGAATCGATTCCTGGCCCAACCCTTGGCTCGATGTCAATTGCGCCGATTCAGCTCCCGTATGGACTCTGGGCTGAGAGAATCCCGCCTTACCTTCATCGCACCCATGTCCGTGGCCGTGAGCCCGGCTTTTGATTGCGGCGCCTATCTCGAGGCCACCCGGCCCCAGGTGGAGGCCGCTCTCGATGCCTCCTTGCCTCCGGAGCACCCCGAAACCCTGCGGGAGGCCATGCGCTATTCGCTGTTGGCCGGAGGCAAGCGTTTACGCCCCATTTTGTGCCTGGCTGCCTGTGAGCTGGCGGGGGGCGACCCTGCGGTAGCCATGCCGACGGCGGTCGCCTTGGAAATGATTCACACCATGTCGCTGATCCATGACGATCTGCCCGCCATGGACAACGATGATCTGCGCCGCGGCCGACCCACCAACCACAAGGTGTACGGGGAAGCCACTGCGATTCTGGCTGGGGATGCCCTTTTAACCCGCGCTTTTGAGATGGTCTCCCTGCGCAGCCCGGGGGTCAGCGCTGAACGATTATTGGCCGTTGTCGGCGAGCTTGCCCTCGCTTCTGGGGCTCCAGGGCTGGTGGGTGGCCAGGTGGTCGATCTGCAAAGCGAAGGCAAACGGGTCGATCTGGAGACCCTTGAATACATTCACCTGCATAAGACCGGTGCCCTGCTGCGGGCCTGTGTGATCTGTGGCGCCTTGCTGGGGGGGGCATCCCAGGAACTGCTCGCCGCCCTCAGGACCTATGCCCGGGGCATTGGTTTGGCTTTCCAGATCATTGACGACATTTTAGATGTCACAGCCTCCAGCGAGGTGTTGGGTAAAACGGCTGGCAAGGATGAGGCTGTGGACAAAACGACCTATCCAAAATTGTTGGGGCTGCAAGAATCAGAGCAGCGGGCCCATCGGTTGGTCGCCGAGGCCAAGGCCTCTCTGGCACCCTGGCAAGGCCAAGCCCAACCCCTCCTGGCTTTGGCTGATTTCATCACAAGTCGCGATCGATGACAGTTTCCATGACTCCTGACTCCGGTCACTTGCTGCTGATGCTGCGTGACCTTTTCGACAACTCTGTGTTGTGGTGGGGGTTGGCGGCCTGTGGTGTGGCCCAGCTTTCCAAGCTTTTTGTGGAGTACGCCCTCCATGGCCGTTGGCGCCCTGCGGTGCTGCTGGAAACCGGTGGCATGCCTTCAAGCCACGCCGCCCTGATGACAGGTACTGCGGCGGCCATTGGTTGGTATGAGGGTTTTCAGTCGCCCCTGTTCGCCTTGGCGGCGGCGGTGTCCTTTGTGGTCCTCTATGACGCCAGTGGCGTCCGTCGCGCAGCTGGGCTAACGGCCGCTCGGGTTAACCAATTGCCAGCTTCGCTTTGGAGCCAGGAAGGCAGCAATCCTGAGACCGCCTCCGTTGGCGGTTCCCATTGGCCGCTCAAGGAAAATCTGGGCCATACCCGCAGGGAGGTTCTGATTGGCAGTCTGATCGGCCCCGCCGTTGCCCTTACCGGTCTGGCCCTGGTTGGATCACCCTTGCATCTATTCCAACTTTTGACCCAAACCGCAGCCCCGCTTCCCCTATCTCTCGGTTGATCGCTACGTCGCTCAGCCAGGAGCAAATTCTCGCCTTTGCGGCTTTCCAGGACTGGCTTGCTGACGACTTTGCCAGATATCCCTTTGTGCTGAGCGGTTTCGCTGGTACGGGCAAGACCTTTTTGTCGATGCGCTTTTTGGCCGAGGCTGAAGCCCTGGGTATGTGCTGGACGGTCGCAGCCCCTACCCATAAAGCGGTTGACGTGCTCAGGCAGCACCTGCAGCGCGCTGGACTGCGGGCTACCTGGCATCCCTCCACCCTGCATCGTCTGTTGCGCCTCAAACTGAGGCGTCAAGACGACCTTGAGCTCTGTCAGGAAACGGCCCAGACCGCCAGGTCCTTGGAGTCACTGGCTCTGGTGTTGATCGACGAGGCTTCGATGCTCGACAGCAGCCTGCTGGAGATCACCCTGCGCTGCGCCCATCCCTTCGCGACTCGATTGATCTTTGTCGGTGATCCGGGCCAACTTCCCCCGATCTCGGAGGCCGTGAGTCCTGTGTTCAGCGGCCTGAAGGCCCGCTCGGTTGCCCTCACCCAGGTGGTGCGCCATAGCGGAGCGGTTCTGCGCCTAGCCAGCGGACTGCGCACGGGTGCCCTCCCCTGCGAAGCCCCGCCCGTCCTGCCGGCACTCGAATCCCAGGGCAGCCGGGTGGCTTTTTGGGAAAGGGACGCTTGGTTGGAAGCGGCCCAGGCGGCCCTGCGCCGCTGTGCTGAGGCCCAGGATCCCAATCTGGCCAGGATTCTTTGCTACACAAATCGTTCGCTCGAACGCCTCGTACCGATCGCCCGGCGGGCGGTGCATGGGGATGAGGCTGACGGCAAACCAGTGCTGCCGGGTGAGATGTTGATCACTAGAGGAGCGGTCATGGGTCCCGCCTGTCGTGAACCCTCGGAGGTGGTTGGCGATAGCGAATTGGTGTTGGGATCGAACCGTGAATTGAAGGTGCTTGAAGTTGAGCCAGAACTATGTGATCTGAGTGCCTTCGGCCCTGCTGCTCCGACGGTCTTGATCGAAACCTTCAATCTGCGGGTGCATGGTGGTGAGGGGGAATTGCGTCTGAGGCTGATGCCTCCGATCGCATCCAGGGCGAGGGGGGAGTTGGAGGCCGCCCTAAGGAGCCTGCGATCCCAGGCACTGGCCGCTGATCAGAGGCAGGCTCGCTGGATCTGGCGCCACTACTATCAGGTGCGCGATGCCTTCGCTCCTCTCGGTCCGGCATCGGTCCTGACGGTGCATCGCAGCCAGGGGAGCACGTTTGGGGAGGTTTTTGTGGATGGAGATGTCTTCACCCCCGCCGATCGACCGCTGCGGCGCCGTCTGGTTTACGTGGCCGTGAGCCGTGCCAGCAAGGCAGTGGCCCTGATGGCCCAGCCGGGACCTCCGGGTCGCGAGGCGCTGTGGCTGCAGTGGCTGAATGGAGAGAATTGAAGTAGGGAAATTTATATTGGGTTTGTTGTGTGCCGCCTTAGCCAATCGCTTGCCAACCGATCCAGCCCTGCCAGCCGAGATAGCCCGCCAAGCTCAAACTAAGGATTGCCACAATCGATTTACCGTGATTTTCAAGTCCTCGCTTCAAGGGTTCGAGCAAACGACCAACTTTTATCGGTCCCAGGGTCACTAGCAGGACTAGGGGCAGGACCATCAAGCTGCTGCTGACCAGCCAGAGCAAAGCGATGGCAGCAAACCGTTCAGTGCCCTCCATTTCGCCTTGCCTGAGCTGGTTCAGGGCCTTGGCGTACAGCAAGCCATCTTCAGGACTCAAGAGCTGCCAGCCGCAGCTCAAGGCCAGCAGCGCAGGCAATGGCAGTTCAAGGAGGCGCTGAAACCCACCCTCACGCCGTGAAGGGTCCCCATGGCCCGTTATCAGGGCCCATCCCGCAACGGTCACCAGAGCCCCGGCGGCGAGAGCATCGATGAGGGGGGACATCAGCTCCGTTGCTGCCGGAGGCAGAATCCACAGCTGCCCTAGGGAGCCCTCAACCACCATGGCGACTAGACC
The DNA here is from genome assembly GCA_044359075.1 of Cyanobium sp. GTDB lineage: Bacteria > Cyanobacteriota > Cyanobacteriia > PCC-6307 > Cyanobiaceae > Cyanobium. Next base: position 130,501 of record JBIKMU010000001.1, on the reverse strand, counting down.
GATCGTCAAGGCGGCGATGGCCAGCCAACTGGCCACCAACAGCGACGCTCGCATCACGCCACGGGGACCCAGCATCAGCCAAAACAGGAGTCCGAGGTGGGGAGGGCTGAAGGCAATGGTCAGACCCAGGACCACCAACTCCAGCCAATGCCATGGACCCAGATGGCCGTTCAGGGACGGATCTCAAACCAATCAGATCCGGTGGCGGGGATCAGGGCATTGGCCACGTTGCTCACTTGGGCATGGCGGGGCCCCTTCTCACACCACAAGCGCAGTTCGGTGAGAGCCTGGATGGGCCCTTCAGCCTCCACTTCCACCGTGCCGTCGACCATGTTGCGCACCCAGCCGCTAAGGCCAAGATCGGTTGCGCGTCGGAGGCAGCTGGCCCGATAGCCCACTCCTTGCACTTTGCCTCGCACAGTCAGGCGCCAGCGTTCGCGGGCGGCGGGAGAGCGAGGTTCAGGGGGGACGAGAAACCTGCGGCTGTTGTGGTCGACCCGGCGGGCCCGGTTAAAGCCGCCAGGCGCCATGGAATCGCCGGGCATCCACCCCAGTGGATGTGGAGCCAGCTTGCGTGAACGTTGCGCGTAGTCCAACCCTCGGGTCTCCTCGGTGATCCCCAACCCTCAACTTGCCACAATTCTGGCTCTCCGGCCACAGGGCCTTCTGACACCGTAACGCCAGCTTTGGGAAGCAGTTGCCAGCGGTGGAATTCGTGGCAGGTCAGGGTTTCGCCACGGCGAAGCAGCAGGCTGTCGGCGCTGACTGTGGCCTGCCGATAGCCGAGACTCAAAGCTCCCTTTTGGGCCCTGAAGGGCAGGATGTTCGCCATCGGCTGCCAGGTGCCGGCCGAATCCTGCAAGGCTTCGCCCAGCAGCATCAAGCCACCGCATTCGGCCACAAGGGGCAGACCCCTGTCAACGGCGGCAGCTAACTGGCAGAGGCTGCGTCGCGCCTGAGCCAGTTGGGCGCCATGGAGTTCGGGATAACCGCCGGGCAGTAAGACGGCTGCGCAGGCCTGGGGCAGGGGTTCGTCGGCAAGCGGGCTCCAGGGAATGGAATCAAGGCCAACCGCCTTCAGGAACTCGGCGGTTTCGGGGTAGCGGAAATGGAACGCCGCATCGGCGGCGATGGCCACCTTCGGTCGTGGGCCCAAGGGCACAGAGCGAAGCAGTTCGCGGGGGGCGACTTGATCGAGACTATGGAGGATGGGGTCTTCGTTGCCTGGTTGGCGCGACTCCATCAGGGTCCAAAACCGTTCCATGTCCAGGTGCCGTTCGGCCAGCGCTGCCCACTGGGCCAGTCGCCCGTTGAAATCGGGCAGATCATGGGGGGGCAGCAGGCCCAAGTGGCGTGAGGGCAGATCCAGGCAAGGGTCTTGGGGAAACGATCCCAACAGGGGCATGCCCAGGTCGGCGAGGGCTTCAGCCAGCAGGGCCCGATGCCGCTGACTGGCGACCCGATTGAGCACCACCCCTGCCATGCGCACCTGGGGGGGGCCATGGTCGCGGAAGCCCCGCACGAGGGCCGCCAAGGATCCCGCCTGACGGGAGGCCTCCACCACCAGTACCACTGGCAGATTGAGGAGCTGGGCGACGGCGGCCGAACTGCCTTCGCTGCTGGGACCCCGGCCATCGAACAGACCCATGACCCCCTCTACCAGCACCCGATCGGCCTGGCCGCCATGCCAGCTATAACTCCGGCGAACCCAATGCTCGCCACAGAGCAGGGGATCAAGATTGCGGCACGGCAGCCCTGCTACCTGGGAGAGCAGTTGGGGATCCAGGTAGTCGGGGCCAACTTTGAAGGTCTGCAGCCGGGCGCCGCGGGCGCGGGCGGCGGCGGCCAGGCAGAGGCTCACAAGGGTTTTGCCACTGCCGCTGCAGGGGGCCCCGATCAGGCAGCTCAAGGCTCAGAAGGACGATGGGCGGAGTTCAACCTGGTAGCAGCCGGGCGGCGATCGGTGCCGCGGCAGCCAACAATGGATTGGTGGAGTCGTGGCTGCCGGCCAACAGGCGGGCCATTTCCATCTCTTCGCTTTCCAGGGGCAGGGGCACCACATCTTCAGCCAGCTCCATGGCGGCCATGCCACCGGATTCCAGCCGCATACAGCCTCCCGACTCGGAGCAAAGAATGACGCAGAGGGGCGGTTGATCCTCGGGATTGCAGATCAGCCGGAGTCCAAGGATGGCTCCGGGGTGGGTCTTGGCCACACCAACGGGAACGGGCATCAGCCGGAAACGCACGGCCACGCCGTCGGTGCGCTCAAATTCGGCACTTACGCCAGCGCCATTGCCATCGTCGGCGACGCTGGAACTGTTGAGTAAATGCCAGCCGAGCCGGTCCGCCATCCAAGCGGCCAACAGCAGACCCTTGACCAGATGGTGTCCCTCGACATCAATGTCGAGCTGGACCACGTGGTTGAGGGCAGAGCGACGGGAAGGGGGGTCGAAGACCATGGCCAGTGACTCCCGCCAGCTGCGCAGGCGCAGCCAGTTGAGGTCATTGACCGCCTGGCCAGCTTCGATGCGGGCAAGTAGGACCTCCAGGCAACGCCTGGGTTGGCCCAGGGAGGTGTCAATCACGAGGCGCCGCGGGATGGGGGCCAGGGCCTCCAACATTTCTGGCGGTTCGTCCAGGCTGCTGTTCCACCACACCCAGCAGGGCAGCTCCGGGGCGACCAATGGCTCGATCAAGGGAAGGGCCTGGTGCAGGGACCCCATGCCTCCCCGTAGTACCACGACATCGCCGCAGGCAGCCCCAGCCCCCCCCTCTTCGGGCAGGGGGCAGTAGGCCGCCACCAGGGTTTCGAGGCGATGGTCCGCAGCCAGGGTCGGCGCCACGGTGATCAGGCGTCTTGGCATCTGGGCACTGATCGCGCTAGCCACGAAGCGTCCGCGCAGATCTTCGGCTTTGTGGTCGCCTGGCAGCTGGCCGAGGCGCCAGGCCAGGGCGGGATCCATCGGTGCCGTACTCGGTGGCAGATCCAAGGCCGCTACGGATGTGCGTGCCGCCTCCAGCAGTTCGGGGCTCAGCAAGCCGGTGATCGGTCCATCGAGACGGCCGCTGCGGATCAGATGCTGCTCAAGCCAGGCCGGATCCCAGACCACCAAAGTGAAGGTGGCTGCACCGTTGCTGCCGGCCAGATCGCCACTCCATAGTCGTTCCAGATAGGAGGTGAGATCGGCGGGGGGAAGCTCCAGGGGGGCCTGGAGCGTTAACTGGGCAGACATGGCTCGCGGCTGTTGGAATCGGTTGGCAAGAAATCGGTGTGATGATCCCGGTGTTTCAGGGCCTTCGCCAGCTCAAGCCGTCATCGGCCAGCAGGGAATCGGCGGCGGCTGGTCCCCAGGTTCGAGCTTCGTAGGGATGCACCGGCAGTCGCCAGGGGGCCTCTTCGATCAAGGCGAGTAGGGGGGTGTAGAGGCGCCAAGCGGCTTCCACCTCATCGCTGCGGGTGAACAGGGTAGGTTCGCCCAGCATGGCGTCGGCGAGCAGACGGACGTAGCCCTCGTCGGAAGGTTCACCGAAGGAGTCGTCGTAATTGAAAGCCATGTCCACGGGGCGGCTGCGCATGCCAGAGCCCGGCGCCTTGACCTCGAATTTGATTTCGGCGCCCTCATCGGGTTGAATCCGCAGGATCAACTGGTTGGGGGTGGGTGCCCCACCGGCGGCATCAAAGAGATGGACCGGGGCCTTGCGAAACGTCAAGACCACTTCAGAGAGCCGCTTGGGTAGCCGCTTGCCAGTGCGTAGGTAAAAGGGCACCCCTTGCCAACGCCAGTTATTGATGAACACCTTCATGGCCACATAGGTTTCAGTGGTGCTGTTGGGGTTCACTCCCGGTTCCTGGCGATAACCACTCAGGGGACGGCTGCTGGTGCCACCGGGTCCGTATTGACCCCGCACACAACATTTCCAGGCTTCATTTTCGTCGGCCAAATGGGCAGCTTGCAAAACCTTGGCTTTCTCATTGCGAATCGCCTCAGGATCGAAGCGCCCAGGCGGTTCCATTGCTGTCAGGGCCAGGATCTGGGTGAGGTGGTTTTGCACCATGTCCCGCAGGGCACCGGAGGATTCGTAGTAGCCGGCCCTTTCTTCAACCCCAACGGTTTCTGCTGCGGTGATCTGCACATTGGAGATATAATTACGATTCCAGATTGGCTCGAAGATCGTGTTGGCAAAGCGCAACACCAGAATGTTCTGAACCGTTTCCTTGCCCAGGTAGTGGTCGATGCGGAAAACCTGACTTTCCTTGGCACAGGACTGAACAATACGGTTCAGGTTTTGGGCGCTGCCGTAGTCGCGGCCGAAGGGTTTTTCGATGACGATGCGACTGCGATCGGCGTCGGCCAGCAGTCCGGCAGAGGCGAGGGCCTTGCAGCCGCTGCCGTAAAACTCTGGCGAAACAGAAAGATAAAAGGTGCGATTACCCCGGGTGGCTCGCAGGCGATCGAGGGACTCAAGCCTTTGGGCCAGGCGAACCATATGGTCGTTCTGCTGGAGATCGACCGGCTCGTAAAACAGTCCCTGGGAAAACTGCTCCCAAGCCTGCAGGTGTTCGCCGATCTCATCTTTAAGAGACTCCTGCATCCGCTGACGGAATTCAGTGTCGCTCCAGGGGCGTCGAGCGCAACCGAGAATGGCAAATTCGCTGGGCAGACGACGCTGGCGAAAGAGCTCGAACAGCGCCGGAATCAGTTTGCGGTGGGTGAGATCGCCGCTAGCCCCGAAGATAACCAGGCACTGGGGGGTGATCACCCGTTCCTGACGGAGCCCGACCCTGAGCGGATTGGTGAGGATGGAGGTCATCGGCGGGCTTGCACTACTCCAGGTTTAACGGCTCAGGCTCGGTTTGGCTGGTCTCGCCGGCCTGGAGTGTGTTCGAACACTGATGGAATCAATAGGTTTCGACGTGCCAGCGCTCGGCTTTTTTGAGCTGGGGACGCAGCTCGGCCCAGTTGAGACCTTTGGCCGCAGCGGCCGCCGTCATCGCCTCGTCAATGCCCGGCTCCATGCCGCGCAGACCGCACATGTAGACATGGGTCTTGGGATTTTCAATCAGGGTGAAGATCTCTTCGGCATGCTCGAGAACCCGATCTTGGATATACATCCTTCCCCCTTTAAGGTTCTGTTGCTCGCGGCTGATGGCTTTGGTGTAACGGAAGTTTTCAGGGAAGTCGGCCAGGTAGCGCTGGAGGTCTTCTTCGTAGAGCAGGTTGGCAGTTTTGGGTGCCCCCATGAACAGCCAAGCCTTACCCGCGAACTGATACTCAGGATTCTTGGCCCGTTCGGCTGGCTCGAACATGCGGCGCAAATAGGCTCTCATCGGGGCGATACCAGTGCCGGTAGCAAACATGATGATGTTTGCATCCTCATCTGGCGGCAAGAGCATTTCCTTGCCAACCGGCCCAGTGATTTTAACTTTGGCTCCCGGCTGGACATCGCAAAGGAAGGTTGAGCAAACCCCATATATGGTTTGACCATCTTTTTCGTATTCGAGCTGGCGAACGCACAGGGAGACTGTGCCATCTGCGACGTTGTCACCGTGGCGGGTGCTGGCGATCGAGTAGAGGCGGAGTTTGTGGGGTTTGTCGTTGGCATCGGTTCCGTCTGGAATGATGCCAATGCTTTGGCCTTCGATGTAGTGGAGGTTGCCTCCGCTGAGATCAAAGGTGATGTGGTTGACCCTGCCGATTGCGCCATCGTCAAGCAGGGAATAGTTGTCGATGACCGTGCCGATGAAAGGATCCTTCGGCTTGTAGAGGTTGACGGGAACGTCGGCGTGGGCCACTGCGGTTTGGTTGGCGGGTGAAGGGTCGGCTGCAAGCGGTTCGGCGGCCACCGGCTCCGCGGCACTGGCGGCGCTGGCTGGGGCCTCGGCGGGGGCGCCTGAGGCTTCGGCGGCGGCCGCAGGGCTGTCGAGGGGCTGGCCGTCGACGCTGATGATTTTGAGGCGACCGCCCCTAAGGGCGACGGATTGGAGTAGCGACTGCAGTTGCTGGAAAGGCACTGTCAGTTGCCTGGTGGCCCGCCGCGGACGACCGACGCCCAGGCTCTCGATCACCACGGTGAACATGCGGTTATCAAAGCCGCGGGTGTTGCCTGTGGAAACGCGCATCTCGAAAGCAGCCGCCTAAAAACGCAGCGATCATACGGAAAGCTGCAGCCCCCCCTACGAGGCAAAACCTCGCCAGGCTGGTGGAGTGCCGCTAGCTTTGATAAGGCTTAGGGCTTGGCACCCGAAGCTGTGGCCCTCGCCCCGCACAAGTCTCCAATTTTCCCTTGACGCAGACCCTGGCACCGTTTTCTGCGCCCATGCCTGATCGCTGCCCTGAGCGACGGCTTTCGGGTGTGCAATGCCCCCTGGACACCATCCAACAGGAAATGGAGCGATTGCCCCAGGGCACTCGCCGGTTAGCGGCCCAATTGCGTTTGCGGGTTGAGCCCTATTGGTTGTGGTCGGCCCTCACCGACTACGACAACCTGCATCGATTCATACCCAACCTCAGCCATTCACGCCAGCTTTCCCGGGAAGGCAACCAAGTTCGAGTTGAACAGGTGGGCACCCAGAATTTTTGTGGCCTGCGCTTCAGTGCCAGGGTGTTGCTGGAGTTGCAAGAAAACCTTGAGGCCGGCAAGTTGGCTTTTCAAATGGTGGAGGGAGATTTTCGCTGCTTTGAGGGTTTCTGGATGATCGGCAGCGACCCGACCAGTACTTGGTTGCTTTATGACCTGACTGTCCAGGGAAACCCTGGCATGCCCATTGGCTTGATTGAACAGAGGCTTCAGCAAGATCTGGCTAACAATCTCAGGGGGGTCCAACAGGAGGCCCATCGACGGGCAAGTTTAATCTGATAAAAACCATAACAAAACCAAAAATTAAAAATGCAAAAATATGATTATTTAGTCAATACCCCCAAGGGGATTCGAACCCCTGTCGCCTCCGTGAAAGGGAGGTGTCCTAGGCCTCTAGACGATGGGGGCGAGGCCACAGTGGAGTTGATGCTGTCGAGACCATGGACCGTAACTCTTAGGAAGTTTGGCGTGAACCGAAAATGGCTCGAACCAGGTCTTGGCTGACGATCAGCTCCGTGCTGTTGTTTTGAAACTACGGGTCGGGGGGGGCGTTCGTCAAGGCGCTCAGTCGTTCGCTTTGTTGAGATCAGCATTGCCAGTGGCCACTGTCGTCAGGGTTTGGCCGTTCCAAACAGGAACGGTGCAATGGAAACAGGCTCCTTCTCCCGGTTCAGACACCACCCAGATGCGTCCACCGTGGACCTGGGCGATCCGCCGGCATACCGACAGTCCCACGCCATAGCCAGAGGTGGTGCTGGAGGTCTGGGGCAGGCGCACCCGATCCTGGAAGATGCGTTGCTGTTCTTTGTGGGGGATTCCCGGGCCGCTGTCGCAGACACTGATCTGGACCCACTGATTGGTGCGGTGCAGCAGGGTCAGAATGACGCGACCGCCATCGGGGGTGAATTTCAGGGCGTTTTCAATCAAGTTGAGAAGCACCTGCCGCATGCGCCGTTGATCGGCGTAGACATCGGGGAGATCGGCCTGGATGTCGGTGACGAATTCAAGGTTGCGACCGATCCAAAGCTTCTCAAGTTCAAGAATGGCTTCGGCTGCAACCTGGCCGAGGGCCAGGCGCTGGGGATTGAACAGGGCCTCCCAGCGGGTGGTACCCACTTCGAGAAGGTCGCTGGAGAGGGCTTCGATGTCGTCCAGCCGGCGTTTGAGAACGTCGTGGAAGCGGGCTTGATCGATTTGCCCCAGCCCATGGCTCTGGATTGCCAGCTTGGCCGCCGTCAGGGGTGTGCGCAGTTCATGGGCGACCATGCGCAGCAGTCGCTCCTGAACCCCGACCCGTTCGATCAAGGTTTCGTTTTCCTGGCGCAGCACCAGTAGCTGGTCTTCGAGTTGCACTTCGCGCAGACTGCGGCTGCCATCCATCTCGGCCGGGACGAGGCTGAGGCCCAGGCCCGTGACCACTTCGGTTTGCTTCCAGCGGGGCAACCAACTGCGCACTTGGAGCGTAAGGGTGTTGCCGGCAAAGATTTGCTTGGGGGCGGGTTCGAGTTTGACAAGCGCCGGGGTGGCGACCAGCCGGTGCAGCTCGAGCACCTCTGGATGGCTGGCCGGATCGACGACCTCAAGAGACACCTGAAAGCTGAACTCATCGTTGTTGAGCAAAGCCAGCAACGCTCTCAGATCGTTGGTGGCCATGTGGTGCTTGCCAGCCACCAGCAACAACTTCAGGGACTGGGAGTGGGATGGTTCCGCCTTGGTGTCTGTGAGGGTCGTTCCCGTCATGGGGTCAGGGGAGAGCGGAGCCGCCAAGGGCGAGACGGGGAACAGATCGAAAGCGGGAGGCTTCGCAGGCCTGCAGCACTCACAGGGACTTGGCTGTGGTCCATGACACCTTATGGCTTTTAGGTGAAAACGAGCAAACGCGCATCGGATTGGCTATGAGGGAGGCGAAGCAAGGGCCTTAACATTGGATGCCATGACCAAGACGCCAGAGCCCCCTTCCCGTGGGCTTCCCATCTCGATTGCGGCAAGGAGCTCCAAACCAGCCAGCAGCCCGGATCCAGCGCGGAGCCGCATTCAGCTGGATTCGAATTTGAAACGCTGGTTTGGGCGCAATCTTGGTCTATGGCGTTCACGGCGCCTCTATTTTTTTGTCGATGATGAGGTGTTGCGACTCGATATGTTATTGCGGGTGGAAATATATAGTGAAGCCAGCCACGGTGAAGCTGCCTATCGACTGAGTTGGTGGCCTGAAGAATCCTACGGCTTTTTTAAGATCAAACCACAATATCGTGCCAGGGGTTGTGCGGATGTCTATCTATGCGGCCACCAAATGCGGCGAAGCCAAGATGTTGTTAATGGTATCCCGATTAATAGTCAAATTTGCCAGGTCGATGAGCATGAAGTGATTTTTGAATCCCAAGACCATGATCTGCATGTTATTGAGCACATTCGCCTCGTCGATCAAGATCGTTATCGTTCCCGTTCGATTTATTGCTGGCGGGATGGCCAGCTCGAAGTGAGTGAAATCCACCACGAAATCCGGCTGGAGGAAGCAGGGCCCCCCTTGGTCGGTTCAGCGACTGAGGCTCCTTTGCAGGAGTGACTCTCAGGACGCCTGGCCACGCTGTCAACTGGCGCCACTGGGCGGCGGGCCTGTGATGCAGCAGCATGGGAAGGTTCATCCCCTCTTCCCCATGCTCGCCAAGCGGTCCGTCCTGGCCCTGGCCATCTTTGGTCTCAGCCTTTCTTTCCCTGCTGCGGTTCTGGCGCAGCAGCCGACCAAGGCCCCCGCCTCCACCCCGGCGACCGCCGACCAGTTCAACACTTACATGAGTATGGCGGCGATCAACATGTGCACCTTGGCCCAGGCCAAGTTGCCCTTCAAGGCTGCGATGGAAGGCAATCTCAGCATGTTGACCTCCGTGCTTACCACCAAGCATGGCAGTCAGATTCAGGGGGCCCCCGCCGCCCTGACTCGCGAGCAGCTAGTCAATGCCTCCGTGGCCGAAACCGTGCTTCGCATTGATAAGTTCTGTGGCCCTTCACTGCCGCCTGATTGGAAGAAGGAAGTTGACACCCTGGTGGCCCAAGTTAAAAAGGCCATGCAAGCGGCCGGTTCCGGCGGCAAGAAGTAGGTAAGGCCCACCATGGCCGCCATCCATCTCGCCGATTACCGCCCCTATCCCTACCGTCTCAGCCGTACGGACTTGACGGTGCGGCTGGAAGGCGACCACGCCTTTGTCGAAGCAGCGTTGGCCTTGGAGGCGACGACCGCTCGAACCCTTGCGCCCCTGGAGTTGGCGGGGATCGATCTGGAACTGCTGGAGATCAGCCTTGATGGCCAGCCGCTGGCGGCCCAGCTCTACCGCCACACGGCGGCAGGGCTGACCCTGCTGAATCCTCCAAGCGGGCCGTTTTTGTTGCGGACCGTGGTGCGCCTTGAGCCCCAGGCCAACACCAGCTTGGAAGGCCTCTACGTCAGTGGCGGCATGGTGACCACCCAATGCGAGGCAGAGGGCTTCCGCCGCATCAGCTTCCATCCCGATCGACCCGATGTGCTCAGTTGTTTTCGGGTGCGCCTGGAAGCGGATCGGCAGCGCTATCCGGTATTGCTCTCCAACGGTAATGGCGTCGAGTCAGGGGCCCTGCCATCAGGGGTTGATGGCCGCGCCCGGCACTACGCCGTTTGGGACGATCCCTTCCCCAAACCCTCCTATCTGTTTGCCCTCGTGGCTGGCCAGCTGGAGGAGGTGACGGGTTGCTTCGTTACGGCCAGTGGTCGTGAGGTGCGCTTGAGACTCCATGTCGAACCGGGAGATGGGCCTTATACGGCCCATGCGATGGCGAGCTTGAAGCGTTGCATGGCCTGGGATGAGCAGGTCTATGGGCTGGAATACGACCTGAATGAATTTAATATCGTTGCTGTGCGCCATTTTAATATGGGCGCCATGGAGAATAAGAGTCTGAATATCTTTAATTCCAAGTTGGTGCTCGCCGACGCTGAAACGGCTACGGATGCGGAGTTGGAGCGGGTTGAAAGTGTCATTGCCCATGAGTATTTCCATAACTGGACCGGTAATCGCATCACCTGTCGCGACTGGTTTCAGTTGTCACTCAAGGAAGGCTTGACCGTATTCAGAGACCAGTGTTTTAGTGCAGACTTACATGGTCACTCCTTGAACCGAATTGAAAATGTTTCCTTTTTACGTAACAGTCAATTTCGGGAGGATTCAGGGCCAACGGCCCATGCCGTACAGCCGGATCATTACCAAGCAATCGATAATTTTTACACCACCACCATCTACGAAAAAGGTGCGGAGTTGATTCGGGCCTTGCAAACCCTTTTGGGGCGGGAAACCTTTTTCAAAGGCATGGCCCTTTATGTGGACCGCCATGATGGATCGGCAGCAACCATTGATGATTTTCTGGCCGCGATGCGTGACGGGGCGGCTGATGTTGAGCTTCCTTTTGACTTTGAACAGTTCCGCCTTTGGTACAGCCAGGCCGGCACGCCGCTGCTGCGGATTCGGCGGCGATGGAACCGCCAGCGGGGAACCCTTGAGCTGACGATCTCCCAGCAGACGCCCCCGACTCCAGGCCAGTCGCACAAGCAGCCGCTCGTGATTCCTGTGGCCTTTGGCCTGGTGGATCAATCCGGGCAGGATCGGCCTGTGCAGATCGGCAGCGGATCCCAGGGTCCGGCGGTGGCCGCCGATCCACCGAGAGACTGGGGTAGCCACACCAAGGTGCTGGTGATCGATGGGGCTGAACAGACCCTGCGGTTTGAGGGCCTGCCGAATCAGGCCCAGCCCCCCGCCCTTTCGCTGCTGCGCCATTTTTCAGCTCCCGTGCAACTGGAGATGGGACGGCCCGCCCGCGAATTGGTACACCTGTTCGCCCATGACAGCGACCCTTTTGCCCGCTGGGATGCGGGGCAACAGCTGCTGCGGCGGGCATTGCGGCGGCGGGCCAAGGGAAAGCCTGATGCCTTGTTGGAGGATGAGTTGTTGGAGGCTTTCGGGCGCGTCTTGGCGGACCCCACCCTCTCTGAGGCCAGCCGCAGTGCCCTGATGAGCCTACCGGCTTTGCCGGAGTTGGAGGAGGGTGTGGTTGAACCGGATCCACCGGCCTTTTATTGGGCCCTGGAGGGCTTGCGGCGTCGTTTGGGTGAGGTGCTGGCCGAACCCTTGCACCAGGCCCTGGACCGTTGCCGCAGCCAGTGGGATCTGCCTTGGCCCGAGGGTTGCGGCGATCGCCTGTTGAGCGGTCAAATCTGGAAATGGCTGGTGGCGGCTGGTGACCCGGCTGCGATTGCGGCGGCCCGCGCGGCGGTGGATGGGCCCTCGATGACCCTGGCCCGTGCAGGGCTGGCGGCCCTGCAGCCCCAGCCCCTGGCCGAGCGCCAGGCCGCTTTCGATGCTTTCTATGGCCGCTGGCAGGAGCGGCCGGTGATTCTTGATGCCTGGTTTGCCCTGGAGGCATCGGCCCCCTTTGACGATGGCCTGGAGCGGGTGCGACGGCTGCTTGACCATCCCCGTTATGACCCGATGGCGCCGAATTCGGTGCGGGCAGTGTTGGGGGGGCTTGCCGGGAATGTGGTGGTTTTCCACGCCGCCGATGGCTCGGGTTATCGCTTCTTGGCGGAGCAGATCGGGCTGCTTGATCAGCGCAATCAGATCACGGCGGCACGGCTGTGCAAAATTTTCAGCCGTTGGCAGAGCTATGGCCCCAGCCGCCGCCAGGCCATGGGCCAGGCCTTGCGTGAGTTGGCGGCCTTGCCCGGCTTATCAGAGAACAGCCGGGAGGTGGTGGACCAGTGCCTGGGGCTGCCGACCTGAAGACCCGTAAGGGTCGGGCTAGCTTTTGGCCACGATTGTTGCTAGCACCATGACCCGCACTGCCGCCCCCGTTGATGGGGGCAGCCCTGAAGTGGCAGGCCCCTCCGCCGGCCTGGTCCCTAAAGGACGCCCTCAGCCCTTGCAGGAATCGGCCTTGAGGCGCCGCTGGCAGCTGGCCCGCTGGATTCTGGATCCCACCGGCTACCTGCGCGACCAGGTGCGCCATGGCAAGGAGAGTTTCCAGGTGTCTGTCTTTGGCAACGCCATGGGCAGCGGTTCGATTTTTCTGCTCACCGAACCCAAGTCCATTCAGGCGTTGATGAGTCGCGATTCCGGCAGTGAATTCAGCTCTCCGGGCGAACTCAATTTGATCCTTGCGCCCTTGCTTGGTGTGCGCAACACGATTTTGTTGAGCGGTGCTGCCCACCGTCACCGCCGCCAATTGGTGATGCCCCGTTTCCATGGCGAGCACCTGCAAAATTATGGGCGCCTGATTGAGCGAATAACGCGCCAGGAGATGGCCACCTGGCCCCAGGAGGGGGTGATTTCGGTGCGGGAGGCGATGCAGCGCATCAGCATGGGGGTGATTCTGGAGGTGGTCTTTGGCCTGGGGCAAACAGAGCGCCACGGCGAACTGGAATCGCTGCTGACCCGCCGTTTGGGGATGACAGCGACACCCTTGACCTCGGCGGTGTTGTTTTTCCCTTGGCTGCAGAAGGATTTCGGGCCGCTCAGTCCAGGCCATCGCATCAGCCAATTGGCGCAACAGACCGACGAGTTGCTCTACGCCATGATTGCCGAGCGCCGGGCCCAGCCCCTAGGCGATCGGTTTGATGTGCTGTCGATGTTGCTGGAGGCCCGCGACGAAGCCGGCGAACCGCTCAGCGATGAAGATGTGCACGATGAGCTGATTACCTTGTTGGTGGCGGGCCATGAGACAACGGCCACCGCCTTGACATCAGCGCTGTATTGGTTGCACCGCACTCCCCACGCTCTGGCGCGCCTGCGCTCCGAGCTGGAAGATGCCGGGGTCGGCGCCGATCCGATCAAGTTGCCCTATCTCACGGCCGTGGGCCAGGAAGCCCTGCGCTTGCATCCGGTGGCGATGCTGAGTTTTGCGCGCCAGGTGGAAACACCCGTCGAAATCGCTGGCCAGCGCTACGAACCAGGCGACCTGCTTATGGCGTGTATTTACTTGTTGCATCAGCGGCCCGACCTCTATCCCGAACCGCAAAGCTTTCGGCCGGAGCGGTTTCTGGAGCGCCAGTTCAGTCCCTATGAATACATGCCCTTCGGGGCCGGGGTGCGGCGCTGTGTTGGGGCGGCCCTGGCCCAAATGGAACTGAAGATTGTGCTGGCGACGATATTGGGCGAGATGGACTTCGCCTCTGCCAACTCCCGTGCCGTGCCCCAGGCGCGTCGGGGTGTGACATTGGGCCATGGCGCCCCGGTGCGACTGCGGCGCCTACCGCGCCGGCGGGCGGTCGTCTCTGCCCCGACGCCGTGACTTTCAGCGAGTGGGACTGGAGCCCCCCCCGCTCGCCGTCATTGGGGGACCATGAAGTGCCTTTGCTGTCGAAGCACCTGGAGGGGCGGCGCATCGCCTTGGTGGTGTGTGGCGGCATTGCCGCCCTGAAAGCACCGGAGCTGGCCCGGGCCCTGCGGCGCCGGGGGGCGCGGGTGACGGCCTTCTGCAGTCCGGAAGCCCTGCGTTATGTGGGCCTTGAGGCCTTGGAGTGGGCCTGCGAACAGCCGGTGATCCGTGACCTGAGCTGGCGGGCCGAGCACCTCAGCGATAGCGAACCGTTTGATGCCTGGCTTGTGGCACCGGCCACTTACAACACCATCGGCAAGATGGCCGCCGGGGTGGCAGACACGGTGGTGACGGCGGCGCTGGCTTCGGCCCTGGGGCGCCTGGGCCAGGGGCGCACCCGGATATTGGTGGCGCCGACGATGCATGGCTCGTTGCATACACCGCTGCTGGAACGCAATGGCCGTCTGTTGCAGCAGCTGGGGGTGCGTTTCATCACCCCTCGCGATGCCTACGGCAAACACAATTTGCCGGCGGCGGAGCTGCTGGTGGCGGCGGTGTGCCGGGCCATTTCCACCAGTGCCCTGGTGGGCCGGCGCCTGTTGGTGACAGGCGGTCCGACGCCGGTGCCGCTTGATGGCGTGCGGGCCATCGTCAACCGCTTTCGCGGCCGGCTGGGGGCGGCGATCAGCGAAGAGCTGCTGTTGCGTGGTGCCGAGGTGCGTTTTGTGCTGGGCGATGGCGGCTGGCGGCCACCTGCCTGGTTGCCTTATACGCTGGCCGCCAGCTACGACGAATACCGGCGGTTGACCCTGGAGGCGGTGGCAGGGGGCCTGGAGGCTGGAATTTTCAGTGCGGCGGTGGCCGATTACCGGCCCAGGCACCCGGTCGCCGGCAAGATCGCCAGTGGCCTGGGCCACCTGCAACTGGAGCTGGAGCCGACCGAGAAGGTGATTGAGCTGGTGCGGGCGGCGGATCCGGCCCTGGTGATGGTCAGCTTCAAGGTGATGCAGGGGGTATCTAATGAAGAGCTGATTGCCACGGCCCGCCGCCGGCTCGGTGCCAGCCAGCTCGTGGTTGCCAACCGGGCCGAAGAGGTGCAAGGGGAGGAGCAAACGGCCTGGCTTGTCGATGCCGAGGGGGCCCAACGGGTCCAGGGCAAAGGGTCAATCGCCGCTGCCCTGGCCGATCGCTTGGAAGGGATGCTGGGCCAACCAAAAGGCATAAAGAGCTGAAGGCATAAAGGCCTAAAGGCCTAAATCACTAAGGCCGGGATGGTCGTCCGGGCGGCGACCCAGGGGCCAGTGGTAGAGCCGTTCGCTCTCTTTGATGGGAAGGTCGTTGATGCTGGCGATGCGGCGCACCATCAGGCCTTGGTCGTTGAATTCCCAGTTTTCATTGCCATAGGAGCGATACCAATGGCCACCGTCGTCGTGCCATTCATAGGCAAAGCGGACGGCGATGCGGTTATCGGCGCAGGCCCAGAGTTCTTTGATCAGGCGGTAGTCGAGTTCTCGGCGCCATTTGCGCTCCAAAAAAGCAACGATGGCCTCGCGCCCCTGGACAAACTCGGCCCGGTTGCGCCAGACACTGTCGCTGCTGTAGGCCAGAGCGACCCGCTGGGGGTCGCGGCCATTCCAGGCGTCCTCGGCCAGACGCACTTTTTGGGCCGCGGTTTCGGCCGTGAAGGGCGGCAGGGGCGGCCGGGGAGCTTCAGCTACAGGCTGGTGGGGGGTGCTGGAGGTCATGGGGAGGGGGCGTTATGTCGTCATAGTTCACCGCATTCTGGACTTTCCAGAGCCCTGGGTGGCCACTCAATCCAGCTAGTCCCATCACCCCTTTGGCTTTGCCAGCGGCAGCAAACACTTGTCGGAATCGCAGCCTGCCGGACCGGCCTCTGCCAAGGCGGCACCGCCGTCGTAACGACCCAGTGCAGCAAAGAAATCCGCTTCTTGGCACCGGTTGACTACCTCGGCCGAGAGGCGCTGGTAGGTGGCCGCGTCGATCGGTTCGAAGGGTAGGCGGGGGAAGGTGGCATTGGCATCGAAACGGGCCAGGAGGGCCGCTGAGATGTAACCATCTCCCTGCTCGATCGCCTGGTGGATGGCATCGGCGAGGGGTTCGATTTCGTGCTCGCGAAACTCAACCGTGGCGGAGGTGTTATGGGCTGTGTAGTGTTTCTGCACTTGCATATAGAAATCAAACTGGGCCATCGCTGAAAAGTTGTTGATTTCAACTGTGTCCGCCCCAGGCAGATTGGCCCAGCTCACCTCCGTAGGGATTTCAACAAGCCACTCGCCGCAGCGTGGATCGAAGGGATCATCCAGAAGGCGGCCCTGGTCATCCTTGTCGCTTTGGCTGGGCACGATTGTGTAGCCATAGTCCAGACAGGCCAGGGCGACCGGATCGTTTTTGCGGAAGGTGATGCGGCGGATGAAGCGCTGGGCCTTGGGGGGATGCCAGCCCGGGCTGGCACCCGTCAGCAAGCTTTTGGTGCCCGCCGGTTGCACCGTGGTGCAGCGGTTCGGCCGGCGGATGCCATGGCGGTCGCAGTACTCCCAGACGGCTTCATTGACCGTTTGCTTCCAGCGAGCCAGGTAAGCGGCCTCCTGCTGTTGGAACTGGCGACCTTCCTCAGTGCCCGGACGGCCCGCTTCCCACCACTTCAGCCAGGGGGTGCCAAAGGCATGCACGAAGAAATCGAACAGGCCCGTGAAGCTCACACCGACAATCGGATCCCATAGCCGGCTCTGGCGATATCGCTCAACTTCGAAGTCGTGGTTGAGCAGGCAGGCCACGGCCAGACCCGCTGCCCGGAAGGCATCCGCCTGGTCCTGCTCGTCGTGGGGATCGATGCGGTTGAGGTGGACTTCAGCCAGGTTGCAGTGAAAATCAGCCCCCAGGATTTCGCCGCAGGGATTAAGGCCATAGCGCCCCAGGCGATGCTCCATCTCCGCTTCGCTAATGCTGCTGTGGTGCAGCTGCAACCAGCGAGCCGCCTCATCACGACCCTGGTCGGCGTAGATGCCTACAAACTCCTGCCGCAGTTCCGGGGTCGGCAGCAGGTCGGCATTGGCCCGGGCGATGGCCTCAGGCGCAAATTGAATCGCCCCCTCACCACTCTGGAATTGTTTGGTGACAGCCTCCAGCACCAACTGACGGCTGGGACGGTGGTGGAAAACCCGGGTGTGGTTGGCCATGCGCAGGGAGTCGCGCTCCGGGTCGATGCGCCAGTTCCCCTCACCGTCCTGTTGCCAGAGGTTGTCCTTGGCCGTGGCCGCCGCCGTGTCTGCGGCGGCGAATTGGCGCATGCCGGCGCTGCGGCGAATGTTGCCCGCCACGATGGTGACAGCGGCCTCATCAATCAGCAGGCAGCATTCCACCGAATTGAGCTTGCGGCCCTTGGCCTTGTTGAGCAGGCGTGCGACCCGACTGTAAAGATCGGCGAGTTTGACGGGGTTGGCCATGCCGCCGAAGCCCTTGAGACTTTCGCCCACCGGCCGCACGTCATTGAGGTCAACGGTGATATGCACCGGCCCTTCAAAACGTTCATCACTGCTTAGTGCCAGTAAGAGCCGATAGCTCTCAACCCAGCCCTGGCGGGTGTCACCCACCTTGATCGTCACCTGATCCCCTGTCGCGGTGTGGGTGGTGAGTTGCTGGCGCTGGGCTGGCGGAGTGACGCCGATGGCGCTTACACCATCGATGATCAAGGTATTGCGAATTACCGGCAACCGTTCAATCAGGCGTGGTTCAATGATGGCGCCGGTGCCGCAGCCCATCATCGCCAGATCCATCATCAAGGCGAAGGCTTCCCAATCCACCAAGTTGGTGGAGGTGCAATTATAAGCTCCGGAAAAATTAGGGCGCTGTTCAATCCATTCAGTGCCGCCAATCCATAGCCAACGGCCAGAAGGCAGGGCCTTTTGCTGCATCTGCATGCGGCGCAGCAGGGTCACCTCTGCATCATTGAGGTGTCCCAGGCGGCGCAGGCCCTCGAGGTTGCGTTCGGCCACCTGGCCCCAGCTCTCGCGACCCTGGGGGGTTTGGCGCGAGTAGGTGCGGTAGAAGACCGGGTTGGCCGCCGGGGCCGTGGCGGGGAAATCGCCTGCGTCGAGGGCTCGGTTCAGGCCTTGTTGTGCTGTGGCCGGGTTGGGCTGGGGGGTGCTGGAGACCATCGCGTCCTGCGAATCCAGCGGGATTAGCGGAGCCTCGCTGGGTGCCAGGGCCTCGGGATTCCGTCGGGCATCGGGGCGCGAAGGGGAAAGGGTCACAGCGCTGCTGACCTAGACGTGAATTCCACCTTAACGCCATCGGTGGGGTGATCAAGAAAACCGTGGCACTAGCCACGGTGGCCGGCAGGACGTCCTTGGGGCTGACCCTCGTTCCAACATCAATGCCTGCAGCGCACAGGCAAGGGGGCATGGAGAGGATCGTCGAACCTGAGCTGATGGACGATCCCCTCCAGGCGCGGGCCTACGCCGAGGCTGATTTCGATCGCTCCGACCAGGCATTTACGGAGCGTTTCCTAGCGCTGTTCGGGCAGCCATTCCCCCGGACCGGGCCGCCGGCCCTTGGCAGCGCTGCCGGCAGTGCCATTGGGGTTGGGCCCGACACTGGCCCCGACTGGGGTGCCGGAGCTGGGATCGTGGACTTGGGCTGCGGGCCTGGCAATATCAGCTTCCGCCTCGCCGCCGCCCTGCCCGAAGCCAGGGTGTTGGGTCTCGATGGGGCGGCCAACATGGTGGCCCTCGCCGCAGAACATCAGCAACGCCATCCGGGCGCGTGGCCGCAGCTGCGGTTTGAGCAGCTGAAGCTGCCCCTGATCGACCCTGCCGCCCTGGGTGGCCCCTTTGCGGCTGTGGTCAGCAACAGCCTGCTGCACCATCTCCATGACCCCCAGGTGCTCTGGCAGGCCGTGGGCCAGTTGGCCGCCCCGGGGGCCACGATCTACATCAAGGATCTGCGCCGTCCCGCCAGCGCTGTGGCCGCTGACGCCCTCACCGAGCGCCATGCCGCCGGCGCACCAGCGCTGCTGCGCCGTGATTTTCGGGCCTCCCTGGCGGCGGCCTTCACGGCGGCCGAGGTGGAAGCCCAGCTGGCCCAGGCCGCCCAGCTGTGGGGTGCGCCAGGGAGCCACGGGACGAGCTGGCCAGCATTCACGGTGGCTGAAGTGGAGGATCGCTACCTGGAAATCCACGGCCGCTGGCTGGGCTGAACCCGGGCGGCGGCTGCCGGCGGGGTCCCCTTCAGGGCGACTGCAGCGGATGGAGCAGGGAGGCTTGGAAATCGGCGGAGCTCAGGGTCGCCACGGCGGCATCGGCATCGGCCACGCAGAACTGCTGGCCCAGGCGCACCATGGAGCTGCGCTGCTGGTCCTTGATCCTGGCTAGCACCGGCACTCGCAGACCCACCTCATCTTCGTTGGGCCGATGGCGTTGCAGGCATTCGCGCAGGCGGTGCTGGATGCCGATATCACCGGCCAGCTCGGCCGGCAGATCCACCAGCACCAGCTTCAGGTCGTCGATGCTGCGGCAGTCATCGATGATCAGTTGCACCCGTTCGTCGCGCCGATCGACCGAGGCCCACATCAAGAGACGGGCATCCACCATCAAGTGGTCGGCCAAGCGGGCGTAGCTCTTGGGGAACACCACCGCCTCGCTGCTGCCGGTAAGGTCTTCGAGCATCAGAACCGCCATGCGATCTCCCTTGCGGGTGTTCACCTGGCGCAGGTCGGCCACCATGGCCACCAGGCTCACCTTGGCCTTATCGGCCTGCTCTTCAAGGCTCCCCAAACTAATGGGGGAAAGCAAGCGCACGGCGCCGCTGAGTTGTTTGAGGGGATGGTCGGAAAGATAGAAGCCGAGTAATTCTTTTTCGAGCTTTAGTTTGTCGTTGGGAGGGTAATCGGTCACCGGGGCCGCCTTGGGGGCCAGGGCGGCGCCGCTGACTCCAGGCGTTTGCTCGCCACCCCCCTCTAACAAATCCAGCAGGCTGCCCTGGCCGCTGGCGCGGTCGCGGGCGCGGCTGTTCGCCCACTCCAGCACCAGGTCGAGGTCGGCCATCAGCTGGGCCCGGTTGGCGTTGGCCTGCAGGGCGTCGAGGGCACCGCAGTGAATGAGGGATTCGAGGGCGCGGCGGTTCAGCTGTTGGGAGGGCAGCCGGTCGCAGAGATCGGCGAGGCTGGCGAAGGGGCCCTCCAGGCGACGGGCCTCAATCAATTGGCGAATGGCCCCTTCGCCCAAGTTGCGGATAGCCGATAGGCCAAACAGGATGCGTTTGCCTTTGGGTGTGAAGTCGATGCCGGAGGCGTTGATATCGGGGGGCATCACTTCGATGCCCATGGCCTGGCAGTTGGCGATATAGCGCTGCACCTTGTCGCTGGCCCCCGCATTCACCGTCAACAGGGCCGCCATATAAGCGACGGGATAATGGGCCTTGAGATAGGCCGTTTGGTAGGTCACGGCGCCATAGGCGGTGGAGTGACTCTTGTTGAAGCAGTATTCGGCGAACAGCACCATCTGCTCAAACAGGGCTTCTGCCACGGGCCCATCAACGCCCCGTTCGGTGGCGCCTTTAACGAAGATGTCTTGGTGTTTTTGCATCTCGCTTTTCTTCTTTTTGCCCATCGCCCGCCGCAGCAGGTCGGCCTCACCTAGCGAATAGCCCGCCAGATCCTGGGCGATGCGCATGATCTGCTCCTGATAAACCATGATCCCGTAGGTTTCGGCCAGGATCGGTTCGAGCTTGACGTGGGCTACGTCGATGGCCTCACGGCCATGCTTGCGGTTGATGAATTTGGGAATCAGGCCCGCATCCAGGGGGCCGGGTCGATACAGGGCAAGAATCGAAGAAATATCTTCCAGCGATGAGGGTTTGAGGTCCCGCACGATCTGGCGCATGCCGCTGGATTCCAGTTGGAAAATGCCCTCCAGATCACCGCGGGCCAATAGGGCGAAGGTGGCTTCATCCCCGGGCGGTAACCGGTCGGGATCGAGCCGCTCGCCACCGGCCTGACTGACCAGTTCGATCGTTTTTTCGATCATGGTCAGATTCTTGAGGCCGAGGAAGTCCATCTTCAGCAGCCCCATCGCCTCCACATCTTCCATGTAGTACTGGGTGATGACCTGGCCGTCGTTATTACGTTGCAGCGGCACCAGTTGATCGAGGGGTTCGGCGGCGATCACGACCCCGGCGGCATGGACGCCGAAGGTTTTGTTGGTCCCCTCGATGCGCATCGCCAGGTCGACCCAATGGCGCACCTTCTCGTCGTTTTCGTACTTCTGGCGAAAGTCGGCGTTGGGGGAATCGGGGCCGATCATTTCGGCCAGCTTGGCTGGCTTGCCGCGGGTTACCGGGATCAATTTCGCCAATCTGTCGGCTTCGCCGTAGGGAATGTCGAGCACCCGGGCCACATCCTTGAGCACCGCCTTGGAGGTCATGCGGTTGAAAGTGATGATCTGGGCGACTTTGTCTTCGCCGTAGCGTTGGGTGACGTAGTCGATGACCTCGCCACGGCGGGCGATGCAGAAGTCGGTGTCGATATCAGGCATCGACTTGCGTTCCGGGTTGAGGAAGCGCTCGAACAGCAGGCCGTGCTGCACCGGATCAATGGCGGTGATCCCCAGGGCCCAGGCCACCACCGACCCCGCCGCCGAACCCCGCCCCGGTCCCACCGGTATCCCCTGCTCCCGGGCAAAGCGGATGTAATCCCAGACCACCAGAAAGTAGGTGGGAAAGCCCATCTGCTCCATCACCTGCAGCTCGAACCGCAGACGTTCGCCATAGGCCGGTTCGATGGCAGTCGTGGCGTCCAGGCCCAGGCGCTGCCGTAACCCTGCCTCGGCCACACTGCTGAGATAGCTCACGGCCGTATGGCCCTCGGGGATGGGGAAGTTGGGCATTTGATAGCGGCCCAGAATGTCGTATTCCTCCACTTTTGCGGCGACCCGGACCGTGTTGGCGATGGCGGTGCTGATCACATCGGCATCAAGGTGATCGGCGAAAAGCCGGGCCATTTCCGCTTCGCTCTTGATGTATTCGGTGCCCGTATAGCGCAGGCGTTTTTCATCGCTGATCAGCTTGCCGGTGAGGACGCACAGCAGGGCGTCATGGGCCTCGACATCGCCAGCGCTGAGGTAATGGGCGTCGTTGGTGGCGATCAGCTCGATCCCCAGTTCGGCGCCGATGCGCGCCATCTCGACATTGACAAGTCGATCTTCGAGGCCGCCGTGATCCTGTATTTCCAGGTAAAAGTCGTCGCCAAAGACGCTTTGGTACCAACGGGCCACCTCCCTTGCCACCTCCGGCCGACCCTGCAGAATCGCCTGGGGGATCTCCCCCCCCAGGCAGGCGGTGGCGACGATCAAGCCCTCGCTGTACTGCTGCAGCAGCTTTTTGTCGATGCAGGCCCGCGAGAAGATACCCCGGCCCCGCATGCCCTGCAGGTGGCTGATGCTGGTGAGTTTGACCAGATTGCGGTAGCCCGTGACGTTCTTGGCCAGCACCACCAGGTGATAGCGCCGTTCTTTTTTGGGTTGGGGATCCGCGATCGAGCCGTTGATCACGTACATCTCATTGCCGATGATCGGCTTGATGCCGGCCTTGGTGCACAGTTTCAGCAATTCGATGGCGCCGTACATGACGCCGTGGTCCGTGAGGGCCAGGGCTGGCATGCCCAGCTCAACAGCCCTCTCCACCATCGCCGGTAGCTGGGAGGCGCCGTCCAGCAGGCTGTAGTCGCTGTGGTTGTGGAGGGGGACGAAGGCCAAGGAACGGGGGATTGTGGAGGAAGTCGGGCTAGGGCCCCACCCAATATGCAGCGTCTTGGTGATCGTGGTTGTTCATCGCACACCAGATCTGGTGTCGGCGGCAATTCGCCAGGGGGATGGCCGGGTGGGTTTACCCGATGGCATCAGCCACCAGGGCCGCTTGGGGCCTGCTGCTTTGCACCTGGGCCGCCGCTTCGTAGTGATGGGCAAGGCGCAGCAGCGTGGCTTCCTGCAATACGCCGCCGATCAATTGCAGGCCAATCGGCAGGCCCTGGTCGTCGAAGCCGCAGGGCACACTGATGGCCGGCAGCCCGGCCATGTTGGCGGGGATGGTGAGCAGGTCGGCCAGGTACATGGCCAGGGGATCGTCGTTGTGGGCGCCGAAGCCAAAGGCGGTCGTTGGCGCCGTTGGACTCAACAGCAGGTCCACCTGGCCAAAGGCCCGCTCAAAGTCCTGGCGTATTAATGAGCGGACCTGCTGGGCTTTGTGGTAATACGCATCCACATAACCCGCCGAGAGGGCGTAGGTACCAATCAAAATGCGACGTTGCACTTCATCGCCGAATCCCTCGGCCCGGCTGCGGGCCGTCATCGAGGCCAGGCTTGCGCCGGCGCCATCGTCGCGGCTGCGCAGGCCGTATTTCACTCCGTCGTAGCGGGCCAGGTTGGCGGAGGCCTCCGAAGGGGCGATGACGTAGTAAGTGGCGATGCCGTCATTGAACCGGGGACAGCTGATATCCACCAGTTCGCAGCCAAGTTTCTCCAGCTGCCTGGCGGCCGCCAACACGCTTGCTTTCACCTGGGGATCCAGTCCCTCGGCCTCCAGGCATTCGCGGATGATGCCCACCTTCAGGCCCTTGACGGGTTGGTCAAGGGAGCCCAGATAGTCCGGCACGGGGTTGGTCAGGCAGGTGGAATCCCTGGGGTCGGCACCGGCAATCACCTGCAGAATCTCGCCGCTGTCGGCGACGCTGTGGCTGAAGGGTCCCACCTGGTCGAGGGAACTGGCGAAGGCCACCAATCCCCAGCGGCTGACCCGCCCATAGGTGGGCTTGAGGCCTACGACACCGCAAAATGCAGCGGGTTGACGAATCGATCCGCCGGTATCGGATCCCAGGGCCGCCACGCATTCGCCGGCGGCGACCGCAGCGGCGCTGCCCCCCGAACTGCCCCCCGGCACCCGTTGGGGATTCCAGGGGTTGCGGCTGGGGCCGAAGGCGGAGGTCTCGGTGGAGCTGCCCATGGCGAACTCGTCGAGGTTTGTCTTGCCGATCAGCACTGCGCCGGCCCGCCAGAGGCGCTCGGTGACGGTGGATTCGTAGGGGGGCACAAAATCCTCAAGCATGCGGCTTGAGCAGGTGGTGCGAATGCCGCGGGTACAGAGGTTGTCCTTGATGGCAATGGGAATGCCGGCCAGGGGCGGCAGCTCCTGGCCGGCGGCCCGGGCCAGGTCGATGCGGTCGGCGTCGGCGAGGGCCCGTTCGCGGGTCACCTCCAAAAAGGCATGGACCTGAGCGTCGACCGAGTCAATGCGGGCCAGACAGCTCTCGGTCAGTTGTCGGGCCGAGACCTCCCCATTGCGCAACCGCTGGCGCCATTCAGCGATGCCCATCGACCCTTTGCGTCACGAGGCTGGACGCTATCAGCCGGCCCCCCGACTCAGCGCAGGCCCAGATCCGGCGGAGGTCCCTCGCTGTAGATGGTGAGGGGTTCGCGGCGGCAGGTGCGCAGGACCCGATATTGCAGCGAGGCTGGTCCTTCGGCCTGCAGATCGCGCAAAAAGGCCGGCAGGGCCAGATCGAGGCTGCGGCGCCGCCCAAACGGGCCAAACCAATATTCCGCATCGGGGGAGCGACTTTCCACCCGCGCCCACCAGGCCAGACCAAAGCCATTGACAAGACTTCGCACTGTCCAGTGGAGGGGGTTCATGGGTGGCAAGGCGGCGAAAGGGCCATGCAGACCATCGTGGAGCCTGATCTTGCCGGCCCCGTGACCGACTTGATCAGGTTTCAGAGACGAATGTCGTTGTCGAAGAACGACGGCGCAGTTGCTGCCCCCCAGGGTGCCTCGACCCCGCCTGCCAGCTCAAGGCCAAGATCGATGGCTGGGGCTGGCTTTGCCTGCGAAGGCGTTGGCCCCCCCTTCTCCCGGCCGTTGCCTTGGCTGGTATCCAAGCTGCTGGCGCCATTGGCCAAGGCTTCCCCAGGGGCGATCGTGGCCTGCCAGGGCTCTGCTGAGGGTTCGCTTTGGGGTGTTGCGGCCATCCCCGGGGCTGGCCCCGCTGTGCTGTTCGCCAGGGCGGGCTGGGGAGCTGGCGGCAGCTGGGTCGGGATCTCCAAGGGCCAGCTGGGCAGGGTTTCGCTGTCTTCTGGCGCATGGCCGGCCCGGGTTGGATCCCCACTGGTCTCCAGGGAGTCGTCCAGCTCGGCGGCGTCATCGGCGTCGGCTGCTTCATCAAGGCCCACCAGGGGAGTGCTGGCCATGGCGGGGCGCACCAGCCGCGGGGCGGGGGCGGTGCCTTGCAGTCCCGCCATCCAGCCCCGCCGGGCGATCTCATAGAGCAACAGGGCGGTGGCCACGGAGGCATTCAGGCTTGGGGTGGCGCCGCGCAAGGGGATGCGCACCAGTTGGTCGCAGTTGCGGCGGGTCAGCAGAGAAAGGCCATCGCCTTCCGATCCGGTGACCACGACCAGAGGGCCCTCCAGGTTGGCCTCCTCCAGGGTGACGCTGCCCTCTTCTGCCAGGCCGATGACCCGGTAGCCCTCCTGCTTGAGGGTTTCCAGGGAGCGATTCAGGTTGACCACCCGGGCCACGGGCAGGTGCTCGAGGGCGCCGGCGGCCACCTTGGCCACCGAGCCGGTCAATCCAGCGTTGCGCCGTTGGGGCAGCACCATGCCGTGGGCCCCGAGGGCCTCCGCACTGCGCAGGATCGCCCCCAGGTTGTGGGGATCGGTGAGACCATCCACCGCCATCAGCAGGGGCGCTTCACCGAGGGCGCCGCAGCCCTCGATGAGGCTGGTCAGGTCGAGGGTTTCGGCGGCGGCCGGTTGCAGCACGATGCCCTGGTGGACGGCACCGCCACTGATTTGGCCCAGCCGCGCCCAGGTGACTTCTTCGACCAGCACCCCGGAAGCCTTGGCTTCGCGCAGGAGCTGCAGGAAGCGGGGGCTGAAACGCATTTCCGGCGTACACCAAACGCGATGGACGGGCCGGCCTCCCTCAAGCACCGCCAAGCTCGAATGGCGTCCCCAGACGAGGTCTGAGGGGGCATCGGCGGAGAAGCTGTCCTGTTCTTCGAGACCTTCGCTCGCCATCGGCGTCGAGCCAGTGGGGGAGAGAGAACGGGCTGGAGGGCGCCCGAAGGTTCCCCTGGAGCCAGGCCGGGGCCGGCGATCCCCATCGCGCAAGCCTTGGGGCCCATCGCCGCCAAACCGGGGCCGATCGAAGGAGGGGCGGTTGTCGCGGGAGCCGGCACCGCCATCGCGGTTGAAGGGGCGTCCATCGCGGCTAGGGCGCCGGTCTGCCGAGGGCCTGCTGAAGCGTTCAGCACCGGGGCGATTGAAGCGGGCACGGTCGTCCCCGGCACGGTCGCCGCCGGCACGGTCGCCGCCGGGTCTGTCGCCCCAGGATCTTTCACTGCGGGGGCGGTCAAAATTGGGTCGCTCTCCCCCAATCCGCTCGGGGCCAGAGCGCGGCAAGCCTGGGCGGGGCGGGCCCGAGCGGGGTGAGCCGGAGCGGGGCGGACCGGAGCGGTCGTAGCCAGGCCGCTTGCCTTCGAAGGAGCGGCCTTCGCTGGATTGGCTTTGATAGGGCTTGCGCTCGTAGGGCTTTGCTTCGAAGTTCTTGCCCTCATACGGTTTACCCCCATAGGACCTGCCTTCGGAGGCGCCTCGGTCGAAGGGGGGTCGATCACCCGAACCCTCCGGACGGCGGCTAGCGCCCCAGCGCGGCGGCGGGCCCGAAGAGGAAGAAGGAAAGCGCCGGCCTCCTCCACCTCCCTCCGGTCGGCCGCCGGGGCGCCGTTGGAAACGGTTGTCGGAGCGACGATTTGGAGGCTGGCTCATGGGTTGGGAGGCGGTGGGAAAGGGTCGGTCTTATCGAG
Source organism: Cyanobium sp. (assembly GCA_044359075.1). Taxonomy (GTDB): domain Bacteria; phylum Cyanobacteriota; class Cyanobacteriia; order PCC-6307; family Cyanobiaceae; genus Cyanobium. The sequence continues at coordinate 103,720 of JBIKMU010000001.1, read as the reverse complement.
GTGGGCCAGCAACTCGGCCAGCCGCTGGGGATTCCGAAGAAAGAGCCATCCCAACATCGTCTCAAATCCCGTGGCCTGTCCGTACGTGCCTGCCGAACCACCGCGGCAGGAGCCCCTGGCCCGATTGCGTCCCCGTCGGGCCAGGTCCCGTTCGTTGTCGTTGAGGAGCGGCTCAAGTTGTTGCAGGGCCTGGGCCTGGGCTTCGGCCTTAACCTTGGCGACCACGGCACGGTGGAGCTCGTCGCTGCGCCCGGCCCGCTGACAGTGGCGCAGCCGTTGGTGCAGTTCCCACACCGCATCGCCCAACCAAGCCAGCTGCAGCGGACCGAGATTGCCGTCCGCTGGGGAGGGGGGCAGATGGCTCAGCCAAGGGCGATCCGGGGGGATGCCCGATTCAGGCAGGGCCGAATTGGGCAAGGGCGTCTGCGAGGGAGGGCTGAAGATTCAGGAAGGCTTCGAGACGGACCAGTTTGACTGTTTGCACGACTCTGGCATTGCCGAGTAGGGCGAATTGAGTGCCGCTTTCCTTGCAGTTCTTGACGAGTTGCACCAGGGCACCCAGGCCTGAGGAATCGATGAAATCGATGCGGCTCAGGTCGATGATCAGAGGCAGGGACGCCCCTTGGCAGTGTTCGGCGATGTAGGCGCTGAACTGCTTGTCCGAATAGGCATCAAGCTGACCGGTAAAACCAAAGACCAGGGCTTGGTCAGTTTTCTCGCAGCCCCCCCTCAGGGATACGGTCAAACGCTGCAGTTCAGTGATTGGTCCAGCTCCCCAGGAAGTAACGGCGGCACTGTAGTCATCCCGCGCCGTTGGTGCAAAAAGATTTTGATTTCCACCTGCCATGGCAAGGAACCATCAACCCTGCCCTGGCTTACCTCAACGGCGCGCTGCCATCAGGGAAACGAAGCGTCCGAAGTGGTGGTCCGAGTCGTGGGGACCTGGACTGGCTTCTGGGTGGTACTGGACACCGAAGGCCGGTTGATCCAGCAAGCTCAGGGCAGCCACCGTCCGGTCGTTGAGATTGTGGTGGGTGATTCGTACCTGTCCCGCCACTAGGGACTCGGCCGCCAAGGCGAATCCGTGGTTTTGGCTGGTGATCTCCACCTGGCCAGGGCTGCCGCAGGGGTGGTTGAGACCCCGGTGGCCATAGTCAAGTTTGAAGGTGCGGCCACCCAGGGCCAGGCCCAGGATCTGGTGGCCGAGGCAGATGCCAAACAGGGGGAGATCGGGCTGGTTGAGCAGTTGACGGGCCAGGGCGATGCCTTCGGTCACCGCCGCCGGATCGCCCGGTCCGTTGGAGAGAAACACCCCCTCAGGTTGGTGCACAAGCACTTCTTCGAGGCTGGCGTTGGCGGGGACCACCGTGACCTCGCAACCGTGGGCCACCAGCCGTTCGAGGATGGCGCGCTTGATGCCGAAATCCACTGCCACGACGCGATAAGGCCGCTCAGGTTGGCTCTGGACTCGTTGGTCGAACTCCGCCTCACAGAGCCGGGACCAGCCGTAGGACTCCCCGGTGCTCACCGTGGCCGCCAGATTCAGGCCATCCATTGATGGGGCCGCCCTCACCCGCTCCAGCAACACGGACGGGCTCAGGCCCTCGCTGCTGATGGCGCCGTTGATCGAGCCGCCCTCGCGCAGGTGGCGGACCAGGGCGCGGGTGTCGACGTCGCGGATGCCCACCACTCCATGGCGCTGCAACCAGCGTTCAAGGTCTTCGCTGGCCCGCCAGTTGCTGGCCACCGGGGCAAGCCGGCGGGTGATCAGTCCCTTGACGTGGGGTTGATTGGCTTCCTGGTCCTGGGGATTGACCCCGGTGTTTCCCAGTTCTGGATAGGTGAAAGTGACCAGCTGGCCTGCGTAACTGGGGTCTGTCATGACCTCCTGGTAGCCAGTCATGCCGGTGTTGAAGACCACTTCACCGATGGCGGTGCCGCGGGCGCCGCAGGCCAGACCCCGCAGCACGGTTCCATCGGCAAGCACCAGCAGCGCCCCAGGGGCAGCATCGCCGGCGGTACCCGAACTGGTACTGGGCCCAGGCTCAGAGGAAGGCACTGGGGGCGTGGCGGTCTCGGACACCAGGGGCGGCTCAGTTGGGTGGATCATCCCGCACCTGGCTGCCCTGCCTATTGGGGAGGGGAGTTCAAGGTGGTGCTGGCGCCGGCCGTCGGCGCCTCCAGGACCGAGCGAAGCTGTTGGAGCTTGGCCCAAGGACGGCCCAGGGCCAGGGCGTCCAGGGCCAGGGGAACCCCGGCGGCGGGGGAGGCGGCCAGCCCCGCCGCCCAAAGCACCAGGGCGGTGTTGAGGGCCACGACATCGCGATGGCCATCCTGACCCTGACCCCGCAACACGGCCTCCAAGAGGGCCGCGTTGGTGGCCAGATCACCGCCAGCCAGGGCCTCCAGGGGGGCTGGAGCCAGCCCCAGCGAGGCTGGCTCCAGCCATTCTTGGCGAATCGCCCCCCCCTCCAGTAGCCGCAATTCATTGGCACCGGCCAGGGATGCCTCATCGAGACCCCCCGCCCCATGGACGACCACGGCCCTGGTCAGTCCCAGCCCCCGCAGGGCGCCGGCCATGGGATCGAGCAGGTCGGCGCGGGCCACCCCCAGAACCTGGGTCTGGGGGGTCAGGGGATTGACCAGGGGACCGAGCAGATTGAAGACCGTGCGGATGCCGAGGCAGCGGCGCAGGGGAGCCAGCTGCACCAGGGCCGGGTGCCAGCCGGGGGCGAACAGAAAGGTGATGCCATGGGCTTGCAGTGCCGCCAGCACCCGTTCCTGGGGCGCCGCCAGATTCAGGCCCAGGGCTTCGAGAACATCGGCCGAACCGACACGGCCGCTGGCGCTGCGGTTGCCGTGTTTTGCAACCCGCGCCCCGCAGGCGGCGGCCGTGAAGGCCACCGCCGTGGAGATGTTGAAGGTGTCGGCCCCGTCGCCGCCGGTGCCGCAGGTATCCACCAGGTCGAGGCCATCGACAAGCTCTGGAAATGGGCTGGCCAGGCGGCAGGCCCGCCGCAACACGGTGGCCATGGCCGCCAGCTCCTCCCCTGTGGTGCCCTTGGCGCGGAGGGCGGCCAGCAGGGCGCCGGTGAGGACCGGATCGATGGCCCCCTCAAGCCAGCCCTGCATCAGGGCGCCAGCCTGGTCATCGCTCAGGGAATGGCCCGCCAGCAGTTGCTCAAGCAGCTGGGGCCAGGTCTGGGGGGCAGTCATGACGGCAAGAAACGCAGATCGTCAATAAACAGTCAAGAAAAAGCCCGGGTGCAGGGCACGCCGGGCCGGGTGATGGGGACGCCCCCACTATCACCCGAGGGGGCCGCTTCTGGCGAGCGATGGGCCGACCGCAACGGGCAGGCTGTGGTTGGTCCCAGCTGCCAAGCCAATCGGAGCAAGGAGTCTCAGCCAGTTTCCTCGCTGGCCGTGTCAAAGCCTGAGCCGACACCCTCACTGACGGGGGCGAGCCCGACGGGGCGGAACCCGGCGCTCCAGATCGCCCTGGTGCGCCCTTGCAGCTGGCTCAGATCCAGGCCCCAGAGCCGCAAAACCTTGGCCAAATCATCGCGCAGGTCCGGGGCACCGGGAAAATCCGTGTAACGCATCAGCAACCGGGCGGCATCGACCAGATCGGCGTCAGCAGGCGTTTCCACGGCCAACAACCGGTCGACATGGGCACGGTCCGTGCCATGGAGAGGGTGGTTCTGCTGGTCCATCGCGGCACGCCGGCAGTCCAAGGGTGCTGCGTAGGTTAGGCGTACCTAATGGCCAGCTAGACCCCGATGAGAGCCCTGCGGCTCGATCTGATTGCCCGTTACCTCGGTCCCCACCGTCGCGAGGTCGCCCTCGGTGTGGTGGCGTTGGTGGTGGTCAACCTCCTGAGCACCGCGTTTCCCCTTTTGGTGCGCCGGATCATCGAGAGTCTCAAGGATGGCTTCAGCCAGCAGGAGCTGCTGGTGGAAGCGGCCCTGATCCTGGCCCTGGCCACGGTGATGGGGTTGGTGCGGTTGGCCTCCCGCGTGCTGGTGTTCGGCATTGGCCGCCAGGTGGAGGCCGACCTCAAACAGCGCATCTTCGACCACGTATTGCTGCAGGAACCCGGTTTTGTGCAGGGGATGGGCAGTGGCGAGGTGATCAGCCGTGCCACCAGCGACGTCGAAAATGTTCGTCGGTTGCTGGGTTTTGCCCTGCTCAGTCTGGCCAACACGGCCTTGGCGTATGCCATGACGCTGCCGGCGATGTTGCTGATCAATCCGGGCTTGAGCCTCGCGGCGGTGGGTCTCTATCCCTTGATGTTGATGACGGTTCGCCTCTTCGGCGGCCGCATGATGCGCCAGCAACGGCGCCTGCAGGAATCCCTGGCCAGCCTCAGCGACCTGATTCAGGAGGATATTTCCGGGATTGGAGCCATCAAGATTTATGGCCAGGAGGCAACCGAACAAAAGGCCTTCGCCGGCCGCAATCGCGCCTATCGCGATGCGGCTTTGGGTCTGGCCCGTTCCCGCAGCACCCTTTTCCCCCTGTTGGAGGGCATTTCCTCCATCAGCCTGCTGTTGCTGTTGGCCCTAGGTAGTGGCCAGCTAGAGCGCGGCAGCCTCAGCATCGGTGATTTGGTTGCCTTGGTGCTATTCGTCGAGCGGCTGGTTTTTCCAACCGCCCTGCTCGGTTTCACCCTCAACACCTTTCAGACCGGCCAGGTGAGCCTGGAGCGGGTCGAGGCCCTGCTCAACCGCCGCTCCCTGATCACATCACCCCCCAGGCCCCAGCGGGCTCCAGAACCCGCCCAAGGGGCTGTGCAGGCGGTGGGCCTCACCGTTAGCTATCCAGACGCCCAGCGCCCCGCCCTCGACAACCTGAATTTCACCCTGGCGCCGGGCGAACTGGTGGGCGTGGTGGGGCCGGTGGGCTGCGGCAAGACCACCCTGGCCCGCGCCCTGGGAAGGCTGGTGCAGGTGCCCGAAGGGCAGCTGTTCTTTGATGGGGTCGACATCACGGCCCTGGATCTGGGCAGCTTGCGCTCCCGGGTGGCCCTGGTGCCCCAGGAGGGTTACCTATTCACCTGCAGCCTGGCGGACAACCTCCGCTACGGCGCTCCGGATGCTTCCCAAGAGAGGGTAGAGCGGGCGGCCCGGGAGGCCCGGCTGGAGGCCGACATCCGCAGTTTCCCCGATGGCTACGACACCTTGGTGGGTGAACGGGGCATCACCCTCAGCGGTGGTCAGCGTCAGCGCACAGCCCTGGGCAGGGCCCTGCTGGTCGACGCCCCCTTATTGGTGCTCGACGATGCCCTGGCCAGTGTGGATAACAACACCGCTGCGGCCATCCTGCGGTCGGTGCGCCAACAGGAACGGCGCACGGTGTTGATGATCAGTCACCAGCTTTCTGCCGCTGCCGCCTGTGACCGCATCCTGGTGATGGAAGAGGGGCGTTTGGTGCAGCAGGGTCACCACCGGGACCTGGTCGCGGTGGCGGGCCCGTACCGGCGGCTGTGGGAAAGGGAGCAGGCCGAACGGTTGGAGCCGGTCTGAGCCTGGCCAGGCTTGCCTAGGCTGAGGTCAAACCATTGTCTTGCCGTGCTCGGACTCTTTTCCGGATCAGGCCAGGGTGCCCTGGATAGCAGGGCTTCCCAAGCACGCACCCATGCGGTGCTGGGGACTCCCATTGATGCGCCAGCCGGATCCGGCCAGGGCGAGGTGCTGTTTGGCTGTGGCTGTTTCTGGGGGGCGGAAAAGGGCTTTTGGCGCCTCCCCGGGGTGGTGACGACGGCGGTGGGATATGCCGGCGGTGCCCTTGCCCAACCCACCTACCAACAGGTTTGCAGCGGCCGCAGTGGCCATGCCGAGGTGGTGCGGGTGGTTTGGGATCAAGAGAAGCTGCATTTGAGCGATCTCCTCAAGCTGTTTTGGGAATGCCACGACCCCACCCAGGGGGATCGCCAGGGCAACGACCGGGGCAGCCAGTACCGCTCGGCGATTTTTATCAACGATCCCCAGGGGCTGGCCTTGGCCACCGCCAGCGGGATCCAATACGGCCTTCAGTTGGCTGCCGCTGGCTTCGGCCCGATCACCACCGAGATTCGGGCAGATGTCGCTTTCCAGCCGGGGGAAACTTACCACCAGCAATATCTCGCCAAGCCCGGCAGTCGGCCCTACTGTTCGGCCCAGCCAACTGGCATTTTGTTAGCTGATTTTCCTGGTTGCGACTATCGACTACCCCCTGCAGTCTGGAGCTATTTTGATTGGAGCGTCTCCCATTGTGTGTTGCGCGGCGACAACGCTCCGATCATTTTGAGCTGAGATGCACATATTAGCTTCGGCTTTTGCCCTGCCCCCGATTGCTATGCCATGGCTGGGCCTGGCTCTGACCGTGTCGGCCCCCTTTCAGGTGGCGATCGACTCGCCGTGGTGGGAAAATTACGACAGGAAGGATCGCTTCCGTTGTGACCAGCAGCAGGTGCTGGTGCTTGAGCGCAATGAGTCCCAAGCCTCCATTTTGATGGGTGGCTATCGTTCCACCCTCTTTCGGGATCGGCAGGCGGACAATGGTGTTCGTTACAGCGGCGACGGATTGATGTTGCGTCTTAATGGTGATGAACTCCAACTGGAGCTGACTCGGCCCATGCCCACTCTTATGCAATGCCAACGCACAGAAGACGTATGACTCCTTTACCTGATCGAATGGTGATTGTGGCGCTGGTGATCACGATCGGTCTATGTTTTGCCATGGCCTTCTGGTATGCCCGACTCCATCCGCCCGTGGCGCCTCCCTTGCTGTGGCGCCACGGCCCTGCCACGGGCGCCAGCTCCCTGCTCTGATGGCCTCCCAAGGCCCACCGACGGACCCTGAGCCGCGCCAGCTGCATCCGCTGCCCAGAGGCTTGGTGGAGCTGTATGGCCTGATGGCTGTCCTATTTGTGCTGGTGCCGGAATGGATGGCGGGCGGAGCCCTGTTCAGCTTCCGCGATGGTCGCCAGGGCTCGGAGCTGCCGGTGCCTTCCGGTGCCTGGCGCCGGCTGCCGGAACTGAGGCTGGCGACGATGGGCTTGGCGGACCTGAGGCGCCTGGCCCGTCAGCAAAGGATCTCTGGCTACGCCTGCCTCAACCGCGAACGGCTCACGGCACGTTTGTTGCAGCGCTTGCGGGAGCCTTCAGGCGAGGCCCGAGACCTGCTGTGATAAGTTGAATTCGGCCGGGGCGTAGCGCAGCTTGGTAGCGCACCACTTTGGGGTAGTGGGGGTCGTGGGTTCGAATCCCGCCGCTCCGATTCGCCGGTTTTAATCGTCACTTTGGAACCGCCCGTTGCCTCGGAGCGGTTTTTTTATGATCTTTAAGTGCTCCGCCCCATGGATAGACAATTGCCGTGATTGTCGATCTCACCCAGGTTCATTTCAGCCGCGTCAGAACATGAAAACGTTCGAGCCAAAGGTTGACCCGGCGCCGCAGTCTCGGGGGGACCTCTTGCACCACCTGCAGCAGTTCAGTCGCCCCAAGTCGTTGCAGAAAGCGGGCATCCTCCGACCAGAGCCCTTCGGCCTCCCGAATCAACCAGGCCCAGGTGCGTACCGATTGCCAGTGCTTGTGGCGCTGACTAACCCGATCCCAGCCGGGTGCTCTCACAGAAGTCGTGCTGACCTTCATGCCAACGGATCAACTGCTTCCAGCATGTCCACTGGAACCCGTCAGGGCCTGTAAATCCATATGGGCTTCCTGAATAGGGAGAAAAGTGTGCGATCAGGCCGGCTGCGGCCAATTGGCGCTCTGGTCCGCCTCCGCTGGCAATACTTCAAAGGGCAACAGGCCCCGTTCAGCTTCCGTCAGTCGTTTGGACCAGGCCCCCTGGACGCCCTCATTCCAACGGAAACCGGCCTCCTTGGCCAGGTGTCGCTGGTCGTAGGGAAGGCGGGCTCGATAGAGCTTGCGGGGTAACAGGGCTTGTTGCAAAAGGGTTTCCAATTGCGCCTCGCGTTCAAAAACTTGGGCGATGTAGATGCAATCAGTCAGAGCCCGGTGCGCTGCCCAAACGGGCACCCCGTAGGCCAGGGCCAGATCCCGCACCGAGGGAGTGGCGCGCAGGTGGCGTTCCGCCGGCCAGCGAATGTCCTCCATTGAGCAAAGCCAAGGCCGCTGCAGAGGCGGCAGCTCTTCGCGCCCAAACCACTGGCGATCGAAGGCGGCGTTGTGGGCCACCAGCACGTCGGCGGCGGCGGCCATCGCTTCCAGGCAGGCCAAGAACTGCCCACGGGGTTGCTCCAGCCGCGTCACAGCGGCGGCGATGCCGTTGACACGCTCGGCGGGGTTGCTGCTGCAAGGCAGCAGAAAGGACAACTGGCTGAGCACCGCCCGGCTGGGCACATGGAACAGCACAGCCCCCACTTCGATGCAGCGGCCCTTGGCCGGCGAAAGCCCCGTGGTCTCCGTATCCACAATCAACAGCCGCTCCGGGCAGGGGGGCAGGCCCCGGGGGGTCGGGCTGGGGAGGTTAGGCAGGCTGATGGTCTGGGGCAGGGGGAGACCAGGGGGCTCGCTCAACGCACCGCTCAACTCCTCGCTCAACGCACCGGTTAACGCCTCGCTGCTGTCGGGTATCTCGCTGGCCAAGGTTTCTTCGGCGGGGGCTGGGCCGGCCAAGGCCCCTGTGGCGGTGGCTTCCCTGGCCAAGGCCCCTTTGGCGGCGGTCTCCCTGCTGGCGACCGCATCCCTCGCGGCAGGGCTGTCGCGCTTGCTTTTTGGCGTTTTTGCTTGCGCAGCTCCCGACCCCGGTGCAGCTGAGCTAAGCACCACGCCAAGGAAATCACCCTGTTCCCAGAGGCTGGCAGGCTCGGGCATCACCGCATCAAGACCTTCGACTCCATGATCTCAGGTCAGGCAAGGGCACCCGGTGCCCCTGGCTGGGCTGCCTAGGCTGACGGTTGTCCACCTTGCCTTCCCCCATGGCACCTGCCCTCTCCGTCGGTGATCGCGCCCCCCTTGTGGCCCTGCGGGATGCCGATGGGGTCGAACGCCGCAGCGACCAGTTGGCGGGCCAGGCCTTGGTGCTGTTTTTCTATCCCAAGGACGACACCCCAGGCTGCACGATGGAAGCCTGCGCTTTCCGCGACAGCTACGCCGATCTCCAGGCCCTCGGCGCCGAGGTCTGGGGGGTCAGCGGCGACGATGCCTCCAGCCACCAGCGCTTTGCCGGCAAGCACCAATTGCCCTATCCGTTGTTGGTGGACAAGGGCAACCAGCTGCGGCGTGCCTATGGCGTGCCGTCGGTGCTTGGGTTGCTGCCGGGGCGGGTCACCTATGTGATCGATGGCCAGGGTGTCATCCGCCATGTCTTCAACAACCTCTTGGATGGACCGGCGCACCGCCGTGAAGCCATTGAGGCCCTGCAAGCTCTGGGGACCCCTGGAACCAGCGGTGGTTGAACCCCTCAACTGGCGCCAGCGGGGCCCGCTCTGGTGTTTGGATCCGCCCCCTGGGCTCAGCTCGGCCGGCGGGCCGCCAGCAGGGCGATTGGAGTTCATCGGTGGCACCTATCTGGCCGCCAGGCCCCACATCAGTTATCGCCGTCTGTTGGAGTCCTGCGCTCAGCGCGGCTGGGCGGTCCGTGCCTGGAGCTACGTCCCCGGCTTCGATCACCAGAGCCAGGCCAATGACGCCTGGCGGCTGTTTCGAGCTGATCGGCTCGCCGAGGCCCGGGCCGCCGCTGAGCCGGAGTTACGCACGCGGGTGCTGCGCCTGGGTCACAGCCTGGGCTGCAAGCTGCACCTGTTGGCGCCGGACGCCGGGCGCGGGGCGCGGGGACTGGTGGCCCTCAGCTTCAACAATTTTTCGGCGTCGCGCTCGATCCCCTTTTTGAGTGAAATGGGCGAGCAGTTTGGCTTCCGCAGCGAATTCAGCCCTTCACCGGCCGAAACCCTGCGCCAGATCGCCAGCGGCTATCGCCAACCGCGCAACCTGCTGGTGCGGTTTCGTCGCGACGAGCTCGACCAGAGCCCCCGGCTTTATGACACTTTGGGGCAACGCCAGGACGATGCCAGCGAACTGCTGGAGCTACCCGGTGACCACCTCACCCCGGCCAGTGCCGGTCTGCGCAAGCAGTTTCTGGGCGACTGGGCCGATGATCCGGCCCGCCAACGACAGATCGATCGGTTGGCCGAGACCGTTGTGCGTTGGGGTGATCAAAGTGACTCCAAGGGTGATTGACGCCGCCCCCCTGGTGCCACACCCTGGATCAGTTGCATTCAAGATTCCATGGCTGAGCTGATTGATTCCTTTAAGAGTGCCTGGCAGAGGAGTTTTGACTTCGAGGGGCGCTCGCGCCGGCCGGCTTACTGGTGGTTCACTCTGGCAAATTTCATCGTAAGCCTTGGCTTGATCTTATTTAGTCAGATCTCCAATATCTTTGGTTGGATTTATTCGATTTATGCCCTCGTTGTCCTGGTTCCCACGTTGTCGCTAAGCGTCCGCCGCTTGCGTGATGCTGGCAAGCACTGGGCCTGGGTTTTCATCACCTTGATCCCCTTGGCTGGCCCGATCTGGTTCATTTATCTGATGTGCCAGCCCACAGCCGGTGTCTTGCCTCCAGGCCTTTCCTGACGCGCCGCTTGTCCCTTAGACCCGCAAGGCATCCAGCACCGATCTATCTTCGAGGGTGCTGATGTCGCCACTCACCTCCTGGCCGGCGGCGAGGGAACGCAACAGTCGACGCATGATCTTGCCGCTGCGGGTTTTGGGCAGGGAATCTGTGAAACGAATCAAATCGGGCCGGGCGATCGGGCCGATTTCCTGACCGACGTGGCGGCGCAATTCGGCTTCGAGGGCTTCGTCACCGCTGCGGCCCCCCTCCAGGCTGACAAAGGCCACAATCGCTTCGCCTTTGAGTTCGTCGGGCCGGCCCACCACCGCCGCCTCAGCCACGGCGGGATGGCTCACCAGGGCGGATTCAATCTCCATGGTGCCCAGGCGATGGCCGGAGACGTTGATGACGTCATCCACCCTGCCCATGACCCAGAAATAGCCATCGGCATCTCGGCGGGCCCCATCGCCGGCGAAATAAATGTATTCGCCGTTAATCGGTGGGATGTGCTCCCAATAGCTCTTGCGGAAGCGTTCGTGGTCGCCATGGACGGTGCGCATCATGCCCGGCCAGGGCCGTCGCACCGCCAGATAGCCGCCTTGGTCGACACCGACGCTGCGGCCTTCCAGGTCGACCACATCGGCGGCAATGCCCGGCAGGGGCAAGGTGCAGGAGCCTGGTTTGGTGGCGGTGGCCCCCGGCAAGGGGCTGATCATGACGCCGCCGGTCTCTGTTTGCCACCAGGTGTCGACAACCGGGCAGCGGTTGCCACCGATCACATCGCGGTACCACATCCAGGCTTCGGGATTGATGGGCTCACCCACCGTGCCCAGCAGTCGCAAGCTCGTTAGATCGGAGCGGTCCGGCACTTCGCGGCCACTTTTCATGAAGGCGCGGATTGCCGTGGGTGCTGTGTAAAAGATTGTGCAGCGGTGCTTTTCGATCACTTCCCAGAAGGCCCCTGGCTTGGAGGGCCGCGGCGCCCCTTCGTACATCACCGTGGTGGCGCCGTTGGAGAGGGGGCCGTAAACGATGTAGCTGTGGCCGGTGATCCAGCCCACATCGGCCGTGCACCAATGGATGTCGTCTTCACGGATGTCGAAGATCCACTGGAAGGTGAGGTGGGCCCAGAGGTTGTAGCCCGCCGTGGTGTGGACCACCCCCTTGGGTTTGCCGGTGGAGCCGGAGGTGTATAGCACGAACAGCCGGTCTTCACTGGCCATCGGTTCGGCCGGGCAATCCGGGCTCTGGCTGTCCACCAGGTCATGCCACCACAGGTCTCGGCCCGCTTCAATGCTGGTTGGTTCGCCGGTGCGGCGCACCACCAGCACATGTTCCACCGTGGGGCAGACGCCGCCGGCGAGGGCCGCATCCACCGCTGGTTTGAGGGCCACCGCCTTGTCCTTGCGGAAGCCGCCATCGGCGCTGATCACCGCCTTGGCTGATCCGTCGATCAGGCGATCCCGCAGGGCTTCAGCCGAAAAGCCTCCGAACACAACCGAGTGGGGAGCCCCGATGCGGGCGCAGGCCAGCATGGCGATGGCCGCTTCTGGCACCATCGGCATATAAAGGGCTACCAGATCTCCCTTGCCAATGCCCAGGCTGCGCAGGGCATTGGCGGCTTTGCCCACCTCGGCGTGCAGCTGGCGATAGGTGAAGCGCCGCTCGTCCCCAGGCTCCCCCTCCCAGATCAGTGCCAGCTTGTCGGCCCGGGGGCCCTCCAGGTGGCGATCGAGGCAGTTGTAGGCAAGATTGGTGGTGCCCCCCTCAAACCAGCGGGCCGAAGGAGGGTTGCTCCAATCGAGCACCTTCTCAAAGGGGGTGAACCAGTGCAGCTCTTGGCGGGCCCGGGCCCCCCAGAAGGCATCTGGGTCCGCCTCCGCTTCCGCCACCAAGGCCCTGTAGGCCTCGATTGAGCCGATGCGGGCCTGGGAGGCGAAGGCGGTAGGGGGCTCGAAGCGACGCTCCTCGTGCAGCACCGATTCGATGCTGGCTGACGCGGCGCTGGCTGACGCGGCCGGCGCGGCTGGGGTGGCGTCTGGGTTGGGGAGGGCCTCAGCCATGGATCACATTGCGCTGTGAAGCAGTCAAGCGCAGGGGCTGTCCCAGTGAAACGATGGTGGTCAGCCCTTGCTCTTGATTCCATGCCCGCCTGGCTTGTGATCGCTGCCTGGATGCTGCTGGTGATCCTGGTTCTCACCCCCAGTCGCCGGGAATTTCGCTGGTTTCTGCAGTTGCGCCGGCCCCGCTGGCTCACCTTCGAGCGCTGGATTCCGGCCATCTGGCTGGTGATCTACCTCTGTTTCTTTGCTTCGGCTATCCAGGCCTGGGCGGCCAGCGGCAGCGGCAGGCTTCTGTTCGCCTATCTGGGGCTGTTGGTGTTGGTGCAGAGCTACACCTGGGTCATTTGTCGCACCCGTCGCCTGCGTAACGGCACGTTGGTAGGCCTGGCAGGGTGGCTTTGGGGCATGGTGCTGGCTGCAGCTCTGCTGCCAATCAGCAGGCCGGCGGCCCTGTTGTTGGTGCCCTATCTCCTTTGGAGCCCGGTGGGTACCTTCGTGACTTACCGCATGGAGCGGCTCAACGATTGAATGCTTCGTTTGAATGCTTCGTTTTGGCGTCTCAAACAATTGCTTCGCTTTACCGCCATGAACGCCGCCCCCCAGGCCTGGGACCATCAGGGGTGCTGATTGCCCCTTGGCAATCGCTGCCGGCGCAGCTAGGCATGAAACAGCAGCAGGATGGGCCATGGAGGAAGAAGCACCCGTAACCCCCTTGGCAGCCCCCAGCCTGGATGACCAGGGTGTGCTTTCGTATGCGGGCACGGATGGTCGCCGTTATGTGGTGGGTTTTCCCCCCGAGATCGACGAGGCCCGCATGGAGCAGGTGATGACGACCCTGAGCGGTGGAGGCGATCTGTTCCTTCAAATTGAGGCGTTTTGCCATCGCTGGATTCAACAGGTCAGTGGACCGGATCTCAATCAACATGACGCCCTGGTTTTATTGCTCACCACCTTGGAAACGGCGCTGGAAGACCGCTATCCAGACGGGGACTAGGGGGCCTCGCCTTCCAGGCTCCCAGAACTTCAGGCTGGAACCATGAATCGACCCGCTGCCTGCCTGTTTGATCTAGATGGGCTGCTCCTCGATACCGAGCCCCACCACACCCGGGCCTGGAGCCAGGCTGCGGCTAGTTTTGGCCTGCTGCTGCCCCCTGGACAGCTAATGAGTCTGCGGGGGCGGCGCCGCAGTGACAACGTCGATCAGGTGCGCGCCTGGATTGGAGAGGCGGGCCAGGCTGTGCCCACCGCCGCCGAATTGCTGGCCGTGCAACAACCAATCGCCCAGCGGCTGCTTCGGGGGGCTGCTCCCATGCCTGGTGCGCGCGGTTTGCTGGAGCGCCTCAGGGACCTGCAAGTGGCCATGGCCCTGGTTACCAGCAGTGGCAGGGACGCGGTCGAGCGTAAGTGTGCCCCCCATCCTTGGCTGGGAATCATCCGCGAGCGGGTGTTTGGGGATGATCCGGAACTGCGCGTCGGCAAGCCGGCGCCGGATCCATTTTTGCTTGCGGCCCAGCGGATTGGGGTCGCCCCTGGCGACTGTTGGGCTTTCGAGGATTCCCTGGCCGGGGCCCAATCGGCCCGGGCCGCCGGCTGTGTGGTTCATGTGGTGCCGGGTTCCGAGCTGTCAGCGACAGAGCTCTGCGAATTGCAGAAAACTGCCGACCACTTGCTTGGCAGCTTGGCGGACCTGCGTTTGGACTGAAGGCGCCAGGCTGCGGTTTCAGTACATCTCAATACAACCGACTCAGGACGAAATCAGGCAATGCCCTGAGAGCGCCGCGGGATTCCGATGGCGGTAACCAGCTGATCGCTGTCTGGGCCTCGCGGGCAAAGCCTTCCGCCAATTGGCGCGAACGGGGAATTGCCTCACAATCGCGCACCAGTGAAAGGGCCTGCTCAAGGTCACCTTCATTACAAAATTCCCTCTCGATCAGGCCTGCCAGGGCAGGCCGCTCTTCGAGGGCGTAGAGCACTGGAGCGGTCAGATAACCAGCGGCCAGGTCGCTGGCGGCCGGTTTGCCCAGTTCCTGGTCGCTGCCGGTGAAATCGAGGATGTCATCGACTACCTGGAAAGCCAGGCCCAGTTGGCGGCCAAACTGATACAGGCTTGCGAGCCGCTCGGGTTGAAGACCGGAGAGAACACCGCAGGCTCGGGCGCTGTTGGCCATGAGAGAGGCGGTCTTGCAATAGCTCTTATCGAGGTAGGTCTCGAGGCTCTGGCCAGTGTCGTAGCGAAACAACCCTTGGCGCACTTCTCCTTCAGCCAGGTCCATGATCACCCGCGAGAGCAGTTTGACCACTTCGAGATCGTCAAGGTTTGCAAGGTGCCAACTGGCCTGGGCGAAGAGAAAATCACCGGCCAGTACGGCCACCCGGTGATTGAAGCGGCTATGGACCGTGGCGACGCCACGACGGGTGGCGGCCTCATCGACCACATCATCGTGAACCAGGGAGGCGGTATGGATCATTTCGGTGATCTCGGCCAGGCGCCTGTGCCGGGCACTGAGAGTGCCGTCTGGGGAGATGGCTTTGGACAGCAACAAGACAATGCCTGGGCGGAGCCGCTTACCACCTGCGGCAAAAAGATGTTCAGCCGCCGCCTGCAGGATCGGATGGCCGGCACCAATGAGACTGCGAAGTTCGGCCAGAAGGGTGTCCAGGTCGGACTCAACCGGCTGTAGCAGCTCTGCAACCGTGGTCACGACTCCTCCCAGACGTGGAGATCCTAGAAGCCCCGCACAGGTGACTGGAGGCTGACGCTGCGAACCAGGGGCTCCGATCCCAGCCAGTCGGTGGCGGCGACCGCAAAATCCCGGGCCGAGCCGGTGACGCAGAAGCGGGTGCGCTCCATTGGAGGGGGGAGTGGTATTCCTTGGCTTTCCCGTTCCGAAGGATCCCCCAGGCTGGTGAGCAGGGGGCCAAGCCGTCGCGCCACGGCGGCGGCGGGATCCAGCAGCCGGACCCCCACCGGCACCAGCTCCTTGAGCATCGGGCGCAACATCGGGTAGTGGGTGCACCCCAACACAATCGCCTCCACCCGGGCAGCCAGCAGCGGTTCGATGTGGGCCTTGGCCGCGGCCCTCAGTTCCGCTCCGTCGCGGATGCCAGCCTCAATGGAGGGCACAAAACTGGGACAGGCGATTTCGAGCACTTCAGCCTCGGGACGGACCGCCTGGATAGCCCTGCGGTAGGCCCCGCTGGCCACGGTGGCGGGGGTGGCCAGCACCCCCACCCGGTCGCTGCGGATCTCGGCGGCCATGCTGTCGATCAGGCCCAGCACCGGCACACCGGCTTCGGCGACGGCCACATCGAAGGCCACGGCATTGGAGGTGTTGCAGGCCATGACCAGCACTCCCACCCCTTGGTGGCGCAGCCAATGGGCCACCTCCGCGGCGATCTCCCGCAGATCGGCACAGGAGCGCTGGCCATAGGGCACCCGGGCGGTGTCGCCCAGATAGAGGCAGCGACTGTGGGGATACAGGGAATGGACTTGGCGCAACACGGTCAGACCGCCGAGGCCGCTGTCGAACAGTCCGATGAGGAGGCTCAAGAGGAGTGCGTCAGGAAGGTCAGGATGCCGGCGGCGAGGGCCTGCGCAAGCTGGCGACGGTAAGGCCGGCTGGCCAACCGCGGTGCGTCGATCTCGCCCGTGACGAAGCCCATTTCAGTGAGGACCGAGGGCATCACCGTGCGGCGGATCACGAAAAAGCGCCCTGGCCGGACGCCCCGGTCGGGGGTGCCGGGGGAGATTGCCATCAGGCGTTGCTGCAACGCATCGGCCAGGCCGTAGGAAAGACCACCCTCGTAATAGAAGGTTTCGATCCCGTTCACATCGGGTCGATCCATGGTCAGGGCATTGGCGTGCAGGCTCACGAACAGGTCGGCCTGGCTGCGGTTGGCCAGTTCCACCCGGGGGGGCAGGTCCACATCCACCTCCGAAGTGCGGGTAAGCAGCACCTGCACCCCCCTGGATTGCAACAACCTGGCGGTTTGGAGGGCCACATCTAACACCACGTCGGTTTCCCGCAGACCCTGGATGCCTATGGCACCAGGGTCTGGGCCGCCATGGCCGGGATCGATCACCACCAGGTAGCGACCTCGGCGCAGACGGGGTAAGGGGGTGTTGGCCAGGTTGCTCTGGCCCCGGCCAAGAATCGGGCTGAGGCGGGGGCCCCGCAAGTTCTGACCTGCCTGGGCTGGCCAGGCGGGGCTTTCCATTTGACCTTCCCCCAGGATGGGCAAGCTCCTGGGGGGAAACTGGCGCAAATCCATGCGCCAGCGATCCCGGCTGGTACCCACCAAGCGCAATTGGCGCGGATCGAGCCGCAGGCCCGGCCTGAACTCCAGCACCAACCGGGTGGTCCCCTCGTCGGGCTGCCCTACCCTCACCTCCTGCAGCAGGCCCGCGCCGGTCAGGGAGCGACGCCGCAGTGGGGCACCGGGCAGGTCGAACCAGATGCGCGGCCCTGCCCCCTGGCGACCTTCCTCGAAATAGGCCCGCACCGGGGTGCCAGGGGCGGTCTTCAGTTCGATACCCCGATCCGGGCTGACGCGCCAGGCCGAGAGCGTGCTTCCTGCCAGAACAGGCGTGGACTCCGCCAGGGCGGCAATCATGCAGCTGGCCACCCAGAGTCCATGGCGAAGGCCCCGAGGCAACCGTCGCGGCTCGGATATGGGGCTTTGGGGGCCCGTTTTGCTGGCTGTCCCGACGCCCATCTGGCGCTCAGAACAACGTCGGGTGACGATGGCGCAGGCTGGGCATCTGTTGCCGCACCCGTTGACTGTGGCCGGTATCGATGGGCCCCATGGCGTGGCCCGGTGCCAGACCCGCATCCGCCAGCACCGTCCCCCAGGGATCAATCACCAAGGCATGGCCATGGGTTTGGCGACGGCCGTAATGGAGGCCGGTCTGGGCGGGGGCGACCACGTAGGCGGTGTTCTCGATCGCCCGGGCTTGGAGCAGCACCTGCCAATGGTCCTTGCCGGTGTAGGCGGTGAAGGCGGCGGGCACCAGCAGCACCTGGGCCCCGGCGGCAGCCAGGTAGCGGTAGAGCTCGGGGAAGCGGACGTCGTAACAAATAGAGAGTCCGACCCGGCAGAGGCCCGGTACATCCACCACGGGCGGCAACTCCTGCCCTGGACGCACGGTCGCCGATTCCCGGTAGGTGGTGCCATCGGGGATGTCGACATCAAAGAGATGGATTTTGTCGTAGCGAGCCAGCAGCTGGCCCTCGGTGCCCACAAGTTCAGAGCGGTTGTAGGTGGCGCCTTCGCCTGCCGGCACCGGAAAACCTCCCCCCAGCAGCGTCACCTGGTAGCGACGGGCCATTGTCACCAAAAAGCGACTGCAGCGTTCGGCCAGGGTGGAGGCCAGTTCGAGCCGCGTCTGGTCGGCTCCCATGAAGGCGAAGTTTTCAGGCAGCCCCACCAGCTCGGCGCCCCGGCGAGCGGCAATCTCGATTTGCTCTTCCGCTGCGGCCAGATTGGCGTCGGGATCCGGGGTGCTGGTGAGCTGGAGGGCCGCCGCCAAAAAACTGCTCAACTTCTCTCATTCGCAGGCCTCTGGTTGACTTTAGGGGTCGCCCCAGGTCCTGGCCAGCTCTTTACTGGACTCTCCCTGCCTCTGCGGTTCAGCTGGCCCGCAGCACTCCCGCTTCGGCCTGCATCGGCACGATTTCAAGGCTGTCGACCGCTGCACAACAGGCGAAATCGGCGTCATGATTGCCAAGGCCGATCAGCCGTTGGCCGTGGCTGGCGGTCCTCAGGCAGCCTTCAGGGTCCAGGGACCACTGCTGCCAAAGGGCCAGAGCGGCGACCATCTCGTCGTTGCCGTAGCTAACGACCAGCTGGCCAGCCTGGGCCAATTCCTGCAGGGCGGCGGCCAGGGCTCCCGCCGCCAGGCTGTCCTCCAGGGAGTAGTCCCCTTCCCAGCCGCTGCCGACGATCCAGACCCGCTGGCTGTCGCGTTCGATCAGGCGCTTGGCCACGGCCCGCCGGTTGGGCAGGCAGGCGGTTACCAGAAGAGGCACGGCACCGACCGCCGCCAGGGAGCGGGTGCCGTTGGTGGTGCTCATGAAAATGCGTTTGCCCCCCACCAGCTCCGGCGTGACCGCCAAGGGGGAGTTGCCCAGGTCATAACCGCTGACGCGCTGACCGCCCCGCTCTCCCGCCCGCAGGCACCGATCCGCAGGCCAGGCGGCGGCGGCGGTTTCCAAGGCGGTGAGATCGGCGAAGGCTTCGACCGCCTCGGCGCCGTTCTGGAGTGACCAGGCGATCGTGGTGGTTGCCCGCAGCACGTCGATCACCACCGCCGCATCTGGTCCCCCTTCGGCCGGACCCAGGACCGGCGGCACCGCCTCGGAGGTATGGAAATAGTCAATTTGCATCGTGAACGGACTGGGCATCCCAGGCTGGTGCAGACCAGTGTGTCAGCCCTTGCCCATGGCGTTTACAGGCAACGAATATCTTGGATAGTCACGGATTGCCAGGCAGGGGGCGCCGGATTCAATTTGGTACTGATGTGGGCCACTGCGAGCTCCTTAAGGCTGGAGTTGCCTTGGTGATCACCAAGGGTATCGATTTGGATTTTGCGAGCGTTTTCTCGGGCCAAGGTCCCATGGGCCTGGCTTGGGGCCATGTTCCAACGCAGCGTCAGATGTTGCTCGCGGCCAGCTTCCACTTTTGGCGTGTTGGCCGTGGCCAGCAAAGTTTGGCCTGTGGAGGGATTCATCATGGATGCGGAGACGGTGAGAAGATTGCAATCGTCACGGGTGATGACCTTGACCGGCAGGCATGTCTGGTCGGATTTGCAGGAGGGACGATCCCACAAGAACGAAATGATTTGGGGTTTCCAGGCGCTCGATTGCTTCCAAGCCCGATACTCGGTCGGGAACCAGGTTTGCTTAGGGGAGTTGAGGGTGGTGCTTGCCGCGTCAGCTGCCATTTGATGGCTAAGGTGGGGCATAGCAATAAATGGGATCAGCCCCAAGCTAACGAGGGCGGCCAACTGGAAGGTAGTCCATTGGCGGAAGGATCGGCATAAGGATTGGTCGAGCTTGGTACGCGGTTCATCATGCGCAGTTGCCATCCCAATTCCCCCTCTTAAGGATTTCTTCAGAATGTGCGGATGGTATGAGGTTTTTAAGCCCTAAGCCATCAGTAACAATACCTACTCCTTCCGCTACTGACATGTGTATCAAGGGCAACATTGGAAAGCGTTTGACCATGTAATATCTAATTAAGTGTCCATTGATACTGATTATTTGGACTTGTAGTTTAGCGTAATTACTCCAGTTCTTTGCCCCAAAGGCAGGTGCGATGCGCCACAGTGGAGGGGCACGGAGGGACTTCAGCGTGTCTGGAGTGATGGCGCAACAGGGCCGCGATCTGCGGGGATTTCTGCAATTGCTCGAACGGCGTGGCCAATTGCGAAGAATTACCTCGCCAGTTGATCCGGATCTTGAATTGGCTGCGATCGCCGACCGGGTTCTGGCACTGGGGGGGCCGGCCCTCATTTTTGAGAACGTCCGGGGCTCGTCCATGCCGGTGGCCGTCAACCTGCTCGGCACCGTGGAGCGGGTGCTCTGGTCGATGGGTATGGAGCGACCTCAGGAACTGGAGGCCCTCGGCGAACGCCTGGCCTTGCTCCAGCAACCTCGCCCCCCCAAGGGCCTCGCTGATCTGAAGCGCTATGGCGGCCTGCTCTGGGACCTGGCCCGGGCTCGGCCGGACCGGGATTTGACGCCGCCCTGCCGCCAGGTGGTGCTGCAAGGCGACCAGGTCAACCTGCATAACCTGCCCCTGCTGCGGCCCTGGCCGGGGGATGCCGGCGGCGTGATCACCCTGGGCCTGGTGATCACCAAGGATCCCGAAACCGGCACCCCCAACGTGGGTGTCTACCGCCTGCAACGCCAGTCCATCAACACCATGACGGTGCATTGGCTGAGCGTGCGGGGCGGAGCGCGGCATTTGCGCAAGGCGGCGGCCCTGGGCAAGCCCCTGGAAATCGCCATCGCCCTTGGGGTCCATCCCCTGTTGCTGATGGCCGCCGCCACGCCGATTCCGGTGCAGTTGAGTGAGTGGCTGTTTGCGGGGCTGTATGGCGGCGAGGGGGTGCGGCTGGCCCGTTGCAAAACCCTTGATCTGGAGGTGCCCTCCCACAGCGAATTGGTGCTTGAAGGCACCATCAATCCGGGGGAGGAGTTGCCGGATGGCCCTTTCGGCGACCACATGGGTTTTTACGGCGGTGTTGAGGCTTCCCCCCTGGTGCGTTTTCACTGCGTTACCCACCGCCGGGACCCGATCCTGCTGACCACCTTCAGCGGCCGCCCCCCCAAGGAGGAGGCGATGTTGGCCATCGCCCTGAACCGCCTCTATACGCCGATCCTGCGGCAACAGATCCCTGAGATTGTCGATTTCTTTTTGCCGATGGAGGCACTTAGCTACAAATTGGCGATCTTGAGTATTGATAAGGCCTATCCGGGCCAGGCCCGCCGGGCGGCCATGGCCTTCTGGAGCGCCCTGCCCCAGTTCACTTACACCAAATTTGTGGTGGTGGTGGATCAAACCATCAACATCCGCGATCCCCGCCAGGTGGTGTGGGCCCTCAGTTCCCTTGTGGATCCCCAGCGGGACCTGTTCGTGTTGGAGGACACCCCCTTTGACAGCCTCGATTTCGCTAGTGAGCGCCTTGGCCTAGGCGGCCGGCTGGCGATCGACGCCACCACCAAGGTGGGTCCTGAGAAACGCCATGACTGGGGCCAAGCCCTGAGCCGCGATGCCGCCATTGAGGCGCGGGTGGATCAGCGCTGGGCGGAACTGGGTCTGGCGGATCTGGGGGGCCGCGAACCGGATCCGGCCCTGTTCGGCTACACCCTTGAGCATGTGTTGGAGAGGTTGACCCTGGGCCGCCGGCCGCTCTGATGGCCAACGGCCCCACCTCACCCCTACTGGGCCGCCAGGTGGTGCATGCCCTCAAGGCCCTGCTGGAGCTGGCGGAGGACTGCCCCCCTCGGTGGCGATCGGTGGCGGACCTGGCCGCTTGCCAGGCGTTGCCTGCCCCCATGTTGGAACAGTTGCTGCTGCGTATGCGGCGATCGGGGTTACTGGAGGCCCGTCGCGGCAGGGTGGGGGGCTATCGCCTGGCCCGAGGGGCATCCCTCATCAACTTGGCCGAAGTGGTGGGGGCTCTGGAGCGCCGGCAAGGAGTTGTCGATCGGCGCCAGCCCGCCAGCGCCACGGCGGCCGATCGGGTGGCCCAGCTGTTGGAGCGTCGCCTGAGGGCGGCCCTAGAGCGGGAGCTGGGCCAATGCAGCCTGGCAGATCTGCACTACGACCTGCGCAGCGCCCAGGCTGTGCTGAGCCCTACGGGCGGCTTGCTCCTGGGTTGAAAAACTTTGTTGAATTTGTAAACCTGTCCAAGCAGGGAAGTTTAATAAACTTCGACGGACCAGGCTGCTATGTTGGCAAGGAAGTATAATTTTGATACTTTGTGACAAAAGAAGAATTTTTTTCGTTTTTGAACGAACTTTCCGGCGATGAAGAACTCCAGAAGACCTTGAGGGAAACTTCCTCCGTCCAAGCTTTGGTGCAGGTTGGCTTAAGCAGGGGCTATAGGTTCAGCGAAACTGATCTTATCAATCACTTCGCTGAAACGCTCATCCGCCCCAATGATGATTTAGCTTCTTTTCTAAAGAAAGTTTCTGAGGATAAAGAACTTCAAGAAAAACTACGTCCCATTACTACCGCCGAGGGAATTGTTGCAGTTGCGTATCAACTAGGGTTTCACTTCAGCGCACCAGATCTGATCAGGCATTTCGCCGAAACCTTGCTTCATGCTGATGACGCTCAAGCAGTAATTCTATTTGATGCCCTTGGTTGGCATTTTGGTTCTTTGCTTTGGGCCCTCAAGCTCACCGGCTGATCTCTGCTGTTTAGAGCGCCAGATCTCGCTGCAGATCAGGGAGTTGTCGGCGGCACGGCACCGGCCTCCATAGGATCCTGGCGCTCCTTGTACTTGCCTGCGTGTCCGCCAGCCCGACCCTGCCCAGTGCCGCCGGGCCCAGTGCCGCCGGCACCAACTTGCTGGAGCTGCCGGCGGGCGGGTGTTTGCAGGGGCGGGTGCGGGTTCCGGGGGATAAATCGATATCCCATCGAGCCTTGCTATTTGGGGCCATTGCCGAGGGTGAAACCCTCATTGAGGGTCTGCTGCCCGCCGAGGATCCCCTCAGCACCGCCGCCTGCCTGCGGGCGATGGGGGTGGAGGTGGGCCCAATCGTGGCGGGGCAACCGGTGCGGGTCCAGGGGGTGGGACTCGATGGCCTGCAGGAACCGGAAACGGTTCTGGATTGCGGCAATTCCGGAACCACCATGCGCCTGTTGCTCGGGCTGCTGGCCGGCCGGGCCGGGCGCCACTTTGTGATCAGCGGCGACGGCTCCTTGCGGCGCCGTCCCATGGGCCGGGTGGCCGTGCCCCTGGCCCAGATGGGGGCCCAGATCCACGGGCGCCAGGGGGGCAACCTGGCGCCCCTGGCGGTGCAGGGCCAGGTGCTTGCGGGGGCGACGGTGCGCACGCCGGTGGCCTCGGCCCAGGTCAAAAGTGCCCTGCTACTGGCCGCCCTGACGGCCGAGGGCCCCACCACCGTGATCGAACCGGCCCTTTCCCGCGACCACAGCGAGCGCATGTTGCGGGCCTTTGGGGCCGATCTTGAGGTGATCGGGCCGGCTGGCACCGAGGTGAGGGTCCGTCCGGGTGCGCTGTTGCGGGGCCAGTCGGTGGTAGTGCCGGGGGATATCAGTTCGGCCGCTTTTTGGCTGGTGGCCGCCGCCATCACCCCCGGATCCGAATTGACGATCGAGAACGTCGGTCTCAACCCCAGCCGCACCGGCATCCTGGAGGTGCTTGGGGCGATGGGGGCCCGGGTCCGCCTGGAGAACAGCCGCGATGTGGCCGGTGAACCCGTTGCTGACCTTGTGGTCCAGCACGGTCCCTTGCAGTCCTTCAACATTGATGAGGCTTTGATCCCCCGCCTGGTGGATGAGATTCCTGTGCTGGCGGTGGCCGCCTGCTGCGCCGAAGGCGTCAGCCGCATCCGGGGCGCCGCCGAGCTGAGGGTGAAGGAAACGGACCGGTTGGCGGTGATGGCGCGCCAGCTCAGGGCCCTGGGGGCCAACATCGAAGAGCACCCTGATGGCCTCACCATCACCGGCCCCACCCGCCTGCGGGGGGCCGATACCGACAGCGAAACCGATCACCGGGTGGCCATGAGCCTGGCGGTGGCCGCCTTGGTGGCAGAGGGGCCCACCCGCCTGGGCCGGCCCGAGGCGGCGGCCGTGTCCTATCCCGAGTTCTGGCAGGACCTGGCCCGGCTGCACCATTGACCTGGCCTTTGGACCCGGCCGCTGGAACGGTGGAACTGACGCCCCGTAGCGGTGCCGACGGCAGCTTCAGTCTTTGGAGTGGCGCCTTCGGCGAGGGATTCCACAGCGCCGCTGGCGCCCTCAGCGAGGCCCAGCAAAAATTCGTGCGACCCAGCCAACTCGAGCGTTGGCGGCCCGGCCAGGAGTTGGTGGTGGTGGAAGTGGCCGTTGGCACTGGCACCAATACCGCCGCCCTACTGCAGGCCGCCGCCGGCCTGGGTTTGCCGTTGCAGTGGTGGGGCCTGGAGCAGGATCGCCAACCCCTGGCCCTGGCTCTGGCGTCGGATGCCTTCCGCAGCCAGTGGTCTGAAGCCACCTTGAGCCGCCTTGAAGCCCTCGGCCGCAGTGAACGGTTGCTCTGGGGCGATGCACGTCAGGCCGTCAGCCGCCTGCCCGCCGCCCTGCAAGGGGGCTGCGACCTGGTGTGGCTGGATGCCTTTTCACCGCGCCGCTGCCCCCAGCTATGGAGCCTTGAATTTTTGGCCCAGTTGGCGGCGCTGCTCAAGCCAGAGGGGAGACTCATCACATACAGCAGTGCCGCCGCCGTGCGGGGCGCCCTGGTGGCAGCGGGTCTGCAGCTGGCCAGCATCGCCGCCAGCGCCTCGGAGCAATGGAGCAGCGGCACGGTTGCGGCGCCAACAGCCTTGGGCGATTCCTTCCCCCTGCGCTCCCTCACCGCCATGGAAGCGGACCACCTGCTCTGTTCCGCCGCCGAGCCCTACCGGGATCCCACGGGCCAGGCCAGCGCTGCCGTCCTGCTGGCGGAACGCCAGCTACGCCAAAGCCAAAGCAACGTCATAAGTGGCAGTGCCTGGCGGCGCCGTTGGGGTGTGGCTTCGGGGTTCTGCCAGCAACGCGGCCTGCCGATTCAGTAAAAAGCGTAGTTTAACTTATAATCAATCAGGTGTCTTTAGTGTCTACATCAAGTCCAATGGACTTGCGACTGCCTTCCATGATCTGTTCGACGAGGATTTTTAGTAACAGCGAAACAACGGCCACTCCGCCCAGGAGTAATGCCGCACCATAGGCTAATTCAGTATGATATTGCTTATAAGCATCTTCAACAAAAAGGGGTAGGGTTTGGGTCTCGCCGCGGATGTTGCCACTAACTACCGAAACGGCGCCAAATTCACCAAGGGCCCGTGCGGTGGTCAGGATCAGTCCATAGAGGGCAGCCCAGCGCACAGAGGGGAGGGTGACTTTCCAGAACACCTGCCAGTCGCTGGCCCCGAGGGTTCGGGCGGCCTCTTCCTGTTCCCAGCCCTCTTCTTCAAGCAGAGGAATCACCTCGCGGGCCATGAAGGGGAAGGTGACAATAATTGTGGCCAAGACAATGCCCGGCCAAGAAAAGATGATTCTCCAGCCCCAGCTATTCACCAAAGGACCTAACAAGCCATGGTTGGGGCTGTAAAGCAACACCAACATCAGCCCCACCACCACCGGTGAGATCGAGAATGGTAGGTCGATTATGCTCAGCAAAAGGGCCTTGCCACGAAAGCGGCGGCGGGCGATGGCGGTGGCCGCCGCTAGACCGAAGATTGTGTTGAAGGGCACGGCAATGGCGGTGGCGAACAGGGTGAGACGCAGGGCCGCCAGCAAATCGCTATTGCCAAGATTTTGCAGGAACACGCCAGGGCCCTTGGCAAAGGCCTGAAACACCACCGAAAGGGCCGGCAAAAGAATCACCACACCCACATAAAGGCAGGCCACAGTGATGATCAGCAGCGGCCAAGGTGTGACCCCCTTTGCCTTGACGGCTGGTTGGGGAGCGGGGGCTGGTTTTATGTCGCTGAGCGGCGGAATTGTAAATGCCATGGTTGGGGGGGATGGGCGGACGATCGATGGCGTCAATAATTAGCGTTAACAAGTACTACAGAGAATTTGTTTCAGGAGGTGCTTTCGCTCCCCTGATAGCGCTGTCCCCAAACCTGGAGCGCATTGATCACCAGCAGACTGAATAGGGAGAAGATCAACATGACGCAGCCGATAACCGTGGCGCTAGCAAAGTCGTATTCCTCGAGATGTTGAATTATTAGGGTAGGGGTTATCAGATCCTTGAACGGCATGTTGCTGGCGATCATCACCACCGAGCCGTATTCGCCGACGGCCCGGCTAAAGCCCTGTGCAATTCCGCCCAGAATGGCCGGCATCAGTTGGGGCAAAATTATCAGAAAAAAGGTTTGGCCCTGGTTGGCGCCAAGGCACCAGGAAGCTTCTTCCTGTTCTTTTTCGAGGGAGCGCAACACCGGCTCGACCGTGCGCACCACAAAAGGCAGGGAGATGAAGACCATGGCCACGCCGACCCCCAGGGCCGTGTAGGAGACTTTGAGGCCAAACATGTTCGCCAACGGCGCACCTAGCCAACCCTCTTTGCTGTAGACATAGGAGAGAGCCAAGCCGGCAACGGCGGTCGGCAGGGCAAAGGGCAAATCGATCAGGGCGTCCAGCAACCGCTGGCCGGGAAAACGGCAGCGAATCAGGGCCCAGGCGATGATCAGGCCGAAAACGCCATTGATCAGACTGGCGAGGGCGGCGATGCCAAAGCTGATTTTGTAAGAGGCAAGGGCGACGGGTGTGGTTGCCATCTGCCAAAACGCGGCTGGCCCCACTGCCGACCCTTTCAGCAGCATGGTGCCCAGGGGCAGAAAGAGGACGAATCCCAAGTAGGTCCAGGTGATGCGCCAGGGCCAGCTGGGTAGTTTCAATTGGCGCGGCAGGCCCGCCAGCCTTCGGCCAGAAGGCAATGGCGATGCGGCGACCATAGATTCTGATTGAACGGTAACCCGATCGTATCACCGTTTTGAAACGGACCGCCCCCATAAGCCCCATAAGACGGTTTATCTACGCTGTTATCGTTAATGCACTTGAGAAGCGCCGCCATGGGGATCCGCGTGGCCAATGTCAGCAAGCGCTTTGGCGACTTTCAGGCGGTGGACAATGTCAGCGTTGATATTGATTCGGGTTCCCTGGTGGCTTTGCTTGGTCCCTCCGGTTCCGGCAAGAGCACCCTGTTGCGGCTGATCGCCGGTCTGGAGCAAGCCGATGCCGGCCGGGTCTGGATCACAGGCGAAGAGGCTACCGACCGGTCGGTGCAAGAGCGGCAAGTGGGTTTTGTCTTTCAACACTTTGCCCTTTTCAAGCACCGGACGGTGCGCCAGAACGTCTCCTTTGGGCTGGAGCTGCGCCATTGGAAAAAAGAGGCGATTCGCCGGCGTGTGGACGAGTTGCTTGACCTCGTTCAGCTCAAGGGATACGGCGGTCGCTATCCCTCCCAGCTCTCCGGCGGTCAGCGCCAACGGGTGGCCCTGGCTCGGGCTCTGGCCGTCCAACCGCGGGTGTTACTGCTTGATGAGCCCTTCAGCGCCCTCGACGCCAAGGTGCGCAAGGAGCTGCGGGCCTGGTTGCGCAACCTCCACGATGAAATGCACGTCACCACCGTGATCGTCACCCACGACCAGGAGGAGGCCATGGAGGTGGCCGATCGCATTGTGGTGATGAACGAAGGTCACATTGAGCAGATCGGCACACCGGCGGAGATCTACGACCATCCCGCCAGCCCCTTTGTGATGAGTTTTGTCGGCGCCGTCAACATGCTCGCTTCGGGCGCCGTACCGGTGCAAAGGCCCCTGGCCGGCCCCCGGGACGACGGCTGGCCAGCCCAAGAGCAGCCGGTCTTTTTCCGGCCCCACGATGTCGAGGTGTCCCTGCACCCGGGCGCGGATACTGTGCCTGCCCGGCTGCGACGCTTGAGCCATATGGGCCGTGATCTACAGGTCGAAGTTGTGTTGGAGAGCGGCGAGGTGGTGATGGCCCAGGTGCCCCGCGATCAGTTAGACCACACAGCCCTAGCCCTGGGGGACCAGGTGCACATCGTCAGCCGTCAGGCGCGTACCTTCGTGCCCGACTATTCAATCTAGGTCTATCTGAGGTTAACTCAGATGAAATACATGACCTGGGACTGGTCGAGGCGATTGCGCTGGTCCAGCAGTTCTTGAAGCGTGGTATTTGCCAGCACCTGCTGGCGGTCCCCATCCAAGCGGGCGGCAAGCTGACCCAACACCTCAAATTCCGCCGTGGCGCGGGCCGAGTTGCTGCGTGAGGAAGCCTCCCCCTCCAGGCAGTTGACCACCTCGGCCACCGAGACCTCGGCGGGGGGACGGGCCAGCTGGTAACCGCCCTTGGGGCCGCGGATGCTGCGCAGGATTTTGCCGCGGCGCAGGCTGGTCAACATTTGCTCCAGGTAGCGATCGGGGATGCCCTGGCGCTGGGCGATCTCGGCGACCTGCAGCACCAGCCCCTGGTCATAAACGGCCGCCAGCTCGATCAGGGAGACGATGCCGTACTCGGTTTTGGCGCTGAAGCCCACGCTTGATCCCCGGTAATGGCATAGGGATTGTGCCAGAGGCAAGGGCCATCCCTGTCGATGTGGTCGGGATTACGTGCGGGGGCCAGGCCGCTGGATAGCGTTGGCAAGCAATCCAATCGGACAACCGTGGTATCTAAATCCCATCGCTCGGCGCGAGCCTCCATAGCTGGCGTGGTCTTGGCCAGCCAGGCCTGGGTTCCCCTGCTAGTCAGCCTTGGTATCGGCCCCCTGGCCCAGCCGGCGTCGGCCAAGACCCCGGGCAAACCCCAGTCGATCCTGTTGGTCACCTATGCCGTCACCAAGGCGGCCTACGACAAAATCATTCCGCTGTTTGTAGCTGACTGGAAAAAGAAGACCGGCCAGAGTGTGGGAGTTAGGACCAGTTATGGCGGCTCGGGTTCCCAGACCCGTGCCGTGATTGACGGCCTCGAGGCCGATGTGGTGGCCCTGGCGATGGCCTCAGACATCACCAAGCTTGAGAAAGCTGGTTTGGTCAAGCCTGGTTGGCAAAATGAGCTGCCCAATCAATCCGTAGCCACCAATTCAACCGTGGCCACTTTTGTGCGGCCAGGCAATCCCAAGAAGATTTTCACCTGGAGTGACCTCGATAACAAGAATGTCGAAAGTGTGCTTGCCAATCCCAAGACTTCCGGCGGTGCCCGTTGGAATTTCATTGCTCTTTGGGGAGCAATCACCCAAAGCGGGGGTGGGGAAGCGGCCGCCAAACGTTTCATCAGCGGTGTTTTCAAAAATGCTGAAGTGCTGCCTAAGGACGCCCGCGAAGCCACCGACACCTTTCTCAAACGCGGCCAGGGAGATGTGCTCTTGAATTGGGAAACTGAGGGGTTTTTGGCCAAACGCAACGGCGAACTACCCGGCGGCTATCGGGTATTCAGCCCCAACGTGCTGACGGAAATGCCCCACACAGTGGTTGATAAGAATGCCGACAAACGTGGCACCCGCAAAGTCGCCGAAGCCTTCAGCCGATTCCTATACACTCCGGCCGCCCAGAAGATCTTCGTCGACAATGGCTTCAGGCCGGTGACACCGGAAGGCAAAAGCTATGCCCGTGGCAAGTTCCCCAATGTCAAGTTCTTCCGCATCGGCGATCTGGGCGGCTGGGCAGAGACTGACAAGAAGTTTTTCGGCAAGGGCGGCATCTGGGATCAGATTTTCGCCCAGACCCGTTAGGTCTGCTCGCCCTGGCCAGGCGTCAATCCCATACCCCTAGCGGATTAGTGTGTAATGTAACTCCTGGTTGTCCATCGCTAAACCGTGGTTTCACTCCATCGTTGCCCCTCGTTCGCCCGTCGCCGTGCCGTTTTGGCCAGCGGCCTGGGCCTGGCGCTGCTGTTGGGTGGTTGCGGCGGCCAGGTGCAGAAAGGCCAGGACCAGAACTCGGGGTCAACCCCTGCAGGGGCTGACAAGCCCTTGTTGCTTGTAAGCTATGCAGTAACCAAGAGTGCTTACGACCGCATCCTGCCCCGCTTCCAGGCCGCCTGGAAGGCCCAAACCGGTAAGGATGTGGCGATTCGCACCAGCTACGGCGGCTCTGCCTCCCAAACCCGGTCCATCATCGATGGCCTGGATGCCGATGTGGCCGCCCTGGCCTTGGCCGGCGACGTGCTGAAGCTGGAGAAAGCCGGTTTGGTCGATCCTGGTTGGGAAAAGGAGCTTCCCCATGGTTCCATCATCACTAATTCGGTGGTGGCTTTTCTGACCCGCCCCGGCAATCCCAAGGGCGTGAAGCAGTGGGCCGACCTGGCCCGGCCCGGAGTGAGCGTTATCACAGCCAATCCCAAGACATCGGGTGGAGCCCGCTGGAACTTTCTTGGCCTTTGGGGCTCGGTGGCGCGCACCGGCGGCACCGAAGCCCAGGCCAAGGATTTTGTGAGTGCGGTGTACCGCAAAGTTGATAATTTGCCCAAGGATGCCCGCGAAGCTACTGATACTTTTCTCAAGCGCGGCCAGGGGGATGTGCTCTTGAATTATGAAAACGAAGCCATCCAGGCCACCAAGGCCGGCGAACTCCAGACTCCCTTTGTGGTGCCAGAGGTCAATGTGCGGATCGAAGCGCCGGTGGTCATCGTTGATCGCAATGTCGATCGCCATGGCAACCGAGCTGCGGCCGAAGCCCTGGCCAAGTTCTTAAGCACCGAAGAGGCCCAGCGGATTTTTGCTGAAGAGGGTTTCCGTCCCGTCGATCCCCAGGTGTGGAGTCAAGTGCGTTCGCGCTTTGCCCCCGTCAAAACCCTCTTTGATGCGGCCAGTTTTGGCGGCTGGCAGAGCATCGACCAAACCTTCTTTGCCAAAGGGGCTGTCTGGGACCAACTTTTTGCTGAAAAACGTTGAACTTTTAGCCATGGATCCCCTCACCATTGACCTGGCCCCCAGCGCCAGTTGCCATCGCCATGGCGGCTGGCGGCCGGGCGATCCCAGTGGCCAGCGCCAATTCAGCCAACTGTTTGGCGATGCCCCCCTCGATCTCGAATTGGGGGGTCGCCTTGGTCCGATCACCCTGGCCTGGGAGAGCTGGGGCCAGCTCAATGGTGCCGCCGACAATGCCGTGCTCTTGCTGCATGGCTTCAGTGGCGACAGCCATGCCGCTGGTCCTGCTGGGCCGGGCCATGGGGCGCCGGGTTGGTGGGATGGCTTGATCGGTCCCGGGCGCGCCCTGGATACCGATCGCTTCTTTGTGCTCTGCCCCAATGTGTTGGGCGGCTGCCAGGGCAGCAGCGGGCCTTCAAGCCCGGCTCCCGACGGCCGGCCCTGGGGGCCGCGCTTTCCGGCGTTGACCATCCGCGATCTGGTGGCGGCGGAGCGGCAGCTGGCCATCCTTTTAGGCATTTCCCGTTGGCATGCGGTGATCGGCGGTTCGATGGGGGGCATGCGGGCCCTGGAATGGGCGATTGAAGAACCCCAGCGGGTCGAACGATTGCTGTTGCTGGCCACCGCCGCCCGTTGCAGTGCCGAAAACATCCCCTTCCATCTCTGTCAAATCGAGGCAATCCGCCAGGATCCCAACTTTCTGGGCGGTGACTACTACGACGATCCCAGCGGTGGACCCCAACGGGGTCTGGCCCTGGCCCGCTCGATCGCGACGATCACCTACGGCTGCGAACGGGAACTCGACCAACGCTTCGCCGCCGCTGATCCCCTCGGCCGTGAACAGGCGATCGCCTCCTTTCTGGAGGCGGAAGCTCAACGATTGGTGCGCCGTTTTGATGCCAACAGCTACATCACCCTCACCCAGGCCATGAATCGCCACGATGTCGGTCGCGGTCGCGGCGGCATCGACTCCGCCCTGGCCCGGATCACCGCCCGGGTGAGGCTGGTGGCGGTGACTTCAGATCGACTCTTCCCGCCCCACCGCCACCAAGAACTGGCCGCCGGCCTGCGCTCAGGCGTCACCTTCTCAACCCTGGAGAGCCAACTGGGCCACGACGCCTACATGCTCGAAGCCGGCAAGCTCAGCGAGATCGTGCGCCAAAGCCTGGGCTGATCAGCATTACTGAACCGCATGGCTCAACAGCAGAGCTGAACAGCAGGGCATTGATGCGAACCCCGCGATGGTCAGGCAGGGTCCTGGCAGGACTCGTTGTAATCCTGCCAACGTCGCGCAGGGGGGGCCTGCCCATAGCCTGTTAAAGCCGGCGAAGGCAAGGACCTTGGCAAACTCTCAAGGCCCTGTCGCTGCGGTGTCGTTGGCGGAGGCGGCCCGGTTCTGGGCCAGGCTCGGCATGGTCAGTTTCGGGGGGCCGGCGGCCCAGATCGCCCTGCT
This sequence comes from Cyanobium sp., assembly GCA_044359075.1. GTDB lineage: Bacteria > Cyanobacteriota > Cyanobacteriia > PCC-6307 > Cyanobiaceae > Cyanobium. The sequence goes on along the minus strand of JBIKMU010000001.1, from coordinate 71,532 downwards.
GTTCGACGAACTGGTGGGGCGGCGGCGCTGGTTATCGGAGCGCCGTTTTTTGCATGCCCTGCAGGTTTGTTTGTTGTTGCCGGGTCCTGAGGCCACCCAACTGGCCATTTATCTGGGCTGGTTGATGCATGGGGTTGGCGGCGGCCTGATCGCCGGCGGCTTGTTTTTGTTGCCGTCGGTGTTGCTGCTGCTCACTTTGTCCAGCGTTTATGCCCTGTGGGGCCACTTGCCCTTGCTGGCGTCGGTGTTCTGGGCCCTGAAACCGGCGGTGTTGGCCCTGGTGCTGCAGGCCGCCTGGCTGGTGGGCAAGCGAACCCTGCGCCATCCGTTCCAGGGGCTGTTGGCCCTGGTGGCTTTTGCCGGACTGGTGCTGCTGAAGTGGCCCTATCCCTGGCTGCTGGCGCTGGCGGCCGGCATCGGCATCCTGGTGGGGCGCTTCCGGCCCAGCTGGTTGAACGACACCGGCCACCGCAACGTTGCCAAGGCTGGTGGAAGCCAAGACAAGTCCGCCCCCAGCGTCTATCTCCACGACGACGACACCCCGCCACCGGCCCATGCCAGGCCCTCCAACCGCCGCCTTGGCCAGGCCCTGCTGGCAACTGGTCTGGCCCTGGGGCTGCCACTGCTGCTGCTGATCTGGCTGCAGGGCTGGAGCGGTCTGCTGGCGACGATGGCCCGCTTCTTCACCCAGGTGGCCCTGCTCAGTTTTGGTGGTGCCTATGCCGTCCTGCCCTATGTGAGCCAGGGAGCGGTGAGCCATTTCGGCTGGCTGCAACCGGCCCAGATGCTCGATGGCCTGGCCCTGGGGGAGACGACCCCCGGTCCCTTGATCATGGTTGTGGCTTTTGTGGGGTTTATGGGCGGCTGGAACGCCAGCGGTGCCCTCGGTTTGGCCTGGCTGGCGGGTTTGGTGGTGGTTTGGTTCACCTTCTTGCCCTCCTTTGCCTTCATCCTGATCGGCGCACCCTTTGTGGAGGCCAGTCGCGACAAACCCCGCCTGCTGGCCCCCCTGGCGGCGATCACGGCGATGCTGACCGGCGTCATTGCCAGCCTGGCGGTGGTCTTGGCCGGCCCCGTGCTCTGGCCCCAGGGAGTGGCTGGTGGAGTGGATTGGCTGGCCCTGTTGTTGGTGGCGCTGGCGCTGGTCCTGCTGCTGGTGGCCCGCTGGCGGGTGTTGTCCGTGATCGGGGCGGCGGCCCTGGTGGGGGTGGGGCGCTGGTTGTGGTTGGGCTTGTGAAGCAGTAGGTAGACCTTCGCTGATAAGTGCCTTCAGCCCTCCCAAATCCGACGCGGATCAATCACGAGGCCGGGGAACTCCAGGACCGCCTCCAATCGGCTTGTATCAATAAGAATCAGGGGATGGTTGGTTGTTTCGGCGTTCCATGTCTGCCAAATCTCCACCGTGCGGCTTTGAGGCAGCAGCAGCCAGCCGAGGCGGGCCCCATTGGCCATGTAGGCAGCCATCTTCTTGCGCAAGGCCTGGGCTTCATCTGAGGGGCTGGCCAGCTCTATCACCAGATCGGGGCATAGGGGCGCAAAACCTTCCCGTTCGGCCTCGCTCAACGCCTGCCAGCGCTCTAACCGCACCACACTGGCGTCGGGGCTGCGTACGGAACCATCAGGAAGCAAGGAGCCGGTGGAACTACCAAAAAGTTTCAATGGCAACCGGCCCTGCTCGATCGCCAGCCACAGCAGGGCTCCGAGGGTCTGGTTGCGGGCACCGGAGGCGCTGCCTGTGGGGGTCATTTCAACCAAATGGCCCTGGGCATCAAGCGCCAGCACCGCCTCCGGGTTGGCCGCACACACTTCAGCGAACTGGGCCGGCGTGAGGCAGAGCGTGCGGGGCAGGGTGAGCATGGTGGCCCTGCGGGAAGGGTGAATTCAGTTTAAGGGCGCTGGAGCCGTTATGAGCTGCCGTACATTATTTCTTGGACATAAAATCTCGGCGCTTTAGGCATCCCTGATGCGCAGAATCAGTGGGGCTGAGGTTGAAGTCATTTTTTGCGACTTCCCAGGTGAAGTCTTGTAACTAACAAATGCCACGGTTGGCTCTTACTCTAAGAATCGCTGACTTGCGACCTCATGGTTAAATCTATTACAATGACGGCTATATCATCAACATCTGGATACTCGTCTGCAATGCTGTTCCAATAGAGCTTAAGCGCATTTGCCAATTCCTTCAATTCTACTCGGCTACCATTGATTTCCCAACTTCCTTGAGCTTGGTCAGTGCCCCGCCACACCAATAGCATCACGCCAAATCTGGCAGATGATTCTCTCAGATAATCACCAACTAATTGGTTTCGGAGTCGCTCGCAAAGTTGAGGTCCACGCCATTTTTCTAGCAGCTTCAATTCAATAGGTACCGGTGAATCTACCTTTGGACATTGCACCCAAAAATCTGGGCGCTGTGCATTGGCTAGCTCTGCTTCCTGAGCAATCGTGAATTGCAAGTACTGGCCACTACTGAGCCAACCAGCGATCAAGGTCCGCATATTAGTTTCACGCTCGACCAGCTGCCAAGTTTGCCAAGGGCTATCGTTTCCGCGTTCCAACCAGGACTTAAGATCGTCGAGCCGATGCACAACCAGCTCAAAAAGCTGGCGATGGGTTTCAGGTGTAATTGAGAGTGACTGTTCGAACTCAATCAACTGCTCAACCGACCAAGCCTCAATGTCGCTATCTTCTTCAGCTCGTCTATAGGCAAGTGATTTAAAATGGTTTTGATAAGCTGGGACAGGGTGTTCTTCGATCAGCTCAGTTATTGCAGTATAGCTCGATTTGCCAGGTATTTTTGAGAGTAGATCAAATAGCATGTTTCTCGCACTTTGCGCATAATCACGTAGCCCTATAGAGCACTCGAGCCCATTAATTCGGACGGTGTCATCCTCAACTCGGATATATTGATGCATCATGAGATAGAGTGTCTTAAGGTGATATGCTGTATGAAAAAGCATAAAATAAGGTTTTCCTTCTCTATTTTGCCACTTACCCATAAGCTCAACGATAAATAGTTGAGCGGCCTCAATTGCGTCTGCTTCACTAAGATTTTCGAGCCATTGCTGTACTTGAGGAATTCCAGTGGTTGGCTCGCAATCGACGAGTAGTGCATACCAACCTGGAAGATTGACTTGGTCATTGGCCTGGGCAATTTGTTGACTGGCGACAGTTGCCAATCTGGCCGGTTCTATGCCGCCATTCACCAGGATTTGCAGGCAATGATTGCGGTTGTTGCCAAGGGCTGTTGGATTGGCTGCGACCCATTGCAGCAAATCAGGTGCGAGGGCACCATGGAGCCAACGGCCGTGATAGACCAATGGACTCAGGATGTAGTGCATTGGTGTTTCTGGCTTGGCATTCTCCAATTCCCATACCAACTCTTTAAGCACAGCTTCTTTCACCAAATCGGGATAAACTCGATGCAGCTGCTCAAGCCAGCGGGGTAAGCCGTTCGAATGCCAAGTGATGTAACGTAATGCATGACGAACATCGGGTTCCATTAGGTTGTTCGGAAAACTCTCCGTCTCAGCCGCTTCAATTTCAAGCCCTGCCATAGCAAAGGACAGGTAAAAAGTATGGTCTCTTGCTGGGTCACCTTCAGAACGTAGTTCTGGCAAACACTTACGCCAATGGCTCATAGCGGCAGTGCGATAGGCCAAGGCAACGGGTTCACCAAATTCTGGAATGAGCAGCTCCCAATTTGCGTAATCACAGAAGCTACCAGCTGATTGCGTTTTCCTTAATTCAACCATAAGCAGACCTATATCATTTGTTATTTCACCTTTATTCATACCATGGAAGTTATGGAGTCGGTCTGGATTAGCCCGTACATCTGTGATCCAATTTGTTCGTTCCTGTTCTTTTTGTAATCGAGTTTGCTCCAATCGCACAGTTCTTTCTTGGTTATAGATTTGGTATTGTCGTACATTTTCGGGTATAGATGGATTTAGCAAAAGCTCTAACTCTTCTCGCAGTGGCTGGTTAGCTGCCACGGCTTCTTGAAGGCTGGATAACAGCTCAGATGGCCTATCGGCTTGCGCGTAAACAATAAATGCCCTGCGAAGTGCTATTAACTTGTCATCTTGAAGAGTGCGGTTGACAATATAATTATTTAATCTGGAAAAGCTGTTGGTGTCGAATGCCCAATAATGTTCTCCACCAGCTACAAACCAATCTTCGCTTAAAGCTTTTCCTACCTCTGTTCGCGCTGAACGTACCCGTTCAATGCTGTACCAATAAAGAGCATCGTTCAAATCTGCATAATTCGGTATTAATGATTTCAGGCTTTCACTGTAAGATTCTGTGTTGTCTCCTGGCAAAAATTCTCGTGCTGTTCCATTGAACAAAATAGCCAACACATCTTTGTTAAGATATTCTGCATCTGTCCCTAGCAGAATCAGTTTCTCCACGGCATGCAGAGCATAGTCAATCAGCCAAAAATACTGATTTGATACCTCGCATTCTCGATCTTGGATGAATGGCTGCTGTTCAAGGTATTCATTTAGTCCAGAGATAAGCTGGTTTAGTTTGTTTAGATTCTTGCTATCCGCTAGACGTTCAATATAGTCATGTAGGGTTTTATCGAGCAAAAAGGAGTTTGTTTGTTGTGGTATTCTCAGCTTCCTGAGAGAATATAAAACCTGATCGACATTTTCAGGAACAGCTTCTCTAATAAGTACTTCGGCCATTTCATGGGGTATTTCTCCTTCTTGTTCGTTCAGTGTTTGCCACAAATGGCTCTTCTGCGCATCACAGCCACATGCCATAACTGCCAAAGTTGAGCTTCTTCTGGCATAGAGAACTCGCGAGCTGTCGAGGGCAATGCTTAGCAGCGGCTCTACGCAATTGGACATCTTCCCTTGCCAGACAAGCCTGCCAAGAAAGTAGATGGCATTGTCATTATTCAAATGCTCGTTGATAAGTTGAAGTGTGTCGTTCGCGAGATCTTGAGTTGCTATTCGTATTAGTGAACTCCGATCTTGTGCAGAACGTACCTCCTCTCCTGAAGCAATCCGTTGAACAATATCAGACAAAATCTGCTGCCTCACCTGCAAAGGTAGTCGTGAGGGGTCGCCTTCCTCAATGGCAATCTCAGGACGAATTCTGATAGCCTTTGTTAGAATACTGTCATCTAAAAGAATGAGCCATGGCAAAATTGGTCGCAGCCTTGGGCTAAGTACTTTCTCACCATATTGTTCACGAAAGAACAGGTTTTCTATCTTGCTGCGACTTTGCTCTTTACTTAGTAAATGGTGGAACCATTCAGCAGCAAGCAGTTCGCGAACATCCCGATTCCTAAATCTTACTGCGCCATAGATAACATCATTAAAGATGCCACGCTCTAATAGCGCGCGCACATCGCCAGGTTCCCACTCGTGAAGAATTTTTGTTGGTTCAATACCTGGTTTATTATGCGAGGCATCTTGCACATTTATATTTTCCTGCCCAGTTAGGATGACGGCAGCGGCTAACCGTCGTGCACCTTGTTTTGCCTGCTCAAGATTAAGGGTTTGCTTCTGGGACCGGTCGGTATTGTGACTATCGTCTAGCCTTTTCTCGATAATAAAACGGAGTAGTTCGAGTCGTCCGTCCAGATTTTGGCCTTTTTCCCATTTAGCCAGAATTGCTTCAAGATCAAAGGGGCGTTCGGCCAAGCTCCAAAGGTTGAGCCTTTCAATCTCATCTAGTAATAAATTGATATTTTCTACATTGCGTGTGTGACAGAAGTGCTGAATTTTTTCTCTATCCAACGGACGTAGAAGATAGATTGATGGTGCACCCTTATGTTTAGATTGCCCTGAACCATCATCTACCTCGGTTCCTCCTATTAATGGACGAAATAATATACTTTTCATTAATTCACGATCTTCACCGGCTCTCCATGCGTAGGGTCGACTGGAGATAAGGATGTGAGCCCTATGCACTCCATTGCTTATGGTCCTGGCAAAGTGGCGTAGCGCTTTTTCAAAGGTTCTCGGCTCTTTTAGCCTTGATTCATCTACCGAGTCAAGAAAGAACCATGCCTCTTGTGTGGACTCCAGCCAAGTTTGAAAATCTCCTTGATCACCTATTTCAAATGCAGTCTGGAAATCAGCTTCAATATCTTCTATACGAATAAAAAAAGCTGACTTCCCTTGCTGCTTTAGAAATTCTGCCCTATATTTTAGCTCCGATGTCTTGCCCGCGCCTGCTTCGGCCAGAATAACGCAACGGAATTCCTGCTCAAGATCATCCCAAGACTTGGATTTGAGATGCCCCCAATCCGCTAAGATTTGATTTTCTTCTGCAGCCTCATTGCTATTGGGGACTGGCGTAAACTGCCGGTTTAATTCGATATAGCTTTCGTTTGTAGTCATTGTTGTTGTTGCTTCACTCCCTGCCGGTTTAGTTTATCTGCCATGGGCCGGGTTGTGGGCACCTGCTAATGCTACCAGCCGGATACCGCCATCGTAGTCTACACCTCATTCTGATCCCAGTTCTGTTGGTGATGGTGATCTGCAGCAGATGGCGCGGGAACGACAGGGGACAATCGCCGGCCAGATGCACCATCATTTTCAGACAGGCCAGGGCGAACGAGCAGGAGCTGTAGACGTTAAGCCGATCACAGGAGTTCCAGTCCCCCAGGTTAAGTGCGGCTCTGTTGCCGCTGATGTCGTTTCCGTTCAGGTGCGGTCTTGGTTGGCGATGCGCTAGATGCAATCCGTCACGTTCACCGGAGACGCATCAAATGTTGGTGCTCGCCCCTGTAGCGCCGACCAGGTTGGTGAGCAAGCCCTCGCCTTATGGGTTGTTCAGGTAAAGCTCGGGGGCGGCGCCACCGTAACCATGGGTTGGGCGGCGCAACCTGTAATCAACCCAGTCGACGGCATCGAACGGCTCGCATTTGCCCGACTCACTTAGCAGCGTTTATACTTTATTGATCGTTCTGGTTATCATGGCCGTATTATCTGCGTCCACGCCCAGAGAATCCAGTTCGCCTGGCGCTGGCTTTTAGGTATTGGCCCTGGCATTCGCCTGGGTTGTGGATTCAGTCGGTCTATTCTTCATCTATTTATGGCTCTGGAATTGTGTTGCCAACATCCTGACAACACCCCACCTTCACGGTAGGATAACGGTGCTACCTTAGATGCATGACTGTACGTAAATTATCCATTGGGCTTCAGGAAGAGGTGGCGGCGGCTGCATCCCATGCCGCTGATCGCCATGGGATGAGTCTTTCGGCTTGGCTCAACGCTGCCGCTGCTCGCGCTCTCGTGTTAGAGGAGGGCCTGGCTGCAATTCGTGCCTGGGAGGCTGAACATGGTGCGCTCAGTCACGGAGAACTGGCCTGGGCTGACGCAGTGCTCGATGGGGAGTGCGATTCCCTTTCTGCCTGAGCCATGGCTGGAATCACCTACGACACTGGCGTCTTGATCGCGGCCGAACGTGGAGATCGCCGGGTGTGGGCGTTGCATCGGCGGTCCCTTGAACGGGGGATTGTTCCCACAGTCCCTGCGGGGGTCCTGGCGCAGAGCTGGCGGGGAGGCCCCCAGCATCAGATGTCCCGGTTGCTAAGCGGGTGCCGCATCGAGCCTCTTAATGAGGCCCGTGCCCGTTCCGCTGGCGTGGCGTGCGGAGCAGCTGGCAGCTCCGATGTTGTGGATGCGTCGGTGGTGGTGGGCGCCGCGTCCCGTGGCGATTTAGTGCTCAGCAGTGACGGCCGCGATCTGGCTCGGCTGCGCGACGCACTGGATGTTGAGGTTCGTTTGCAGATCCTCTGAGCACGCCGCTCACCCAGCCCAAATCTCCTCAAGATCAATCATCAAGCCAGGAAACTCCGCAGCCGCCTCCAGCTGGGAGGCATCACCCAGGGCTCTGAACCGAGCCTCCCGGGTAAAGGGGTCCGCATTCCATACCTCCACGCTTCGCTGGCGCGGCAGTAGCAACCAGCCGAGTGGGGCTCCATTGCTGATGTACGACGCCAGTTTCAGCCGTAAGGCCTCCGGTTGATCCGACGGGCTGGCCAGCTCCACCACCAGATCGGGGCAGAGGGGCGGGAAGCCATCGCGCTCGGCTTCGCTCAACGCCTGCCAGCGCTCAAGCCGCACCAGGCTGGCGTCGGGGCTGCGCACGGATCCATCGGGGAGCAGGAAGCCGCCAGAGCTGTCAAACACCTTCCAGTCACCCTGGCGATCAGCCCAGAGCTGGAGACGCATCAACAGGCGCGTGTTGCGGATGCTGGTACTGCCGCCGGTGGGGGTCATCTCAATGAGGGTGCCAGCGTCATCAAGTTCGAGCACCGCCTCCGGGTTGGCGGCACAGACTTCAGCGAACTGATCTGGGGTGAGGCTGAGCGAGCGGGGCAGGGTGAGCATGGGGGCCCTGCGGGAAGGGACAGTCCATGTTAGGGGGTTCAGATGAGGGAGGGGCAGCCATAGAGGAGGAGAAGGCGAAGAGTGGATACCTGGCGATGACAATCTGCGTTTGCAAATTTTTTCAGGTGAGACCACATGCTCAGGCCAACCTGGGCAGCGTGATTGATGAATGGATGCTAAAGAACAAAAAAAGAGTCCATCTTGATGCCCGCCACTGCCATGAATCTGCTCTACAAGCAACAGCTGAACAGCTGTTTAATTGGCTGTTGCCTGATCCTTGCCAGCCTGATTGGATCGGTGCGACAAGCAAGAGCGGCGGCAAATCTGCAGATCGGCTACTCGGGGGGGTGCCATGAATCGATCGGGGTGACAACGGTCGACCGATCGGCCGTCATGGCGTTCCTGCCCGCAGACTATGGGGTTCGCTACGGATTCGGTGGTTTCGCTTCGACGCCAGGCCCCTCCGAAGCCCAGATCATCATCCGCAGTGTGGTTTGTGGCAATGCCAGCCTCGACAGCATGGCGCTCGGGCCCGTGGTGAATTCGCAAATCGGCGTGATCAGCGCCCGCCGCGACGCCGAAGACTTCGATGCTATCCCCGGCAACGGCATCGACAATTTTCAACTGGATTTCGCCACCACTTCCCCCCAGATCGCCGCCGCCATGGCTGCCTTTGGCATGCCGGCCACGTTGGATGTCGATTTATCCCTGGTCTTCAGCGGCGACAACGTGAGCAACGACAGTTCCCCTTTGTTCACAGCGACAGGCAGCCATGCGGGGCCCTCCGTGGCATGGCCAGGGGGATTCATTGCGCATTGGTGGAGCCCCAATGCCGCCGGCGATATCCGATCGCGCCAAGTGATCCAGGCGATCGATTTTCGTTTCGGCGGCGGCATAACGATCACTGCCGGCAGCTCGGGCCCGCTGCTGGCCCTGCTGGGACCAGCTCCGCTGGCTGTGCAGGTGCCCCTTGGCGGCAGCTTCGCTGACGGACCGGTGACCCTTTCGCTGGTCGCCGCACCCGGCCCCATCCCGATCGCCGGGGCCGCTGCCGCCCTGGCCTGGAGCCGCCGGCTGCGCCGCCGGCTGGCAAAGCCAATGCTGAGCCATGCGAGCGAGGCCAAGTCGGGGGGTTGGGCTCCTCCCTGGCCCGGGTAGGCACTCCACCCTTGTTAAGGGTTTTATTGAAAGCGGGGCACTGAGGGCGGATCAGACTTGCCAGCCTTGCTGCGCAATCGTGCTTTTGGCGCATCTGCTTGCATTGGGATAAGCATAGCTAGCTGGGCGATTTTGCTAAGCTCAGGATTGCTCAAGGCCAGCTATGAAAGCTGATCGGTTCGTATTTGGCGATCGTGATTCGCCAGGCCCTCAGGGATAGGCCGGCAAGGCTGGCCAGCAACTTCGCCGTATCCCCTCCCGCCAACCAGTTGGCCTTGATGACCGGCAGCTTTTCACTCATCACTTCCATCGGGATCTCCAGCAACAGCAAACTCTCCTCGCCAGCAATCCGTTGCAGTGCGCCTGCATCACTGCGTTGCCACAGGCGCAGCAGCAGTTCGAGGGCCAGGGTGCGGCCATCATCGCCAGGATCGGCGGCCTCCAGGGCTGCTGCCGTCCGGGACTTGCCGTTTAATGGCAGGGCCCGCTGACCCTGGATTTCCACCAGCGCCAGGGCCACGAGGTAGGGAGCGTCGGCCATGGAATCCATCTGCAGGACCGCCCCACCCTGAAGGGACGACCACCCGAGCCGGGAGCCGGGGCGAGAAGATAAGTAGAAATACGCAGCGGCTTGCTGCGCTCCCAGAGGACTAAATTCGCGCCGCTGATCCAAGCCCTCGATCGGGGGGTGTGCCATGGCTTCGATTGCAGACCAGCTGGATGCCTACCGCCAATCGCTTGCCGCAGCCCAAAGCAATAACGACCAGGCCATCGCCCGCAAGATTGAGCAGCAGATCAAGGAACTGGAGGAGTTTCAGCTGCGTCACCCCGAAGAGGCCGACGCCCCTTCCCCTTTCGAGGTCTTCTGTGATCTCAACCCCTCCGACATCAACTGTCGGGTCTACGACGACTGAGGCGTCATTAGGTACCTACGACCCTCTGGCACCCCCCACCCCTTTGCCCCGCACCGATGGCTCTCCAGCAGCGTCAAATACCCTATCCCCATTGGGAGTTCAGCGATCCTGCCAGCGGTGATCTGCTGCGGGTGGTGCCCGAACGGGGCGGCCTGATCAGCGGCTGGCGTAGTGGCGGCCACGAGCTGGTGTACCTCGATGAAGCGCGCTTTCTCGATCCCAGCCAATCGGTGCGGGGTGGCTTCCCGGTGTTGTTTCCGATCACCGGTGGCTTGCCCGACAACCGCCTGCCCCTGCCCCAGGGCGATTTCAGCCTCGGTCAGCATGGTTTTGCCCGCCAACTCCCCTGGCAGCTCCAGCCCCTTGCCGATGGGGGCGGCCTGGTGCTCGAGCTCACGGACACCCCCCAAACCCTGGCGGCCTACCCCTTCCCCTTCCGCCTGACCATGGAGATCCGGCTGGCTGCCGGCGTGTTGGACATCAGCACCCGAATCGAGAACCGGGGCGACCAACCGATGCCCTTCAGCTTTGGACTGCACCCCTACTTCAACATTTCCAGCCTCGACGGCGTGCGCTTTGAAGGCCTCCCCGATAGCTGCCTCAACCACCTGACCATGGCCGAGGCCGCCACGGCGGGCCAGATCGAGGCCATGGCCTCGGGCATCGATCTGTTGGTAAGGCCAGCGGGGCCGGTGCGGTTGGTGGATGGGGCCGCAGGCCGCAGCCTGGAGTTGCAGCTCAGCCACCCCCTTGATCTGGTGGTGATCTGGACCGAACCCCCCCGGCCGATGGTCTGCCTGGAGCCCTGGACCGGCCCGCGTCAGGCCCTGATCAGTGGCGACCGCAAGCTGGTGATTGAACCAGGGGCCAGCACCCTGCTGCATACCCGCTACGCAGTCAGCCAAACCCCCACCTGAAACCGACCCTTTGCCCCCAAATGGGGGCATCGCCATTGGGGGCCGGGGGTTGAGATTGGGGGGGCATCAAAGATGCCTACGGCCATGAGCCAGACCACCTTCAGCAGCCAATTGACGATCGGAGAGCTGGAAGCCAGTTATCCCATGTACTGCAAGGCCCTGCGGATCTTGATTCGCGAGGACAAATCAATGGCGGCGATCCAGCGCAGCGTCTGCTGGCATCGCCTCACCACCCTGCACCATTCCCTGCCCCAACACTACAAAGATCCCCAACACCTCTATTTCCTGCTGCGGCGTGAGCTGCAATCGCCCGTCGCCAAGGGCTAGCTAAGACCTGGCCAAGCGCTAGGCCGTGTTGGGCTGGGCGGCCACCACTTCCAGCATGCCCCGCACCATGTTCATGCCGCAGTGGAAGGGGTATAGACCCGGCTTTGCTGGCAGTAAATCAATGCTCGTGGAGGCCTCCAGGGGCAGATCCAGGCGGCGCTGGAAATCGGGAAAGATCACCTGGGCCACGCAGCTGCTCGGATCGATCCTGTGGAAGGTCAAGCGCAAGGGCTTGCCCGCCACCACTCGTATCCGGGCTGGATCGTAGCCGCCGTCAACCGTGATGGTCACCTGCTGCCGACCCTCCGCTCCTTGGCGGGCCGCCACCCCGGGGCCATGGGGGCCAAGGAACCACCAAAGCTCGCCAACGATCAAGGCCAGCCCCAACGCGGCCACCAGCAGCTTCAGGGCCGGGGGTTGCTCGATCGTGCGCCAGAGCGGGGCGGTCACAATTGCCAAGCAGGAACAGGTCATCGGCTGGCAAGTGGCAAAGGGGTAGGGCGGTAACGCCGCAGGCGCAGGGCATTGGTCAGCACCGAAACCGAGCTGAAGGCCATGGCGGCACCGGCGATCATCGGGTTCAACAACCAGCCGGTGAAGGGAAACAACATTCCGGCGGCGATGGGAATGCCAGCGACGTTGTAGGCGAAGGCAAAAAACAGGTTCTGGCGGATGTTGGCCATCGTCTGGCGACTGAGCTCGATCGCCGCTGCCACCCCCGCCAGGTTGCCCGAAATCAAGGTGATGTCGCTGGCGGCGATCGCCACGGCGGTGCCGGTGCCCATGGCAATGCCGACATCGGCCTGGGCCAGGGCCGGAGCATCGTTGATGCCGTCCCCCACCATGGCCACGGGACCCTCCCCCTGCTGCTGCAGTTGCATCACAACCGCAGCTTTATCGGCGGGGCGCACTTCGGCGATGACGCGCTCGATCCCCACCTGGCCGGCCACCACCTCGGCGGTGCGGCGGGCATCACCGCTGAGCATCACCACCTGCAGACCCAGACGCCGTAGCGCGGCCACGGCAGCCGCTGAGGTGGGCTTGAGGGGATCGGCCACGCCGAAGCAGCCCTCCAACCGCCCGCTTACCACCACCACAGCCACGCTGCAGGCGGCAACCTCCAGGCGCTCCACCAGGGGCTTGAGGGTTGCGGTGTTGATGCCGAGCTCCTCGAACCAGCGGGGGGTGCCGACACGCACCTGCTGGCCGCCGATCGATCCTTGAACCCCCCGTCCTGCCACCGCCTCAAAATCCTCCACCGCCGGGAGTTCACTGACCTTTAACTGGCTACGGGAAAAGGCAAACTGGTTCTGGATCTCGGCTAACTGGCTGCGGCTATAGGCCACGATCGCTTCGGCCAGGGGGTGTTCGGAGCGGGATTCCAGCGCAGCCGTCAGGGCCAGCAGGGTGGCGGCCGGCAGCACACCACCGGCAAGCCGCTCGAAATCGGTCACCTCCGGCTGGCCGCGGGTGAGGGTGCCGGTCTTGTCAACCACAATGGTGCGCAGTTTGCCGGCCGTTTCCAGGGCCTCGGCGCTGCGGAAGATCAGCCCGTTTTCGGCCCCCTTGCCGGAGGCCACCATGATTGAGGTGGGGGTGGCCAACCCCAGGGCGCAGGGGCAGGCGATCACAAGCACGCTCACCAGAAACAGCATCGCCAGCACGGGATTGCCGCTGATCAGGAACCACACCACAAAAGCGGTGATGGCCAGGGCGATCACCACCGGCACGAACCAGCCGATCACCTGATCGGCCAGGCGCTGCACTTGGGTGCGGGAACTCTGGGCCTGGCGCACCAGTTCCACGATCTGGGCCAGAACCGTGTCCCCGCCCACCCGGCTGACACGGAAGCAGAAACTGCCACTGCGGTTCATTGAGGCGCCGATGACACTGTCGCCGGCGGCTTTGGCGACGGGGGTCGGCTCCCCGGTGAGCATCGATTCCTCCACCCAGGAGCTGCCTTCAGTCACCACCCCATCGGTGGGGATCTTTTCGCCGGGCCGCACTTGTACAAAGTCCCCCACCACCACCTGCGCCACCGGGATCTCAATCGGCTGGCCCTGCCGCAGCACCCGGGCGGTGGGGGGCTGCAGCTGCAGCAGCCTGCGGATGGCTGCTGAGGTTTGGCCGCGGGCCCGGGCCTCCAGCAATCGGCCTAGCAGCACCAGGGTGAGGATCACCGCCGCGGATTCGTAATACACATCCGCCGGCAGGCCTTCGGCGATCAACACCCGGGGGAAAAGGGTGGTGAACAGCGAGGTGAGCCAGGCAATGCCGGTGCCGGCCGCAACAAGAGTGTTCATGTCGGCGGAGTGCTGCCGGCACGCCGAGATGGCACCTTTAAAGAAGTCAGCCCCGCACCAAAACAGCACCGGGGTGGTGAGGAACAGCTGGGTCCAAGGGCTGGTGAACCATTGCGGCAACAAGGAGTGGTGCCCGCCACCCAGCATGTGGGGCAGGCTGGAGAGCACCACCAGCGCGGTCAGCAGGGCAGCCACGTTGACCTTGCGGCGCAGCAGGGTGCGTTCTCGGGCCAGTTCGCGCTCCATCGCCTCCACCGAGGCAGGACCGGCGTCGTGGTGGCAGCAGGGGGAAGTATGGAGTTCGATCGTCATCCGGGATTGGCCCAACACGATCGAACTTTTTCCAGCCTATGGCTTCCAGCCTGTGGCTTCCAGCCTATGGCGCCAGGCTTGACCCATAAGCGCCCATGAGCCACCACATGCACTGATAAGCGGGGCTTGGCAGGGTGATGGGGGATGGCAATGTAAAGGCTCCCCCCAACGGCCTGATCTGCTCTTTATTGTTCCTGATCACGACGTCCCGGTTGTCGTGATCTCCCTGGAGCCATGACGCTTATCTTCGCCCAAACGGCCTGGCTGATTCCCCTCTATCCCCTGCTGGCGGCCGTTCTTTCGTTGTGTTGGGCCCCTGGGGGTCTGGCCCGCACCGGGCCAAGGCCCTGTGGCTATCTCAATCTCCTGATGGTGGCGGTCGCCTTTATCCATAGCTCCGTGGCTTTCATCACCCTGCATCAGGCTTGCGGCGGAGCTACTCCTCCCTCTTTACCTCTGCATTTCAACTGGGTTTGGCTAGAGACTGCCGGCCTGCATTTGAGCTTTGATGGCATTGTCAATGAAGCGATCTTGATCGCGATGACCGTGATAACTGGGCTGCACATGCTGACCCAGATCTATGCCATTGGCTACATGGAAATGGATTGGGGCTGGCCGCGCTTTTTTGGCTCCTTGAGTTTGTTTGAAGCCGGCCTCTGCGCCTTGGTGCTCACCGACTCCCTGTTCTTCAGTTACGCGATTCTCGAACTGCTCACCCTGGGCACCTACCTGATCGTCGGCACCTGGTACAACCAGCCCCTGGTTGTCAAAGGTGCGCGGGATGCCTTTTTGACCAAACGGATCGGCGACCTGGTGCTGTTGGCGGGCCTGGTGGCCCTGCTTCCCGTTACGGGCACCTGGAATCTCCATGGCCTGGAGGCCTGGGCTGCCGATCAGGCCCGCCAGGGCACCAGCTTGCCGCTGGGCACCAGCCTGATATTGCTAGCCCTGATTGCCGGTCCAATGGGCAAGTGCGCCCAGATCCCCCTGCATCTCTGGCTGGATGAAGCGATGGAAAGCCCCCTGCCCTCCACGGTGCTGCGCAATTCGGTGGTGGTGGCAGGCGGCGCCTGGGTGCTGCTGCGGCTCGAGCCGCTGATTGCCCTTAGCCCCCTGGTCCAGGCCGTGCTTGTGGCTGTCGGTGGCACCACGGCCCTGGTCGCGTCCTTGATTGCCCTGGCCCAGATCGATGTCAAGCGGGCCCTCTCCTTTCTGGTCAGCAGCTGGTTCGGTTTTCTGTTCATGGCGGTGGGCCTGGGGGGCCGGGAGGTCGCCGACCACCTGCTGCTCGTCTACCCCTTGCCGATGGCGCTGATCCTGATGGCGATCGGCACGATCATGATCGGCAATGTCACCCAAAATCTCAATCAACTGGGTGGGCTCTGGGGACGCCGCCCCCTGATGGGACTTGCCTTTTTGACCGGTGCCGCCGGTTTGATGGCTCAGCCTCCCTTTGCTGGGTTCGCCGCCTTGAGAGAATTACTGACCCTGGCATCCCAAAGCGAGACTCCGGCGCTGCTCGTGGCCCTGGTACTGCTCGCGAACACTCTCATCAGCGCAGGCCTGATCCGGGTGTTCGCCCTGATCTGGGGTGGGACGACCACCCCCTTCAGCCTTCGCTCGCCGGAGGTGTTGTGGCTGATGTCCCTGCCGACCCTGGTGCTTTCAGGGCTGGTTCTGCACCTCCCCGTACTGCTGGTGCACCTCGGGGTGCTGGACCTCACCCCTTTGCCTGGTTGGGGAGCCCTGGCCTGGCCCCTGCTGATCTCCACCCTGGTGGGGGTAGGAGTTTCAGCAGGTCTTTATCTGGGGGACAGGCCCCTGGCCCGCCCGATTCCCTCCCTGGGCGGATTGCAGGACTGGCTGGCCCACGACATGCAAACCGAGCGTTTTTATCACCGCACCGTTGTGGCCGTGGTGCTGGCCCTCTCCCGCTTGGCGGCCTGGTCGGAGCTGCGAGTGATTGATGGCTTCAGTGGCTCCTCCGGTGGGGCAGCTCTGGCCGGGGCCCGGCGTCTCAGCTTCACCACCTCAGGCCGCTCCCAGGGCTATGCCCTGACGCTGCTGCTTGGAGTGCTGGTGATGGCCGCCTGGTTGCTGGTGGCCCGCCCCTGATCTGCCTTGACGTCAGCCCTTACCCGTTTGATTCCTGCGCGACGCCGATGACCACTCCCTTGTTGTTGATTATTCCCGGCATCGCCCTGGCCATGGCGTTGCTGCTGCCGCTGCTCCCCCAGCAGCGGCCGGGCCTGCTTCGGCTTGCGGCCTCCTTGGCGCCGCTGTTGCAACTGCTGCTGGGGCTGCTTTGTTGGCGGAATCCCCCCAGCGACCTCCACCAGGCCTGGCTGCCGAAGCTGGGGCTGACTCTGGATCTGGGCCTGGACGGCTTGAGCCTGCCGCTGGTGTTGTTGGCGGCCCTGTTGACCACATTGGCGATTTTCGTCACCCCGATCGACCAAAGCCGCCCCCGATTGTTCTTCAGCCTGTTGCTGGCCACCAACCTGGGGGTGGTGGGTGCCTTCCTGGCCCGCAACGCCCTGCTGTTTGTGCTGGCCTTCGAGTTGGTGTTGATTCCCACCACCTTGTTGGTGGCGATCTGGGGCGGAGCGCGGCGGGCCGGGGCCGCCATCCGCCTCGTGCTCTACGGCGCCGTCTCCGGGCTCTGCCTGCTGGCCGCCGTGCTGGCCCTGGGTTGGTTCAACGGCAACGGCGTCGATTTCAGTTACGAGTCGTTGGCCCAGGCCCAGCTCAGTGCCGGCCAAAGTCGCTGGATCCTGGTGTTGCTGCTGCTGGCCTGCGGCCTCAAGTTGCCGATCGCCCCCTTGCATGGTTGGCAGCCCTTCAGCTACGCCGAGTCCCCCATTCCCGTGGTGATGCTGCTCAGCGGCGTGGTCTCCAAACTCGGGGCTTACGGCCTGCTGCGCTTTGGGGTGGGCTTTCTCGGCGACACCTGGGTGGCCTGGTCCCCCTGGATTGCCGCTGCTGGCGCCTTGAGTGCCATCTACGGAGCCCTCAATGCCATCGGCCAGGCCGATATTCGCCGCCTGATGGCCTACAGCTCCTTGGGACACATGGGTCTGCTGGTGCTGGGATTGGCGGCGGCCACCCCCTTGAGTCTGCAGGGATCGGTCGCCCAGATGCTTGCCCACGGCCTGATTGTGGCCCTGCTGTTCGCCTGTGTGGGACTGATCGAACGCAAGACGGGCACCAGCACGATTGCCGAGCTTTCTGGCCTGCTCAATCCCCTGCGGGGCCTGCCCTTGACCATGGCCTTGCTGCTGTTGGCCCTGATGGCGGCGGCCGGCATTCCGGGCCTGGCCGCTTTCCCCGCCGAGCTGCTGGTTTTTGTCGGCAGCTGGAGCGCCTTTCCCCAGGCCACCCTTGTGGCGCTGGTCGCCTCGGGCTTTACGGCGGTCTATGCGGTGCGGCTATTCAACCGGGTCGGCTTCGGACGCTTAGACAACCAGCGCGCCGATTGGCCCCTCACCAGCTGGGCGGAGCGGGCGCCGGTGCTGCTGCTGGCGATCCTGGTCGTGGCTTCTGGCCTCTGGCCCAGGGCCCTCACCGGCTGGAGCGAAACCACCACCGCTTCCTTGGCCCTGCGCACCATGCCCCCTTCTCCCTGGAGCATTTCCTCTTCCCTTTCCTCCGCTTCTCCTAACGCTGCCCCCACCTTTGAGGTCTTGGCTTCATGACTCCCACCACCCTTGTCGAGCCCACCGCCCCGGCCCCAAGCCCGATTCCGCCCTCCGAGCATCGTTTTGCCGAGATAATCCACCGGCTGGAGGCCGGCGGCTCGATGCTGCCCGACACGCCGGAAAACCTCAAGCAGATCATCGGTATTTACAAGGCCTATGCGGTGCCGATGGATTTCTATTGGCGCGATCTGCTCTATATCGCCGAGCAGGTGTTTCTTGAACCGCTGCCGGCGTTCAAATACTTCTTGCCCCAGGAGTATCTGGATCGGCCTAATACTTATGCCGGCGATGGCTCCAGTCTCAGGGTTTGGCGCGGAGCGGCCACGGCCCATCCCGAGCTGCTGGAGTTTATGGAGAAGGGCGAAACCGGGGCCATGCCCAAGTTGTGGCACCACCTCTGGCATGACCGCATCAACATGGAGTTTGCCGAGGCCTGCATGCAGGCCATGTTCTGGCACCAGGACATGGGGGGCCGTTTCAACGAATATCTTGATTCGGATGCCTACCGCGCCAATGCTGATCGGGCGATCAAGGCCTATTTCCGCCACAATCCGCTGCTGCTGGGTCTCAATAAAGCCTTCCCGGAGATGTTCCTTGAGAAGGTGAAACAAATGAGCTACTACGCCAATCTTGGCCTGTTCTGGGAGGTGATGGCGCCGGTGTTCTTTGAGATGTCCGATCTTTATGATGAGGGTGCGCTCACCAGCGTCCAGCAGGCGATGGAGTTTTTGGTTAATGGCATTTTTGCTGTGGCAGGTCAGTCCATCTACCACCAAGTGCAAATTGCTGGCGAGTGGTTTGAGATTGTGCCCAAGTCTGAGGGCATGACCTGGTTGCATGAGGCTGCCCTTCCCTATGTGGAGGCAGTGTTCTATCGCGGCTTTCCATTTAGGGGCACCAAAAGCTATAATGCCCAGGTGCACCAAATTCCAGATAAACAAGCTGATTTCCATTACGGTATTCTCTACGCCGACATCTTCCCCGTCGGTTCGGCCGGAATTCCCCCCACCCTGTTGATGCAGGACATGCTGCATTTTCTGCCCCCCTATCTGGAAGCGGACTATGCCGTGCACCGTCGCGGTGACGACGACAAACTTATCCAGCTTGGGGTTACTTTCCAGCGCTCCATGTATAACGTCACCTCCGCCGTGATCCAGGCCCTGCGGGCCGTGTTGCACCATCCCCTCGACGATCCTGATCCCGACCATCTGCTGGCCAATCGCCGCTTCTTTGAGGAGCAAATGGATCGCTTCCTTCGACCCGAAGCGCGCCTTGACGCCATCCAGGACCCCAACTACCGCTGATGCGGTTGCTCCACACCTCCGATTGGCACCTGGGCCGCAGTTTCCATGGCTCTTCCCTGCTTGATGAACAGGCCGAGGCCCTCAATCGGATTGTGGAGCTGGCCCAGCAAAAGGACGTGGATCTGGTGGTGATCGCCGGCGACCTCTACGACCGCGCCATTCCCCCCGCCGAGGCGGTCCAGCTGTTCACCGCCACCCTCGCCCGCCTGCGCCGTGCCGACATCGCCGTGGTCGCCATCGCCGGCAACCACGACTCCCATGTGCGGGTTTCGGTCTACGACCCGTTGCTGTCCGCCCTGGGGGTGACGATCCGGGGCGACGTGGGGCGCCTGCGGGAGCCGGTGCTGGTGCAGCCCAAGGATGGCGGCCAGGTGGTGGCGGTCTATCCGCTGCCCTACCTCGAACCCAGCTTGCATGGGCCGTTGTTGCGCCAGGAAGTGGAGGTAAAGCTTGCGCAAGCGCCAGGAGCAGACGCTGAGGCCAGCGGGCGCCTCAGTCACGAGGGCGTCACCCGACTGGCCTTGGAGGCCATCCGGCGGGATCTGGCCACGCGGGCCGGCTGTCGCTCGGTGCTGGTGGCCCACGCCTTTGTGGCCGGCGGCCAGAGCTCTGACTCGGAGCGGGAACTCAGCGTCGGCCAACTGGATCGGGTCAGTGTCGAGGCCTTCGCCGGCTTCGATTACGTGGCCCTGGGCCACCTGCACGGCTCCCAGCAGCTGGATGGCCCGCGCCTGGCCTATAGCGGCACCCCGTTGCCCTATTCCTTTTCCGAGGAGCGCCAGCGCAAGTCAGTGCGGTTGGTGCAACTGGGTGCCGATGGAACCCCCAGCGTCGAACTGCTGCCCCTGGAGGTGGGCCGCCCCCTCCAGACCATTGAAGGCACCCTGGAATCCCTCTGCCGCGATCCGGCCTATGAGGGTGCCCGCGAAGCGCGGCTGCGGGCGATCCTCACCGATGAAACCCTGCCCCTGCAGGCCATGGCCCGGTTGCGCCAACGCTTTCCCCATGCCGTCGAGCTGCGCCACCAGCCCCCCGAGGTGCAACGCTCCAGCGCCAGCCAACGCAGCCAGACCATCCGCCAGGCCCGCTCACCACTGGAGCTGGCCAACTCTTTTTTTGTTGATCAACAGGGCCGCGACGCCACCGCAACCGAAGCAGAGCTG
This sequence comes from Cyanobium sp., assembly GCA_044359075.1. Lineage (GTDB taxonomy): Bacteria > Cyanobacteriota > Cyanobacteriia > PCC-6307 > Cyanobiaceae > Cyanobium. The sequence continues at coordinate 51,082 of JBIKMU010000001.1, read as the reverse complement.
CTGCGCCAGGCGCTAGTGCAAGCCCGCCGCAGCGGGGAGCGATGAAGCCCCACCAGCTCACCATCGAAGCCTTTGGGCCCTACGCCGAGCGGGTGGCCATTGATTTCGATGCCCTCAGCGGCGAGGGATTGTTTTTGATTCACGGCAGCACCGGCGCCGGCAAGACCTTTCTGCTGGATGCCATCTGCTTTGCCCTCTATGGCGAGGTGTCGGGCGATCGCAATGTCAAAGGCCTGCGCTCGGACCACGCCGGCCCCCTGGCGGTGCCGAGGGTGGAGCTGGAATTTTCAGCCGGCGGCTGCCGCTATCGGGTGCAACGCAGCCCGGCCCACACGGCCGCCAAGGCCCGGGGCCAGGGCAGCACCGAAAAAGTACCCACGGCGGTGCTGCAGCGGCTGGTGGGGCCAGATAGCCAGGCCATCGCCAGCAAGGTCACCGAGGTGACCCGAGAGGTGGAGCAAATCGTGGGCCTCAATGCCGCCCAGTTTCGCCAGGTGATCCTGCTACCCCAGGGACGCTTTGCCGAGGTGCTGCGCGCCAAGGCCGAGGAGCGCGAGGCGCTGCTCAAGACGTTGTTCGAAACGGTGCTGCATGAGCGAGCCAGTGACTGGCTGGAGGAGCAGGCGAAAGCGGCCCGCCTCGCCGTGTTGGAGCAGAACCGGGCCCTGGCGGTGTTGCGCCAGCAGGCGGCCCAGGAATGGCAGCCCTATGCCCTGGCCGAGAACTTGTCCCAAGACCTGCCCGAAGACCTGGCCAGCGACCTGGCCATTCCCGCCGACCAGGCCGGCCTCGATCGGCTGGTGGAACGCATTTCCCGGGTGGTGGACGCCAGTCGCCTGGCCCTGGAGCAGGCCAGCAGCGCCTGGGCCGCCGCCCAGGCCCATCGGGCTGAGGTCAGCCAGCAGGCCGAACGCTTCGATCGCCGCGCCGCCGGCCGCGCCCGCCTGGCCGAATTGGAGCAGCAGACCCCGGCCATCGACGCGCTCGTCTCCCAGTTGGCCGAGGCCACCCGGGCCGAGGCCGCCCGGGCCAGCCTGGAGGCGGCCCAGCAGGCAGGCCAGGAATGGCAAAACCTCCAGGCTCCTCTTCAGCGAGATCTGGGCCGGGCGGCGACCGCCCGGGAGCGGGCCCAGGCCCTGCCCGATGGGGCGATGGCCCTGGGGTTGCTGCAGCTGCCGGCGGCAGCCGACCTGCAGCGGGCCCGCACGGCCCTGGCGGCGCGGCGGGTGGAGTTGGAGCGGTTGGACAAGCAGGCCCGCGAAGCGGACCTCTGCCGCCAGCGGGCCGAGCAGGCGGACCAGCAGCAACAGCAGGCCGAGGCCCGGCGCCAACAGGCCGAACGGCAACGGCAGGAGCTGCAGCAGCGGCTCCAGGCCGCTGAGGCGGCCCTGCAGGCGGCCCGCTCCGCCGCCGATCGGCTGGAGGGATTGCAACAGGCGGCCAAGGCGGCCCACCAGCGGGCCAATGCCGCCGGCGAGCTGGCGGCGGGGCAAGCTGCCGAAGCCGCCGCGTTGCAGGCCTGCCAGCGGGCCGAAAGCCAAGGCGCGGCGGCGAAAGCAGTGTTGCAGCAGCTGCGCCAGCGCCAGCTCACCGGCATGGCCGCCCGCCTGGCCAGCGCCCTGGCGCCCGGATCCCCCTGCCCCGTATGCGGATCTGGCCACCATCCCCAGCCCGCCCGTGCCGCCGCCGATGCGGTGGCCCCCGGCGACCTGGAGGCCGCTGAGGCGAGCGAGCAGCAGGCCAGCACGGCCCTGCAGCAGGCGGCCGTGGCCCTCGTCGCCCTCCAGACCCAAAACAAGGCCTTGGCGCAGCAAGCCGGCGAGGCCGCCGCCGATGCCAGCGGCGCCCGGGTCTCGGCCCTGGAGGCCTTGCAAGCCTTTACCAATGCCAGGGACCAGGCCGCCCAGCGGCCCCAACTGGAGCAGGTCTTGGGGCAGCAGGTCGAGCAGATCCGCCAAAACGAGGCCTCCCTTGCCGAGGCCACCACCAGCAGTGCGCTGCTGGCCCAGACCAGGGCCGCCGAACGCCAGCGGGCCCAGGTCCTGGCGGCCGAGCTGGCGGCCGAACTGGGCGAGCAAATCGTTTCCCCCCGCCAGGTATTGGCCGGCTGGGAGCCCCTGGAGCAGGCCCTGGCGGCCCTGGCCAAAACCGCTGAGGTCAGCGAGCGGCTGGCGAGCCGCCGGGAGCAGGCCGAGCAGCGCCTGGCCCAGGACTTGCTGGCCGCTGGTTTTGACGATGGCGCGGCCCTGGCAGCGGTCTTGCGGTCTGCCGAACAACGCCAGAGCTGGAGCCAGCAAATCAACGCATACCAGGAGGCATTGCATAGCCAGCGGGCCCTGTTGGCGGCCCCCGAACTGGCGACAGTGGCCGAGCAACGGCCCGATACGGAGGCGGCCGAGGCGGCGGCAACAGCCGCCGACCAGGCCCGCACCGCCGCCCTGGAGCGCCACACTGAGGCCCGCGGCGGCCACGACGACCTCAGCCGCCTCAGCGACGAGCACCGCCGCCAGGCCGCAGCCCTTGCTGATCAGCAACAGCAGGCCCAAAGTCTCAGCACCATCGCCGACCGTTGCAACGGCAAGTTGGCCCCGTACATCTCCCTGCAGCGCTGGGTGCTTTCGGCCTACCTCGCCGAGATCTGCCAATACGCCAACCAGCGGCTTGACATGATGACCTCTGGCCGCTATCAGCTGCGCCTCAGCGATGGCGGCGGCCGGGGCGGCCGCCAGGCCGGTCTGGGCCTGCGGGTGCTGGATGCCTTCACCGGCGAGGAGCGGGAGGTGAGCAGCCTCTCGGGCGGTGAAACCTTCCAGGCCTCTCTGGCCTTGGCCCTGGGGGTGGCCGACACGGTGCAAGCCCATTCCGGCGGGGTCCATCTCGATGCCCTGTTTGTCGATGAAGGCTTCGGCAGCCTTGACCCTGACAACCTGCAATTAGCGATGGACGAACTCGACCGCCTGCGGGAAGGCGGTCGTCTGATCGGCATCATCAGCCACGTAGGCGCCCTGCGCGAGCGCATCCGCGCTGGCATTGAAGTCATCGGCGGTGACCAGGGCTCGCGGGTGCGTATTGGGGCGGCGCTGATGCCGTAGCTCACTGGGGGTCTTTGTTGACATCTTCGCCTCACCCGGTGGGGATGGCCACCGCCCCTCTGGTCACGCTGATGTGGCTCGATGAAAGCCAGGCGCCGCTGGCGTCATAGCGACGAATCAGCCGTTCCAGCCGGTCTGGCTCCGGCAGCCAACCGGCTTCCACCGCAAAGGCTTGGCGATGACTCACCTGCACTGGCGCCAGACAGTAACCGGCATCTGGCTGCAACAACAGGCGCTGATCTGCGCCGCCGCTTTCGCATACATCCTCAGCTCCCAGTTGGCTGCGGATGTGGAACGGCTGGCCTGGGCCGCCTTCGATTTGCAGCGCACAGTTGGCGATTTCAGGCTCGGGCCAGTCCGCCGTGATTGTGGCGACCTGGCCGGTCCAGGGGCCGAGCAGGCTCTCCAATTGCAGCGCTGGACGTTCGCTGGCGCCGCTGCCGGCTCGAAATTCCCTTATCAGCACAAAGCTTTCCAGGGCCCCGGCCGGGTTGTGCAGTTGCACCAGCCGGTGGCGGCGATCGCCCGCGATGAAGCCAAATTCGGCGCCAAAGGGTGTGCCCGGCGCCACTTGCAGCGAACCCTTACTGAAAGATCCCGAGTCGAAGAACACCACCTGCCGGCCCAGGCTGCGGTACTCCTGATTCACCTCCCGGCTGGGCACAGCGCCCTCGTCGTCGGGGCCAAAGCGGCGCAGCCGGAAATGCACCAGCCGCTCTTCCTCGCCCCGCTCCAGAGTGAGGATAGAGGCTGTGCTCTCGCCGATCTCGCCGCCGGCATTTAGGGCCGTAAACGAACCGCGCCACTCGCCGAGGTTGGCCAAAAAGTTTTCCCACTGGGACCCCATGGTTGCCGCGTTCTTCCTTGGTCCGCTAATAGATTCTAAGTAAACAGGTTGGTACCTCGGCCGGGCGGTGGGTCTCTCATTGACAAACGCGATGCCTGTGTGAGCTTACGAGGGTGATTGGCTGAGGATCAAAGGCTCAGGCTGGCGTTTGCGATTGCGTTGGCCTCTGGCGCATTGGCTTCTGGCTGGTTGGCGGTCTCTGGCTCAGCGGCCTGATGCGCGAGCTGCTCGGTGATCACCTGCAGGCCCAGCAGCTGGTGCTCTCCGAAGGAACGCAGGAACGGCACATCGGCGGCATCGCGGCCACGGGCGATCAGCACCCGGCCGCTGCGGGGGAAGTTATGGCGGGCATCGAAGATGTACCAGCGATCGGCCAGAAAGGCTTCGAACCAAGCGGAGAAGTCAACGGGAGCCTCACCTATGGGAATGCCGGTATAGCCGAGGTAGCCGGTGCAGTAGCGGGCCGGAATATTGAGGCAGCGGCACAGGGTTATGGCCAGATGGGCATAGTCGCGGCATACTCCGGCGCCATCGGCGAGGGCACCGCTGGCGGTCTTGTGGGGTCGCACCGCTTCGTAATCAAAGCGAATCTGGCCATGCACCCAATCACAGATGGCCTGCACCAGCGGCCAGCCTGGGGCGATGCCGCCAAAGGTGGCCCAAGCCAGTTGCATCAACTCGGCGGTGTCGCAGTATGTGCTGGGATTTAGAAAGCGGTATGTGTCGATCGGCAGGGCCTGAATCGGGCACTGGCGGACTGCGGGCAGAACAGGATCCGGGCTGTCCGAGCAGATCAGGGTTGTGCTGAATTGCAGGTTCGTTGAGCCGCTGGGGGCCAGCCACCGGCTCCACCGGTTGCCGGTTTGATCCGCCAGCACTTCAATAGCGCGGTCGGGCACCAGCCGCAGCTTCTCCGGGGCCTGGAGATCGGCCATCAGGCTGCTGTGGGGATGGACCAACGCCAACAGTGGCGTGGGGGCCTGACAACAAAGTTCGATTTGACAGCCAACTCTCAGGTGCACGGGGAAAGCAAGGCTCAAACAGTGATCTTCGCAAATCTTCTCTGAAGCAGGCGGCCCTTGGGGCCCTGGGTCAGGATAAAAACGTCAAAGCTGCGGGTTTACGTCGCGGATGGGCCGCTGGGTTGCATTGCATCCCCTTTGCATCGCCGTGACCAGTACTCCAACTCCTGAACTGCCGATCACTTTTGTCATTCCGGGAGACGATGTGGTGGTGCTGTTGGAAATGATCAATCCTTATATTTAATAGCAGACCCAACAGAGGCCTATCGCTTGGTGCGCAGCAGTGTATAGGCGATGGCCAGGCAGACGATCACGACACCGGCACCCACTAGGGCCAGGGGATCCTTGTCAGGCCCAGGGGGCATCACGATCAATTTACGGGCAACGGCGGTGAGGGCCGTCAAGACCACCAATTCGGTGTGAATCGAATGATCCCGTAGATAGGCAGCCAGGTTCTGGAGTACCTCCAAGCCGATCAAAATCAGCAGCAGTTGGTCCAGCAGGGCGAGCATTCCGCCTGCGAGCCAATTCTGGTCCATGCGCCCCAGCGCCTGGGCGGTGCCCAGGCAGAGTTGGGCGGTGCCGACAGTCAGCACGACGCTGAGCAGGGCTGCCAGCACCCTGGCCAGGCTGCGTTCGAACCGTTCGATCAAGATCAGGAAACCAGGGGGCTGGGGAATGGGCATTGGCGCTGCCTTGGGTGGACCTGGTTTGAAGCCTGCCACGGCTGCTTTGGTTGGCAGCCGTGGCAGGGCTTCAAGAGCTGCCTTCACTCGAAGATTACGAAGCCAGCAGCAGGAACAGTAAGGAGCACCGCTTTGCCATTGCGGAGTTTGACCTTGGTGTCTAGCCCCACTTGCTTGCTGTCAGTGGAGAAGATGCAGGTGAGCTGCTCGCCGCTTTGATGCAGTGTGTCATCGATCGTTACCCAGGCAGTGCTCGCTTGGGAATAGTTAGTCTTGATTGCCAGCAGAACTTCTTTGCCATTAAAGATGCGTGACCAGGGGACCACATAGCGAATCTGTCCAGCCACCATGGCTGGCAAGCCAAGCTGAACCCCATTATCTTTTGCGGAAACTTCCCGCAGGTATTGGCGTCAACGCTTGAGCACGATGTTGTTTTGACGGATGCTGAGGACCTCAGCTAACTGTTGATAAACAGTATTTCTTTCGTCAAAGAAGTGTTTGCCTTGGCTGGCAAATGCTCCAAAGTCTCCACCAAACATTGATTGTCACAGGTAGCGATCAGCCCCATCGCCCTTACCATTGCCATCAAAGCATTGTTCACTCCCGTAATTGATGCAAGCAATACCCACGGTCATGGCATTTAGGGCCAGGGCATTAATGATAACTATAGCTGCATCAGGATCGGCACAAAATCTTGCTCTATCTTCGCCTTTGCGTACTTGGTCATGGTCATCAAGCATGGTTGCAACCTTGTCGTTAAACCAGGTGTGGGAATCCTTAATGATCAATAATGAGTTGCGAAATAGGCTGAAATACTCCACGGGATTACGGTAGCCATTGACCATATACTCTAGCTTGTCGGGGATTTCATCAATGCCCAGGCTAGCATTCAATCTGGTGGTGTTTAAGGTATTGAAGTCATTTTTGCGACCACCTGTAATTTCACGAATCAAATAAAAGTTTTCCTTGCCAATGCTTTGCGTGAATTCGTGTAAAGCCGAGGTGAAGTAATGGGTGGCACCAGGATCCATATGCTTCACTGTATCGATGCGATAGCCATCGATATCGGCATCAGCAATCCAAAGCTGATAGATTTTGCACATGGCATCGAGAGCTTCTGAAACCTGATAAGTATTAGTTTCGTCCTGACCATGTTGAACATCTTTTAAGTCAAAAAAGTCACCTTCAAGATATTCGGGATAATTATCCCAACTATTAATGCGTCCTTTTTGTCGATAAAAAGCTGGGTTTTGAAATTCAACTGGCCATACGGCCTGATCGAGCGTGGGCCCATGACGTCGAGTTACTCGGATCGGTTAGCTGAAATGCAATAGAAGCAATTCCCTTTTCGTCATTGAAGCCCTTGACTTTATAAGGCTTGCCATCCCAACATGGATCGAAACTATCGCTTGATGTGATGGTCGTGACTTCTACGCAAACGCGCCCTTACTTGCGAAACTGATGTACGAACATAACGTACGCAGCATACTGCGAGGGCTTACTGACAAGGAAATGATCGAGGCTTTGGCAATTGTATTGCATGCCGACGACGCGCCCCCATCCCCTGTTTTGACTGACGCGGGTAGGAATGCCAACATGTTCAATAAATGCAAACGAAATGGGCGAACCATCCGATGCACCGGAGCGGCGAAATTAAGCGAATTACCGGTGGAGTCTCCCTCGTCGCAATCCGCTGATCGGTAACGTTCGGCTTTTGTGTGAGTCAAGGTAAATTAAAAGAGTTTTACCAACCACTCCATTATCTGTGAAAATGCCCAATACCTATTGGGACTTTGGGGTTTAGGGAGTTGATGGTCAACGGAGTTGGGGATGCCACCGGGCGACCGGCAACGGCAAAACCGCCCTCGCCGCAGCCCTTGCCTTGGAATTGGCCGTTCCGCTGCTGGTGATGCGCTACGAAAGCCTGATTGGCGGCTTCCTTGACGAAACTGCACTCTGCCTTACCCAGCTTTTTGGCCAGGCTCGCAGTGCTGCTGATGATCGATCAACCACCCTGCCATGTGCTGGTGGTCACTGCCATCAACCACGGCGAATTGCTCGATCGCGCCGTCTGGCGTCACATCGCGGCGGAGGCTGGCCTCCCCGTCGAATTTACGTTCTCCGACAGCTACCAGAACACCGTTGCAGGCTGTGCAGGCGATCCTGCTCGAACGGCTTCATTCATGGGTAGCTGGCATTGAAGTTGATCCCAATGCGGCTCTGTTATTTGACATGACCATCATCCAAGGGACTAGAAACATTTGCTGGCCGAGGCCCAAGCCAATGGCCAGCGCTTGCAGCGAACATCAGCGTCAAACCACTTTTCAATCACCGCCGCCTCAGGCCAAATCGAAATGGCCGTAAGCGTTTTATAGCGTCCCTCGCCGATTCATTTCAGCCAATCCGTTCCATACTTTTGAGCCCATGGCGGCAGCAGTTCATTGTCTGAAATCGGTGAGTTATCGTCAAATTTAGTAACGGCCAAATCGCTGAACACAACTTTCGTCATGCCTGCAGCTAATTTTGCATCTAGAAGATAATCGTCCAGAGGCTCTGGGCGTTGTTTTGGGTCAGGGGAATCTGATACGGACTTCTTTAGATCTTTCTCCTTGTCAATGAGTGTTGTAATCTTTGCATCCAATTCACCAAATCCAGTGGGTTGAAATGAGCGCCCAGTCACGTAAAATAAGTTGCTGATACCTAGCAACTGAGGAAAGTTCTCGGGAAGCCTGAATCCACGAAGATTACTCCCCCCAGAAAGAATCAAAAATATACCCACCAGGAGGCTTGTGAACAGCAATTGAAACTTATACACATTGACAACCCCCTTTTCATCAAGCAGTAGATCTCGCCAACGGCTTTGGCTGCCATAGGTTTCGGCCTGTTTGCTTTTGGCATCTGGGTTGCCGTATTGATCATCTTCGCTGAGCCAACCCTGGTCATTGAGCCATTGCCAGTTCACGAAGTTTAGCCGGTTATTGTTGCTCGAAGCTAGCCCCGCACCTACCGTACCCGTCGCACTGATACCCAATAGAATAAGCACGCTACCAGGAAGATCGGAGAGGTCTCCGGTGAGGCTTAAGAGGTAGACCAATACAGACAATACAATGATAGTGAACCACAAAAGCTGCAGCTTAGAAAGGCTCGCTTTTCCATACGGGCCTGCCGTCATCACCACAGGATTCAAGTATGTCAAAGTGCGCTTCCAGTCTGCGCCTTTCCATTTCTTCCAGTTTTTGAATCCCAGCAGGCCTTCACCAGTTCTTGTATTGAATAAGTAAACGCTATATGATATTCCTATATAGGCTAGAAGTGCGGCAATTATGGCTGACAAACGAGAAACTCTTCGACTACTAACTTGTAAGTTATCTCGCAAAAAGTAGAGAGAAGTGGGCTTCAAATCTGACTCTTGATATGTCCACTTTGACTCACCTTGCTTCTTTTCAAATAAGATACTGCCAAGATTTTCGTTCTCATATTCAATATTTATACGTATTTCTTCAGTTTTATCGGTGCTAGGGGGTAGTGTTAATCTCGTGAATTTTCCAGCAATTGGGCTTAATAAGGGAGAAGTTTTGGGATCTGCAGGGGGGGTGGCAAGGCTCCATTGGAACTTAGAATCGAGTGGAGAACCGCTGTCCTCTGTGTTCTTTGCTGTGGTTGTTGTAGTAGGTACGTTTAGTCTGATGTCGACCCTTTCCCCAGGATTGAAAGTGGTGTCGAGTGGGGATGAGTTTCCTACGTTTGGTGTTGGAAGTTTTGCCATGACAACAAGATTCCTAGATCTTTGCCAGAAATTTATTTTTAGTTGTTTCATTCGCTCTGGCGTTGGCATCATGATGACAGTCCGCTCCGAGCCTGGGTCTGCAGTTATGGACAGCTGCTCATCTCCCCAGCATGCTTGCGTGTATTGATACGGATAGGGCGGGTTTACGACGATTAGCGGGGAGCCGGGTGGAACTGCGAAGAGATCGCTAGTCGATACATCAACGAAACTGATCTCTTCATTAGAAACTGTTCCTCCACTCTCATTGGTGATTTTCCTCAAACGTTGCCTCTGAATCGGCAGAGGACGAGGTGGGATATTGGAATTAACTTGTACCTGAAGTTTTTCACAAAATTGCTGATAAGTCTTGTCATTGGCCACGGAAAAGGTGGGAACCGCCATTTGCGCGCCTACCAGTATCAGCAGGCAGAGCAGCACAGCCGTCCATTTGTTTAGCAGGCGAGACCGTAGCCGAAGTCTGGAGATGAAAAACATAGCTGGATACCATCTGATAGGTGTAAATGCGCAAGCCCTTTGCCCCTGACTTGAGGGCGAACAAATGACAGCAGTTGACGCTGCAAATGGATTAGGACTTGAAATTTAAAATTAGCATCAATTACGCTAAATTTTTTGCCAAGCTATCGTTCAACATACGCTTTGTTACATGCATGGCGCCCGCTGCAGCCCAGACCACTCGCTGCAGCCCAAGCCGACAACAGCTTATGGGCCCCCTGGCTTGGCTGGGTTCTTACGGTTGCAGGGATGGCTGGCATCGGCGCAATAATGATGGATTTTGCTGCGATAGATCCACTCCAGTCCCGTCGTCGCGAATTCAGGGCAGGGCAGATGTCCTTGATTGGGTTCGGTTTTGGCGCTTGGCCATCTAGGTGAACCCGATGGCATCATCGCCTTCTACTCATGGTTCCAGGGACAGCAGCTTTTGGGTTTGTTCATGTCCCAATGAATTGTCCAGATCCAATGCGGTCGCATCGTTTTGGACTAATACAGGTAGTGTTGGCAAGAAGACGAGACGAGACTGAGTGTCAGGGGAAACTGGCCCCTAGCAGGCGCAAGCGGCTTTATCAGTATTGGACGCCTGTTGATGGTGATCTTGTAGCCTCTCAACAAACGTCAGAACAGCCATTCATGATTTTGGGAAACTCTGTCGGCTTCGCCTTAGGCTGTTTTAAATCGACTTGTTCCATGCTTCACCTGAGATCCCTCGCTCCGTTGTTTTGGCTGAGATTGGGTCGGGATGTACGCGGCATCAAAACCTGGACCTTGCCCGTTCTGCTGGGCTTGCCTGGTCTGCTGGCCCTTACGACAGCTGCGCATACGCAGACGGCCGATGTGATCAGCCCTGGCGAGGATGGTGATTTCAGGAGCCTTCAGATCTCTGGGCCCCGAGGCTCCAATCTTCAGCGCTTTTGGCTGGTGGTAGACCGCGACCCTCGTGGTCTCTGGTGCCGGGATCCACAGGGGCGTCCGTCCATCGCTCTCAAGTATGGTTCCGTCATTGAAAGCGACTCCAGCGCTCAAGCCGGGGAAGCCATACTGCTGAACCAGGGCAAAACGTACTTGCGGGTTAAGGTCAAGCCGATAGATATTCTTTATGACGCCCGTCTAAGGAGGAATAAAACTTCCTTCATAACTTGTGTAGTGCGCGCCAACACCTCTTTTCTGGCCCCCATCAATCCTGATTCGATGGGGGCCGTACGACCTTAGACTCTAAACACAGTGTGATACCAGATGTTTCGGGGATTAGATACCGATTCTGGGGAGCAAGTGCGTGCGATAAGACCATAAGAATAGTGGAGCTTCTCGCCGCTTAGGCTGTTGTCGTAGCCACTGGAGAAATATTCGCCATAGGGATCATTTACGATGAGGCCCTTATCATCATACCCGCACACAACAATAATATGGCCAGTCTTGGTAAAATAACCGTGGATGATTACAGGATTGCCGGCATCGATCGAGGTTTGGATGTCCTTGAAGCTGCCATTGGGTCGGAAGATATCCTTGTAACCGGGGAAGGAATTGATCAGAGTCATGAGATCGTTGGGATCGTGCCTGTCCCAGCCAAGCCGCTCCATTTGGCGGTAAAGCTCATCTTCTAGCTGGGTGCCTGGCTTACGTGGCATGCCCAGATGCGTGAGACACATGGCCACGCAGGTGACATTGCAGCTACCATAGGGGTTTTCTATATTGTCTAGCTGGGAAAGGTAGGGAACATTCAAGAGATGGGACTTGCTGGGATCCACTAATCGCTCGGGGCTAGCTCCAGCGGTAGGGATTACTGCGGAAGCGGCCTTGGCCGTGGCTGTTTTCCAGTGATCATTAAACAACCACCAGTCACCAGCCCCATAAGCTAGTTGTACCTTTCTCGAGTTACCGCTCGCTGAGGTTTCCAATACTTTCTCGATCTTGTATTGCTTACCGCCTTCAACGGGCACTAACTGATTGGGGGCCAGCAGGGAGGAATCCACGTTCACCTTCTTGAGGAACGTTTCGGTTTTAGCCTCCAGGATTTGCTGCTCGGAAGCAGGCACTGCCCTCCCATTCAGCTGCTCGTATCCTTGGCTCCAAAGATGCCCCTCCGCATCCCGACGGCGGCGCAATCCCGCCTCGACTTCGCTGCCCGGATCGACATAAAGCATCAGGGCAGCTGGTACATCGCCCCAGCGCTTGTCCCGGAGACAGGCGCTGATGGTGTTGAAATTTTTCCCGCCATAGAAATCAGCCCCCAGATTGTAGGCAAAACTGCACAGGGCAGATCGCATCGGATCGTTTAACTCTTGCCAATGGGGAATCTTGCTGGATATGGGTTCCCAATACCTCTGCTGCAGCATCGTGGCGAAGAACTTATCAGCGTCTTCCTTAGTAATAGAATCTCCAAGCTTTACCTTGCGTCCATCGGGGTAAATAGTGGTTCCCCAACCGATTGTGTAGGGCTCCGCTTTGGTTTTTGGATCTGCATAGGCGTGTATCAGCCCATCAGTGGGGTTTAACTCGTGGCAGCCTTCAAACTCTTCGATCAAGCTGATTGCTTGTTGAGGAACGGGGTTTGTCATTGTAATTACCTATTGAATTTGTGCAGATGAGTTTAGACAAGATGGTTGCCCGCTTCGCTGAAAGCAGGTACAGGGTAGTAGAGGCTTGCCAACCGAGGGCGGGAAAGTCTCTATCACTGCCATCAGTTAAAACCATAGCAAGATAACTAAGAATTCCTCTTCAGTCTGGGCATTACGAAATGTTGAATAGTTTGAGTTATCGGAATGTTTTCCAGAAGTGCGCAGTACTGGAATGCGGTTCACTTTAATCACTGCGCTTGCCAATTAAAGATGCGCCCACTGTAATTTTGCCTGGACCTTAATCAAGGGCTACTCAATTGGTGTTATGACGACAAAGACCCGAGGTTTGGGCAGGCCTAGCATGATTTAGTTATTAATGATAATGTGATGAATTGGATGAAATACTGTTGCTTAACTTTCTAGGAAGCGAATAAGAGAACAAAATCTTTGCTGGACGAATGCTATATTCTGGATGCTATCAACGACATTAATTAGTACATCATGCAAACGATAATTGCTTTTTTAATTGTCACAATCATGCGAAGTAGACATATAATCTTGTTGTTTAATGGCTCTCAAAATAGCATGGCCTTAAATCTGCGTTACAGAATATGATTGACCAAATTGAGTAAAACAATTAAATTTAATAAAAACTGCCTCAATTGGCATTTGCACTAGTCGCAAGCCTGAATCAGCAAACACCTCAACCATTAATAGGTACTTGGGGTCAGAAACAGAACGGCAAGAACTGGGTATGGCAGGCCGCATAGCCATCTACCAGGGGGCCCAGCCCAATCTGGTGGGCAATGCCGGCCCCAGTGAGGCCCTCGGTGATGATGCCGATGAAGATGCCAAGCATGGCGGCGCGGCCATTGAAAAGCTCAGCCCGTTTGAGCTGTTCCATGTGGATCTCGGCTTCGCTGCCGTTGAAATCCTTGTTGTTGGCGGGAGTGTTGGTCATGGCGTTAAAAAAAATGGTTGGAAAACAAGCGGGATTCAGGGTCCGAAAGCCTGGCGTAACTATCAGCGGGTTTTTGGGGCCAGGTCGCTGGGGCGGGTGAGCACGTAGGTCACCATTCCGGTCAGGACGAGAACGAGGGCAACAACGCTGGTGATGGCAGTGGTGTAGTCGGTGTCCATGGCGGTGAACCTGTAAAGGTTTCGAAGTGTTATTGAGACTGTAACAGAATGTGAAGCAGATGGGTGGTTGGGATCTGCCGCTTTCCCCGGAAACATGCCCGCCGTGTCACGGGGCCTTAATTTCGGCCCACTCTCAAGGGCGCCAGGGGCGTCACTGCCCTTTGCAGGCCGGCTGGCGTTTCTGGGTGGATCGGGGCGGCACCTTCACCGACCTGGTTGCCTTGCCACCCCACGGCCCCTTGGTGGTGCGCAAAGTCCTGTCGGTCCAGCCCCAACTGCCAGGGGATCCGGCGGTGGCGGCCATCCGCGAGCTGCTGGGTCTTGAGGTCGGCGCGCCCATCCCGCCTGGCCTGATTCAGGAGCTGCGGCTGGGCACCACCGTCGCCACCAATGCTCTGCTTGAGCGCAGCGGCGCCCCCACCCTGCTGCTGGTGAACACAGGCTTTGCCGATGCCCTGCTGATCGGCGATCAACACCGTCCGGACCTCTTTGCCCTGCAACCTATCCGGCCCGCTCCCCTCTACCAGCAGGTGCTGGAGGTGGCCGGGCGTTTGGGGGCCGATGGCCTCGAAATCGAACCCCTGCGCCTCGATGACGCCCTGGCCGCCTTGGTGCGGGCTGCCCGCCAGGCCGGATGCCGCAGCTGTGCCGTGGTGTTGCTCCATGCCACCTGCCAACCGCTGCACGAACTGCGTCTGGGCGAATGGCTGCAGAGCTTCGGTTTCGAGCAGGTGGTGCTTTCCCATCAGGTGAGCCCCAGCCCCCGTTTTGTGCCCCGCGGCCACACCGCCCTGGTCGAAGCCTTCGTCGCTCCGCCGCTGCGCTCCTACCTGGCCCAGGTGGGCGCCGATCTCGGGGCATCCAATCCCCTGCGGGTGATGCAATCCAACGGCGGTTTGATTGATCCCGCCCATTTGCTGGCTAAGGACACGATTCTTTCCGGGCCCGCCGGGGGGCTGGTGGGGGCCCTCGGAGCGGCGAGCGCCGCTGGATTGGCCGGACAAGCGCTGGTGGGCTTCGACATGGGCGGCACCTCCACCGATGTCTTTCACATCGCCGCCGGCAGCCCTGGCGAAGTTTTCATCCCCGAGCGGCGCCAGCGGGCCGAGGTGGCCGGCTTTGCCTTGCTGGCACCCATGGTCGCCATCCATACGGTGGCCGCCGGCGGCGGCTCGCTGATCCATTGCGATGGCGAGCGCTTGCGGGTGGGGCCGGCTTCCGCCGGCGCCGATCCAGGACCGGCCGCCTACCGCCGCGGCGGGCCGGCCACCCTCACCGACGCCAATGTGGTGCTGGGCCGTCTGCAACCGGCGTTCTTCCCACAGGTTTTTGGCCCCCAGGGAGACAAGCCCCTCGATATTCAGGCATCACGAGACGTCTTGGCGGCATTGGCGCAGCGGCTGGAGGCGGCCAGCGGCCTGCGCCACAGCCCCGAACAGGTGGCCGAGGGGGCTATCGCCATTGCCACGGCCCGCATGGCCGAGGCCATCAAACGGGTGTCGGTGCAAAAGGGCCATGCCATCGACCAGGCGGTGCTGTGCGGCTACGGCGGCGCCAGCGGCCAGCACGTCTGCGGCCTGGCCGAGGCCCTGGGCTTGTCGCGGGTGTTGCTGCATCCCTTGGCCGGGGTGCTTTCGGCCTTTGGCCTGGGGCTGGCCGATGAACGGCTGCTTCGCGAGCGGGTGCTGGACCTGCCCCTCGAATCCAGCGAGGCCGCCGCCGCAACCGCCCTTGCCGCCTTGCGCGCCGAAGCCCATGGCTCGTTTGCTTCGGGGGGACCTGCAGATGCCCCACTACAAGAAACAGTTACGGCCCACCTGCGCACGCTTGGCTCGGACGAGAGCCTGCCGGTGGCCTGGGGCCCACCGGCCGCCATGGCCGACGCCTTCGGCGCCCTTCACCTGCAGCGCTATGGCTACTCACCCCAGCAACCCCTGCAGCTCGAACGCCTCAGCCTTGAGCTGGTGCGGTCCGCCCCGCCCCTGGATCGGGCGCTGGGCCCGGCCGCGGGGGCGGCGGCGACGGGAGCGGCTCACCTCCTGGAGCCAAACCCTCATGGGACAACAACGGTCGAACTACATGGAGCCAACGGCTCGCAGGCCGTGCCCCTGTGGCACCGGCAGCGTCTGCGCGGCGGCCAGGTGTTGGTGGGGCCGGCCTTGATCATCGAGGCCACCGGCACCATCTTTCTGGCCCGGGGCTGGAGCGCCCAGGTGCTGGCCGCCGGCGAATTGCTGATGCAAAGGGATGGATCCCAACCCCCGGCCGCCGCTGACAACCCAGTCTTCGCTGAAGTCCAGCCAACGGACTCCGGGGCGACGGGCGTGGATCCGGTGCAATTGGAGCTTTACCAACACCGCTTCAGCGCCATTGCTGAGCGGATGGGCGAGCGGCTGCGGCAGACCGCCAGCTCGGTGAACATCAAAGAGCGACTGGATTTCTCCTGTGCCCTCTTCGATGGCAGCGGCGGCCTGGTGGCCAATGCCCCCCATATCCCCGTGCACCTGGGCTCCATGGGCGACAGCGTCGTCAGCTTGTTGGCGGCCGTGGCCCGCGGTGAGCGTCCGCCCCTGGCGCCTGGAGATGCGGTGGCGGCCAACAACCCCTACAACGGCGGCACCCACCTGCCCGATATCACCGTCATCACGCCGGTGTTTGCGCCCACCCCTGACGGCTCTGATCCGGCGCCATCGACATCGGCGAAATCGGTAGCTGAACCCCTCTTTTTTGTCGCCAGTCGCGGCCACCACGGCGATGTAGGTGGACTGACACCGGGTTCGATGCCACCCTTCAGCCAAGGCATCAACGAGGAGGGCCTGCTGCTCGACAACGTGACCCTGCTGAGCGCTGGCCACTTCGACGGGCCCGGCTGGCGCCAGCGGCTGGCGGCGGGACCCTGGCCCGTCCGCGATCCGGACCGCCTGCTGGCCGACCTGCAGGCCCAACTGGCCGCCAACCGGCTAGGGGCCAGCGAATTGCAGGCGCTGGTCCAACGCCAAGGCATCCGCCAGGTGCAACGCGCCATGGCTCAGGTGCAGGCCAATGGCGCCGCCGCGGTGCGCCGCGTCATCGACCGTCTCCAGGACGGCTCTCATCGCCTCAACCTCGATGACGGCAGTCAGTTGCAGGTGGCGCTCAGGCTGGATCGGACCCGCCGCCGGGCCCGGCTTGATTTCACGGGCACCTCAGCGCAGCAAGCCGGCAACCGCAACGCGCCGCTGGCCATTACCAAGGCGGTGGTTCTCTATGTCTTTCGCACGCTGGTCGGGGACGAGATCCCCCTCAATGCCGGCTGCTTTGAACCCCTCGATCTGGTGGTGCCGCCGGGCTGCCTGCTGCACCCCAGGCCGCCGGCGGCAGTGGTGGCCGGCAACGTCGAAACTTCCCAGGCCCTGGCCAATTTGCTGTTTGCCGCCCTAGGGGTGATGGCCTCGGCCCAGGGCACGATGAACAACCTCAGCTTCGGTAACGACCGCTGCCAGTACTACGAAACGATCGGCGGCGGTACGGGGGCAGGTTTTTTCGAGCCAACGGGCTTCGCCGGTGCTGACGCCATCCAGAGCCACATGACCAATTCGCGGCTCACGGATCCGGAAATCCTGGAGGCGCGCTATCCCGTGCGCGTCGAACATTTCGGCATTCGCCGCGGCAGTGGCGGCGAGGGGCAGTGGCGCGGTGGGCAGGGCTTGATCCGCGAACTGCGCTTTCTCGAACCCCTCAGCGTGGCCCTTATCTCTGGCAGCCGCCTTCAGGCACCCGAAGGCTTGGCTGGTGGGGGACCCGGTGCCCCGGGCCGCAACCTCCTGATTCCTGCGCACGGCGACCCCGAGCTACTGCCGGGCTGTTTCGAGCGCCAATTGGCGGCCGGTGATCGCTTGCGTATCGAAACTCCAGGCGGCGGCGGCTACGGGGCCCAATCCGGGCCCCCTTGATTGGATGTTGGCTGAAGAAGGCTCGGTTAGATTCACCCCTCTTACTGCCTTCTCCCTTCCTGCCTTCTCCCTTGCTGCGCCAACCCCTGATTCGCCCCCTTTTGCTACGCCGCCCCTCCCGAGTCGTTTTCCCTTGACGGTGACCCCTGGCCATTGGCCCCTGGTGAAGACGCAAGTTTTAACCGCGTTGGCGGCAATTGGGGCTGGGCTGGCTGTTGTTCTGGCCCCGCCTACTGCCCTGGCCGAGCTGCCGCCAGCTGTCTACGCCGAACGTCAGCGCCAGGCGGCGGTGGTGGTGGACCTGGAGGTGCAACGCATCAGCCTGATCGGCACGGAGCTGCAAATCAGGGCCAAGGTGCTGGCGGTGCAACGCCGGCCCAGGGGTTCGTCGCTGGAGGCCGGCCAACGCATCGATCTTTTTTACAGCCATCCAGATCGTCACCCAGCCAACTGGCCCGGTCCAGGCCGGATTCCGATGTTGCAGCGGGGCCAGCAGACCCGGGCCTGGCTCAATCCCCTTGCCGATCGACCCGGGGGGTATGCCCCGGCGGCCGGGAGTCAATCGTTTGCGGGGATGGGGTCGCCTTGAGGTGGGCTGGCAGCCGCTGCCGCTGTGGGCTCCCAGCCCGGGCGCGGACGATTTGCCTACCTGCCACCGGCACTTGCAGGCAAACCGCCGGGTCACCAATAGGCAATCAAACCTCCACGCCGAAAAAGCCCTAATAAAATGCCCTAAAAAAACTCATCAAAATTATCAAAATCCACCGCCTTGAAATTACCGGCTTCCACCTGCTGCATCAGTCGCACCAGCTGCACCCACAAGGCCCCGGCGGTGGCCAGGGAAAGCAGAAAAGCCACCAACAGGGCGGCACCGGCCGCAAAACCAAACACCTGCAAGCTGGCGCCGATGAACAAAGTCACCCCCACCAGCAAGCCGATATAGGGCAACATTGTTTCGCGGCGGGCCAGGGGCAGCAGGGGCAGCCGATCCTGCTTCCAGGCCTCAAGCCGATTTTGAACCAGCTTCGCAAAGGTCAGTCCGCACAGCACCGCGATCGCCAGCCCCGCACCAGCCAGCACGTAGGGAGGCGAATCGATACGGGCGTACTCCAGCAGAATCTCGGCGTCATTGAGGTCGCCGAAAAAGTCGCTGGCCTGCTCGATCACCGCTTGGGGCCCCTGGCCGGCGATACCGTTAGCGGAGCCAGGGGGCAGGGCCGAAGCCGTGTCCATGGGAACGGCGCCCAACAGGGGCAGGGCGGCTGGCAACCGGATCACTTGGCAAGGGCGAACAATGAAGCTGACCCTAAAGGCACGATCTGCGGCCCGGCTCCAGGCCCGCAGCCGAACCGGCTCTGAAAGCTGAGCCCCATGGTGGGCCCTAATGGTTGGCCTAACTCGCCTGGCTAGCCAAGGGGTTGATGCGGGCTAGCAAATCCCCCGCCAGGCGCGCCGGCGAAAAGGTGCGCCCCATCAGGCCCATTAGGGCCTGCAGATCTTCGGTTTGCAACCGGTTGTCCCGCACCAGGGTTAGCAGCAGGCGTTGCCTGAGGCCACTGCCCTCTTTGCCGAAGAGCAAGCGCAGGCCATCGCGGGCCACCGGCAGCAGGTCCACCTGGGTGCCATCCCCCTCAACCACCGCCAAGAGGTTCTCAAGGCGCTCGATGCGCAGTCGCCCGCTGGCATCGAATAGCACCTCGAGCAATTTTTCGCGCATCTCGGCGGTGTCACCGGCGAGCAGGCGGCGGGCCACGTAGGGATAGGCGACCCTAATGATGCGAAAGGAAGGATCCAGCCGCATCGCCAGCCCCTCCTGGCTGACCACAGCCCGGATGATCAGGGCAAAGCGGGCTGGCACCCGGAAGGGATAGTCATACATCAACTCTGAGAAGCGATCGGTGATCGCCTTGAAGTTGAAGGCGCCGACGTTTTCCCCCAGGGCGCCGCCCAAAACCTCCTGCAGGGCGGGCACAATTGGTTTGAGATCGGCCGTGGGGTTGAGAAAACCAAGCCGGCGAAAATCCAAGGCCAGGGCCTCGAAATCCCGGTTGATCAGATGCACCACCGCCCCGGTCAGAGTAAGCCTGTCTTTATCACTGATCGAATCCATCATGCCGAAATCTACATAGGCCATGTGGCCTAAGTCGCCGCTGCGGCCCGATAGGGCAAACAGGTTGCCTGGATGGGGATCGGCATGGAAATAGCCGAATTCCAACAGCTGGCGCAACCCCGCCACCACCCCGGTGCGGATCAGGGCCGCCGGATCCAGGTGGTGGGCCTCCAACTCGCGGCGACTCTGGAGCTTGACGCCATGAATCCATTGGGTGGTGAGCACCCGCCGGCGACTCAGGGAACGCTCCACCCGCGGCACTGTTACCTCAGGATGGTTGGCAAAGAGTTTGGCAAAATACTCGGCATTATCGGCTTCTTTGTAGTAGTCGATTTCGGCGAACAAGCTGCGCCCAAATTCATCTATAATGTCTCCCAGCCCAAAGCCCAGATTGAGGGGCAGGAAGGGGGCCCCGATCACCCCCAGGGCCCGGATGATGGCCATATCCCTTCTCAATATGAACGGCAGATTGGGCCGTTGCACTTTCACCGCTACAAAACGGCCATCGGCCAATCGCGCCTTATAGACCTGCCCCAGACTGGCTGCTGCCATTGGGTAATCGGGGAATTCCTCAAACAAGCTCTCGGCCGGGGCCCCCAGTTCCGCCTCAATCACCTTGAGGGCAGTGGCGTGATCAAAGGCGGGCAGGTCGTCCTGCAGGCGCGTCAGTTCTTCAAGCCAGTCCCTTCGCACCAGATCGGGGCGGGTGGAAAGGGCCTGGCCCACCTTGATGAAACAGGGCCCCAGACCGCTCAAGGTGGTGAGGATGCGCCGGGCCAGCCGCTTCTGCAGCCTGGGATCCCGGCTGCGGGACTGGCTCACCAACACCAGGGCCAGGGTTCCGAGCTGCCATAGCACCACCAGTAGCCGGCTGATCAGGATCCAGGGGCGCAGCAGCAGCCAGCGCAGGTCCGCCTGGGGGTCGTAGCTGGGGGCTTCGTCGTCGTCCGATCGCTCTGCCTGCAAGGCTGATGGATCGGGCTCGGCGCCGGGGCCTCCGTCGAGGCGGCTGAGCTGCGGCGGCCCTGGGGCGGGACGAGGTGGCGTTGGCACAGAAGGCGCTGAGGGGGCAGGCGCAGACGCGGCAGCGAAGGTCAAAGGCCAGGGGCCAGGGGTGGTCAAACTCTAGAAAGACGTGCGGGGCACCATGGCTGGGGCAAGGGGTGCGGGGATTGCAGAGCCGCTGCTGGCCTTGTTGCGGCAGTCGGCATCACGGCAGTTGGCATTAGGGCAGTTGGCTTTAGGGCAGTCGGCGCCCCTGCCGTTGCATCTGCCCAGTCATGGCCGAGGCGCTGCCCTGGCCCCAGAGCTGCGGCGTCTGCTGCGCCAACGGCCTGGATCCTGGGACCTGCCCGAACTGCCGGCCTTCGGCGGTCCCCTCGAAAGCCATGGAGCCGTGGCCGAAGCCCAGCGGCGGGCCGCCAAGGCCCTCGGAGCCGATGCCTGCTGGTTTGGGGTAAATGGCGCTTCGGGGCTGCTGCAGGCAGCCCTGCTGGGGCTTTGTCCGCCCGGCTCGCGGGTGCTGTTGCCCCGCAATCTGCACCGCTCCCTGCTCCATGCCTGCGTGCTCGGTGACCTGGAGCCGCTGCTTTACGGGCTGCCCCTGGATCCCATCAGCGGCCATTGGCTGCCGCCCCCGCCCGAGCACCTCGGCCAGGTGTTGAGAGCCGCCCTCAGTCAGGGTCCCGTAGCCGCCCTGGTGCTGGTCGATCCCACTTATCAGGGGCGGGGGGCTGATTTGGCGGCCCTGGTGGCCCTCGCCCATGGCAGCGCTGGCGGTGCCAGTGGGCTAACGGTGTTGGTGGACCAGGCCCATGGCGATGGCTCCGCCCTGGCCGCCGGAGCCGATCTGGTGGTGCTGTCGTTGCAGAAGGCCGCCAGCGGCCTGGCTCAGAGCGCCGTTCTGCTGGCCCAGGGTCCCCGCATTGATCACCAGGCCCTGGAGCGCTCCCTGCTCTGGCTGCAGACCTCAAGCCCCAGCGCCCTGCTGCTGGCCTCCTGCGCCACCGCCCTCGACGATGGCCTTTCGGCCGCGGGGCAGCGCCGTCGTCGCCGGGCCAAACGGCGCGCCTTGGAGCTGCGCCAACGGCTGGAAGCGCTGGATTTGCCCTTCGTCCGCAACGACGATCCCCTGCGGCTGGTGTTGGCCACCGCCCCCATGGGCATCAATGGCCTGGAGGCCGACGCCTGGCTGCTGGAGCGGGGCGTAATCGCCGAGCTGCCCGAGCCGGGCAGCATCACCTTCTGCCTCGGCCTGCGCCCCCCCCCCGGGCTTGAGCGGCGTCTGGGCCGCCAGCTTCTGGCCCTGCGTGCCGCCCTTGGCGGTGCGCCCTTTCCCCCCTTTGTGGCGCCGCCCTTTCCCCTGGTCGCCAGCCTCGCTTTGCCCCTGGGGGTCGCCTGGCGGGCCCAGGCCGTTGAGCTTCCCTTGCAGGAGGCCACGGGGGCGATTGCGGCCCGCCCGCTGGTTCCCTACCCGCCTGGCATCCCCCTGCTGATTCCCGGCGAGCGGCTGGATGGGGAGCGCACCAGCTGGTTGCTGGATCAACGGCATCAGTGGCCTGGCCAGATCGCTGATACCTTGTGGGTGGTTGCACCGCTTTAATCCCCCTGCCCGACGAATATCACTGGGATTTCGTCACCCCGGGTCTCCCCGATGGTGTCTTTGAAGATGCTCCGGGCTTCAGCCCAACCCCCATGGAGCTGCGGGTGATGTTGCTGGCCCACCTCAGGCCCCGGGCCGATTCCCTCGTCTGGGATATTGGCGGAGGCACGGGGGCCCTGGCCCTGGAAATCGCCCGGCTGCTCAGCACCGGTGCCGTTCACACCCTCGAACGGGATCCTGAAGCGATCGAGCTGCTCGAACGCAATCGCCTGCGTTTTGGCATCACCAACCTCCATATCCATGCCGGCCAAGCCCCGGCCGACCTCAACCAGTTACCACCGCACCCCGATCGGGTTTTGCTCGAAGTCGGCCGCCCCCTCGGGGATGTGCTGTTGGCGGTCTGGCAGCAACTGCGCCCCAGCGGTCGCCTGGTGATCAGCACCGTCAGCCTGGAGGGCCTGGTTGATGCCACCGATACCCTGAGTCAGCTGGGAGCCCTTGATGTACAGGTGGTGCAAGCCACCGTGCATCGCATGCAACGGCGCGGCAGCCAGGCCAAGTTGGCCGCCGCCGAGCCCCTCTTTCTGATTGCCGCCGAGCGTTAGTCCATCCCGAGCCCGTCTTGCCGCCGCTTCCCCAGCCCCGCACCCGCACCTCCCTGGCCCGCCTGGCCAGCGGCTGGGCGGCTGGAGGTATCGGCGTCCTGGTGGTGGTGTTGGGGGGCTGGTTTTTCACCTTGGCCGTGGGCGTGATCGTCCACTTGGGACTGTTGGAGTTTTTCCGCATGGCCCAGTTCAAGGGAATCCGGCCGGCGGCCCGCACCACCCTGGTGGCCGTGCAGTTGTTGTTGTTCAGCACCGAGGCCGCCGCCGGTGGCTGGCTTGCCCACAGCGCCACCTCCTCGTCGGGGGCGAGCGTGGGGGATGTGGCAACGGCGGTACTGCCCGCTTCCGGCGCCGTTATCTGCGGTTGGCTGATGTTGCAGCCCCGTACGGGCACCATCGCCGACATCGCCGCCTCCATCTTCGGCCTCTTCTACCTGGGTTTTCTGCCCAGCCACTGGATCAAACTGCGGGACCTCAGTGATCCGGCCCTGGCCCCCAATCTGACCGGTACGATGCCGGGTCTGAACCTGCCCTGGACCTCGGGGCTGGCGCTCACCCTGTTGGCCTGTTTCCTGATTGTGGCCACCGACATCGGCTCCTACGTGATCGGCAGGCGTTGGGGAAGCCGGCCCCTCTCCCCCATTTCCCCCGGCAAAACCGTGGAGGGGGCTCTGGGGGGCGTGGGCTGTGCGGCCCTGGTGGGGGCCTGTGGCGGCCTGCTCCTGGGCTGGAGGTTGGGCTGGCTGTTGGGGGGGGGGCTGGGGATTGTGGTGGCCCTGTTCGCCCTGGTGGGGGACCTCACCGAATCGATGATGAAACGGGATGCGGGCCTCAAGGATTCTGGTGACGCCATCCCAGGTCACGGCGGCATCTTGGACCGCATCGATAGTTATCTATTCGTGCCGGCGGTGGTCTATTCCCTCGTCACCCTCGCCCTGCCCCTGCTGCAGCGGCCCTGAGGGTTCAATCCAGACCCAAGTACCACGGAACTGGGGGTCCCAACCCCCCAGCAACTGGCCCGCAAACCAGGCGGTCAAGGGCGGTCAGGGCCGCACCAGGGCCTCGCCCTCCAACAGCAACATGCCTGCTTCCAACTCGGCCCGCTCAATGTGAATCGCCGGATCCATCGGCAACCGGTAGGTCGGTCCCTGCGCCTGGGTCTGAAGCACGACGGTGCCCTCGGAGGCCGCCAGGGTCGCTGCCACCTCAATGGGCCGTTCCTGGCCGGCGCTGGGGGCGCTCAAGAACAGGCGCCTGTCCAGGATGCGAACCCGCATCAAGGGGGAAACCCCCAGCAGGGCCTCCACCAGGTTGTCGCCCAGCTGGCGCCATTGGGCCGAGCCGAGGGAGCGGTTCAGGTCCTCGCTATTGAGATAAAGCCGACCCCTCACCCGAAAGGGCTCCCGCAGCAGGCTGCCCTGGCCCCGCAGGGCAGCCCCCGGCCGCAGACGAATGGCCTCGCCTCGCAGTTCGACCGATTCGAAGCGCAGATCTTGAAAAACCACCCGCCGGGCCCGTAATCGGGCCGCCTCCAGCTGGCCTTGAAGCAACCGGGCGGCGGATCCCTCCAGCTGGATCTCCAGGCTGTCGATTTGTTGACATTGCTGCCGCAACCAAAGCTCCAGGGCCCGAGCCAGCAGGGCCAGAAGCGGCCCACCACCAGAACTCTCCCCCGCAACACCGGGCGCAGCCCAATCGGGCGGGAGGGAAGAACCCGAACTCATTGGGGGCAAGGATCTGGCGCTTGGGCCATTCTCTAATCCATCCGCGCCCGGCGGCCGGCCAGAAAGGCCTCCGCCGCCGTGACCAGGGCCAAAAGCACCAGGCCCGCCAGGCCGACCCAGCGGTCGGACTCCTGGGTGGCACCCCGGTTCTGGGCCAGCCAAGCCCCCAGGGCAAACCAAGAAGTGCTGAGCGCACTGGTGATCCAATAGGGCCGCCAGCGTCGTTGGTAGAGATAGCCCGCCCCCAGGCCCGGCAGCACGTTCAAAAGGGCCGCCAGCCAGGGGGCTGCCCAGGCCAGGACGAAGCGGCGATCCGCAGCGGTGGGCTGGTTCCAGTTGGCAGGAACCCTGGGGTTCGGCGCAAGCGGAGAGGGGGAGGTAGCCACAGCAAAGTGCCAAGCAAGGGTTGGCTCACTCTGGCGTTGCCGCCACCACATGGGCGTCCAGTAGGGCCCGATGCAGACGTTCCAGCCTCCTGGTATTCACCCCCAGATCGGAATCGCCCAACCTGGAGGCCGACCGCACCTCCAGCTCGTGGCTGGCGGGGAGGGTGTGAATTTCCAGGTCATCGACAAAGCCAAACAAGCGGCTGCTGGCCGTGGCGTGCAGGTATCCCGCCCGGGTATCGACCACTTCCACGCCTTCGAGGCCCAAAATCACTGGCACCAGTTGCTCAAGGCTGGTGCCCGCTTGGGTCAGGGGCCAGCGGGCGCTGGCGCAGTGGGCTGGGGAATCACAGGGCGCCAGGTGGTTCTGCTGTAGCCCGAGGTTGGCGGGCACCGGGCCGGCCAGATGCAGCAGGGAGGCCTGGGCCGGCGCCCCGACCACCGTTTGGGATAGGAGCAACAACCCTGCCACAACAAGCGACTTGAGCCGCTGCAGCAGCCCGTGGATCCGAACGTCAAAGGGGGGCAAGGCAAGACCTGCAAGGATCAATCCATCCTGGTTGATCAGGGCCCACCGTTGTGATCAGAGCCCCTGTTCGCCCGGGTTGAGCTTGCGCCAGGCGGCGGCCACCGTGGCGGGTTGGTCGAGATGGGGCAAGTGGCCACAGGCCTCCAACTCCTCGATGCGGGTACCCAACAGCGCCTTGGCAGCGCGTTTCTGGGGCGGCCTCAGGATCCGATCGTCCTTTCCCCAGAGCACGGCTAGGGGCTGGGCCGGCAGGGGGGCGCCACAACCGGCAAAGCCGCCGGAGCGGGCAAAGCGGCGCAGGGCCTCGGCCCAACCGGGGGTTGGCAGGTGCACAGAAGCGATCTCCAGCTCGGCGGGGCCGACAGCGCTGTCGGGATCGGCGAAGGCACTGCGGCACAACCCCTGGCGCACCCCCGGCCGCGCCAGGAAGCGCACCCCCAAGGCGTCCAGCAGGGGCGGCACCGGCATCGGGCGCCCCGTCAACCCTGCCGGGGCCAACAGCAGTAAGCGGGCAATCGCTTCGGGGTGACGCCGGGCCAGCTCCACCGCCACCGAGCCACCCATGGAGGCCCCAATTACACCAACTCCTGGGCCGAGGCGTGGCAGCAGGGCCTCCAGGTGGTGTAGCACCGCCTCCGGGTCGTAATCCGCACCCGCAGGACGGGGGCAAAAGCCAAAACCATGCAGGTCTGGAATTACCAGGTGGTGATCGCTGGCCAGCAGGGGCGCCAGGCGCCGGAATTCCAGAAACGAGCTGTCAAAGCCATGCAGCAACAGCACGGTGGGTCCCTGGCCCAACACCGCCACCGGCGTCTGCAAGCCCGCTGCGCCAGAGGCCGCGACTGGGCCCTGCCACCACTGCACCGAGCTGGCCAGCGCCCGGGCCTGGGGGTCGATCAGGGAGCGGGCGGCAGCCTCCACCAGCGCCTGCGAAGCCGCCACCAAGGGATCGGTAGCGGCAGGATCAGCGCCTGGGGCAGGCAGCTTGGGCAAGCCGCTCAGGGCCAAAGGACCTCGGCGGTTGTGCTCACCAAGGCGGCCATCAGATCGGTGGGCTGGACCGGAAACGGCAGCAGATGCAGGTCCGATCCTTCCTGGCAGGCGTGGTCGCAGACCAGCTGCAGGTCCTGGAGGCAGGTCTGGGCCAATCCCAGTTCCGCCAAGTCCACGGGCAGTTGCAGGGCCCGGAAGAATGTCAACAACTGGCGGCGGGCCTGGCCTGCCAAGGGGTGACCGGCCAGCATCTCTTCGAGGCGCAGTTGGGCCAGGACCCCAAAACCGACTTTCTCGCCATGGAGATGGCCAGCGCTGGCCGGGAGTTGGGTCAGGCCGTTGTGGATCGCATGGGCCGCCACCGTGCGGCAGCGGGCGCCACCCAGACCTCCCACCAAGCCGGCGGTCAGGGCACAGCCCTCGGCCACCCGCACCCAGGCTTCTCCATGGCGGTCGGCAAGGGCGGCTTCGCCATCGAGCAGCAATTGATCCCGCAGGGTTCGAGCCACCTGAAGGGCCTGCTGCACCAGTCCATCGTCACTGGAGCCACTGCTGACGGAAGCCTCATACCACTTGGCCATGGCATCAGCAATGCCACTGGCCAGGGTTCGCGGCGGCGCGTTGCGCACCAGGTCATGGTCAAAAACAAGCAATTCGGGGCAGCTGGGTAGAACCACGTCTTGCCGGAATGCCCCCTGGGGGGAATACAGGTTCGCCAGGGCCGTCCAACCGGCGCAGGTGGCTGCGCTGGTGGGCACTGTCACGCAGGGCAGGCCCAGGCGATGGGCCAACAATTTGCCCGCGTCCATCACCTTGCCACCACCAATCGCCACCACAGCATCAAATGGTTCCAGGGTGGGCTGGTTGGAGATCAGCCGATCCAGGTCTTCGCCGCAACAGTCGAAGATGAGTTCCGCCTGGGTGGCTTTGACACCATGGCCGGCCAGATCGGTGATGCACTGCTGGCGCAGGGGGGCCGTCGCGGCACTGCGTCCAAGCAGCAAGGGCCTGCGGCTCAGGGCCCGGATTCCATCAAGCGAATCGTTCCAAGCTCCTGGTCCCCGAACCACTAGGCGGGGGGCCAGGACTTGGTGAGTCACGATTGAAGGGGAAGCTGGACCAGTTGGAGAGGAACTCACCGCTGGTGATTCAGGTGCCGGCACCGGCGAGTTCGGGCAGGGCTGCTGGGGCCAGTTCGCCCTGCTTGAGGATCACCACCTGCTTGGCTTCGTTGATGTCGACAACGGCTGAATCGCCTTCGCCGATGCGACCGGAAAGGAATTCCTCCGCCAAGGAATCTTCCAGTAGACGCATCACGGCACGACGCAGGGGTCTGGCGCCATAACTGGGGTTGTAACCCTCTTCTACCAACCGTTCTTTGAAAGCATCGGTAACGGAAAGGTTGATGCCTTTCTCGACCATGCGAGCAAAGACTTCACGCAACATGATTTCGGCAATCAGTTTGACCTCATCGCGGGTGAGCTGGCGGAAGACAATGATTTCGTCTAAGCGGTTGAGGAACTCAGGTCGGAAATACTGCTTGAGTTCTTCGTTAACCAAGGAACGAATGCGATTGTATTGGGTTTCTTCCTGGGCGCCACCAGAAAACTCGAAGCCCAAGCCACCGCCGCCCTTCTCAATGACTTTCGAACCAATGTTCGAAGTCATGATGATAAGGGTGTTTTTAAAATCAACCGTACGGCCCTTGGAATCGGTGAGGCGACCGTCTTCAAGCAACTGCAACAGCAGATTGAAAACGTCGGGGTGGGCTTTCTCGATTTCATCGAACAGCACCACGGTGTAGGGGCGACGTCGGACCGCTTCAGTGAGTTGCCCTCCTTCATTGAAGCCGACATAACCCGGAGGCGAACCAATCAACTTACTGACGGTATGGCGCTCCATAAATTCACTCATGTCGAGGCGAATCATGGAATCTTCGCTGCCGAAGAAATAGGCCGCTAACGCCTTGGTCAATTCGGTTTTACCAACACCGGTGGGTCCGGAGAAGATAAAGCTGGCGATGGGTCGGTTGGGATTTTTCAAACCCACCCGTGCCCGACGAATCGCCCGGGATACAGCCTTGACCGCTTCGTCTTGACCGATCAGGCGCTGATGGAGAGTTTCCTCCATGTTAAGTAGCTTCACCGATTCACTTTCGGTGAGCTTCTGGACAGGAACCCCGGTCCAGGAGGCGACGATATGGGCAATGTCCTCCTCTGTAACCACGGGGGTTCGCTCTTCAGGAGACGCGCTGGCTTGGACCCCGCTGAAGATCGGTTCGACACCGCCATCGGCTGCGACAGCCTCCGAGGTTGAGGGTTCATCATCCCGCCTGGCTTGAAGAATGCCACGGATCTGGTCGCGAAGTTCAACCTCTTTGTCGCGTAGTTCTCCAGCTTTGGTATAGTTCTGATCCCGAACCGCTTCTTCTTTCTGTTTTTGGACGTCACGCAACTGACGGTCAACTTCTTTGGCGGCAGGCGGCAGTTTGGAATTCATCAACCGCACCCGGCTACCGGCTTCATCGATCAGGTCGATGGCCTTATCAGGAAGGAAGCGATCACTGATGTAACGATCACCCAAGGTGGCGGCAGCAATGAGCGCCTCATCGGAAATCTTAAGTCGATGGTGCTGCTCGTAGCGCTCTCTCAGGCCACGCAGAATTTCGATCGTATCGACAACTGAGGGCTCACCCACCATCACTGGTTGGAAACGGCGCTCTAGGGCCGCATCACGCTCAATGTGTTTACGGTACTCGTCGAGAGTGGTGGCACCAATACATTGAAGTTCACCACGGGCGAGGGCGGGCTTGAGAATGTTGGCTGCATCAATTGCCCCTTCGGCGGCACCGGCACCGATAAGGGTATGGACCTCATCAATGACAAGAATAACATTGCCGGCAGTTCTAATTTCCTCCATGATCTTCTTGAGGCGCTCTTCAAATTCGCCACGGTATTTGGTGCCAGCCACCAACAAACCAATATCCAAGGTCAGGACCCGCTTGTCCTCAAGGATGTCTGGCACTTCGCCCAGGGTGATGCGCTGGGCTAGGCCTTCGGCAATAGCTGTCTTGCCCACTCCAGGCTCGCCGATCAAAACGGGGTTGTTTTTGGTACGACGGCCGAGAATTTGGATCACCCGCTCAATCTCGTTCTGGCGCCCCACGACCGGATCGAGTTTGGACTCGGCTGCCATCTGGGTCAGGTTGCTGCCAAATTCATCTAGGGTCGGTGTTTTGGTCGATCCCTTGCCGCCGCCGCTTGAGGCAACTTCGGCTGTTTCACCCAGCATGCGAATCACCTGAGTGCGCACCTTGGCAAGATCGACTCCGAGGTTCTCCAGAACCCGCGCAGCCACCCCCTCCCCTTCCCTGATCAAACCGAGTAGCAGGTGTTCGGTGCCGATATAGTTATGGCCCAGCTGGCGTGCTTCCTCCAAGGAAAGCTCCAAAACCCGTTTCGCCCTTGGGGTGAAAGGAATCTCAACGGCAACGAAGCCCGATCCGCGGCCGATGATCTTTTCAACTTCGACGCGGGCGTCCTTGAGGTTGACGCCCATGGATTTGAGGACCTTGGCCGCGACGCCAGTGCCCTCGCCGATCAGCCCGAGCAGGATTTGCTCAGTGCCCACAAAGTTGTGGCCCAACCGTCTGGCTTCTTCTTGGGCCAGCATGATCACCTTGATGGCCTTCTCGGTAAACCGCTCGAACATGGGCGTGAGCCTGGGCACGTCACCCCAACCTATCAGGATCTAAGGGGTGATTGCGGTTCACCAGCTCAATACGGGAAATTCCTTGGTGGCGCAGAGGTTCATGGCAACTACGCAATCAATGGCGATGCGGATTTCACCCCCTGCTGACATAAACAACTACGGGTTTCCCCACCCCGTTGTCTTTGCCAGATTAAGCCATTGGATCAGGGCATCTTCGCCATTTCGGTAGTAACCGCGACGGACTCCCGCTTCTTGAAATCCAAAGCAGCCATAGAGAGCCCGTGCCCCGACATTGGCCCTTCCCACTTCCAGCGTGGCCCGGATCGCCCCCAACCCGTGCCCTCGCTTGAGCAGGAGAGCAAAAACCTGGCGGCCGAGACCCTGGCGACGGCGTTCGGGCGCCACCGCCACCGCCGTGATGTGGAGTTCGTCGAGCACCATCCAACCGCAGGCCAGCGCCAACAACTCCCCCTGCTGGCGCAAGCCCACCACCGGTCGCGTCGGTTCTTCCAGCTCGGTATGCCACTGCTGTGCTGTCCACAGGCCTCCGAGGCTCAGCCGGTCCAGGCTCAAACATGCCTGCAGATCGTCACAGCCCAGGTCGCAGGATTCAATCAGCAAATTACCGCCTGCCGATTCAGCCATCAGATTCAGTCATCATCAGTCGCCGGCCAGGGGCCTGCCTACGATCGGCTTCAATTCTTTCTACCCCCTTAAGTGTCATGGTTCCGCCTGTGCCCTCAGCCGCTGCCCAGACGCTCCGGGCCCTTGAGGCAACGGGGCCCGAGGGGGGAGCAACAGCCTCGGGTCGTTCCTATGAAAGTGAGGTCGATGCGAGCAGTCCCAATCGCAACCTGGCGCCGATCAGTGCCTGCCTGGATTCCCAGGAGCGGCTGCTGGTGGGGGGATGTCTGCTGAGCGACTTGGCCCGGGACTACGGCACGCCTCTCTACGTGCTGGATGAAGCCACCCTGCGGGCTGCCTGCCGGGCCTATCGCCAGGCTCTTGAAGAAGCCTATGCCGGTCCCTCCTTGGCTCTCTATGCCTCCAAAGCCAACAGCTCCCTGGCGATCACGGCCCTGGTGGCCTCCGAGGGATTGGGGCTGGATGCGGTCTCCGCTGGCGAACTGCTGACAGCCCTGCAAGGGGGCATGCCCCCCGATCGCATCGTGTTGCATGGCAACAACAAGTCCCGGCAGGAACTGGAGCTGGCCCTGAGCTACGGAGTCACCGTGGTGGTTGACAACTGGCTCGATCTTGAACTGCTCAGCGCCATCGCACCGGCCCACCCCGGTCCCGTGCGCTTGATGCTGCGCTTCACCCCTGGGATCGAATGCCATACCCACGAGTACATCCGCACCGGTCATCTGGACAGCAAATTCGGCTTCGATCCCGACCAACTGGAGTCCGTGCTGCGCCACCTGGCTGGCTGTTCCTGGGCCTGGCTGGATGGGCTCCATGCCCACATCGGCTCTCAGATTTTTGAATTGCAGCCCCACCGTGACCTGGCCGGTGTCCTGGCCGACGCCCTGGCCCTGGCCCGCTCCCTGGGCCATTCCTGCTCCGATCTCAATGTGGGCGGGGGCCTCGGTATCCGTTACGTCAGCTCCGATGACCCCCCATCGATCCAGCAATGGGTGGCCGATGTCGCCACGGCGGTGACGAACGCCTGCGCCGAGCGGGGTTTGGCCTTGCCACGGCTGCTTTGCGAACCCGGCCGCTCCCTGGTCGCCACTGCCGGAGTCACCCTTTACCGGGTCGGCAGCCGTAAATCGATCCCCGGTATCCGCACCTATCTGGCCATTGATGGCGGCATGAGTGACAACCCGCGCCCCATCACCTATCAATCGCGCTACACGGCCGTGTTGGCCGATCGCCCGACCGCCCCGGCCACACAGCCCATCACCCTGGCGGGCAAGCACTGCGAATCGGGGGATGTGCTGCTAAGAGACCTGGCCCTGCCCGAAACCACAACCGGCGATGTGGTCGCGGTGTTCGCCACCGGTGCCTACAACGCTTCGATGGGATCGAACTACAACCGCATTCCCCGCCCCGCCACCGTGCTGGTGCATGGCGGCATGGCCGATGTGGTGCAGAAGCGCGAAGAGCCGGTCGATTTACTGCGCTATGACGTTCTTCCCCATCGCCTCAGCAAGCTAAACTGAATTACAAGAGGGGCTTGTTGACTGCCCTGGGTGTGTGACGTGATCTGGCAGCAGTACAACGATCTGCTCCTTTTTCTCCTAGACCTTCTGTTCGCCTCCCTATTTGTGGTCCTTTTATTGGGCCGCATAGGTGAATCACGGACCCTATGGCTACTGCGTGGCTATTTGTTCTTGGTGTCATTGGCCTGGCTAATTCAGCGGTTCGTACCCTTGCCGCTGACCAGCAAATTGCTTGATGCCCTTGTACTGGCATGCAGTCTGGCCCTGGCGATTCTCTGGCAGGGCGAGTTGCGCCGACTGATGGAATTATTGGGCACCGGGCGTTTGGGTGTGCTTTGGGCCGACAGGAGTCGGGACCAACTGGTTTCTGGCTCGGTCCATGTGATCACGGAGGCGGCTGGGCGCCTGTCCCAGGCACGTCGGGGGGCCCTGGTGGTTCTCGACTTGGGCAGCGATCTGCGCCCCGAGGATTTCCTTAACCCCGGCATACCTCTCGACGCCAAACTCTCGGTCGATCTATTACTCAATCTCTTTGCCGCCGATACCCCCCTGCACGATGGGGCTGTGTTGGTTCAGAAAAATCGCATCATCGCCGCCGGGGTGATCCTGCCCCTCTCGCGCCAGGGAATTCACCGCTACGGCACCCGCCACCTGGCGGCCCTCGGCCTCACCGAGCGCCATGAGCGCTGTCTTTGTGTCGTGGTCTCCGAGGAGACCGGCACCCTCTCGCTAGCCCGGCTGGGCCGCCTGGAGCGGCCGATCACCAGCAGTCGCCTGCAGGATCTGCTCAGCGAAGCGGTGGCCTCCGTTCCAAGTGGGCGTAGCGTGGTCCAGGACACGCCGGATAACCGCGGATGAGTCGCGCCCTGGCGACAGCCTTTTCACCCCAGAGACGGCCCTTACCCGCCGGCCTGGATCCCGAGCGGCTGCCGGCCCACGTCGCCTTGATCATGGATGGCAATGGCCGCTGGGCCCGCCAGCGTGGCCTGCCCCGGGTCATGGGCCACCGGGCCGGGGTGGAAGCCCTCAAACGCACCCTGCGGCTCTGCAGCGATTGGGGCATCGGTGCCCTCACCGCCTATGCCTTCTCTACGGAGAACTGGACCCGTCCAGGGGAGGAAGTCACCTTCTTGATGACCCTGTTTGAAAGGGTGCTGGCACGGGAACTGGAAGCACTTGAGCGGGAACAGGTGCGGATTCGTTTTCTTGGCGATCTGGAGCAACTGCCGCCAAGCCTGCGCCAGCAGATTGATGAGGCCAGCCAACGCACGGCCGGCAACACCGGCATCCGCTTCAACGTATGCACCAACTATGGCGGCCGTCGGGAGCTGGTGCGGGCAGCCCGTCGTCTGGCCGAGCGAGCTGTCGCTGGGCAGCTGGCGGCGGAGGCCATTGATGAGGAGGTCTTTGCCGCCGAGTTGCTCACCGCCGGCCAGGTGGACCCCGATCTGCTGATCCGCACCAGTGGTGAGCAAAGGATCAGCAATTTCCTGCTCTGGCAACTGGCTTACGCCGAGATCTACATCACCGAGGTGCTGTGGCCTGATTTTGATGAGGAGGCCCTGCTCAAGGCCCTGCTTGAGTACCAGGGTCGTCACCGCCGCTTTGGGGGAGTCCAGGGAAGTCGATGATGCTGCGCCACGATTGGACCACCTCTGAGATTGATGCCCTTCTCACCCTGCCGCTGGTCGACTTGATCTGGCAGGCCCAGTCCGTGCACCGCCTGGCCAATCCCGGTTACCAGGTGCAGCTGGCTTCCCTGCTGAGCGTCAAAACAGGGGGTTGCGAAGAAGATTGTGCTTACTGTCCCCAGTCGTTGCACCACAGCAGTGATGTGACCGACCGATCCGACTTTGACGTGGCCGGGGTCCTGCGCCGGGCCCGGGTGGCCCGCCAGGCCGGGGCCCAGCGCTTCTGCATGGGCTGGGCCTGGCGCGAAATCCGGGAGGGGGCCCCATTTGAGGCCATGCTTGAAATGGTGCGGGGTGTGAGGGCCCTGGGGCTGGAGGCCTGTGTCACGGCAGGCATGGTCACCGAATCCCAGGCGGTCCGACTGGCAGAAGCGGGGTTAAGCGCCTACAACCACAACCTGGACACCAGTCCTGAGCACTATGGAGAGATCATCACCACCCGCTCCTATCAGGAGCGCCTCGAAACCCTGGCGCGGGTGCGCCAGGCCGGCATTGGGCTCTGTTGCGGGGGCATCATTGGTCTGGGTGAATCAGGCCTTGACCGGGCCTCCCTGCTGCAGGTGCTCTCCAACCTGGATCCCCATCCCGAGAGCGTGCCGATCAATGCCCTGGTGGCGGTGCCCGGTACTCCCCTGGAGGACTGCCCTCCGGTCGATCCCCTTGATTTGGTGAGAATGGTGGCCACAGCCCGCATCCTCATGCCCAAGAGTCGGGTGCGCCTCAGCGCCGGTCGCGAGCAGTTGACGCGGGAAGCCCAGATCCTCTGCCTGCTGGTGGGAGCCGACTCGATTTTTTATGGCGACACCTTGCTCACCACCGCCAACCCCAGTCAAAACAAGGACCGCGCCCTGCTGGCAGCCGCAGGCGTCCGGGTGATGGAACAGCCAATGCCAGCGATTCCCGTCACCCCTTAGGACCAAGGCCCCATGTCCCTGCAGGTAATCAGTTTCTACCGTTTTGCATACCTGGACCCCGGCAGCCTGGTTGAGCTGCGGGATCGCTTCACCAACCTTGGTCTTGCCCTGGAGCTCAAAGGCACCGTATTGCTGGCAAGTGAGGGGGTGAACGGCAGCATCTGGGGCCCCGAATCGGCATTGCAGACGCTGCTGGCGGCTCTGGAGCAGGTGCCAGGACTGGCTCCCTTGCAATCGCAGGCCTGCTTGGCGGCGGCCCCTGCCTTTCGCCATTTCAAAGTACGTATCAAGCACGAGATCGTCAGCCTGGGCCGGGCCGATGTCCTGCCACAACAGGGGGTTGGCGTCTATGTGCCGCCAGCGGAATGGAACCAGCTGGTGGATGATCCCGATACGTTGCTGATCGATACCCGCAACGCCTATGAGGTGCGGGTGGGCCATTTCCCCGGGGCGATTCATCCCAACAGCACCAGTTTCCGGGAATTCCCGGCCTGGACCAGCAGCGGTTTGGCGCCCTTCCTCCAGGATCATCCCAAGCGCCGCTTAGCCCTCTTCTGTACGGGTGGCATCCGCTGCGAAAAAGCGACGGCTTTTTTATTGCAGCAAGGTTTTGATCAGGTGTATCACCTGCAGGGTGGAATCCTCAATTATCTGCGCCAGATACCCGTTGCCGCGAGTCGTTGGAGTGGTGAATGTTTTGTTTTTGATCAGCGCGTCAGCCTGAACCACCAACTCGAGAGCGGCAGCCATGCCCTTTGTCATGGCTGCCGCATGCCCCTCTCCCAAGCGGATACCAAACTGCCCAGTTATGTAGAAGGGGTTAGTTGTCGCTACTGCCTGACGGTCCACTCAAACAGCGATCGCCAGCGTTTTGCCGAACGTCAGCGCCAACTGCTGCTTGCCCGTAGTCGGGAAATCCAGGGCCGTGGTTGAGATCCAACACCAGCAAGGGGCTCTGGCAGAGAGTGATGGCGCAAGCAACAATAAAGCCATTCTTTATAGTTTTCGCCGCTGCCCCTATGCGATCCGTGCCCGCCTGGCCCTGGCGGCAGCAGCGATCCAGGTGGAATTGCGGGAAGTGGTCCTGGCCGCCAAACCACCCGAACTGCTGGCAGCTTCGGCCAAGGGCACGGTGCCCGTGCTCGTGCTTGCCAATGGCAGGGTGATCGATGAAAGTCAGCAGATTGTGCGTTGGTGCCTGGAGCAGCTTGGCCGCGACTGGCCCGGCGATCGCTTGGCCACCCAACTGATCGCCAGTTGTGATGGCGAATTCAAAGCCCTGCTCGATCACTGCCGCTATCCTGAACGTCATGCCAACGGGGACGCGGCCGTCGCTCGCCAGCAGGCCCTGACCCTGTTGCGGCAATGGAACCAAGAGCTAGTTGAGCTTCCGCAAACCAGCCACCGTCCTGAACTGCAGTGGTTGATCTTGCCGTTTCTGAGGCAGTTTCGCGGCCTCGATGCCGAGCGTTTTGCGCTCGAAAGCGGGCTGGAGGCGCTCAAAGCCTGGCTCGACCCCTGGCTTGAAGGTCCCGATTTGTCGGCTGTCATGGCGACTCCCTGGGCCGAACGGCGGGCTTGGTACTCCCCGAGCTGGCTCTATCACCTCACCTTGGCGTCGGATTGGCACCAGGCGAAACGGCAGGGTTTCTACCCCTGGTCCACCAGGGGCATGACGTTCGAGCAAGTTGGCTTTGTCCATGCCAGCTGCCTTCACCAGGTGGCATCGACTTACCAGCGTTTTTATGCCGATGCCGGAGATGTGGTGCTGTTGGCCCTTGATCCTCGGGCCATCGCCACCGCCGGGGTGCCGATCCGTCAGGAGCCAGCCCCCGATACGGGGCACCCCGATACGGGGGAATTGTTCCCCCACCTCTACGGTCCCTTGCCCATGGGGGCCGTCGTCCTGGCGGATCCCTATCCGGGTGATGCCTCTGGGGCCCCCTGAAGCTTGGCCCTAACCCTTGAGCGCATCGAAGCCAGCGCCGCTGCCCAGGGAAAGCTGCTGCGGATCCAAGCCCCCCGGCGTCTGGGCCTCTGGAACCTGCGGGTGGCGGTGGCCCGCCCTCGCCCTGGCCAAGGCCCCCTGTTGCTGGGGGACCTGAAGGGGTGGGCCATGCCGACGGCAGCGGGACTGCATCTCGACACCCTGCGGATCCAGGGGCAAGAAACCGCGGGGGTGGGCGAACTGATCTGGGCGGCCACCTTCGCCTGGGCGTTGGAATGCACACCTTGCCGCCGGGCCTGGTTGCTGGCCATCCGCGATCAGGAGCGGCAGCACGCTCGCCTGGTGCGTTATTTCAGGCAGCGGGGTTTTCGGTCCCATCGTCAACTGGGGGCGGCGGTCACCGACCTGCCCGGGCGCCTGTTGTGGGGAGGCTCCGGTTTGCTGATGGTGGGCGACTGCCAGGAGGGGCTGAATCGCTGTGAGCGCCGACTGCAGCAAAGGGCAGGCCAGCCTTAGGGATCAGGGGCAGCGTCCCCGGGACGCCCGTAGACCGTGGGCTGCTGGTACAACCAGTTCAGGGTGGCCAGGTCCCTGGGGCTGAGCTTCAGCACGGGTTTGGCCCCGGGCGCCGCCGCCATCCCATCGCCTGGATCCGGGCTATGGCCCCAAAGACCGAAGGCATGGCCCAATTCATGCAGGGCCGTGGCCTGGATGCCTGCCTGGCGCTGGGTCGAATCCACCATCACCATCAAATGCGGTTCCAATCGCCATAGGCCACCGCGGTTGACGTATCGGGCCGTCAAGGTGGTCCTGCCATGGCTGGCCCGCTGCCGGCCATCGCGTTGCAGCAGCGGTGGACGCCGATGCGACACCAGCACCTGGGCCTGGTCCGGATCCATGACCTGAACTATCGGCAGGACCCC
The DNA here is from genome assembly GCA_044359075.1 of Cyanobium sp. GTDB lineage: Bacteria > Cyanobacteriota > Cyanobacteriia > PCC-6307 > Cyanobiaceae > Cyanobium. The sequence goes on along the minus strand of JBIKMU010000001.1, from coordinate 13,225 downwards.
CTGCCAATGGTTGAGGGCCGCCTCAATCGCAGGCTGCCAGCGCCGTTCCCTGGCGCCGGGCTCGATCCAGACGCACCAATGGGCTAAGCGGGGCCAGCCAGCGACCGTGGTCTGAATCTGGTCGCGGAAATCATCCGCAGCCCGCGGCGTTGGTGGGGAAGGCTGCAGCAATCGGCCCAGCGCTGGTCTCTGCCGTACTTCGGCGGCGCGGGGGCAAGGTGCAGGTAATTCGGCGGCTTGCAGCCAGGGCCCCATCGCCAGGGCAGTCAGCGCCAGGCCCGGGCCCAAGCCCAAGCCCAAGCCCAAGCCCAGACCCAGACCCAGGCCCAGGCTCCAAGGGCCGATCCAGGGGGGAACCGACCGCATAACCAATTTTGCTGGCGGGATCAGCCCAAAAGGGGACGCCCAACGCCCCTGGCCATCAGCGCCGCCAGCAACGGAATCAGGGCGAAGCCAAGGATCTCGATATTGAGGATCCATTTCAGACGGGTGGCCAGGGATTCACTCACCTGGGGCAGTTCACCCTTTCGCAGGGGGATAGCCCAAAGGATATAGGTGATCGTCGGGTAGAGGGATAAAGTTCCAACCGTCAGGTAAGCCCCAACCTTCCACCAGAAAAGCGGGTTCTCCGTATAGAAAGAACTGCCTTGTCCAAAGTAAAGTACTCGCAAGACTCCGGTACCTAATACCCCCAAAGCCGCAATTCCGTAAACAATATCCGTTATCACCATCCAGATGGCGTCACGGCGGTCCGGTTGCGGCCGGATCAAGCGTCGCTCCAGGACCAGCGCCGCAAAGCAAACCATGAAACTCAGGTAATGGCCATAGGCCACCAAGGCCCGCGACAGCACGGGGGAGTCAAGCAGGGGCAAGGACGTCATCGGATCGGGGCCAGGAGCTGGCTGCGACGGTAGCCGGCCTGCCGATTGGTTGCCCTGAGCAGGGCAGCCGCAGCCTGGCAGGGGGACAACCGTCCTGGGCTGGGGTCCAAGTTGGGCTTAAAAATGAAAGCAATTACGCCGCTTTGGCGCCCCCCTCAAGAGCCTCCATGGCCCCTTACCCCTCGACCGCTTCCGCAGCTCCATCCCCAGGGACCTCTGGATCTAATGGCGCTGCCAACAGCCAACGCAGCATCGATCCCGAAGTGCTGCCCGGTGTGGCTGTCGATGAAAACCTGCTGATGCGACTGGTCCGCCGTGCCGGGCGCACCGTGGCCAGACCAGCCCTGGAATGCTTTGAGTTGCTGCTCGATGGTGGTACGCCCCACCAGGCAAGGCTGACGGTGCTCGCGGCCCTCACCTATCTGCTGCTGCCGGTCGATTTGATCCCCGATTTTCTACCGGCCATCGGCTTCGGCGATGACATGGTCGCCCTGACTGCCCTGTTGAGCCTTTGTGGCCGGCACCTCACTCCGGAGATCCGCCGCCGGGCCCAGAGCAGACTGGATCGTTGGTTCCCCACCTCCTGATCCCTCCGCTTCCGGCATGGCCACCACCTACAGCGCCGACCAGCTCGACGATCTGCAGAGCTTTCTCAAGGACTGGCTGCGCCATAGCGGCCGCAGCCAGTCTGATTTGCGGCGGGCCCTGAGGACGGCCTCGATTCGGATGCCCGTGCTGCTGGAGGAGTTGTTGCGGATCCAAGCGAACGAGGGACTTGCCGGTCTGGCCGAAAAACTCTGCTCGATCGAAGCGCTTTGGTGCCAAGAAGATCAGGGGGAACACCCCTATGCAGATTTGGCTGGCGCAGACCTGGAGGTCGATCCCCTGGGCCAGCTGGATCTCCTGCTTGAGGAAATTCGACAGGAAGACCACAGCGGCGATTGAGGCGCCAGAGTGGGACAGGTCACAACTTTCACTGATGTTGGCAGGCATGCTCCCCTTCCTTGCTGGGCGACCCGCTCTTGGGCGGCAGCAGCTTTGCCCTGGCTCTGGGGTTTGCTGGCTGCCAGCGGCAGCTGTCCTGTCGCTGGCCCTGGGGCTGCTGCCAGCGCGGGCCCAGGTGGAAACCTTCATGCTCGAGCGCGGCAGCAACATCGGTCCGGAAACCAAGGTCATCCCAACCAACTGCGTCTCGGCCAGTGATGGTTCGGTGACCTGTGACACCCAGATCATCAATCCGCCTTCAGCGTCTCCGGCCAAACCCCTGTTCCAGCCTTTCAAGAACTGAAGGCGTTGCCGGAGTCTGGCTTCCAGAAAAGGGCCAGCCAGATGGTGCCTTCGCCCCCATCGGTTGCCACCAGTCGATGGCGCCGGTGGGGCGCAATCATCAAGCTGTCGCCCCGGTTCAGTTCGCGTTCAACCTGCTCATCGGCAAATTGAAGGCGAGCACTGCCCTGCAGCAGACAAATCCATTCGGCCTCGGTTTGGTCATACCAAAAGCCCGGCGGGCTGCAATCCGCGCAGGAATGCAGTCGGAGTAGCCGGAAATCGGCTGTCTCTATAAGTATCTGGCTGGTCTCTTGCCCCTGGCCTGGGATGGCTCCCGCCAACAAACTATCGCGGCCCTTGGTAGCTGAATCGAGCGAATCCCCCCAGCGGCGACCGATGTCGTAGCCCATGGATTGGGCCAGATCAACCACCTGTTGATGGTGGCTGCAACTACGCAGAGTTTGTAATAAATCTGGTTGGGATTGACAGCGGCTGACAAACGCATTCAGTTGGGCCACCTTGGCCAGAAATTGTTGGAGCTGGGCTTCAGCCATGGGGGGTCCTGCTGCTGGTCAGGGGCTTGATCATCCGCCAGCGCTGGAATGGCAGTCCGGCAAAAATCACATCTTCTGTCGCTGCTGTAAGCCAGCCCCTTCGCTGCAGCAGGGGCCGGGACAGCTGGCTGGCCTCGGTGTGCAGCTGGGCGCAACCCGAGGCACGGGCATGCTGTTCGAGGCGATCCACAAGGGCGTTGGCCCGGCCTTGGCGACTGGCCCTGCCACGGCAATAGAGCAGCGAGAGGCGATGGCCAGGCTCCAGCACGGCAAAGGCCTCGATGCTGCCCGGGTCTGAGCCGGAGCAACTCGCCAGACCCAGGCCCCGCTCCAGAATCGCCCTGAAGGAGGGCTCCTGGGCCACCCGGGCCCAAGCCCTGATCTGGGCCTCGCTATAGAGACCCTGGGCCTGGCTGATGACGGCGTCCCGATAGACCGCCGCAACCTGGTCGCCATCGCCAGGCGCCAACCAGCGCATCGGGTGGCTTTCGGGCGCTGACAACGCCTCACTGGCTTCAATGGCAGCCAGCGGTCCCTGACCCTGAGAATGGAGAGCGTCGCGGCGGCCCTCAAACCATGACCACCGATTCTCTGCCCGGCCCAAAGCGTTTCCCCAAGGCAGCGCTGATTCTGGGCTGGCTGCTGCTGTTGCTGGTCCTGCTGCACTGGCTCTTTCAACCGCTGCCCGCCTGGGGCCTGTCCGAGGAGCCCCAGGAGCCCCAGGTGGCCGTGCTGGCGAGCCCCGCCCGGCTGGCTGAGGGGGGTCGCCTGTTTGCCAACACCTGCGCCGGCTGTCACCTCAATGGGGGCAACATCGTGCGACGGGACCGCACCCTCAAGCTCAAGGCGCTGCAGCGTCGTGGCATCGACGGTCCGGGGGCCATCGCCCGGATCGCGGCGGAGGGGGTCGGCCGCATGGACGGCTACGCCAAGGTTCTGGGCCCTGACGGCCCCGAAAAGGTGGGTGCCTGGGTCTGGAAACAGGCGCTGGAAAATTGGCCCCGTTCGAGCTAAACTCTTGCAGGACAATGGCTTTGGCGAAATGTAAGGGTTGCTGTGCCACGAAAACCAGTGGCCTACGAAAGGCTGAAGGGGCAGTTGTTACTAACTAGACAGACAACGGTGTGAGAACCCCTTTCGAATGACCATCAGCAATCGCCTTGCCGCCCTGTGCGGCATCGGTTTCGCAGCTGCAGGTTCGGCCCTGCTGGCCGCTCCTTCCCTGGCTGCCACCCCTTCCGGCGCAGCCCAACTCGAGGGCCAAGGCGCCCCCCTCAGCATTTCTTCCCCCAAGGAAGCAAATGAAGTGGCTCAAACCTACATTCCCGTGATCGGCAATGTGGGCTCCGCCTCCGTGCAGGGCACCGGCTTTTACGTCACCGCAGGTGCCGGCTACTCCTGGCCCAGCAACTGGAATTTCCAGGACAACGTTGATTTCGCCAACTTCAACGGCCATAACGAAATGGTCGGCGGCTTCAGTGCCGACGGCGGTATCGGTTACGACTTCGGCGCCATCCGTACAGAACTCACCTACGTCTACGGCCGCAGCAGCCTGGACAAGGTTCATGCCAGTGGTGAAGTCGATGGTGAGGAATTCAGTGGCACATCCAGCCGGGCCAGCGGCAACCTGAACCAGAATTCAGTTTTCTTTAGCGCCTACCTGGACATCCCCTTCGGCAAGTGGGTTCCTTATATCGGTGGTGGCCTCGGTTACACCAACCTGAGCACCCCCAGCTTCACCATTAACGACACCCGTTTCAGCAGCGGCAACCAAGGCGCTCTTGGCTGGCAAGGCAAGCTGGGCGTGGCCTACGCGGTCAACTGGAACTGGGACATCTACGCCGAAGGCGTTTACTCCGGTGCCAGCGGCATCAGCACCGACAACTTCGATTTCCAGTCTTACAACGAGTACGGCGCCAAGCTGGGCTTCCGTTACCGCTTCAGCTCACCTCCCGTTGTTGTCGTGGCTCCCGCCCCGGCTCCCGCCCCCGAGCCCGCTCCCATGCCCATGCCCGAGCCCGCTCCCGCTCCCGCTCCTATTCGCGGCCTCTGGTGATCAACGGCTTAGCCGTCATCTCCAATTACTTGAGCCCTACGGGGCTCTTTTTTTTGCCCCATTTGCCTCAATAACAGCAGGGGCAAATGGGGCTAATTCAAAAAGCCTGGATCCAGGGGTAAATCTCCACGGCCGTCCAGATGCCCTGGCGCCAATACACATCTGCTTTGACCAAGGCCTCGACAGTGGCGCGGTTGTCGGCTTCATAGATGCCGAACACATGGGTGCTGCCCTCGGTGGGTCCGAGGGTGATCAAGGTGCCAGCTTCCTTTTGCCGTTGCAGTCCCGCCAGATGCTCCTGCCGGTATGGGGTGCGTTTCTGCAGGGCGTCGTCGCAGTAGGTGCCCCAGAGAACAAAACGCATGGGTGGTGATGCAACCAATGGCAGGGCAGGTTAGACGGCAGGGCAGGTTAGGCCCGGCCGCCGCTTCAGGCGGCGTGGGGCTCGTCGTGGCCATCGAGGCCGGCCCGCAGCTGCCGGCAGAAGCGTTCGGTGGCCTCCGCCACCGAGGTTCCCGCGGCATTTGCTTCAGCCATGCGCCGCACCAGGGCACTGCCGACGATGGCCCCATCGGCTCCCCAGCGGCGCACCTCGGCCGCCTGTTCGGGACCTGAAATACCAAAACCGACGGCCACAGGCACGCCACCTTGGGCTTTGAGTTGGGCCACCAGGGGTTCGACGCGGGCCTCCAGGTTGGTGCGGATCCCTGTGACGCCGGTGACGCTGACCAGATAGGTGAAGCCGCGGCTGCTGGCATGGATGCGGACCAGGCGCTCCGGTGGGGTGGTGGGAGCCACCAACAGCACCAGGTCGAGGCCATGGGCGGCCGCCAGGGGCGAGAGGGTTTCGGCTTCTTCCAAGGGCAGATCGGGCACCACCAAACCGGCGGCGCCGGCGGCGGCGGCGTCCTGGCAGAAGCGCTCCATGCCCCGGTTGAGCAGGGGATTGCTGTAGGTGAACAGCACCACCGGAATCTGCAACTGGCCCCGCAGGCTGGCCAACAGGTCGAGCACCCGGCTGGGGGTGGTGCCGGCGGCCAGGGCGCGGGAGGCGGCCTGCTGGATCACCGGACCATCGGCCAAAGGATCGCTATAGGGAATGCCCAGCTCAATCAAATCGGCGCCACCCCGTTGCAGGGCCAGCAAGGCCTCGGCCGTGATCTGCAGCGAGGGGTCGCCGGCCATCAAAAAGGGCATCAGGGCACAGCGACCCTGGGCACCGAGGTCGGCGAAACGGCGCTGAATGGCCGTTTTCGTGGGCATGGCCGTGGCCGGGGATACAGCCTTGGTGGGGCCAGCAGGATCGGTCGGTGCGGCGGTCATGGAGGGGCCGAAGGCACTGGCGGAACTTCCGAGCCTATGGGGTCGAGCCCTCAGGCTCTGCTTGGCCGATCTCTAGCTGGCCGATTTCCACCTGGCCGATCTCCTCAAGCAACCGCTGCTGCTCCTGGGGGCTGAGGGCCGCGAAGCGGGCTTCCAGTTCTTCGTTGGTTTCGGCGTCGTAGCGCTCGCGATAACGCTTGCGTTGCTGCATGTAGGTCATGCGGCCGGTGACGACGCGAAACAGGTAGCTGCTGGTCCAGCCGAGCACGAGCAGCATCAACAGCCCGGAGGCGGCAATCCCCGACGAAAAACTGTCGAGGCCACTGGTCTGGAAGGCCCAGTAGCCCGCCGCACCGATCAGGGTTACGGCAAGACCCAGCAGGATGGCCTGACCCCGGGTCAAGCGTCCACCTCGCCCTGGCCGGCCATGCGCAGATTGATGAAGGGAGAAAACAGCAGCAGGCCAGGGAAGAACAGAAACACCAGGCCGTAGATGGCGGTGCGTTCGATCTTGCCCATCAGGGTCCAGCGCCGCTGCATCCACCAGATCAGCGCCAGGGGCACCACCACCAGATACAGGCCCGCCAGCAGGGCGTAGGCCCCCAGCACCAGCAAGGTTTCATTGGCCAGGTCGAGTTGGCTGAAGGGGGCCGGCAGTCTCACAGCTGAATGGGGCCAGAGTTAGCGCCAATCTAGGGCGGTCAGTCGCCACAACCATGGGTCAACCAACCGCCAAGCCAAGTTCATGGATATGGGGCTCGTACTTGGTGGCAGCCGTTGGCTGGCTGCTGAGTTTGGCCATCCTGCTGGCCCCCTTTTCCCTGCCGGCGGCCTGGGCCCTGAACAGCCCACCGGCCCAGAGCTACCGCTGCGACGGTGAACCGCTCACGGCCCTGTTGGTGCGCGGCGCCATGGATGAGGCCACCATTCCTGACCCCAGTAGCGCTTCAGTGCCGATCGGCGGCTATGTGGTACTGCAGTGGCAAGGCATCAGCCTGCAGTTGCCCCGCACCAACAACGCCGGACCTGCCAGTTTCACTGACGGCAAGTGGTGGTGGAGCCTCGAAGACCAGGACCATCCCCGCTTCCGCCTGCGCAGTGGCCTCGGCGCTATCCAGGACTTCGCCTGTGATCGGCTGGCTGCCTCCTGATCGCAGTCCTAATGTGTTTGCCAGATCGCAGCGCAACGGCGCCATTGCGGTAGCACGGGGGCATGGCGGAATCGGTAGACGCAGCGGACTTAAAATCCGCAGGTCGCAAGACTGTGGGAGTTCAAGTCTCCCTGCCCCCATCGTTCAAGAGGCTTGCGGCAGTGAGGCTTGCGGTAGTGAGGCTTGCCGGTGCTCAAGCTGCGTTCCGGTCTGATCCGCCTGCAGGTCTGCGGGGTGGAAGGGCAGCGCCATCGATACGTAGGGGCCTTCGGGTGATGTTCAACATCAGCGGCAACAACTACCGGCTTGCTCCTCAGGGAGTGCTGAACATGATTTGTTGATCACCCTCAAAGCCTCTCCTCAAGAGTCGATTTCAAGAGGCAAGAAAAGGCCTTGGTCAACGGCCATGGAGAACTGCTTCTGGATCTCCTGGACCTTTGGAACAGATCTTGTCAGCCAACCAGCCTCAAAATTGTGTCGCTGCGCCGTTTCGCTGAAGTTGGCGCTGGTCACCAGAGCTTTGGCATCAGAAGTTGATGCATCGGCAATAACAACCTTGGCGTGCTGGTAACAACGCTCAATAGGCTGGAACGAGCCTCACCAATGAGCTGATCGACCGTCGCAAAGGTATCGGCTGTTTTGGCATGCAGGGGATCCGGGCCAGACCAGACAAAACTCCAGGCGTTCCGCTCCCTCTGTAAAACTTCCTGGGCATCGGCGAGGCGATCAAGCAGCAATGCCATCAGGCGAGGATGGCCTCCCTCTCGCACCATCTCCACCAGAAGCGGTTCGAGCTGTTTTCGGGTCGATTCGCTGTGGTTGCTCAGCAAAGCCTGCCAGCTTGTGGGCGTGTAGTTCAGACGCCGCAGATCTGCAGCAACGGCCCGCAAGGTCTGAGCTGGCAGCGTGAGGCTCATGCGTTGATGAACTCCCAGAAGGAGGGATCACCGATTTCGGGATTGGCCGAGACGGTGGGGCTCACCAGGGCTCGATCGAGGAACTCGTTGCGGATCTCGCAGGAGGTCTCGGCGATTAATTCACAGCCATGGCAAGCGGCGCCATGGGTGGGGCGGATGTCGAAGGGGTGGTTCGGGTCGTGCTCGGAGCAGAAGGGATCATTGCTGCAGAGTTGGCCGCGCTCAAAAGCTTTCTCTAGGTAGGCAACGATCCGCTTGCCAGCTCCCACCAGCCCGCCGAGGGTGCCCTCCGTTCCGGAGCTGCTGGTGAACAGCAGGATGCCATAGCCGATCTCGCTGTTGGCGTAGATCCGTTCGCGTATCGCGCTGGATCCATAGCCGCATTCCAAAGCCATCTCGGTGATCAGCAGGTGACTGAGGCTGTGGAGCAGGAGGTAGGGGGCGCCGGGAAACGGAAACTGGACCTCGTCTAGACCACGCGAGGCGAGCCATTCATTCTCGAAGGCTTTGGTGAACTGGCTGGCTCGCATGACCACCGGGTCACTGGCGTCCCAGGCGCGGATCGTGGTGGGATCGAACTCGATGAAAATCCCTTCTCCCTTGTTTTCATTGGCCGGCACCCAGCGCAGGTCGTTGGCAAGGGATGCCCGGCGGTTGACCTTGGTGGTGTCGATCGGCAAACCGCCCAGGCTGCTGGTTCGGGCAGTGAAGCGGGTGAAGCCCACCAGGGCCTGAACCTCCCGCAAGCGGTGCACGAGCAACACCCGCTTGATGGCTTTGTCGAACCAGGCTGGTGCGTTGGGTGGCTGCCACACCTCCGCCTCGAACAGACTCCCCTCCGCTGAGCTGGACACCCCCTCCATGGGACCGATCAGCAGAGCCAGCTCCTCATCCTTTGGTTGGGCAGCTTGGCCGGCGGTTCCGCCCCGCTGGGCCTCGATCGTTTGCCAAATGATCAATCAGTCGTCAGCGGTGATTTCTTCTTTGAAGTTCACCATCCTGATCGGCGCGGAGGGTTCCACATCACGAAGGCTCCAGTTCGTGGTGAATTGGTTGTAGCCCTCGGCTTGGTAGATCGGGTCGATGTCGAGGGCGGTGTGGAGGAAGCCTGCCCCAGCACCCTTTTCCTCATGGGTCCAATACTGCAGCTTGGCTTCTGGCTCCTGGGTGAGCTTCCACCAGGCTTCGAGCAGATCGATGACGTGGTCGCGCACTTCGGTGGGGAGGTGTTCGTCGAGGCTGTCATCGGCGGCACCGGTGGCAATACAGCGATCCTGGAGGGCCTGGGCGATCTGGGCTTTGATGCGCTGCAGGGCATCCGCTGCCATGGCGCCTTTGGCACCAGCCAGGGCTGGATCACCGTGGCGGGCCATGGCCACGACTACCCCCGGCAGGCCGCGATCCAGTGCCCGGCTGGCGAAAGGCGTGCAGCTGGTGGCCTCCACATGGCGGTAGAAGGTCTGGTGCCAGTAGGGGAACAGTTCGAAATGGGAGCGATCGCGCGGGCGGTTGGGGTTGAGCAGCACCAACACCAGGCCAGGTTTGTTCTGCTCCGGGTTCTCGCTCAGCTGACGGCCGACGCGGCTGGTGGCTTGGATGTATTCAGCGGCGGTCTTGGGCTGGTTGAGCACCACCATCAAGCCAAGGCGCGAGATGTCGAGGCCCACTGAGATCATGTTGGTGGCCAGGGCGACGTCGAGGTGATCCTTGTCGACGTAGGGCTTGGAAAGGCGGTCTTTGGTGTTGCTGATCTTGGCTGTGTTGACGCGAGAGGTCAGCTCTTCGGGTTCGCAGGGGCGCTTGCGGCTGGCGAAGGGGTTCTCGAAGCCATCGATGGCGAGGGAACGATTTTTGGCGAATTGCTCTAACTGGGCCCCGAGTTCGTCTTCCAGGATGCTGCGGGTCACGCCCAGCTCCTTGAGGTTGGAGAAATAACCCAGCAGGGTCATGTAGGGATCCGCCGGGTTGTGGGCGCCCATGGCCTTGTTGTCGTTCCAACCCTGCTGGGCCGCAGCCATCAACCCCAAATAAGAGCGCAACAGCACACCCTTGAGGTTGCGGCCTGGTGCTGAGAGGCCCACGTAGAGACGGGCTTGGTCAGGGTCGGTGATGGTGCGTGAAAAGAAGTTGTCGTCGCGCTCAGGTCCGGGCGGCGGGAAGACCCGCACCTGGCTGCGGGCGAACAGGGCCTTGATCTGGGCCTCAGCCCGTCGCACGGTGGCCGTTGAGGCAATGATCTTGGGTGGCGGTGACGAGACGTCCGGGCGCATCAGCCCCTCGATCACCGTTTCGTACAGGCCTGCCAATGTGCCGAGGGGGCCACTGATCAGGTGCAGTTCGTCCTGAATGACAAGGGCGGGAGGCAGCAGGCGGCCGTGGGGGATTTTGAGGCCACCGGCGCCCTTTTCGGCCGGTCCCCAAAACCCGGCAGCGGCCGCTGGCGTGGCCAACTGGTAGGTGCTGACGTTGCCGAACAGTGAGGAGGTTTTGCCGACCCACGGAAGGGCCGCGAACTTGTCGATCGTGGCGATCAGGAAGCAGGGCAGGCGGCGGTAGATCTGCTCGTCTACGGCGAGTACCGGCAATGGTGTGCCTTTGTGGAAGGGGCATGGTCCCAGGTGTTCAAACTCCTGCTTGGCCTCGGGGGAGCGGGGTTCGCGGCAGTAGATCTCCAGCCGATCGGGATTGCGAGGCGGCAACAGGAAAAACCCTTCCGGCTGAAGGGGCCGATTGCACCAGGGGCAGGTTTCGATCGGGATTGGCCGGTCGCGCTTGCCGGCCTTCCACTTGGTGAGCACGGCGTGGGTGGACTGTTGGTCGCTGTCACCCGGTCCGCCGAGCTTGTTGGGTGTGGCGGCCTTGCCGACCCACATGCCGATCTCGAAGGGCCATTCGCCAAGTTGGTAGGGGTGAGCTTTCTCCGCCCGCTCAAGGCGTTCGAGTTCCAGGGCGCAGATCAAGGTGGCGGCGCGGCCCAGTTGATCCAGGGTGAGCAGCCGCAGGGTGTAACGCATCAGCACAGTGACCCCAGCCGATTCAATCCCTGGGCTCCGCAGGCGGCGATGCACCAGGGTGAAGGCCGCCAGGCCGAGATAGGCCTCCGTTTTGCCACCGCCTGTGGGGAAGAACAACAGCTCCACGGCCTCCCGATCCAGCCGGCCATCGGGGGACTCAGGAGCCGCCAAGCCCGGCAGGTTCATCAACACGAAGGCCAGCTGGAAGAAGCGCCAATTGGGGTTGCGGCTGCCCGGGGCGGTGCCGATCTTTGCTGGCGGCACCTTGGCGCTGAAGGCACTGCGTTGGCGCTGGGCCCGGGCCATCACCAAGTTCATGGTGCGAAAGGCTTCTCGCACCAGGGGATCGGCGAGCAGCTTGATGCCGTTTTCGATGCGCTTGGCGCAGTCTTCCGCCTGGGCCCGTAGTTGCTTGGCTGTCTCGTTCTGCTCCTGGTCGCTAATCGGGTGTTTGGGTTGCTGGGTGATCCAGCCCCGGTAGGCCGCCACCTTCGGCAGCAGTTGCTGGCAGACCCGCTCGCTCTGGGCGTGATCCGCCAGGGCCTCCATGCCCATGGGCACGTTGATGCCCGCCGGAGGTTCGGGCAGGGTGCGGTTGACCCGGGCGGTGGGAAGCCAGGTGGTGGTGAGGGTGTGGCAGCGGGCCGGATTGGCCACTGGAATGTCGGAGGCGATCACGGCGACGTTGTGGCCGCTCGCGAAGCAGTAGTCCCGCCGGTACTGGAGGGACGCCAAGCGTTCGTCGGGATCCTTGGCGGCCTGCTGCAGGGCATCGCGGCGTGGCGGAAAACCCCTTTCGCAGCGCAGCGACAGCTCAGTCTGGAAGGCCGTGACCGGATCGCGGTGGCGGATCTGTTTGGTCTGGGGGGGCTCGCGTTTGTTGAGCAAAAACAGCGAGACGGAGAGCTGGTCGCTGGGGTAGCCGAGCTTGCTGGGCGCTGGCCGAGCGATCCAACGCAGACACAGGCCTTGCGGCTGGCCTTCAAGGGGGATATCTGGGCTGGTGCCGGGGCCAGCGATCGGGAAGGTGATGGTTTGCCGCTGGGGCGTGCGGCACCAAAGCTTTTCCTCGGCTCCATCGGCAGGAGCGCCGTAATCCCCCCAGGTGACGGTGGCCTCCAGGGTGGCGCCCTTTTCCAGGATGAAGCTCAGACCCAGGGAGGAGGGAAACCAACTGCGGCGGGTGTTGGCCTGGTCGAGGGCGTCGTTGGCGTCGTCGTCCTTTTCCTGTTTCTCCAGGCGGTTGGAGGCGCCGTTGCTGGGTTCTTCGCCCGCGAGATCGGCGAAGGAAAGCTGTTCATCCTCCGTGGTGCGGCCGGCCTCCTGCTCGAACACATGGGGCACCAAGAATCCCGTGGTGTACCAGACGGAGGGTGGCTGGGGCAGGTGTTCGTGGCGGCGGGCCACGTCATCCCAGCTGGGGCCGATCAGATCGCTGTGCAGGGCAGCGACGAGCTGGGAGCGGACCTGAGCGGACGTCGTCATGGGCCCCAGTGTGGCGGCCCTGACCCTGGCGGGCCCGTTTCCGGAACTATTTGACAGTTATTGCCAAAAACCACGGAACGCGAAATTTCCGCGCTGCTGTAAAAGCGGGAAGGCGGCGCAGGGTGCTTCAAGGATTTATAATTTTCACGGGACGTGCTTTTTGATTTTTCTTGAAAGAAGGCCTGGACCTATGGGGGCTGAGCGATGCGGCTGGCGACGGTGAGCTGATCCGCCAGGCGACAGAGGCTTTTGCCGGGAACACCGGGCTGGAGCTGAAGGTTTTCAAACGGAGCTGGAGCCACGCCAGTGCGAGCCCGTGGATGGTGGAAGTGCTGGCACGAGAGCTGAATGTCGTCAGCCGCTACCACGTGCTGGTGAGGCGGATCGATCGCCGCGAAGCGCTTGGAGCGGTGAAAACCCAGTTGGCGCAGGAGGAGGGGAAAGGCCTTCTGGTGACGGAGCATCTGAGTGCCGTCCTGGCGCAGCACTGCCGCAGGATCGACCTCCCCTTCCTCGATGGCAGCGGCAACGGCTATCTGCGCGACGACGGTTTGCTGATGTTCGTCTGCGGAGAG
>JBIKMU010000013.1:0-76683 GCA_044359075.1 Cyanobium sp. | reverse complement strand
ACCGCCTGAGGGAGCGGCCACCGCCCAGGCCCGCTCAGGCCCGGGACTGAGAGCAGCGCTCAGAACTCCCTACAAGGAGCGGGACAAGAGGGGCTGTGCCTACGAAAATGTGCGACACGCTCCTAGGCATCGGCGGGATCGCCATCCAGGCCTTGCGCCGCGAACAGATCGAGGGGTAAAGGTCCCCAGGTCCCTTCCACACTGGAATCCTCACTGTGGTGGCCGGTGATCAATAGGCCTTCGCCCAGACCGTCCTCCTGGCGCAACAAATAGGTGCCGGTGCGCTGGTTTCCCTTGAGAAACACTGACTGGCCGGCCGCGATGGCGGCGGGTTCGCTGGCCGCCGTCATCGCGGACCAGCCCAGGCCCAACTCCAACGCGCGCAAGGCCCCTAACGCCTCCGCTTCCCCCGGAGCCATCACCCCCACGGTGAACCACTGACAACGGGCCAGGACCTGGGCTAGTTCCCGCTTCAGCTGTTGACGTTGCTCCAGAGGTAGCGTTGGGGCGGTCCTCAGACCCCGCAAGCGATCCAGGTTCAGGGTTTCGCCAGGGGGTTCCTGGCCGAGGGCGGCTGAAGCAGCAGTGGGGGCCAAGGCAACTAATTGCAGTGCTCCCATGATGGGATGTAAAGGGGCGCTGCCTGGTCCAGGTTCCCCTTGCCACCCCTCAGCTTGGGCGTTTGCGACTCGAGCGCCAAAGGGCCAGACAGACCGTCAGCCAAGCGGTGCCCACCGCCCCGCCGGCAAGCAGGTCGCTGGGCCAATGGGCCCTGGCCACCAGGGTGCTGACCCACACCAGGGTGATCCAGGCGCTGGCGGTCACCACCAGGGGGCGCCGCAGATGAGGATAGTGAGCGGCCAAGATCGTCACCATGGCGAAATAAAAGGCAATCGATCCGGCCGCATGGCCACTGGGGAAGCTGTGTCCCTCCACCACCAGGAGCTTTTCGGGGGGCCGGGAACGGTCGAACAGGGGTTTGAGGACCAGATCCACGATCGCCAGAATGCCTCCGGTGGATAGCACCAGCAGTCCGAGGTCGCGCCACCAGCGATTGAGGGCCACATAGGCCAGGGAGGCCGCCACGAGCAGGCCTGTAAAGCTGACACCGCTGAGTAGATACACCTTGAGCAGGCCAGCCCGCAGACCCTCTGGCAACCAGTCGTGCAGTCCATCCAGCAGGAAGCGGTCCAGGGCCGGGACCGCCTCCCCGTTGAGTAAAACGGCGAGGGCGGCCACCAGGGTGATGCAGAAGGCCACCAGGGTCAGATCCCAGGATCTCAGCTCCAGTTTCATGGGTTGCCTGTCCTTGGCGGGGTAAGGCGCCAGAGCTCCTGCTCGCCCCGACGGGTCAGCCGCTGCACGGCAGCATCGGGGAGACGCAGTCGCTCAAGCTGGCGACGATCGCCCAGGAGGCGGATCGAGGACGGCCGCTCGCCGGGGCCAGCCTGCCCGGGCTGGCTGTCGTTGAGGTTGTCCTGCAATTGGTCGCGACCGGAGACGAAACGGGCCGTTTCGCCGCCATAGAACAAAGTGCTGTAGCGCTTGGTGCCCACTACCCAGAGCGGTTCGCCGGGGCGGGCCAGGCGGCGAGCCTCCAGGGCCAGCTGCCTGGCTGGGGCCTGCCGTTCCCGATCCAACAGGGGCCCCAGGGGGGCGATTACGAGGGCCAACAGACCCGCGAAGCCAATCAGGTTAGGGAGGTAGAGCCAGCGTCCCTGGCCCCGCACCAGCAGCCAGGCACTGGCTAGCGCCATGGCTGCCAGGAGAGCCGCCAGCCGCAGCGGCAGGCCGGAGCTGGCCAGGGCGGCGCCCAGATTGGGGTAGGCGGGGTCCGTTGCCGCCCAACGGGGCGCCTGGACGCTGGCCACGGCCAGGCCCCCCAACAGAGCGGTCTGGATCCAACCAGCGGCGCTGAGGGGCCAACCACTCACGGGCCAACCGCTGACGGGCCAACCGCTGACGGGCCCGCCGCCGGCCCGCTCGCTTGCGGCCGTGACCCCGGGGCGGCGGCGCTCCTGCTGGCCATCGGCGGGCCACGGTCGCCAGTACAGGCCCACCAGCAGGCTGGCTGCCGGCAGGGCCGGCAGGATGTAGCCGGGCAATTTGGTGGCGGCCGCCGAAAAGAAGGCCACCACCAGGCCTAACCACAGCACCAGAAAGAGCTGCAGCTCATCGCCGGGATGGCCCGCTGCAGCTCTCCGACGCAGACTCCACCAGCGTCCGCGACCGATAAGGGCGGCCGGCAGAAAGAAGGTCCAAGGCAACAGCAGCAGCAGCAGCCAGGGCAGATAGAACCAGGGGGGGCCTGGGTGGTTGTAGAGAACGCTGGTGAAGCGCTTCAGGTTGCTGAAGCCCAGAAAACCATCCAAAAAGGCGCCGCCATTGGCCTCGGTGGCCGCGCCATACCAAGGCAGCACAACCCCCATAAACAAAAGCAGCATCGCCAGCAGGTGAACCGGTCGGGCCCAGCGTTGCCAGTGGCCTCGCCAGGTGAGGAATACCCCGATCACCAATGCCGGCAACAGCACGCCCACTGGCCCCTTGGCCAGCACGGCGATGCCGCTGAACAGGGCCAGGGCGATACGGCCCAAGGGTTCCCAGAGTCGATTGCCCGCCAGCCGATGGCTGATCAGAAAGCCGAAGAGCGCCAGGCTGATGGCACTGGCGAGAAACATGTCCGTGGTGGCGGTGCGCCCCCAGCCGATCCAGCCTGGGGTGGTGGCCAGCACCCCCGCCGCCACGCAGGCGCGGATCAGCCGGGAGCGGGGTGCTTCCTGGGCCGATCCCCACAGGTAGACCAGGCCACAGGCCGCCATCACGGTGGCTGTCGCGGCCAGGGCCACCGGCAGGCGAGCCGCCCATTCCGTGACCCCGAACCAGCGGAAGCTCTGGGCCACCATCCAATAGCCCCAGACGGGGTAATCAAAGAAGGTCTGGCCGTTCCACCAGGGGGTCACCCAATCGTGGCGCAGCACCATCTGGTGGGCCACTTCGACGAACAGGGCCTCGGTCTTGTCCATCAGCCCCAGGCTGCCGAGGCCGTTGAAAAAAGCCAGCCAGCACAGGCTTAAGAGCGTGAGCAGGGGCAATAGGGCCCCCAGGGGAGCCAGGGGGGCCGGCCTGGGAGGGGGGGCTGCAGCGCTGCTGGCTACAACCCACGGGCCCTGGCCAGGTCTGGGATCAGCCGGCATCGGCCACAGTACTTAGCGGGCCCTTAACCTACGCCTACAGGCTCAGGCAACTCCTGCCCATGGTGAGTGTTACCTGGGCAGGGCCCACGCAAGAATATCGCAACGGAATATTGAAAAGGCGTATTTGGATAACAAATAGACCGGTATCTTACTTGCCCTACTTAATATATTCCTTCAGGACGCCATTGCGATTGGGATGGCGTAGTTTCCGCAGGGCCTTGGCTTCGATCTGGCGAATGCGCTCTCGGGTCACATCAAAGATCTGGCCAATTTCCTCCAGGGTTTTCATCCGACCGTCATCGAGGCCGTAGCGGAGGCGCAGCACGTCACGCTCGCGGGGGCTAAGGGTGGCCAGGACGCCCTCCAGGTCTTCACGCAAGAGATTTTTGGCAACATCTTGTTCGGGGTTTTCGATGTCTGCTTCGATAAAATCACCCAACCTGGAGTCTTCCTCTTTGCCGATAGGGGTTTCAAGGGAAATGGGTAGCTGGGCTGATTTAGCTATGAAGCGCAGCTTCTCAATTGTCATCTCCATGCTTTCGGCAATTTCTTCCTCGGTGGGTTTGCGACCAAATTCCTGGGAGAGGGTTTTGGTTGTTTTCTTAATCCGAGAGATGGTTTCGTAGAGATGGACCGGCAAGCGGATGGTGCGGCTCTGGTCGGCGATGGCGCGGGTAATTGCTTGGCGAATCCACCAGGTGGCGTAGGTGGAGAACTTATATCCTTTTTCGTGGTCGAATTTTTCGGCGGCGCGAATCAGGCCGAGACTACCTTCCTGAATCAGGTCTTGGAAAGAAAGACCACGATTCATGTATTTCTTGGCAATTGAAACAACCAAACGCAGGTTGGATTGCACCATCTTTTCCTTGGCCCGTCGACCCAGCATCAACCGGCGCCGGAATTTGATTAGGGGCATCTCTAAAAGAGCCGCCCATTCTTTCGTGTCGGGATAATGGCCGTGGTCGGTTTCAAACTGGGTGGCCAGTTCCTCCAGCTGCAACAGGTCGGCGATCTTGCGGGCCAGTTCAATTTCCTCATCCGGCCGCAGCAGGCGGATGCGGCCGATTTCCTGCAGATAGACGCGGATGGAATCCTCGGTGTAGACACCCTTGGGTCCTACCTTGATGCTGCTGAGGGCCTTGGCGCTGCGGCTGTCTTTACCCTCGTCGCTGATTCCTTCCAGGTCGCCATCCTCATCCAGGCTGGCCTCAATTTCAACCGAATCGGCCACCACCAAAAGGTCATCGGCCGCCCCATCCAGGCTGGGAGAGTCGTCGCTCAACTCGACGGCTGGGCTGGTTTTGCGGGCAGTCTTGGCTTTGCCGCCGCTGGTTTTGGCCGCCGTTTTGGGGGCGGCCTTCTTGCTGCCGCCGGCCTTGATTCCTGCCTTTGTTGCGAGCTTGGTCGCGGTCTTGGTCTTGTCTGAGATCAGCTCCAGCACCTCCAAGGTGGAAGTCTCGCCGACCAAGTCCGTGGTCAGGGTTTCGCTGGCAACGGCGACGATGGAATCAACCTTGGCGGCTACGGGGGTCATGGAAACTCAGAGGGGGTTACAACCTGGGCAGGGCGGGAGCCTCACTGCCGATGGCGATCGCTGCAAAACGATCGGAAGCGACGCAGGAGTACTTGGCTTGGGGGATGATGGTGGGGAGGCCAGGAATCCGATGGGCACGCGGATCCTCCGTTGCGGAGGGCATGGGGTCGGCCATGAAGTCAGGGGGGAATGGCGATCCGGTGGCGCTGACGAAGCAGCGTTTCAAGCCCGGCTTCAGGGCCCCGTTGAACTTCTTGATGGACGGAACTCTGCCTGGTTCCGACGGCAGTCTGTGGGACTGCCCAACAGCGACATTCTAGGAATGGAGTGAGAGGTTTGCAAGATTGGGACGGCCTGCCGTGAGCGCGCCAGCGGTCGCCCCCTCTGCGCCGACCTGGGTTGAGGTCTGGCTGGAGGCCGGTAGGGAGGGACGAATCTTCACCTATGCCAACCCCAAGGAGTGGCCCCTTCGTCTTGGGGACCTGGTGCTGGTGCGGCTCCAGGGGAGAAGCCACTCCGGCCTGGTCGTTGGCTTCCCCACCACCCTCAGCGGGGACCTGGCGGAGCTGGTCCTCCAGCCCATCGAAACAGTGCTGCAAGCCGCCGCCATCGATCCAGGTTGGCAAGACCTGGTGGCTGAGGTGGCCCAGGCCACCCACACCAGCCTTTTTCGCACTCTGCGCAGTGTGCTGCCCTCGGGATGGCTGGGCCAGCGCTCCGCAGCTCGCAAGGATCCGCTGGCAGCGGAGCCGCAGGTGCTGATGTTGCGACTGGCAGATGCGGCGGACACCACTGCGGACGGACTGGCCGACCTGCCAGAGCGCCAAAGGCAAGTGCTGGCCCATCTGGCCACCCACAACCAGGCGGTGGCCCAAAAGGAGCTGCTTGCCGCCCTCGGATGCAGCGCCAGTGTGTTGTCGGCTCTGGAGCGCCGTGGACTGATCGAGCGGCATCGGCTGAGCCGGTCCGTTGCCATGGCGGGGGGGCCTGGGGCGGCCCGGCGCGACGGTGGCCCGCTGGAGTCGCCCCCCTATCCCAGCCCTGCCCAAGATGAAGCCGTTGCGATCATCAGCGCCGGGACGGGGCTAGCTGAGTTCCTGCTCTGGGGGGTGACCGGATCGGGCAAGACGGAGGTGTACCTCCAGGCTGCCGCCCGCCAACTAAAGACTGGCCGCAGCGTGCTGCTGCTCGCCCCCGAAATAGGCTTGATCCCCCAGCTTTTGGATCGCTGCCGCCGCCGCTTCGGCAGCTTGGTGCTCGAGTACCACAGTGGCATGGCCGAGCGGGAGCGGGTGGCGGTTTGGCGAGCCTGCCTGGAGGCCGCCGGGCGCAAGCCCCTGCTGGTGGTGGGTACCCGCTCAGCGGTTTTTCTGCCCCTGGATGCTTTGGGGTTGATCGTGCTGGATGAGGAGCATGACGGCTCCTATAAACAGGAGAGTCCCATGCCCTGCTATCACGCCAGGGATGTGGCCCGTCTGCGGGCCCGTCGCTCCGGGGCCCGGCTGGTCCTGGGCAGCGCCACCCCATCGCTGGAAACCTGGTGGGCCAGCCACGAACCCCAGGCCCAATGTCGCCTGTTGCGCTTGCCGGAGCGCATCCAGGGGCGCTCGTTGCCCCCGGTTCATGTGGTGGACATGCGCGCTGAGTTGGCGGCAGGCAATCGCCGCCTGATCAGCTTCCCCTTAAAGGAGTCCCTGGGCCGTCTCGCAGGCCGCGGCGAACAGGCTGTCGTGCTGGTGCCACGGCGGGGCTATCGCACCTTTTTGAGCTGTCGCAGTTGCGGGGAGGCGGTGCTCTGTCCCCACTGCGATGTGGCCTTGACCGTGCACCGACGCCGGGATGGACACGAATGGCTGCGCTGCCATTGGTGCAACCACCGCCAGGAGAGGACCGACAGCTGCGGTCATTGCGGTTCCACCGCCTTCAAGCCCTTCGGGGCGGGAACCCAGCGGGTGATGGAACAGTTGGCCAGCGAACTCCCGGACCTGCGGCTGCTGCGTTTTGACCATGACACCACCAGGGGACGGGATGGCCATCGCCGCCTGCTCGAACGCTTCGCCGCCGGCGAGGCCGATGTCTTGGTGGGCACCCAGATGCTCGCCAAGGGGATGGATCTGCCCCAGGTGACCCTGGCGGTCGTGCTGGCCGCCGATGGTCTCTTGCACCGACCTGACCTGCGGGCTTCCGAACAATGCCTCCAGCTGTTGCTGCAGCTGGCGGGTCGGGCGGGCCGGGGCGAACGCCCGGGCCAGGTATTGGTGCAGACCTACAACCCCGATCATCCCGTCATCCGCCACCTGGTCGATGGCCGTTACGAACGGTTTCTTGCCGAAGAACTGGTCCTCAGGCGGACGGGGGGGCAGATCCCTTTCGCCCGGGCATGTCTGCTGCGGCTGGCTGGGGTTTCTGCCGCCACCACGGCCACCACCGCCACGGCCCTGGTGGAGATGATTCGGCCGCGGCTGGAGCAGGAGGGTTGGTTGGCGATTGGTCCCGCTCCCGCTCCCGTGGCGCGGGTAGCGGGTCGCAGCCGCTGGCAGGTGCTGTTGCACGGTCCCGCTGGCTCCCCCTTGCCCCTGCCGCCGGAACAGGAGCTGCGGGCCCTTTTGCCCCAAAAGGTTTCCCTGGCCATCGATCCGGACCCGCTCAACCTCTAAGGGGGCATGGGCAATGGGCCTAGGGGCCAGGGGCTAGGCCGGCAGTTCGGGCAGGCCGAAGCCAAGGCTCACCCGCAGCCGTTGCAGGGCCAGGGAGAGCACCAACAACAGGGCGATGACCAGACTGCCCAGGCCAAGGGGACTCCACCGCCAGCATTCCAGTTCCAGGGTGTTGCGGCAGCCGCTTTGCAGGGGCCAGAGCACCCTCCCCAGTCGCTTGCCAAAGCCGGTTTGGCGGGGGTAGCTGGCCGTGCTGTTTTCCGAATCGGTTCGGATGGCCAGGGGCTCGGCCCGCCGCACATCCCCTGGTGCCACAGGATCAAGCAGTACTTCCAGCTGCAGCCCCGGCAGGTTCGGCACTGCGGTGAGGTCCAGATCCAGGAGCAGATGCTGGCGCACGCCCACCAGCCAGTTGCGCTCGCGCAACTCCAGGGTGGGCGTGGCAAGCGGCGTGGCCGTCAGCTCGCCGATCAGGTTGAGGCTTTGGCCTAGGGCTGCCAGGGCCTGGGGGGCAGCCAGCACCCGGGTTTGCAAGATTTCCTGGCTCCCTTCACGATGCCGTTGAAAGCCGCCGTTGCGGCTTTGGCCCAGGGCTTCCACGAAACGTTGTTGCAGGGGGGAGGGACTGCCGCTGGCCGGGCGGAGGGCATGGCTGATCTGCAGCCGACCCGGCCCGGTGAAATGGATTTCACTTTGCACCCGCATGCAGCCCCCCAACACTTGGGAAAGGAGTAGGGACAGCAGCAGGGCCACCACCAGGGCAGCAAAGCCGCGCGGGGCCCGAAGGGGACCGACTGGAGGCGGGGCTTCCGGCTCCGGCGCGGCGGCGCGGCTCTGGCGCCACCGCCCCCGGCTCAGCTTTTCCAGGGGCGGGGCGCTGGCCAGGGTCGGCAGGGTAAGGGACCATTCCCTGGGTCGGTTCAGCTCAGGGGCCTCCAGCACTTGCAGCAGATCCCTGGCCTGCTGGCGCAGCTGCTGGTCGTGGCACCCCTGCAGGCTGCGACAGCAGGCGGCGGCGCTGTCGGTGCGGCCTTGGCCCATCAGCGCAGTGGCCATCAGCAACCTCAGACGCCCCCCCTCCGGGCTGGTGGCTGGGTGGCTGGCACAGAGGGGCTCAAGCAAACGCAGCACCTGGCCGTACTCGCCACGATCAAGGGCGACTCTGGCCAGTTGGAGGGGGTCCGTCCTCATGGCCGCGTCAGGCGAAGGGCGCGGGGCCGGTGGCTTTGGTCAGGCCCTTGGCGGAGGCCACCACCATCGTGCCAATGCCCGCGTTGGTGAAGACCTCAAGCAGAAGGGAATGGGGCACTCGGCCGTCAAGGATATGGGCGGCCCCCACACCCTGGGCCAGGGCCCGGATGCAGCATTCGGTCTTGGGGGTCATGCCGCCGGCCACGACCCCGCTGGCGATCAGCCCACGGGCCTCGGCCAGGGTGGTCTGGGGGATTAGGGAATTCGGATCATCCTTGTCCCGCAATATGCCCACGGTGTCGGTGAGCAGGATCAGTTTTTCGGCCTGGAGCGCCGCAGCCAGCTCGCCTGCCACTGTGTCGGCATTGATGTTGTGCACCTGGCCGGCCGGGTCGGGGGCAACGCTGGAGATCACCGGCATGTAGCCGTTTTCCAGCAGCGGCAGCAGCACGCTTGGATCGACATGGGCCACGTCCCCCACCAGCCCGTGGGTGCCATCCCCCAGGGTGCGGGCCGTGACCAGGCCGCCATCGCCGCCCGCCAGCCCAACCGCCCGGCCCCCCACCAAGTTGAGCCCATTGACGATGCGTTTGTTGAGGCGCCCGACGAGCACCATTTCGACCACATCCATGGTTTGCGAGTCCGTCACCCGCAGCCCCTCGCGGAACTCAGGCTGGATCTGGAGGCGTCCGAGCCATGTATTTATTTCCGGCCCACCGCCATGGACCACCACCACCTTGACGCCAACGCAGCTGAGCAGCACCAGGTCTCGGAAGATCGCCTCGCGCAGGTCCTCCCGCACCATCGCTGCACCGCCGTACTTCACCACCATGCAGCGTCCCGCGAAACGCTGGATGAAGGGCAGGGCCTCACTGAGGACGGAAACCCGCAGGCTGTCGGCCTGGCTGACGGTGTGGTCTTGACTCACGGAGCGGCGGTGGCGGGTGGGCTGGCGTTGGGCAGCAGGGTGAGCAGCAGGTGGGCCGAATCCGGTTGGCTCAGTTCCGCCATCAGGCCAGGTCCGAAGAAACGTCCCAGCCGATCTTGCCGGTCCTGCCACCGCTGGAACGGCACACCCTGGCAGCTGAACAACAGGCGGAGTCCGTAGCCGTTGTCCTGCTGGATCTCTTCGATCGATTCCAATTGGGGAGGATTGTCATCATCCCAGAGCTTGAGAGCTTCCAGGGACGATTCAAGGTGGGCTTTCTGGCCGTAACGCCAGCGGCTCACATCCTCGAGCAATTTGCGCAGACCTTCATTCTCGGGCAAGTCGCGCAAGGGGCGCAACAGGGTTGGGTCCGTGAGACGGCGGGCCGGGGGCAGCTCGGCTGATTTGAGCGCCAGACCTCCCAGCAGCACAGGTATGCCATAGAAGATGGCTGGCAGGCTCAGGTTCGGGCTGTCAGTGAGGTAGGCAACCGAGCCAATCACGGTAAGAACCGCTCCAGCCACGGTGATCAGCGAACCGGGGGAAAAAAGGGCTTGCATGGCCCCATCCTCCTGCAGCAGGGGGCAAGATGGCGACATCCTCTGGGATCGGGATCACTTTCCATGGCCAGCTCCTTCCCGTCGTCCCAGCCTGCCCCCGATCCAAAGGGCGAGCAACCGGTTGAGGCTGAGGACACGGCAACCCTGATCGCCTTGCTGGCCCAGGACCGTCAGTGGCTGCTGCGGCAGTTGGATGCTGGTCGCTGGTCCCAGTGGCGTCTGGATCTGGCGGCCCTGGAGCGGGAATTGGGGCAGATGTTGGACCAGGCCAACGAGAGGTTCCCCCTGGGTTGAGATGGCCAGGGTTGATACGGCGCCCCGACGGCGTTCAGAAGGGGATGTCGTCGTCGCCATCGAGCAGGTCGTCGGCCACCAGCGGCGAGGTGTTCCAGACCGGTGGCTTTTCGGCTGCCACCGCCGTACTGCTAGTTGTGGCCTCCGGGGCTGGCCGGGGGGCTTGGTTGGTTTGGGGGATCGGCCGGGGCACGTTGCGGGGCGCGGGAGCCGCCGTCGGGGCCGCTTCTGGCCTCGCTGCCATCCCCGCCGCATTGGCTGTGCCCTGATGGGTAGCTGCCCCAAGGGGGTGGAGCCGCGCCAGAGTGAGTTCGGCCCGCTTCTCTTTCACCCCATCCGACCGGCTTACGGTGTTGATGCGCAGGCGCCCTTCAACCACCAGTCGCTGGCCCGCTTGGGCACGGTTTTGCAGGTCCTGGGCCAGATTTCCCCAGCCGACCACTTTGATTTGGCCAGGGGGATCCTCAGGCCGCAGGCCGTCAAAGCGCACGGCCATTTCAGCCACTGGCGTTTGGTTGTCCTGGGTGTAACGCAACTGTGGGGCCTCCAGCACCTCCACTTCA
The DNA here is from genome assembly GCA_044359075.1 of Cyanobium sp. Classification (GTDB taxonomy): domain Bacteria; phylum Cyanobacteriota; class Cyanobacteriia; order PCC-6307; family Cyanobiaceae; genus Cyanobium. The sequence goes on along the minus strand of JBIKMU010000013.1, from coordinate 65,762 downwards.
AGCAAACAGTGATTCACTCCGATACCTTCGGATTGCTGATTCCATCTTGATGCACGCCGCTCCATGGGTCGGGGCCAGGGGCGGGACGATCTGGCTGTTCGCCGGGACGGGCGAGGGCCCGTTGCTGGCCCAAGTCCTGTTGCACCGCGGCTGGCGGATCAGGATCAGTGTGGTCAGCCCCCAGGCGGCAAGGGCCTACGGCACCGCCGCCGGCCAGGAGCTGCGGGTGGGCGCCTTGGCTGGGCAGGCAGCCCTGGCGCAGGAGTTGCTCGCCGCCCGCAGGGGTGGGGAGGGCTTTGCCTGGGTTGTGGATGCCAGCCATCCCTTTGCCAGCCGCATCAGCGCCAGCCTGGCGAGCGGGTGTGCCGACCTGGATCAACCCTTGGTGCGGCTGCAACGGCCCCTGTTGCCCCTGGGTCGGGCCGAGGCGCTCGGGGACCTCTCGGATCTGGGGCGCCATCGCCTTGCCGGTGAAAGGTTGCTTTTGGCGATTGGCGCTCGCCAGTTAGTAGCGGCGGTGCGCCTCACCCCCGGTGCAGTGCACCATGGCCGCATCCTGCCCCTGCCCCTGGCCCTGCAGCAGGCGACGGCGGCCGGCTTGGATCCCGAGCGCATCGCCTGTTTGCGACCGGGAGGGGATGGCGCCATCGAGCGTGCCCTCTGCCGGCACTGGCGGTTGACCTGCATACTGGCCCGGCGTTCCGGTGGAACCAACGAAGCCCTATGGCATGCCATAGCCGCCGATCAGGGCCTGCGTCTGCTGTTGTTGGATCGGCCGCCTGAACCCAGTGGGGTCAGGGCCCTGCCCCTGGGTGGCCTGCTGGAGCAACTGGGGTGGCCTGCGCCGAACGGGCCCTGAAGGGCTTGCTGGGCGCAGGCCCCAGGCTGTCAATCGAGGTGCTCGGCGACCAGGGCGGGAAGGGAGGCCTGGGGACGGGGGCCCAGTTGGGTGACGACCTGGCCGGCGCAGAGGGAGCCAAGGCGACCACAGCGTTCCAGACTCGCGCCGTTGGTGTAGCCCTGCAGGAAGCCTGCTGCGTAGAGATCACCGGCGCCGGTGGTGTCGACCAGGGGTCCCAGCCGGAACGGTTCGATCAACAGGGTCTGGTCGCCGCTCAGCACCACCGAACCCTGTTCACTGCGGGTCAAGGCCGCCACCTGGCAACGGCCCCGCACCTGCTGGGCTGCGTCCTCAAAGCTGTCGGCTTTGTAGAGGGAGGTGATCTCCATCTCATTGGCAAACAGAATGTCCACATGGCCGTCCACCAATTCAAGGAAGCTTTCGCGGTGACGATCGACGCAGAAGGCATCGGAGAGAGAAAGGGCTACCTGGCCGCCACTGGCGCGCATCACGGCGGCCGCCGCCAGGAAGGCTTGTTTGGCAGCTTCGCTATCCCACAGGTAGCCCTCCAGGTAGAGAACTTTCGCCTGGGGCACTAGATCCAGGTCTAGGTCCCCGGGGTCCAGGCCCACGGATGCCCCCAGATAGGTGCACATCGTGCGCTGGGCATCCGGGGTGACAAGGATCAGGCAGCGGGCGGTGGAGGGGCCACTGGCCGCAGCGGGGGTGTCAAAGCGGGCACCCACCGCTCGAATGTCGTGGGCGAAAATCGCTCCCAATTGGTCATCGCGCACCCGGCCGATGAAGGCGGCCTTGCCGCCCAGTTGGGCAATGCCGGCCAGGGTGTTGGCGGCGGAACCGCCGGAGGTTTCCAGTCCAGGGCCCAAGCTGGCGTAAAGACCTTCGGCCGCAATCTCATCAATCAGGGCCATGGTGCCCTTGCTCAGGCCATGTTCCTCAAGGAAGCTGTCGTCGGTTTGGATCAACACGTCCACGATGGCGTTGCCGATGCCGACCACGTCAAGATTTCGGTCAAGCGGCAGCAGGCTGTTGGGGGCCGGGAGGCTGGCGGCGCTCATGGGGGCTGAAGGGAGTGGAAGGGGTAAAGGGGTGGGTCCGGCCTGACGACTAGACGCTGAGCAGGGCGCGCTTGGGTCCGTGGATCGGATCCTCGACCACGATGGTCTGGTCTCGCTGGGCCCCAAGCGAAACGATGGCGATCGGCACCTCCATCAGCTCAGCCAGGAAACGCAGGTAGGCCTGGGCGGTGTCGGGGAGATCCTCCAGCCGACGGCAATCGGCGGTCGAGCACTGCCAGCCAGGCAGGGTTTGGAAGATCGGCTGGCAGCGGGCAAAATCTTCGGCGCTGCAGGGAAAGTATTCAATGCGCTCCCCGTCGAGATCGTAGGCCACGCAGACTTGGATCTCATCGAGCTCGTCCAGCACATCCAGCTTGGTGATGGCCAAACAGTCGAGACCATTGACTTCGACGGCATAGCGGCCGATGACACCGTCAAACCAGCCACAGCGCCGACGCCGGCCGGTGGTGGTGCCGAATTCGCCGCCACGATCGCAGAGGTGGTCGTTGAGGCTGCCCTCCAGTTCGGTGGGGAATGGGCCTTCCCCCACGCGGGTGGTGTAGGCCTTTGCCACCCCAATCACCCGGTCGATCAGGGTGGGTCCTACCCCCGCACCGATGCAGGCCCCCCCGGAGACGGGATTGGAGGAGGTGACATAGGGATAGGTGCCGTGGTCGAGATCCAGCAGGGTGCCTTGGGCACCCTCGAACAGAATGTTCTTGCGGGCCCGGGCCGCCTGGTGAATCGTGCGGGTGCAATCGACCACGTGGGGGGCCAGTCGGGCGCCGTAGCCGGCGTATTCGGCAATCACGGCGTCGGGATCCAGGGGCTCCAGCCCGTAGACCTTGGTGAGCAGTTCGTTCTTTTGCGTGAGGGGCGTCAGCAGCCGATCCCTGAGCCGGTTTTCGTCCAGCAGATCGATGACCCGAATGCCGTTGCGTTCGGATTTGTCGGCGTAGGTCGGGCCGATGCCGCGGCCAGTGGTGCCAATGCGGCGGTCGCCGCGCCGCTGCTCAATCGCTAGATCCAACAGGCGGTGGTACGGCATGGTCACGTGGGCCGTGGAGGCCAGCTTGAGGCCTTCCACCGAAATGCCGAGGTCCCGCAGGGTGTCGATTTCGCCCAGCATCACTTTGGGATCGACCACCGTGCCAGAGCCGATCAGGCAGACGGTGTCGGGGTAGAGGATGCCCGAGGGGATCAGGTGCAGTTTGAGCACTCGGTCCTCAACCACAATCGTGTGGCCGGCATTGACCCCGCCTTGGTAACGCACCACCACATCGGCGGAGCGGCTCAGCAGATCAGTGATCTTGCCCTTGCCCTCGTCACCCCACTGCGCACCGATGACGACGACGTTGGCCAAGGACAAGGCGGCCCGTAGCCGCTTCACAGCACAAGCGAAGAGCGTGTCAGATGCAGGTGCCCTTCGTCAAAGACTTGGGGGTCGGCCTCGCCTCAGGTCCCCCGAACCACAGAGGCCTGGGCCTGTTGCAGTTCTTTCTCGATGCGGTTGCGCAGCGCTTCCGGCAAGGGGCGGTTGGCATAGCCGAGGTAATGACCGGCCAGGGAGTTGACGGCGGTCACCATGGTGGTGAAGGAACCGAGAGAGTTGATGTCCTGGCGGGGGCGGTAGAAGGCCGTGTAGTCATTGATCAAGGCGCGGGCCTCTTTTTCGGCCTCACTGCGGCCGGGATCATCGGCATCCAGGTGGATAGTGGTCAGCAGGCTTTGGGCCACGCTCACGGTGTCATCTACATAGTTGCCGCTTAGTTTGCCGCTGGCGCTGCTGCTACAGCCGCTGAGACTGAGGCTGAGGCAAAGCACCAGGCCCAGCACCGCCTTGAATGCCCAACGCCCGTCCAGGGCTGCGGCTATCCAAGTTGCCAGTCGTTGGATTGGATTCAAGGCAGCCATGGTGGTGCGGCATCTCAGCCGATCTTAAAGAGGCGTTGGAGGCGACCCCGATCGCGGCTCGGCCATGCGTTGCATCAGGCGCGGCAACAGGTCGTCCGCTGCAAGGTCCTCCGGTTTGCCGTCAAGACGGGAAACCAATTCCACCTGGCCGCTGGCGGCCCCCCTGCCGACGACGACCCGGAAGGGTATGCCAATCAGGTCGGCGTCTTTGAATTTGACCCCTGCCCGTTCGTCCCGGTCGTCCAGCAGCACCTCCACCCCGGCGGCTTGCAATTGGCCGTAAAGCCGCTCAGCCAGTTCCACCTGCAGCGGTTCATTGAGGCTGGCGATCACCACAATCACCGCAAAGGGTGCGATGGCCAGGGGCCAGCAGATGCCCCGGCCGTCGTGGTTTTGCTCGACGGCGGCCTGGGCCAGCCGGGAGACCCCGATGCCGTAGCAGCCCATCCAGAGGGGTTCTTCCTGGCCGGCCTCAGTGGTGAAGCTGGCCTCGAGGGCTTGCGAATACTTGCGGCCCAACTGAAAGATGTGGCCCACTTCGATGCCGCGGGTGGCTTCCAGCTGCTGAGAAGGATCGTGGACGCAGCGGTCCCCGGGTTGGGCGGCCCGCAGGTCGGCTTTCAGGGGCAGCGGTCCGAGGTCGGCCCAGGAGGCGCCCACCCGATGGCTGTCCGCCTTGTTGGCCCCGCAAACGAAACGTTGCAGCTCCAGGGCGGTGGGGTCCGCCAGCCTCAGGAAGCGGGGGTCAAGCCGAGACGGAACTTCAGGTTTGGGGCGAGCACCCGCTGCAATGCCTTTGTCAATAACCTCATCAGCCAGGTCGGGACCCAGGAAGCCGAAGGGGATGGCGTCGAAGGCCTTTGCCACGTTCCAGCGATCGACGAGGGCGTCATCGAGGGGAGCCACCTCCAGCAGCCCCCCGTGGTCGGCAAGGACAGCGGTGATGGCATTGGCCAGCTTCACCTCATTGAGCTGCTGGTCGCCCCGCAGGCTGACGAGCACGGGCTGCACCAGACCGTCGGCGAAGCGGGCCGCCAGCAGCAGCACCTTGACGATCTGGGTGGGGTCGAAGCCATGGGCTGCAGCCAGGGCCTCAATGGTGGTTTGTCCAGGTGTCGATAGCTCCCGGCAGGGGTCGGGGCCGAGGGGCACCGCCTCACTGGCCAAGGACACGGCCCTTTCCTGGTTGGCGGCATAGCTGCCGTCGGTGCTGGCCAGCACCAGGTCTTCGCCCGCTTCCGCCGTCACCATGAACTCCTGGCTGGCGGACCCACCGATGGCCCCACTGTCAGCTTCGACGGCCACGGTGCGCAGACCACAGCGGCTAAAGATGCGGCGATAGGCGCCATCCATTTCGGCGTAGGTTTCGCGCAGGGAGGTCTCGTCGGCGTGGAAGGAATAGGCGTCCTTCATGATGAATTCCCGCCCCCGCATCAGGCCGAAGCGGGGGCGAATCTCATCGCGAAACTTTGTTTGGATCTGGTACAGGTTGACTGGCAGCTGGCGGTAGGAGCGGATCAGGTCTGCCGCCAGGGCGGTGATGACCTCTTCGTGGGTGGGTCCCAGCCCCTGTTCCCGGCCCTGGCGATCGGTGAGATGGAACATGATGCCTTCCCCAGCTGTGTAGCCGGCCCATCGGCCGCTGCGCTCCCAAAGGTCGGCGGGTTGGAGCTGGGGCAGCAGTACTTCCAGGGCGCCTGTGCCATTCATTTCCTCGCGCACGATCTGGGAGATCTTTTGCAGGACACGCCAGAGCAGGGGCAGGTAGGCATAGATGCCGGAGCTAACGCGGCGCGTGTAGCCGGCCCGCAACAGCAACTTGTGCGAAACAATCTCCGCCTCCGCAGGATCATCTCGCAGCGTCACCAGCATCAGGCGGGAGACGCGCATGGCCAGAATTGGAGAGGTGAGCGGACCCTACCATTAGGCCACCAAAGTCTCAGCAACTGAAGGAGGGAGGAAACCGTTTGGGGTCTTGGCTCGCCATGGCCCCCATGCCTGGGTTTGGAGGGGTGCTACTGCAAGTAGCTTAAACACAATTGGAAATATCTGCTAAGTTCAATTTATTCTGGTTGGCTTTTGCGTTCCATGCTCGCTCATTCGGCTACCACGGTCATTGGCACAGGTTCCGCTAATGGGGTTCAGGCATTGGCGGCATCCCTGATCCAGGAGCATGGGACTGAAGGTTCAGGGGCTGAGCGCAAAGAAGAGCTTTTGATCACGATCGATGACGTGCAAAAGGCCCTGAATCGTTCCCGCGCTTCTGTATATCGTTATACAAATACCGATCCTCGCAGCCTCAATCCCCCCTTCAACCCCCGCAAGCTGAATCCTGAATACCGCACCGATCAAAAGGATCCACTTGTTTTCCATCCCAACGAGGTCGCCCGTTTTGCCAGGGACGTGATGCGCATCAAGGAAGTAACCGTTGAGGTGCTTAATTCACCCTCCACCGCCACCCAACAGTTGTTGACCTCTATTTTGGAGGAGCTGCGTGCCATCCGTGAGCACCTGGAACATCTGGAAGTGCCTCCCAGCCAGCTCAATCACCATCGCCACCACAGCCAGGCCCGCCCGGCCGCTTGAGCCACCAGCAACGGTCGTCCATGGTCAGGACTGGGCCCCGTTTACGCGAGGCGTTGCAGCAGCACGCCCTCGTAATCCAGGGCCCGGAACACCGGTGCCGGGTCGCTGAAGCCGGCTGCTTCCACCAAGGCGGCCAGGCGGGAAGGTCCGATCGGATGCACGGCTTCGGTGAGTCCACGCAGGGGTTCATCGTTGGCGATGGTTTCTCCATCCAATGAACCGGCGGCCCGCTGAAAGGCCAGTCGTGCCGCCGCCAATTGGTCCTGGAGGGCCGACTTTTCTCCCTGCATCAGATCCACCAGAAGCACCTCGCCCCCCGGCCGCAGGCTGCGGGCCAGGGACGTGAGAAATCTCAGTTTGCTGCCGTCATCGGGGAGGCCCTGCAACACCAGTACAGCAAGGGCGCCGTCGAAACCCGTGCTGCTGTCCAGATCTTCCAGCCTGGTGTCCTGCCAGGTGATGCCTTCGCCAGCGTTGCCTTGCTCGCTGGTCAACCTTTCTCGGGCGGCTGCCAACATCGCCGGCGATGGATCGATGGCGGTCAGTCGCCAGTCGGGGCGCTGACGTCGGGCTTCCAGCAACTCGGCGCCTGTGCCGCAGCCGGCCACCAAGATGGAGGCACCTGGCATGGACCCCAGGGGGGAGGTGGCCAGCAGAGCCACTCCAAGGCGGGCCAGGCTGCTGTAGCCGGGAATCAGGAGCTGGGCAATGCGGTCGTAGCGGGCCGCGGCGGAAAGGGACAAGGCACCCCAAGCGATAACGGCATGCTACGGAGCCTCCCCGGCGGCTCCTTTTTGGCGATTCGGGCTTGCAAGTCTGCCCTGCTGCTGAAATCGGGGGCGGGACGTGTCTTAAGTTGTTTGGCGCCGATAGCTTCACCCACCGTGCCCACCATCCGTTTTGAAAAGGAAGGCCAGCAGGTGGGTTGCATCGAGGGGGCGAACCTGCGCAAGGCCACCCTTGATGCCGGCATCAACCCCTATAAGGGCCTTAACAACTTCAACAACTGCGGTGGCCTGGGCCAGTGCGGCACCTGTGTGATGGAAGTGCTTGAAGGGGGTCGCAACCTTTCTCCTCGCAGCGATGTCGAGGAGGTTTATCTCGCCGACCGCCCCGCCAACTATCGCCTGAGCTGCCGCACCACCGTCAACGGTGACGTCACCGTGCGTACCAATCCCGGTGATGGCGTCGGCAAGGGCTCCAACAGCCTGGTAGGCGCCCTCAAGGCCCTGGTGGGCCGCAGCTGAATTCGGCCATGGCCACCAACGGCGCCGCCGGGGCCATCCTTTACGGTTACAAGGCCTGCGGCACCTGTCGCAACGCCTTGGCTTGGTTGAAAGATCATGAGCTTGAGTTGTCCATGATCGACATCACCACGACTCCACCCACCCTCGAACTGTTGCGTCGCGCCCTGGTCCAGGAGGGTGGCCGCTCCCGCCTTCTCAACACCAGTGGTCAGAGTTATCGCGCCCTGGGCGCCGCTGTGGTCAAGGCGATGGAGGATGGGCCGTTGCTGCAGGCCCTCGCGGCCGATGGTCGCCTGATCAAGCGTCCTTTTCTGGTCACCCCAGCAGGACCCATCCTCACCGGATTTCGTCAGGACGAGTGGCAGCAGGCCCTGCTGCGCCCCTGAGCCCTCCTGGATTCGCTTCAGGCCCCCCGGGCCGATCGGAGCCCCCAAGGGTTATCAGCTGATCCAGTTCGTCTATCAGTTCTTCGATACCCGCCCGGTTGATTTGGCTGAGGTAGTTGCGCTTGACAGCTTCCAGCAAGGCGCATAGCAGCTGTTGGGAGCGCTCCAGGTTTGGGCCCTGCTCCAGGGAGGCGGCCAACTCCTCCCAGAAGCGATCAAGGCAGCGCTGCAGCAGGGCGAGTTGTTGGTCATCCCTGTAGCCCAGCCGATCACCCGTGCTGCGGCTGAGGTCAATGAGGCTCTCCACCATGCCGCCGGCCAATTGACGGCTGAGACCTTTTTCCATCTCCAGCAGCGGTTGGATCCGCCGCAGGGAGGTGGGAATCAGCGACGATTGCAGGCTGCGCTGCAACGCATGGCCCAGGACCCCCTGCAATTCAGGGGCCAGGCGAGGGGCCACCTCCCCCAGCAGCATCGGACCCCAGATCCGCAGCAGTTCAAGCAGTTGGCGATCCCGGTGCGCGAGCACACTTCGGTCGCTGCGCAGGGAGCGGATCCGCTCCGGCCAGCGCCTTGAACGAATCAGCTGCTGCAGACCGTCTAGCAATTGCAACGCCAGCACCTCAAACAACTCGACCGCCAGCAGGGCCACCACGCCCCGGCTGATCACGGCTCGCAGCGGCTCGATGCTGATCAGTCGGCTGGTATGAAGCCGCTCCAGGACCGGCACCACCCGGAGCCAGCGCCAGAAGGGCAGCAGCAGGGGCAGATCGATCCAGCGCCGCAGCAGGGCCTGATTCCAGCTCAGACCAGGCAGACGGCGCCGCAGTCGCACCGCCCGCAGCAGAATGTCGAAGAGAAAGACGCTCTGGAACAGCACCAGGTCGTAGCGCCAAAAGTGGTCCGTTGGCCGGCCGTTGTTGTCGATCGATCGCCAGTAGTTGGTGGCCACCAGGGGCAGCACCTCCTTGTTCCAGAAGCGGCGCTCCGATTGCCAGAGTTGACTGTTTAGCCGATCGGGATCAAGCAATTGGGCGGCGGACTCCTTGGCCGAGTCGAGATTGGCCCGGTTGCGCAGGCGGAATTTGATTTTTTCCAGGGTGCCTGAGGCCCCGGTCGCTTCAAAGGGATTCGTATCGATCATCTGCTCGTTGAGACGGATCTGGCGCCGCAACAGGCGGATCTGGTCCGGCGAGAGAGCGAGGGGGGCTCCGGGAGGGGCGGGTTGGAGCATGGCCTGGTCCAGCTCTTGGAAACTGCGCTGGTAGGCCTGGGTTTCCCGGTGGGGCTCAATGCCCTTGATCGGGTCCATCCAGGGCGTCACATCAGGCAGGAAGCGCAGCGGCAGGGCGAGGGGTGCCGAAGGAATTGGATAAAGATTGCGTTGCAGCCAGAAGGTCCTCAGCGGCACATAGCTGAGGTCGAAGAACACCCACAGCAGGTTGATGGTCGCCCAGATCGCCACAAAGCGATCCCAGCTCCGCCCAAAGCGATGGGCCGGTACCGGCAGGGCGTCATGCCAGCGGGGGCGAGCCATGGGAGCCTGGCGGCAGGGGAGTGCCTACTCTGGCTTGACCACCGACCCACCTGACGGAGTGCCTTGAGCCCGAAGGAATCCCAGGCCCATTCCCCCGCTGTCGAAGCACCAGACACCAGGGTTCATCTCTCCAGATCCAGGCGACATGATCGGGAGGAAGAGCCTGAAAACCCATGGGCCTTCTGGCGCAGCCTGTTGTTGACCCTGGCCGTGGCCCTGGGGATCCGCCAGTTTTTGCTTGAGGCCCGCTACATCCCATCCGGATCGATGCTGCCGGGTCTCCAGCTCCAGGATCGCCTGCTGGTGGAAAAGCTGAGCTTTAGGGGCCGGGCGCCCCAGCGTGGCGAAATCATTGTTTTCCATGCCCCCCACCACTTCGACCCGGTGCTGAGCGCCCAGCAGCCCCGGCGGGGTCCCCTCACCTGCCTTCTGGTCAACATTCCTGTCATCGGTTCCCTGGAGGGTCTGCAGCAGCCTGCCTGCGATGCCTACATCAAGCGGGTTGTCGGCCTTCCCGGCGAGCGGGTGGCTGTGGATCCCCGCGGCCGGGTGTCCATCAACGGCCAGAGGCTTGAAGAGCCCTACGTCAATACCCCCTGCCCGGTGAATGCCCAGGGGGTCGGCCCTTGCCGCCCCCTTGATGTAGTGGTCCCCGCGAACCATGTGCTGGTGCTGGGCGACAACCGGGGCAATAGTTGGGATGGCCGCTTTTGGCCAGGTGGTCCCTTTCTGCCCCAGAGCGAGATTATCGGGCGAGCCTTCTGGCGCTTCTATCCCCTCAACAAGATGGGAAGCCTGGGACCAACCACTCAGTCGCAGCAGTGAGTCCGCTGGCCACCACCTGACCCACCATGGCCCGCTCGAGCCAGGGCTGGTTCGCCGCCAATGACTCTGCTTTCTGGGCTTGCCAGAGCCAGCACTTTTCGGCATCAAACAGCAGCCAACGTTGGCTGCCGGGCAGCAGGGACTCTTCCCCAACTCCCAGAAAACGGGCGGGACCCCAGCAAAGCCTTTCCCACAAAAGGGTTGGCTCCCAGCCGTGACCACACACCAGTTCCTGCCAAAGCAGGGGCAGGACCAGGCCATGGCCCGCCAGGCCCCCGGGGCGCTGGTCCAGGGGCAAGAGCTGTTCTTCCGCATCGAGGGGCTGGTGGTGAACCGCCACGGCGCTGATGACGCCCTCGGCCAAGGCCTGGATCAGGGCCCGTCGGTCACCGGGACCCCCAAGGGAGGGAACCAGTTTCCAGCCCTCATCCGCCAACTCCAGAGCACTGCTGTCGCTGATCAGGTGCCACCAGCAGATGCTGGTCAGGGGGTGGTGGGGTTGGTGGTGGCGCAGCAGGGAAACCCCTTCGGCGGTGGAGAGATTCATCAGCCGCAGTTTGGCTTGGGGTAGGCGGCCCGCCAGGGTGAGCAAGGTTTGCAGGGGCAGAATTTCGCTGAGGGCAGGGTCCACCGGCCAGCCCGCCCGCAACGCCTCCACCCGTTCGCGCACGAACCCATCTCGGCAGAGGGTGTCGTCCCTCACCGGCAGCAGGATGGGCTTGTCGGCCATTTCCGCCAGGCTCAGGCCCCGTTCCAGCAGTCCCAGGGGGGGCAGGCTGTCCCCTGCAGCCAGGCCGATTGCACCGGCCGCCAACTGGTCCCCATGGCCGGCCAGGTCCCGATCCTGGCCTTCGAGGCAGAAGCTGCCCCAAAGGTGCAGCTGCATCGGGGCCGGCCAGCCCAGGCCCACCAGCCGCTCGGGCCGGTCCCTCCAGGCCCTGGCCCAGGGCAGTAGCGCCACAGTGCCGTAGCCCCCCGCAGCGGCGGCGGCCTGGAGGCTTATCAGGGTTTCGGCCCGGCCCAGGTAGGGGTCCTCCAGGACGCTGTGGGGATCGACCAGCGGAGGTGCCAGCCAGCAGGTTTGGGCATCGAGGGATTGGCAGCGGCCCTGCAAGGGCACTTGCAGGGTCCCAGGTTCGGCCAGGGCCCGCAGCCGCTGGCCGCTGATCAGGGCATCCACAATCCTGGCCGGGCGTCCCGGGCCCTCCATCAGGTTGACCCGGTGCAACAGCAGGTGCGGGTCGCTCATGGGGGCATCAGCCGGATCAAAGGGCTCCGGCGGCGGTTCGATCCAGCACGCCGCCCAGATGACGGGTCAGATTCATGCTGGTGACCACGGCAGGGCTTTCGGCACCGTTGGGGTAATCGATCACCGTGACTCCACCGTTGCCTTGCTTCACGGCCCAGATGTGGCGGGGTTCAAGGCCGAGAAGGTGGCAAATCAGGGTCTTGTTGACAGCATCATGGGCCACCACCAAAGCGGTTTCGTCGTTGTCGAGGCTGCGCACAATCCGCTGCCAGGCCTCCAGGGAGCGGTCCCACACCTGTTGCAGATTTTCACCCTCGGGCATCTGCACGGTTTGCGGGGCCCTTTTCCAAGCGGCCAGCAACTCGGGCCAGTGGCTGGCGATTTCGCTTTCCAAGCGGCCCTCCCAGTGGCCGTGGCCAATCTCCCGCAGACCCTGGGTGCTCACCAAAGGCACGTGGGGATGGCAGGCCAAAATGGCCTCGGCAGTTTGGCGGGGACGGGCCATGGTGCTGGTGTAGGCCCGCTGAATCGGAATTGGGGCCAGAAACTCAGCCGCCGCCTGGGCCTGTTCCAACCCCCGACTGTTGAGGGGGATGTCGATCTGCCCCTGGAAGCGCCCCTGGCGGTTCCAGTCTGTTTCGCCGTGGCGCACCAGCAGCAGCCGGGGACCGGCGGTGCGGCGGGGCAGGGGGGCGTCGAGGTGGGAGGTGCCGTTGAGGGACTCGATCTGGACATCCAGACTGCCGTCGGCCCGTCGGCTCAGGTTTAAGACTGAAATTGAGGCATTGTCCAGCCGAATCCGCCGAAAGCCCTCCAAACCCAAGCCGAGTAGCTGCAGCACCAAGACCCGCAGAATGGCGTTGTGCCCTACTACCAGCACACTGTCAGTGACGCTGGGGGCGTTGAGGGCATCGCCGTGCTGGCCGATCAGGCGATCGACGAAGCGGCCGGCCTGGTCCATCAACTCGGGCAAGGGCCGATAGCGCCGGCCATCGGCCCGTTCAAGCTCCAGATCGGCGGGGCGATGGCGCCAGATTGCCTCCAGTTCTGGTGCCCGCTGGACGAGTTCGCTGAGCGTCCAGCCTCTCCAGGGCTCCAGGTCGATCTCCAGCAGGTCGTCGTCCAGCTCGTGGCTGACGCCATGGCCCTGGGCCGCCAGCAGCTCTTCGGCGGTGTGGCGGGCGCGGCTGAGGGGGGAAGACAGGGCCTTGGTGAATAACACCTCCTGCAGGCTGAGGCCGCAGGAGCGTGCCTGTGCGCGCCCGGTGTCCGTGAGGCTGGAAAGGTCGTCCCGGCCCTGGATGCGGTCCTCCAGGTTGAAGCTGCTGAGTCCATGGCGAACCAGCACGAGACGAAGGGACACGGCCACTTGGGGTAGTGGCGCCATCGTATGGGAGGGGGCCCAGCCAGGCCTTCGCCATCAGCCGGCGCGAGACAATCCTCACGCTTGTTTCCCGAGGCCCTGCGGTTGTCTGGTCCCCCACCTATGCCGCGTCCTGATCCAGGCATCCCGCTGGCAAGCCCCTACTGGAAACGGCTGCTGGCCCTGCTGGCCCTGGCCCTCAGCCTGGTGTTGTGGACCGAGGGATTGCTGGGCAGCCTGGAGCGACCTTCGGTGCTGGATGCCCTCGGAGTGCGCCAGATGGAGGTGGCTGCCCTGGCGGCGGAGGGACTGCCGGCCCCTTGGCGGGCCGTGCTGGTGGGCGACGATCCCCGGGGTGCCTTGAGCCAGGAGCTGGATCGCCAGATCAAGGCATCGGGCCAGGGCGCCAGTGCCGTGCAAAGCCTGGAGATGGCCCTGCTGGATTCAGCGACGGCAACGGACCCGACGCGAGCCCTTACCGCCTCGGTCACCGGGTTGCTGGACCAGGTGGATGGGGCCCGCCAGCCCCTGCTCAAGGCCCTGCTGCGGGGCCAGCCCGTGGCGGCCGGCGAGCGCGCCAAGTTGCTGGCCCCTTGGGGCCAGGAGCCGATGCTTGAGCAGCTGACCTGTGAGCGGCTCGGGGGGCCTGCCAGCGGCTGCCCAGCCCAGCGCCAACGCCGCCATCTGCAGATCCAGTGGCTGGGGATCAGCGTGCTGCCCGCGGTTTTGATGATCGTTGGCGGGATTTTGCTGCTGCGCCAGCTCTGGCGCCTCTACCGCGGTCAACTGGCGCCGGCGCCCCCTCTCCAGGGTCCGTTGCTTTCCGCCGTGGATGTCACCTTGCTGATTGCGGGGGGGTTCGTGCTTGTGGGGGAGGTGCTGCTGCCGGCCCTGCTGCAAGGCCCCACTCAGGCGCTGGTGCAGAAAATAACCCTGGCGCCCGCCCCGGCCCAGGGCCTGCAGGTGCTGATCCAGTACCTGTTATTGATGCTGGCGCCCCTGCTGATCCTGCATCTGTTGTTGCGGGGCCGGCAGGCCCCTGATGGGGGCTGGTTGCAATGGCGTTGGCGGCCCCTGTTCAAGGCCCTGACTGAAGCCATCGGCGCCCTGTTAATGGTGATGCCCCTGGTGGCCTTGGCCAGCTGGCTGCTCAGTTTGGTTTGGAGTGAACCGGGGGGCAGCAATCCATTGTTGGAATTGGTTTTCCACAGCGGCGACCGGGTCGCTTTGCTCTGCCTGGGCTTCACTGCCACGGTGCTTGCTCCCTTATTTGAGGAAACCCTGTTCAGGGGGGTGCTGTTGCCGGTATTGGCGCCGCGGCTGGGCGGGCTCGGGGCGGTGTTGGCCAGTGCGGCGGTCTTCGCCCTGGCCCACCTCAGCCTGGGGGAGCTGGTCCCCCTGTTTGTGCTGGGCGTTGGCCTTGGCTTGCTGCGTTGGCGTACGGGGCGCCTGGCCCCTGGTGTCTTCATGCATGGTTTCTGGAATGCCCTGACTTTCATCAACCTGATTTCCCTGGCTGGTTGACGGCGGCTTGCCCCCGGGGGCCTCGGGTGGTTCACTTGCACATCAATGCTTCGGTGGACTTTCCGTGGTTGCCACCCTGTCCCAACCCCAGCCCCCCCGGCGCAAGGGCGGCCGCCGAGCGAGGAGCCAGGGCTCTGGCGGCGACCCAAGCGCCCTCAGACCCCTGCGCAAGGCCTCGGCGATTTTGCGTGAATCCCTTACCGCCAGACCGGTGGAGCGGCAGTCGCCCCTCCTGGCGGATCTGCATCGGGTCACCTCCGGTGCCCTGCTTGGATTGGGCCTGTCGACGTTGGCCCTAGGTGGGTTGACCGTCTACTGGCAGAACCAGTGGGCCAGTAGCTTTCAGCGACTAGAAGCCTCCAAGTCGCTGGAGCACCGCCTGCAGCAATCTGCGGCCGTCCTTGAGCAGCACCACCTGGGCGTCGCTGGTCGCCCGGGGCTTTTGGTGCCCACGAGTAGCGAAAAGCTGATTCATCTGTCGGCCCCGGGAGACTCCGCCGTCCTGAGGCCGGGCCTCTTGGCTCGCCTGAGGATGGGCCCCGTGCCCGCAGGGTACTGATGGCACGCTCCACCACCGGGCGGCGCCATCCCCCCGGGGGGGCGGGCCGTTCGGAGCTGCGCAGCGTCAGCCAGCGCGGATCCGCACCCAGGCCCCGTCATCCCCGCGTCCGGGCCCAGCCACCCCAGACCAGTCACCGGTTGATCCTGGTGTTTCTGGTCCTGGTTTCTGCTTTGGCAGGGCTGGGTTTCCGTCTGGCCTGGTTGCAATTGATAGATGGCAATCGGCTGCGGGCCAAAGCCAGGGAGATCCAAACCCACACCACCAAACCGATCGGGATCCGCCGCACGATCGTCGATCGCACCGGACGTTTGGTGGCCCTTGATGAAGAGCGTTTCGTGCTCTGGGCCCATCCGCGCTATTTCAATTTTCCGGGCGATCCGCCCCAGGGGGTGCGCCCCGTGGCCGATGTGGCCGCCCGCCTGGCCCAGGTCCTGGCCCTGCCCGAGAGGGATCTGCTCGAACGTTTTGGGGACAGGCGCAGCGGTGTCAAGTTGGCCACCGGCCTGGATCCGGAAACCGCCCAAAGGGTTCGGGCCCTTGGCATTAGCGGGCTCGACCTGCAGGCCTATCCCCAGCGCATCTATCCCCAGGGATCCCTTTTCGCCAATGTGGTCGGCTTCCTCAATTCGGAGAGGGTGCCTCAGGCGGGACTCGAACAAAGCCGCGACAGCGAACTTCGGCGCCAGGAAAGCGCCGTGACCATGCGCCGCGGCGCCGACGGAACCCCCTTGCCCGATGGGTTGCAGCCCGGTTCCCTCTACGGCGACGATTTGCGTCTGCAGCTGACCCTGGATTCCAGGTTGCAGCAGGTGGCCCAGCAGGCCCTGGCCCGTCAAGTCAAGCAGTGGAACGCCAAGCGTGGCGCTGCACTGGTGATGGATGCCCGCAACGGCGAAATACTGGCCCTTACCTCCAGCCCCAGTTACGACCCCAACAGTTTTTGGAAATACAACCCGAGTCTGTTCCGCGAATGGTCGGTGCAAGATCTCTACGAACCGGGGTCCACCTTCAAGCCGATCAACCTCGCCTTGGCCCTGCAGGAAAAGGCGATCGATGCCAATTCCACGGTCAATGACGTCGGCCAGCTCAGCATTGGTGGCTGGCCGATCTTCAATGCCGATCGGCGGGCCAATGGGGTCATCGATTTGCCGACGCTGCTCCAGGTTTCCAGCAATGTCGGCATGGTGGAGGTCATGGGCCGGCTCAAGCGGCAGGCTTTCTGGCAATGGCTCCATGTGCTCGGCATTGATGAGGTGCCCGACACGGACCTGCCCGGTGCCGTGGCTGGCCAGCTCAAGAGCCGCTCAGATTTCACCGGCGGCGCCATCGAACCGGCCACCGCCGCCTTTGGCCAGGGCTTCTCGTTGACGCCCCTGAAGCTGCTGCAACTGCACGGCATGTTGGTCAATGGCGGTCGCCTGGTTAGTCCCCACATCACCCGTGGCTTGCGATCAGGGGAGGGGTTGGCCGCTTCGGAGGCTCGCACCGGCGTCCCCCTGCTCGATCCCGCTGTCACCAAACAGGTGTTGGCATGGATGGAAACCGTGGTGCAGAAGGGCAGCGGCAAAGCCCTGCAGATCCCTGGCTATCGGCTCGGTGGCAAAACGGGTACGGCCCAGAAGGCCCATAACGGCACCTACATCCCGGGGGCTCGAATTTGTAGCTTCGTCGCGGTGTTGCCCATTGAGGACCCGCGCTACGTGGTGCTGGTGGTGGTCGATGAGCCCCAGGGGGGAAACGCCTATGGGGCCACTGTCGCTGTTCCGGTTGCCCGTCAGATTGTCGAAGCCTTGTTGGTTCTGGAGAAGGTCGCCCCAAGTAAACCGGTGCCGCCCACCCCAGCCGCCATCCCCCCCCGCAAGGGCTGAAGGCCTCCTGTACGGATTCGCTCAAGCGTCAGTTCAGGAGCTTTGGACAAGCCCTTGGCGTGGGTAGGTTTGGCCCAGGTCAGTGATTCTGTACGGCTTCTTTTCCATGGCCCATCTGCTTGACCAACTGGCCGCCATGACGGTCGTGGTGGCCGACACCGGCGAAATTGACGCGATCCGCCAGTTCACTCCTCGGGATGCCACCACCAATCCCTCTCTCATCCTGGCTGCGGCCCAGATCCCGGCCTACAACGAACTGATTGACCGTTCGCTGCGGGAATCGCGCCAGGTCATCGGTAGGGAGGCGGCGGCGGAGGATGTGGTAATGGAAGCCCTTGATGAAATCAGCGTCACTTTTGGCAAGGAGATTCTCAAGATCGTGCCGGGCCGGGTCTCCACGGAGGTGGATGCCCGCCTCAGTTACGACACCGAAGCCACAATTGCAAAGGCCCACAAGCTGATTGCCCTTTACCAGCAGGCGGGCATTGGCAAGGAGCGGGTGTTGATCAAGATTGCTTCGACCTGGGAGGGGATCAAGGCGGCGGAACGGCTGGAAAAGGATGGCATTCATTGCAATCTAACCCTGCTGTTTGGCTTTTCCCAGGCGGTAGCCTGTGCGGAGGCAGGTGTCACCCTGATCTCGCCGTTTGTGGGTCGCATTCTGGATTGGTATAAAAAATCCACCGGGCGCGACAGTTATCCGGGTCCCGAGGACCCGGGGGTCCTATCGGTCACCGCAATCTTCAATTATTTCAAAACCTACGGCTATGCCACCGAGGTTATGGGTGCCAGCTTTCGCAACATCGATGAAATCATCGAGCTTGCAGGTTGCGATTTATTGACAATCTCACCGGCTTTGATGGATAAGTTGCGCAAAAGCGAAGGGGTGTTGCAGCGCAAGCTGGATGCCACCAAACCTGGCCCATGTCCGGATCGCATTCACGTCGATCAGGAGATGTTTGAGACGATGATGGCGGCGGACCAGATGGCCAGTGAAAAACTGGATGAGGGTATTCGCGGTTTTTCCAAGGCGATCGAAACCCTGGAGGCCCAATTAGCCCATAGATTGGCGGTGATTGAGGGGGGAGCGGCATTTAACCATGCCGTTCATGAGATTTTTCTGTTGAACGATCTCGATGGCGATGGTTGTATTACTCGCGAGGAATGGGTAGGTAGTGACGCAGTTTTTGACGCCCTCGATACGGATAAGGATGGTCGGCTAGTGCCCGACGACGTCCGCGGCGGCCTGGGGGCTCCCCTGGCGATCCGGCGCTGAATTCGATTCCAATGGCAATTGGAGGGGGAAGTGGAGTAGGGCCGGCCAAACGTCTTTAAAGTCTCAGTGCCCTCCCCTCCCGATTGCCTGCCGTGAATGCCCTGGACACCATGAGAGCCCTCGCTAGCTCGGGCGAGGTCATGGATTTTGAACCTGGATCGGTGATCTTTCGATCTGGAGAGTCTGGAGAATGCATGTTTGGTCTCCTGGAAGGCCAGGTCGAGCTCTCGTGGAATGACTCGGAAGGTAAAGAGCTCATCAATGCTGGTGATGTCTTTGGAGCCGGAGCCCTGGTGACCCAGGAGCACCGCCGCTTTGGTGATGCCCGTGCCGTCACGGCCTGTCGTCTGCTGGTGATGAATCGCGAGAAGTTTCTGTTTGCGGTACAGGAATCACCGATGTTCGCAATTGAGCTTCTGGCCTCCATCGATCAACGGTTGCGCCATCTCAAGGGGTGCATTAGCGGCTAGGGCCCAGGGAGGGTCTAGCCCCGCTGGAACAGCAAGCGGCGGATCACCCGCTGGGCGATATCGCCATAGCCCATTTCGCCCGAGAGGATTTGGGCAATGCGTTGGGGGGCGGTGGGCCGTTTGATGCCTAGCTGATAGCCCACCCTGGGGACTCGGTAGAAGACCTGGGCAATTCTTTTACCCCAGGCCATCGAATCGCCCCACTCCCTTCGCATCGTCTGGCTGTAGCCGGCCAAGGCCAGATTGTCGCCGGCCAGCCAATCGTCCATGGCCCTGGCGGCGACGCAGCCACTGCGCAGGGAGGGCCTGAGACCCTCCGCCAGAAAAGGATCACAGAGGGAAGCGGCGTCCCCAACGGCCACCACCCCATCCCCGTGCAGCGGGTGGTGGCCATCCCAGATCCGCAATTGCCCAGGGCGTCGTTCGCCCGCTGCCGGGTCGAGCCCCAGGCTTGGCAACATGCGGGCCAAAACCGCATTGGCATCAGCCTCTTGTTGGCCGATGAATGTGCCCACGCCGATGCTGTACCCGCCGCTGCGGGGGAAGGCCCAACAGAAGCCGTGGTGCACCAGGCCAAACTCAAAGTGGGCCACATCCGCAGACATCGGCGTTCCCTCCACTTCGACCGAGACGGTGGCGGCATAGCGGGGGCGGGCTGGCCCCAGGCCCAGGTCGGCGGCGAAGCGGGAGCCGGAGCCATCGGCGATCACCAGGCCCCGGGCTTCCAGCTGCTGGCCCTGGCCATCGGTCACTTGCCAACGGTCGCCCTGGCGGCTGAGGACCGTGGCGGTGCGCCCGTAGCGCAGATCAACTCCCCGATCGGCGGCCTGGCGGGCCAGAAAGTCGTCGAGCACCCGGCGGCGCACGATCCAGAAGGGTGCATCACCGGGCAACTCGGCCACCACCGGATCTTCCAGGCACCAGGTGAACCGCACCTGACGAATCACCTGGTCTACGGCGGGGTGCAGGTCAAAGGGAAACCACTGCTGCACGGAGGCGGCCATGCCACCGCCGCAGGGTTTGCCCCGACCGGGACCTTCCTTTTCGAGCTGAATCACCCGCCTTCCCCGGGCGGCCAGATGGAAGGCAGCAGCCGATCCGGCCGGTCCCGCCCCAAGCACAATGACGTCGGCGTCGAGCGTCATGCTCAGACCTTGAGGATGTCGGTCTCCTTGTCAGCCAAGTGCTTCTCAAGTTCGCTGATGAAACGATCTGTTAATTTCTGGATTTTGTCCTGTTCATCGCGACTCTGATCTTCCGAGAGTTCGGTGTCTTTTTCCTGTTTCTTGATCTGGTCGATGCCATCGCGACGCAGATTGCGTAGGGCCACCTTGCCTTCTTCGGCATATTTGGAGGCCAGCTTGCAAAGATCCTTGCGCCGGTCTTCCGTGAGCGGGGGAATGTTGATGCGGATGACCTTGCCGTCATTGTTGGGCGTCAACCCCAGATCGCTCATGCCGATGGCTTTTTCGATCAGCCCAATAGAGCCTGCATCGAAGGGCTGAATCTGAATGGTCTGGGAATCGGGGGTGGCTAGAGTGGCGAGGGATTTCAGGGGGGTGTCGGCGCCGTAATAAGGGACCAAGATCTTGTCAAGCAAGCTGGGGTTGGCCCGACCGGTGCGAATGGTGTTGAAGTTGCGCAGGGTGGCTTCCACCGATTTGCGCATGCTGGCTTCCAGATCCATGGGATTCCTGCTTAATGGAGTGGGAGATTAAATGGGGGCCGAGGTGATGCGGGTGCCGATGTCTTCGCCGGCAACGGCCCGACCAATGTTGCCGCTGCCGAAGACATCAAAAACAAGGATCGGAATGGCATTGTCCTTGCAGAGGGCAATGGCAGTAGAGTCCATAACTTCGAGTTCGTCGCTAAGAACCTCAAGAAATGTGAGGCTTTCGTAGCGCTTGGCGTCGGTGTGTTTGGCGGGATCTTTGTCGTAAACACCATCAACTTTGGTGGCTTTCATAACAACATCGGCGTTGATTTCGGCGGCCCGAAGGGCTGCCGTAGTGTCTGTGGTGAAGAAAGGGTTGCCGGTACCGGCAGCAAAAATAACCACCCGACCCTTTTCCATGTGGCGAATCGCCCGGCGGCGGATATAGGGCTCCGCAACTTCCTGCATAGAAATAGCGCTCTGGACCCGCGTCGGTACCCCGGCCCGTTCGAGGCCATCCTGCAGGGTGATGGCATTCATCACCGTCGCCAGCATGCCGACGTAATCGGCGGTGGCACGGTCCATGCCGGCGGCCGATCCCTTGAGGCCGCGAAAAATGTTGCCGCCGCCCACAACGATGGCCAGCTGGGTGCCTTTGGCCACAACGGCGGCGACATCGCGGGCGATGGACTGGACGATGGCGGGATCGATCCCGTAACCCTGATCCCCCATCAACGCCTCGCCGCTCAGCTTGAGAAGCACACGCCGGTAAGCCATCGATCTCCACCTTCACTCGAACAGTAGCAACCCCTGCTGGTTGGCCCCGTGACGCGGGGCCCGGTTTCCCTGGAATCGCCTCAGTACTCAATGCCTGCCTGGGCTTTTACCCCCTGTTCCCGGAAGGGGTGGCGCACGGCCCGCATCTCGGTGACCAGGTCGGCCCTCGCCAAGAGCTCAGGGGGTGCTCCCCGCCCTGTCAAGGCCACGTGGGTGAGGGGGGGGCGGCAATCGAGCCCTTCGAGCACCTGGGCGAGATCGAGGTAGCCAAGCTTGAGGGCCACGTTGGCTTCATCCAGGACCACCAGCTTGCGCTGCCCATCGGCCAGATAGGCAAGGGACCGCTGCCAGGCCGCCTGGGCCAGCTCCCGGTCCCGTTCGCGGTCCTGGGTCTCCCAGGTGAAGCCTTCCCCCAGGGCATGCCAGGCCAAGGCATCGCCGAAGTGGGCCAGGGCCTTGGCCTCACCGGGTTGCCACCCTCCTTTGATGAATTGCACCACCGCCGCCCGCTCGCCATGGCCCAGGGTGCGTAACACCAGGCCCAGGGCGGCGGTGGTCTTGCCCTTGCCTTCCCCGGTGAACACCAGCACCAGCCCCTTCTCCAGATCGCGGGCTTCCACGCGTCGTTGTTGCACGTCGCGGCGGCGTTCCATGCGGCGTCGGTAGGCCTCCGGGTCGGTCTCCGGGGCCAGGGATCCGCCGGGACCAATCGTGGCGGCCTGCTGGTCCAGGGAAGGATCCACCCCCGGCCTGGGGGGGGCGGTTGGGAGCGCCGAGGGATCAGGGGGGGTGGTCTCGCTCATGGGGCCAGGGGCGTCGATCCCGCCACTGTGGCCGGGGGCAGTGCCATCAGCCGGCTCGCCGGGCCAAGGCCGCATCCACCGCCTGTTGTTGATCTCGCCGGGTGATCCAGTGGTGGTACGTGCGGGTATGGATGGCCACGGAGTGGCCCATCATGCGGGCAGCCACCGTGTCCGGCAGACCGATGTGGATGGTGCGTACGGCCCAGGCGTGGCGCAGGTCGTAGGGGGTGATGGGCAGCCCGTAGCGCCGAAATTGTTCGGCCACCCGGCGGCCCACTTGTTGCAAAGTGGTGCGGCGCAGATCCAGGTTCACGATGGGCAAGGCATTTGGCTCCCGTCCGATCCGTCCCAGCTCGAAATGGTCGATCCACTCGGGCTGGAAGGGCCAGACCTGGTGCTCGCCGGTTTTACTGGTCGGCAGCACCCTCAGCACCCGATCGGCCCCGGGAGCCAGGGCGCTGCGATCGCAAAAAAATACCTCGTGGTTGCGTAATCCATAGGTGGCCATCAGGCCATAGGCCAGGCGCCAGCGGGGATTGGGGATCTGCAGCACCAGCTCCAGGATCTGGCTGTCCGTGGGCAGGGGACGAAAACGTGTGAGGTGCAACCCATAGCCCGCCGCCCGGTCTCGCCAGTCGTCGGGCAGCTCCAGTTGCAGGTGACGGGCCAGGGCCGCCAGGGCCACTCCGCACTGTTGGCGGCTGCGGCTGGAGAGCTCATAACTTTCGAGCACCTCAACCAGTAAATCCGCATCGAGGCGGCTTGGGCGCTGCTCGCCTGCGAGGGCGGCCAGGCGCCGCAAGTAGGGCCGGTAGGCGGCGGCCCAGGTGCTGCGACTGCCGGCCGGCCGGCGTCGGCGCTTCGGATCGTTGCGAAATGCGACCTCAAACGCCTCGAGTTGTTCGGCCAGGGGCCGAAACGCCAGGCCCCCGGCAATGGCGCCACCACCGCCAGGCCCCCCCGCAACGGCGCTGGTGCTGGCGCGCTTCCATTCGTGCCATTGAAAGCGCCCTGAGGCCAGCTCCTGACGCAGCCTTGCCAGCCGCTCCAGGGCGATCGTCAGGCCGGTTGGGCTGGCGGTTAACCCCAGGCTGAGCCGTTGGACCTGCGCCTGCCCGGCTCCAAGGCGGTCGGGCAAGGGGCCCCGCAGTCCCAGCCGGCCGCCGCGGATCTCCAGGCGCAGGGCACAACCTTCGGCCGCCAACAGGCCGTTGTGGTGGCGCACCGCAGCCGCCAGGGAAGGTTCGATGGGGGGGGGCAGGAATGGCATCGGGGGCAGGGGTGGACCGTATCGGCTGCCCAGCCCCCTGGCCAGGGGGGCTGGGTGGAATTGGCAGGCCGAGGGAGGCTGGCGTTACGCTCGGCCTCTCGCACTGAAAATGAGGGCATGGCCAGGGTCGGCGTGCTGTTGCTGAACCTCGGCGGTCCTGAACGGATCGAAGACGTGGGTCCGTTTCTGTACAACCTTTTTGCGGATCCCGAAATCATCCGCCTGCCCACGCCCCTGCTGCAAAAGCCCCTCGCCTGGCTGATCAGCACCTTGCGCAGTGGCAAATCCAAGGCGGCCTATCGCTCGATCGGGGGCGGATCCCCCCTGCGCCGCATCACCGAACATCAGGCTCGGGCCCTGCAGAGCACTCTCCGGGAGCGGGGAGTGGAGGCCACCACCTACGTAGCGATGCGCTATTGGCATCCGTTCACCGAATCCGCCGTGGCCGACATCAAGGCCGATGGCATCGAGGAAGTGGTGGTGTTACCCCTCTATCCCCAGTTCTCGATCAGCACCAGCGGCTCCAGTTTTCGTGAGTTGAAGCGGTTGCGTCAGGCTGACCCGGCCTTCAATCGGCTGCCGCTTCGCTGCATCCGCAGTTGGTACGACCACCCCGGCTACATCGCTGCCATGGCTGGCCTGATCGGCGGCCAGGTCCGGGTCGCTTCCGATCCGGCTCGGGCCCACATCTTTTTCAGCGCCCATGGGGTCCCAAAGAGCTATGTGGAGGAAGCTGGCGATCCGTACCAAAGCGAAATTGAGGCCTGCGTCTCCCTGATCCTGCAGCGCTTGCAGCGGGACCTGGGCCATGCCAACCCCCACACCCTTGCTTATCAGAGCCGGGTAGGCCCGGTGGAATGGCTCAAGCCTTACACCGATGATGCCCTGCGCCAGCTAGGCAGTGACGGGGTTCAGGACCTGGTGGTCGTGCCGATCAGCTTCGTGAGCGAACACATTGAAACCCTGGAAGAGATTGACCTGGAATACAGGGAAATCGCCGAGGAGTCGGGCATTCACCATTTTCTGCGGGTCCCGGCCCTCGATACCGATCCCACCTTCATCGCGGGCCTCGCCGACCTGGTGGTGGCGGCCCTTGAGGGTCCCGAGGTGAACCTGGATCAGGCCGCCCAGCTACCCACCAAAGTCAAGTTGTATCCCCAGGACAAGTGGGCCTGGGGTTGGAACAACAGTTCGGAGGTTTGGAACGGACGTTTGGCCATGGTGGGCTTCTCCGCTTTTCTGCTCGAACTGATCAGCGGCCGTGGGCCCCTCCATGCTCTGGGACTGCTCTGAGCTGGCAATCGGGCGGTGTCCCGTTACCATGCGTCCCCTGGCCATGGCCTTGATTATGGGCCTGGTCGCGGCCCCTGGCCCGGCTGGGGCCTCTGGCCGTGAAGCCTGGCTGCGGGCCACTTTCCCGGTGCAGGTCTTCGCCGGTTATACGAGTGGTTTCGGTCTGCGCATCCATCCGGTCGATGGCGGGATGCGTCCCCATTACGGACTGGACATCGCTGCCCCGCTCGGTTCCCCGGTGCGCAATTGGTGGAGCGGTGTGCTGGTAGAGGTACTCCAGGGCGGGGGGTGCGGCAATGGGCTGGTGATTCGCTCCGGGGACTATGAGCACACCTACTGCCACCTAGCTGGCAGTGTCAGTGGCTCCACATATCAGAGCGGGGCGGTCCAGCTCCAGGTGGGTCAGCGGCTGCGCACGGGCCAGACGATTGCCCATGTGGGCATGACCGGCAGCAGCACCGGCCCCCATCTGCATTGGGGGATTCGCTATCGGGGCGCCTGGCTCGATCCCGCCCGGGTGTTGCGGGCCATGGCCGCCAGTCGTCGGTTCCAGGCCCCAAGGATGGGTTCGCCCCCTAAGGTTGGAACGTTTCAATAAGCCGCCGCCTTCTTCGGTACTACCGCCCCTTCCCCGCCGTGACGCTTACACCAGTCCACTCCACGGTTACTAGCTCCGATTCCCGCTTGCCCCAATCCTTGCGGCACGAACCGGTGCCGGTGAGGGGCGGAGTGGCCCAAAGGGTCAATGGTGGTTACGCCTTGATGCATGCCCTGCATCTGCATGGCGTCAAGGATGTGTTCGGCTATCCCGGCGGCGCCATCCTGCCGATCTACGACGAACTGCACAAGGCGGAAGCCCGGGGCTGGTTGAAGCACGTGTTGGTGCGCCATGAACAGGGTGGTGCCCATGCCGCCGATGCCTATGCCCGCGCTTCGGGCAAGGTGGGGGTCTGCTTTGGCACCTCGGGGCCCGGAGCCACCAACTTGGTCACCGGCATTGCCACGGCCCAGATGGATTCGGTGCCCATGGTTGTGATCACCGGCCAGGTGCCCCGGGCCGCGATCGGCACCGATGCATTCCAAGAAACGGACATCTTCGGCATCACCATGCCGATTGTGAAGCACTCCTGGGTGGTGCGCGATCCGGCTCAGATCGGCCGCATCGTGGCCCAGGCTTTCTTGATTGCCGCCAGTGGCAGGCCGGGGCCCGTGCTGATCGACATTCCCAAGGATGTGGGGGTCGAAGAATTTGACTACGTGCCGGTGCCACCAGGCAGCGTCATCCCCAACGGCTTTGCCTTACCCCAGCCCGTGGAGCCAGCGGCCATCAGCGCCGCCCTCGAACTGATTCGCCACTCCCGTCGCCCTCTGCTTTACGTCGGTGGCGGGGCCATCAGCAGTGGCGCCCATGGTGCGGTGCATCAACTGGCTGAACGCTTCCAATTGCCGGTCACCACCACGTTGATGGGTAAGGGGGCCTTCGACGAACGTCACCCCCTTTCGGTGGGCATGCTGGGCATGCACGGCACGGCCTATGCCAACTTTGCCGTTACCGAATGCGACCTGTTGATCGCTTGCGGTGCCCGTTTCGATGACCGTGTCACCGGCCGCCTCGATAGTTTTGCGCCTCGGGCCCAGGTGATTCACATCGACATTGATGCGGCCGAGGTCGGCAAGAACCGCACCCCCCAGGTGCCCCTGGTGGCCGATGTCAAGGAGGCCCTCGAAGCCATGGTGGCAGCCTCCGCTGGCGAGACCTGCGGCGGCCGCACCCAGGCCTGGCTCGAGCGGATTGCCAGTTGGAAGCACCACTATCCCTTGACGGTTCCTGAGCCCGAAGGGGAGATAGCTCCCCAGGAGGTGCTCCTTGCCCTGCGGGAATTGGCCCCGGAGGCCTACATAACCACCGATGTCGGTCAGCATCAGATGTGGGCTGCCCAGTACCTCGCCACCGGCCCCCGCCACTGGATCAGCAGCGCCGGGTTGGGTACCATGGGTTTCGGCATGCCAGCCGCCATGGGGGTTCAGGTGGCCTATCCCCAGGCCCAAGTGGTCTGCGTGGCTGGTGATGCCAGCATCCTGATGAATATCCAAGAACTGGGCACCCTCAGCCAATATCAGCTGCCCGTCAAGGTGGTGGTCATCAACAACGGTTGGCAGGGCATGGTGCGGCAGTGGCAGGAAAGCTTCTACGGGGAGCGCTATTCCGCCTCGGCCATGACCCAGGGCATGCCCAACTTTGAGGCCCTGGCGGAAGCCTTTGGTGTCCGTGGAGTGCTGATCAGCGAGCGCGCCACCCTCAAGCAGCAATTGGCCGAGGCCCTGGCCCATCCCGGTCCCGCCTTCATTGATGTCAAGGTGCGTCGCAACGAAAACTGCTATCCCATGGTTCCCCCGGGTGCCAGCAATGCCCAGATGGTGGGCTTACCCAGCCATCCCGAGCTGGCCATCGACACCCAACGCCACTGCGACCACTGCGGCAATACCACCGCCAGTGCCCACCTGTTCTGTCCCACCTGCGGAGCCAAGCTCTGAGACGTTTCAGCCCGTTGCCATGGTTCCCGCTGCCATGGTTAAAGAGAGGTCCGATCGCCATGGCCCTTGCCCTTTTGTTGGCCTGTTCCTTGGCGGTGGCTCCGGTGGCGGCGGCGGAGGTTCTGCAGGTGCGTGGGCCGGCCTTATTGCAATTGGGCGATGGCAATCGCAGCTATGCCGTCGAACTTGCCTGCGTGCATGTGCCGCCGGATTCCCAGCTGCAGGCCATGGAGTGGTTGCGACAGCAGTTACCGCGCCATAGCCGCGTCAATCTGCGGCCCCTGGGCCAGCGCGAGGGGGTGCTTTTGGCCAGGATCAGTCGCCTTGATGGCGGCGCCCCTCAGGATCTGGCTGACGCCATGATTGGCACCGGGCTGGCAGAACCCCAACCTTGCTCGCCGGCCTGAACGACGCCATGGGAATTAATCGGACCGCCAAGGGAATCGTGCTGCTGCCCAGCCTGCTGCTAGGGGGCGCTTTTTTGGCGGCGGCTGCTTGGCTTGATGGCCCGGCGGCCCAGAACCGCCCTCTGGCCCTCGGCCTGGGCTTTGTGCTGATGGGTGCGGGCCTGCTGACCCAACTGCTGCCGGAGCCGCCCCAGGCACCGCCGCCACCCGAGTGATTTAGGTGTTGTAGCAGTGGGAGAGTGAAATATATGAAACTGTAGGTAGTTGTATAAAGAAACCAGTTTCAATGTATTGAGGCGGCAGGGGTTCTGCAAAACGCCTGGGATTCCATGCAATTACGTCAGGTGGGCAAGCCATGGCCATGTCAGGCCCATGACAGTCAGGAGTCAGGAGCATGAAGCCAGAGGTTTACCTGCGAAACAAAGGTCTTAGGGGGGGGCATTCATACTTGATCGGCGGAGCAGCGGAAGGCCTGCTGGTGATCCAGTTGCTTCCCGATCAGCACCATCTAAGCAATTTCATGTCTCTGATCACCAGCTCCTTAAGCACTCAAACCCATTCCCCCGCTGTGTTAGGGGTCAAAAGACTGGAGAGAGAAACGGTGTACTTTCTATCTGATCAACGCACTCATGTAGTGCCGATAGGTTATCAAGCGGAGTGGATAAATGGAAAATTTGTTAACCTTCCTATTGGTCATGAAGCGCAAAAGGCAACTTGTTTGGAATCGGAAAAGTTTTGTAAATCTGTGGATCACCATTTCTGCCAAACCCCAAATAATTTAGAAGCGTCTCTCAAGGCCAATCTCAGAGCGCCGGAGTGGCAGCCCTATAAGTTATATATTATATCCGAAGAACCCAGCAAGAAAAAGGCTGCCTGGAGTAATGAAAACCAGGAGATAAGTTATCTAGAATGGAACCCCGATGAAGAAGTTGAATGTTGGGACAAGATCATGTTAATGTGGTACATTGTTCCCATTAATTTCAACTGTATTTTTTTGAAGGATTGAGTTGTGGCTGGAGGCCGCAGGGCTTCCCATTGAGTGGTATGTATTTAAAGTATCATCCCGTGGAGTGGTGTAACTCTGAAGCACTAGAACCGGCCTAGCCGGAGCTGACAGCTCAGCTATCTCAGTTTGCTGATGTGGCAGTGGGCGGGCCGTAATGTGTCCTATTCAGAGCACTACCACCAAACCGATTATAGTTAATTGCTCTTATTCATAATGGCGGTTCTGAGCTGAGACAGACCTTGGGGGGAAGCACCACAACTGGCGCCACTGAACAATGTGAATAATGGTGCGAGGTTTTCAAGAGCTGCTAGATGCAGGGATTTGTGCAATAACCATTACAATCAAAAACCGAATACAATTTCATTAAACATTGCCTCAATCAGCTCTTCAATCACAGCAACAAACATGATAAGTGGCTTGGTTACCATCCAGGTAGCCGATTTCACCTTAGCCAACCTAAAAACTGTGGTAAAAAATCTTCTTCAACCACTAAATTGTAGACATTATTCTAGCATTTTGCTGTTGGTATGTTTGATTTGCATTTACCTTCACGAAAATCATACCTACATCCAGCACTACACAGAGGTTTGGGATTAAAAAGTTCAGGGTTAACTTCAGGGTTAATTTCAAGTTCAAGTTCAGGTTCAGATTCAATAGATGTAGGTACTGAAGGTAATGTATCAGCCAAGTTGGAGTCAACAGCTATATTTGAGGTATGAGGTGCAGAATCAGAAGGCAGAATTGCGGCAAGCGAAGGAGGGATAGAAATAAACAATACAAATATCAAGATTAATAGAGACATGACAGTATTTTTAAGTTTAGCTATAGTATTAGACGATTTTAGTTTGGTCATCTTAAAATGAAAAAATGATTACTCCAAAATATTAGATCAAATAATTCGCCACAATTAAGAAATCAATCAAATTGCAACAAATCTTAATATCTGCTGCAGCGTGCTTGCATTAGGCTTGCTTCTGGATAGGATAGATGTTTAAAGATCCAAACCGAAATTTGGCTTATGAGGAAATCATTACTTTACAGCATTATACTTAAGTCTACATTCTTTTATGTATTAATACAGCCTTTTCGTGCTACGGCTCAGGTCAGCCCAGGCGGATTACGTACTCGCGTCAACGGCAGTGCTTATGCCACTTGCACTTCAGGCGTTTGCGCCATCAGTGGGGGTAGCAAAACGGGCCCGAATCTTTTGCAGCGTTTCAACGCATTTGATACACGAAACGGCATCAGTAAGGTCAAGATTGACACTCAGGGAGTTAAAAATGTACTCGTTGGCATAACCAGCGAATCGGGGACTTTCCTTAACAAACCCCTGACTTTATCCAGTTCCGCAAATTTATTCTGGTTATCTCCCGGCGGTATTTGGGTAGGGAATGGCGCCAGAGTGAGCAACGTCAATAACCTGCTTTTCACAACGGCAATAGGCATGAAAATAGGGGGGAATACTTTTAATGTGTTTAAAACAAAAGCAAGTGATCTCAATTCCTTCATTCAATCACCCGACCTTAACTTCGCGGACCTCGGCAATCCTGAAAAAGACATTAGCAACCTTGGCTTACTAGGTAACGGATCGATCAAGTTTGAGGGTGGAGAGGTCACTGTGGATCGCCATTTGCTACTCAACGCTTCAGCCGGAAATCTAAGTACTGCTCCAGGTTTCGGCACCAAACTTCATGCCGGCCGCAGCGTTTCGCTCAGCGCTCATCAAATAGATCTTCGTGATGTCAGCATCACGGCGGGTGAACCGGGCCGTTGGGGCTTGGTCAACGTGGTAGGCGTACCTTTTCAAGACGCTACACAAAAAGGATCGATCCAGTTGAATGAGGCTTTCTTAAAAGGACAACAGTTGTGGTTGACGGCCGGGTCCATCTCCTTGAACCAGAGTCAGCTGTTAGCCCCCAAGGGTCGGATACAACTGACTGCCAACAGCTCGTCAGATCCAAGCAAAAGCCTCACTATTGCTGGGTCCGTCCTTGATGTTTCAGCCTACAATTTAAAGGATTTGAATGCGCCTTCCCTTAGCCTGGGCGATAAATCTTTGCGGCTGAGCTACCCTAGCATAGGCTTACTGTCGAAAGGTGATATTCAAGTATCACAAAATACCCTATTTAATGCTTCTTTGGATATTTCATCTTTTTTAGGAGATCCTTGGAGTGCCACAAATTTGGATCTAAATTCCATTGCTGACCGCAGTGGCGTTGTATTTTTAAGTGCAGCAGGCAAGATCTCTGTCAATTCAAGTATTCTAAATGCTGATTCCAGCAGTACAAAGGCGGGCAGAATATTCTTGCTTGCCAACGGAATAGATGATAAAGGTGGTATTACCATTAACCTATCAAAGATTTTGGCTAGAAATGGTGCTGGTGATGGCGAAATTATTTTAAATAGTCTGGGCGGAATCAAACTTAATGAAAGCACCATCGATGTTTCTTCAACTAAATATCCAATTTTCCGTGGAGAATCGTCCGGATTGGTTGACTTTAGACCAATGTTTGAGATTTATTCTGTTCAGCCTTATGTCTTTAGGGGTGGCAATATAATTCTGAATAATAATTCATTATTTTTTCCAACTCAAATTTATAAATCTAATCTCATTGCCACTCAAACAAGTACAGGAGGTGGGCTAGAAAATCCTCTGATCAACCTCATGGATGTTTATCGTGACGATGGTGTGTACGTTGGCCAGTATGGTATTTTAGGAAAAGAGGACAGCTTTTCTATCGGCGTTGATTTTAGTACTGGAGGTACCATTAGTTTATCTTCAAAAGGTGGCATGAAGATAGCCGATTCAGCTTTAGATGCTTCAAGCGGGAAGTATCCCTATGATTACAT
Organism: Cyanobium sp.; assembly: GCA_044359075.1. Taxonomy (GTDB): domain Bacteria; phylum Cyanobacteriota; class Cyanobacteriia; order PCC-6307; family Cyanobiaceae; genus Cyanobium. The sequence goes on along the minus strand of JBIKMU010000013.1, from coordinate 34,440 downwards.
GGGCGGAACAATTATAATTTTTGATGAAAGTCAATCGGGAATCAGTTTGAGTCAGGCATCTCTTAGTGCTACTGTTGGATCATCAAGAGACGCTTCGGTTGAAAGTGTTAAGCCTGGATTTATCTATATTCAAGCAAAAAATAATCTTAAAATTGACTATTCATCATTTATAGCTAATAATCAAAATACTAATATTAATCCACTCTTTGATATAATTAATAGTCCTTACCCATTTGTCTCCATTTACTCTGAGTACGGCAATATTTCTTTTTTTAAGAGCAACTTAGAGGCAAGATATTTAAGTCAAACCGACTTTTCTTCGGGAGATTTTCAGGGCATCAACATATTCCCGGACATTGGAATCATGGATAAAATGCAGGTGAGCTTTAGCCCGGAACCACTCATAAGTCCTGTAGCAGCTCCAACGGAGGATGTTACAAAGGCAATCAGTGAGAATGTAAATAGTAAAAACTTAGAGTTGACTTCCGCCTTAGGTATCACAGCCACCAATGACTTCCTAAACCAGAACCCAAGCCTCTCCACCGGCCAATACCTGTCTGCCAACCCTGTCCAATTCAACCATTCTCTGCCCTCTGGCAATAACCAATCAGTCTCGATCTTAATCGATCAAAACAGCGCCAGCTCCCAATTCCTTGAGTCCCAGAATCGCACCCTGATTCAAACGACTAAGGCCTTGGGACTCCCATCTGGTTCGGGCAAACTTCGCAGCATTGCTGAGCTGCAGCAACGATTGACCCTGGCCAGCAAACTCGCCCCTTCCCTAGATCTTTCAGCTATACCAAAGCTCTCACTTGCGGCGAACCAATCCCAGCCTAAGTCTATCAATATCAATCCCCGTCCCTATACCCCCGCCATTGTGCATCTGCAACGGGATGACGAAGCCTCCGGCCAAACGCGCATCACCGCCATTTTGCTCACGGCCCAGGGTGAACCGATCAGCCGTAGCACCAAGGTGGCTCGGGCCGATCTAGATGGCTGGATCAAGGGCTTTCAGCGCCAACTCAGCCGCCGTTCTCCCCTGCCCGATCCCACTAGAGATGCTGGCGAGCCCCTCGCTAAGGCCCTGATCAGCCCCCTGCTGCCGCTGCTGCGTGCCCAAGGCATCACGGCCCTATTGCTGGAGGTGGACCGGGGGCTGCAGGCCGTTCCCTATGGCGCCCTGCCGGTGGAGGGTCGGCCGCTCGGCGACCTTTTTGCCCTCACCATCACGCCATCGCTGGGGTTGATTGAGCTCGATCCCGGCCAGCGGGCCTTTCGGGGCCAAATGCTGTTAGCAGGGGCCAGTCAGTTCAGCAATGGCCTCGCCCCCCTACCGATGGTGCGGCAGGAGCTGCAGGCCCTGGCCCAAGAGCATCCATCCCAATTGCTGCTCGATGGCAGCTTCACCCCCACAGCCCTGATCGACCAGGCACTTGGCAGCAATGTCAACCAACTCCATATCGCCACCCACGCCAATTTTCTGCCCGGCCAAACCGGCGTCCTTTACACCCCCACCACCACCTTGAGCCTGGCGGACCTAGGCCGGCGCCTGCGCTCCCGCAACAGCAGCTACCCTCTGGATCTGATCAGCATGAGTGCCTGCCTCACCGCCCTTGGCGATGAGCAAAGCGAGTTGGGTTTCGTCGGCATGGCCCTCCAGGCCGGGGCCCGCAGCGGCCTCGGCACCCTCTGGGAAGTGGATGACACCGCCACCGCCGCTTTCTTCATCGAGCTCTATCGCTTCCTCAAGGTCGGCTTGACCAAGGATCAGGCGCTGCAGGCCACCCAGCAGGCCTTCCGGCTTGGTCAGGTGCGGCTCCAGGGCGATCGCCTGGTGGGACCGGACCCGCGCACCGGCCAGGCCGAGTCCGTCTTGGTGGCAGGCCTTTCCCGGCAAGAGCAGATCCTTTTCGCCCAAGGGCTCAACCATCCTTACTATTGGGCAGGAATGATCCTTACCGGCAGCCCCTGGTAGCAATTCCGGCCGTCACCACGCCCATAGTTTTAGATGTTGCCCTTGCTGGCCCAGTTGGTGGCGCCGCCTCTGCAGCCGGGTCCCATTCGCTTCCCGGGGGCCGATCAACAGCGGTCTCTCCCAGTTTCGCCCGCCCCAGCCGGGCCCCAGGCGCCAGCCCCTGTCCAGCCAGCCGCGCCTGACGCCACCGCCAGCCAGCCGCGCCTGCGGGGCTTCAATCCCTACAGCGCCGCTGAGCTGTCGCGGATTCTGGCCGACTGCAGCAGCAACACCAACCCAGAGGCCCGCCTCAACCTCTGTGCCACGGCCCTGGGCTCGAGGCTGTTCGCCGATGGTTACATCAACAGCCGCGTCATCCCCCAGCCCACCCCTGCGCCCGGTGCACTGGAAGTGGTGCCCGGCAAAATCGAAACGATTCAGGTGGTCAGCTCCAGTCAGCGGCTGCAGCGGCGCCTGTTGCGCCTGCTCAAGTCCCTACAGAGCAGCGTGCTGCACCTACCAACCCTGACGGCCCAACTCACCCGGATTCAGCAACTGCCAGGCGTTGGCTTGCTCAAAACCAACCTCAACCGCATCGGCGAGGACTCCAACCGCGCCGAGCTGTTGATCACGGTGGAGCCCGGCCATGACCCCTTGCGGGGCGAACTGGCCCTGCGCAATGACGGCAATGGCGGCAGTGGCCAGTTCCGGGGCCTGGCCACCTTGGTTAAGGAACGGGCCCTGGTCAACGCCGACACCCTGCTGCTGTTCGGCGAAATCAACACCGATTCCAACCCCGAAATCGGCTCCCTCAACGGCTCGCTCAGCTACTCCCTGCCCCTGTTCGATCGGCTCAGTCTCACCACCGCCTTCGGGGCCAGCCGCCGGACCTTGGTGGAGGCGCCACCGCCACTGAACGACCTCAGCTTTCGCCAACTGCAGCTATTCAGCCAGCTGGAGTACACCCTGCTCGAATCGCTCAACGATCGCCTGACGGTCTTCGGCGGTCTCAGCGTCAACCGCAACGACGCCTATCTGAGTGGCGCCAGCATCCCCGCCATCGTCGGGGGTGGGGATGCTGGTTGGTTACGCACTGGCTTTGCCCGCATCGGCCTGGCCTACGACCGATCCACGGGCACCGTGGCCTTCAACGTCAACCTTTATGGCCTGCAGGGCATCGGCGCCTGGTCCACTTCCGCCCAACGGCAAGAGCTGCAATTTCTAGGCATCGAACCGGATCAGGCCCGGGCCCTGGGATCCCAAATCGCCGCCTCCTGGTGGCTGGCCCCCCGCTGGCAACTCAACCTGCGGGCCGCCGGCCAGTTGGCCTTCAATCCCCTCACCAATCCCATGGGCTTCAGCCTCGGCAGCGACAACGGCCTGCGGGGCCTGCCGGGGCAGGTGCTGAGCGGCGACAGTGGCCTGCTGGGCACCATCGACCTGGCCTGGCTGCTATGGCGGGGGCGCCGGGATGCCCTGCAGCTGGTGCCGTTCATCGGCAATGGCCAGGTGTGGACCGAGGTGCCGGGCGCCACCATCAGCGATAGCGCCGGAGCCGGCGGCTTGCTGCTGCGCTGGACCAGGGGCCGGCATGGCGAACTGGAATTGGGCTGGGTCAGGCAGTTCCAGAGTGGCTCCAGGGCCTACTGGGACCAATGGATTCTCGGCAACGGCTTCTATACAAAACTGGTCTATCGCTTCTAGTGGCCCGTTCGTCGCCCGCCACCGGCCCCCATCCAAAGGGGATTCAGCGGCTGGGGATGACTCGGCAAGGGATTGCGCGGCAACTGGGTCCCTACATCGCTGCCTTTGGTTTGTTGCTGCTGCTGCGCCAGAGCCAACTCAGCGAACAGCTGAACCTGCTCGCCTACGACCTGGCGGTGCAGCTCCGGCCCCTGCCTTCCGGTGCCTCCACCCCCGTGCGCATCATCGGCATCGACGAGGACGATCTCAAGCGCTACGGACCGATGGTTTCTGATGGGTTACTCGCCGATGCAATCGAACGGCTGGATCGGATCGGCGTGCGGGCCATCGGGCTGGATCTGTTCTGCGGTCAGCCGGTCGGTGCCGGCGGGGCGAGGTTGCGCAGACTGGCCGCCAGTAACCCCCGCTTGGTGTCCGCATACTTCGATCTCGATGGCAAGCGGGCAATCCCCGGCACTCCGCCCCACCGCCAGGGCTATGCCGATCTCTACACCGATCCCCAGGACGGGCTGGTGCGCCGTGATCTGCTGCACGTCGTCGGCACAGATCTAGCCAGCAAAGCCTCCCTGCCAATGCGCTTGCTGCAGATCGCCAAGGGGCAGAGGCAGCTGCCGCGCTGGCTGCAGCAACAGCCGCAGCAGCTGGCGGATCTGGGCGAGGGGGCGGGGGGGTATCTGCCGGAGAGCCCAGTCACCGATGAGCACTACCTGCAGCGCATGCTCGCTTTCCACCAGCCGGGCAGCTTCCCCCAATGGAGTCTGGGCCGCTTGCTGCGCAACCAACTAAGCCCGCAGCAGATCCAGCAACTGCGCGGCAGCATCGTGCTGATCGGCGTGGTGGCCCCCTCCAGCAAGGACAGTTTCCCGGTGCCCTTTAGCAGGGGCCGGGCGGGCGATCAGCGCTTCGCAATCTCCGGCGTCGAAATTCACGCCCACCGGCTTGCCGCCCTATTGGCGCTGGAGCGCGGCCAGCCCTTGGGAATCCAGGCGGCATCGGCCCCGCTGAACCGCTGGCTGCTGCTGCTCGCCCTCGCGGTTGGCATCGTCGCTGGCGAACGGGTGTCAGGGCTGCGGCGCAGTCTCTGGCTGGTGGCATCTGGCCTGCTGCTGGCGGTGGCGGCCACGGCGGTCTTGTTGGCGTTGGGGGTGTGGCTGGATGCGGCCCTGCCGTTGGCGGCTTTCAGCCTGATGGCGGCCGCCGGCTGGTTGCGCCGCGGTGCCAACCAGCAAACCAAGGGAATGTTATTGGAGATACAAAACAGGCATGTGCGCAGCCAGTTCGATCGGTTTGTTTCTAAAGCCGTGGCCGGTGAATTATTAGACAACATCCAGACCAGCCAGGCAGCCAGTGAGCTACGCACTGTCACCGTGCTGATTAGCGACCTGAGGGGTTTCAGCCTACTGGGCCAAGACCACCACCCGACCCTGATTGTGCAGCTGCTCAATAACTACTTTGATGAGATGTTTCAAGTCATCGAGGACTACGGCGGCACGATCGACGAAGTTCTGGGTGATGCCATCCTTGTGCTCTTCGGCGCGCCCCTGGTCCGCGCTGATCATGCCGAGACCGCCGTTGCCTGCGCCCTGGCCATGCAGATCGCCATGGAAAAAGTGAATCAAACCAATGCCCAACAGGGGCTGCCAGCGCTGGAGATGGGGATTGGATTGTGCACGGGTGACGTCATCGCCGGCACGATCGGCTCCAGGCAACGGGCCAAGTATGGCGTGGTGGGATCGGCGGTGAACCTGGCCACCCGCATTGAATCCCTGAGCGTGGGTGGTGAGGTGCTGGCGGCGGAGTCCACGGTTCGGGCTACAGACGTGCCGCTGCGCATCGATGCCGATCACACTGTGGCGGTGAAGGGATCCCAAGAGCCCCTGCGGGTCTTCACTATCGGGGCCATCCAAGGCACGCACAACCTCGCCATGCCCCTCATCAGCTCACAGCCCCGGGTTCTGCAGCAGCCCCTGTCCATTGATTACTGCATCTTGAAGGACAAACAGCGACAAGGTTCAGCGCAGCCCGCTTTTGTCACCCACCTGAGCGAACGGGAAGCTTGGATCGTGTTGGAGGGAGACCAACCAGAACTGTTTCACGACCTGGTGCTGATCTTTCCAACCAGCAGCGGCAGCGGCGAGGTCTACGGCAAGGTGCGTGAGCAGCGTAATGGCCATTGGCGCGTTGTCTTCAGCTTGATGCCGGCTGGGATTAAGGAGTCGATTGGTTTGCTTGCGGCGGCGTGAGATCTGGGACTGGAGTGCAAAGGGTTGGGAAGAAAGGCAAGAAGTTGGGGGGAAGCAAACCGGGGCCGCGTCATCTGCCACCCGACTGAATCGAGTGCTGGTGACACAGCATTGGCCCACGAAATTGAGGCAGTTGCAGCGAGCAGACTGGACCAGTTGATTTGGATGGCGGATTGGGGCGAAGCCTGTCTATTGATCAGTTGGCAGGAAAATAAAATCTAACTTTCAATAAGGTGACGAGATCGCAATACTAGTTGCTGTAGAAATAAATGAGTTGTCAAAACCATACCCTTCAAACCTACCTACCCCCCAACGCCCCACCTTTAACGCTCTCACACCAAACCGGCAGCTTCTCCGGCAACTTCGCCCCATAGTCTTCAAGATTAAAAGCTGCCAACAGGGGCCTGGTGTCAACCATCCCTCCGCAGAGCCGACCAAGATCGCCGACCAGCTTCTGGCTAACACTCTGCTCCTGGCTGCTTTCAGCAACCAGGCTGGTGCGGGTGGGGGGCTTGTTGGGCTGGCAACTGGGAAAGCTCTCCCAGATCACAGCTTGATTGATGGCGGGCCGAACTGATTTTGTCAGGGTGATCAAAGTGATGCCAACGCGTTGAGCTGGCAAGGTCTGGCCAGCCACCAGCTCGCCTGCTGACGACAACAACTGCACGGTCATGGCGGTGGGGATGGAGGAGGGGCCTTGCAACAAGGCCAGCGTGCGGCTGCTTCCCGGATTGAAGCGGTTGCTGGGCGGTACCAGATGGGCCCAGACATTCAGGCAGGTGCCCCGGGTGCCGCCGGAAGTTCGGCAACAGATAGTTGGCTTGCCCCCCTTTGCATTGTTTGCATTGACGGCAGGGGCGCAGCAGAAGACAAGCGCCAGGGCAACCACGGGTGCAGAGCGAAACAAGTGGCCTGGACGAGTCAGGTGGCTGGCCGTTCGTGGGGGCAAGGAGGCAGGCATGGGGCTATCTAGGCGCTGATGTATCAAAACCAGCATAGCCCAAAATTATTAGCCTAAGTAACTGGATCTGTTTAACCTATTCAAACTCACTAATATTTAAGCAGACCTGCCTGTATCTGTTGAGCCCACCTCAATCACATCCTCGTGATGCAATAGGCCCCATCCACATAGGTCACCAGGCCGGTGATGCCACTGGCCAAGAGGCTGGACAGGAAAGCGACGGTAGAACCGACCACCTCCTCGGTGAGCCTGCACCGCAGGAGGGCCTTGGCTTCAACGTTATGGATTATGTCGAGGATGCCGTCGATGGCGGAGCTGGCTAGGGTGCGGATCGGGCCGGAGCTGATCGAGTTGACTCGCACGTTCTTCTCTGGGCTCAGTTCGGCTTCGAGATAGCGCTCCGAGGACTCTAGTGTCGCTTCGGCTACACCCATGATCTTGTAGTTTGGCATCGGCAGCTCAGAGCCCAGATAGCTGAGTGTAATGATGCTGGTGCCCGGCTTGAACAGCTCTGTCCGATAGAAAAATCTCATAGTTTTGCTTAAGGCTTGTATCGATCAATTACTTACAAATGCATCCGCCAAGACCTGCCGGCTGGCACCTTGAATCCGGCGAATCTTAATCATGTCAAGATTTAAAAGGCTATTTTTCAACCGTAATTGAGGTGGCTTTTGGTAACAACTGATTGATCTAGAATAAATGAGTTTTAAGACAAAAACAGCCAGGGGGCTTTTGATCAGCGGCACGAGTGAACCCCAGCCATGATAATAATACTTGCTACGGCCAGATTTCGAGGTTTCATTCTTTCAAATTAGGAGTTATAAGCCTAAGCTAGATCTTGAAACACTGGTTGAATCGAGCCCCCACAATCGAGAAGTGTTACCTGAAATAAAGACATAGCCGCAATTCGCGAGCAATGACTCAATTTCAATTGATTCATCTCCAAGCAGAGATAAGTTTTCGCGATAGACAATAAAACGGGGAAGACTTTCTAGCTCATGGAGCGAAGAAAGGGTTTCCAGCTCAGCACCCTGAACATCAATGACTAGGAGTTCAATATGAGCAAGTTGATATTTTTTGGCGATGCTAGCAAGCGTCATTGTCTTAATGCAAGTGGTTTGAATAGAGTCAATATACCTTTGAGCGTTATGTCTATAGGACGTCCCTCTAAACTGATTTTTGTATATCGACGAAACAAGGGTATCTTTAACAAAAGCAGCTTGACCGTGCGCCCATTTATTCATAGGGCCATCCCCATCCATCTCATCAACCACCAAGGGACTGATATAGAATAAATCACGCATTTCTTCTTTTGATGCAATCGACGCATTAACAACTTGAATATTATTCTGCGTAGAGTAAAGTTGTTCCAGCTTATTACAGTAATAAAGCATTGATTCAGCTAATATTATGGATCCCTTGTGTACAGGCAGAAAAGGCTTGAGATGGTCATCCATAATTCCATTGTTAGTTCCAATATGCATGATGGTTGCGAAAGGCGAAGCCAAGAAAAAATCAGACAAAAATCTATTAAGTCTTTTGCCTTCACTTTCGTTGTCAAATATTAGAAAGAGTTCGGATGAAGCTAAATTCTTGATTGAGGTTTTCGCAGACTTGAAATTCATCTTAACCATATTATAGGCAATTGATAATGCCAGCTTGAGGCGTATTGGCATCTTGGAATCAGATGAAGAGAAAACCTGTGAATTATGGGGTTTGCTATAGTGGCTAAATGGCTTTGACCAACGCTCAAAAGAAACAAATGCCGCATTATGTAATGAAGCATGATTAAAAAAAGACAGGTTTGCTGCGGGCCCAATCAACTCATATCCATTGCGTACCCAGCTTTGCGAATTCGCCTGAGGAATAGGTTTGTCAGTCTCATTAAGTCGAGACATTGCATAGGTACCAATTGTTTCATATTCGCTAAAAGGTGAGGGTCCCAATGCAGATCTCATACAACTTAGTATGCCTAGCTTCCAGTCAGCGGACCCAGTTCGGTCCTCAATCTCCCTGCATAAGTCAATAATCCATTGTCGCTTAAATGGAATCGATTGCGCGATGAAGGAATATTTGTAAATCTTGGAACAGCCTAAAATAGAATTCATCATTTCAAAATATGGGCGGTGGTGCTCGTTGCTGGTATAGAATCTAGCCCTATTTTTATCGTCAAAAAAGCTGATTTTTTTCAACGGGACCGTATCAGCGTCCCAGAGGGCGATACGATCTTTTTGAGAGTCTATAGCTCCTTGCATTTTCAAGAACTGCTGGTAAATCCAACCTCCTCTCGTAGATTGGTCTGTAGTGGGATCCAAGTGTTCTTCAATAATCTTTATAAAAGAAGATGGAATTACTTCTTCCTCCGATATAACCTGAATTTCGCTGGGAGTACGCCTGATAAAGTCTCCCAGGCTATCTTGTGGAACAATTAGCATAAAAGACTTGCTTTCTATATTCCTTATAATGTATTCTGCTGCGACAGTCCACGTCTCGATATCTTTCTTGCTGCAGACGCTAATTGTTACGTCTGTGGTGCACAATTTCATATCATGCTTGGGTGGCTTAGCTTTTTTATCTTGAGCATGGAAAGGGCCCCTATCTATACTACTAAAGAGTTTTGATAAGAGCTTTGGTGCTTTTAGGGTCATGGTAACTCGCTATGCAAGAATCAGGTAGAATAGCTCTATTTTACCATGTGAACCCAAAAGGAAGGCTCTTAGTTGAGCTGATCAGCGTCTCTTTGCTCCCATGCCCGTGATCACATCCCGGTGATGCAGTAACCAGCATCCACGTAGATAACCTGACCGGTGATGCCGCTGGCCAGGGGGCTGGCGAGGAAGGCGGCGGTTGAGCCGACTTCTTCCTGGGTGACGGTGCGCTGCAGGGGGGCCTTGGCTTCGACGTTGTGGATCATGTCGAGGATGCCGCCGATGGCGGAGCTGGCCAGGGTGCGGATCGGGCCAGCGCTGATCGCGTTGACTCGCACGTTCTTCTCTGGGCCCAGCTCAGCTGCGAGATAGCGCACCGAGGCCTCTAGGGCCGCCTTGGCCACGCCCATCACGTTGTAGTTGGGGATGGCCCGCTCGGCGCCGAGGTAGCTGAGGGTGATCACGCTCGCCCCGTCGGTAAACAGGGGCTTGGCGTGGCGGCAGAGGGGCGCCAGGGAGTAGGCGCTCACCTCCAGGGCCCGGCCAAAGCCCTCGGGGCTGATCGCGGAGTAATCGCCGATCAGCTCCTCCTTGCCGGCGAAGGCCAGGCAGTGCACCAGCACATCGATCGAGCCCCAATGCTCGGCCACCCGGGCGAATACCGCCTCGATCTGGGCTGGATCCTGCACGTTCAGCGGCTCGAACAGGCTGGGCGCCAGCGGCGCGGTGAGCTCGCGCACCTTGCCCTCGAAGCGGCCCTTCTCATCGGGCAGATAGGTGACCCCCAGCTCGCAGCCGGCGGCATGCAGTTGCTGGGCGATGCCCCAGGCGATCGACTTGTTATTGGCAATGCCAGTGACCAGGGCCTTCTTGCCGCGCAGATCGAGGAGCATGGGGAGGAGCGTCGCCAGCGGCGTTGGTGTGCTGGCAGTCATTCTCCCCCAGCGAGGGTGAGGGGTGCTGGCCCCGCCGCGGCTCGCATGGTTCGGGCCGTACCTAGCAAGCGTAGAGATCCCGCAACCAACAACACGGAGGCATGCAGCAGATCCTTAGGAGCAGGCTAAGAAAGGGAAGTGATGATCTCTGGGAAAGATAGGTAAAGGATAAATACAAACCCGGTTTGCTTGGTCAGACTTAAAGGTGGGAGAGCGAGTGGCCTCCCAGATGCCCCTTCATCTCGCTGGGATAGACTGAGATTTGATCAACCCCTGACTGTCAGCCAATTGCGGAGCAGATATGCCGCAATCCGTGCTAACAATAAAACATCTTCTTGACGCCCTTTGATTAGAGTACCTCTTGAGTCCGATCGGTTTCCAGGTTAAATGCAGTATATCAAAGGCAACGAAGAATATCTAAGGCATCGAAGACTTTAAGCGAGTTACGATCATTGGCAGGAGGGGCTGTTCCGGCCCTTGTCTCTGCAAGCGGAGGGGTGCCTGTGCCAGGGACCCAGAGTCCGCGGCTGCCTCCTTCGGCTGCCTCCGCTCAGGCCGCTTCATTGGGACTGGATACTTCTGGCCGCCTTTCGTCGCCGCCGCCAAACTCGGTTGGCCGGTTCCGCCCTCAGCTGTTGAGGGTGCATGAGGAGGCTCTGGGTCCTGCGAGCCAAGCTGTCCTGGCCCGGCCCCGATGCTCCGGTCCTGTCAGTGCTCGACGCTGAGCCCGGTGTTCCTGGTGGGGCATTGCCCCCGGCCTCCGGTTGGATTCGCTTTTTGCCTGCCTGGCCAAGCTGCCGCTGCAGGGCCAAAGGTGATGCCGCCGCCAGCTTCTGGCGGCGGCAGTCGAGCACGGCGAGGACGGCGCTTGTCCCCAAGGTAAAACGAGGTGCTATTATGAATAGCAGTGTAGCTAGTCCAATCTTCGAATAATGTTCAAGCCCATGTTGCCGGACTTTTTGGATAAACGATTTCAAATCCGGCATAAATACTATACGTTTAAGGAGTTTGCTCCCTCTGTTGGCAAGCGAGCGGCACTGCAGGTGGCGTTCTGGGATCGAAGGGATGGCCTGAAAGTTCAGCCAAAAGGCATTAAATATCCTGTATTAATCAGGTCAAACAGCAGTGATATCGATGTTTTCTGGCAAATCTTCGTTGATAGGGAATATGCGTGTCTTAGTAATCTTTCAAATGCTGACTTGATTATTGATGCTGGCGCAAATGTGGGTTATTCCAGTGTTTACTTTCTCTCTAATTTTCCTAATTGTCGGGTAATTGCGATCGAGCCCGATGGCGACAATTTTGCTTCTCTCCAAAAAAATCTGGCTCCTTATGGCGAGCGAGCTCAGGCTCTGAATTGTGGGATTTGGTCGAAGTCTGCAGAGCTGGCGATCGAAGACGCCACCTACCGCGATGGTCGAGATTGGACCCGCCAGGTTCGCGAATGCGAAGATGGTGAGTCGGGAGATATTCGTGCAGTGACGATAGGTGAGCTTTTGCACGATTCGGGACGCCGCAAACTCTCTCTGTTGAAGATGGACATCGAGGGTGCTGAAGCTGTGGTCTTCGCAGATCCTTCCTGTCAGCTGTGGTTGACACAGACTGAGGCCATCGCCATTGAGCTACACGATGACTCTGGCTTCGGACCCGCGTCGGATCTGTTTCACGCCGCCATCCGCGAACAGCATTATCAGATCTCCCATAGCGGCGAGCTGACCATTTGTCGCCGAGCTGATCTCGTTGGTGGCTGATGACTGAGCTCCTCACTGCCTCGCCTCAATCCGGCCAGGAGGGTCAAGAACTGAGCCATTTAGACTTGTGGCCAGCTCGGCTGAGACTGCCTTAATCTGGGCGTAGTCCTGCATATTCAGTGGCTCAAACAGGCTGCTGGACGATGCCCAGTCGCTAGATTTGTTGTTGGCGATTGTTGTTGGTGATAAGCTCAGTGCCCAAGACGAAAATTATTGAATCAGGCCATCAGCTACAAAGTTACAAAAAGACCTGCTAAGGAACATATAAACGTGGTCTTTAATGTTAACTATTCATTTAATAACAATGTTATGTGGTCACTCTGCTCAAATGTCTGTGCTCAATCACTACCACTGCTCAGCAAAGCTGACTGTGCAGGGGGGGCAAGCGATCTGTACGGAGTTGGTCAAAAAGTAAGGGCACAATAGATTAACCTCAATAACCATGCTTCTGCAGTGAAACCCTTGCCGCCTGAAACCGATCCTGGCTGGCACGGTCGACATACGGCACGGGTTTTAACGCATGAGGCCAGGATTGGGAGAGTCAACAAAACCTTGACATCGCCTGCTCGTGCAAAGGTAGAAACGAATAAGGCATACCAGCTTCAGGCCCCACCCGCTCTCCATGGGATGCCCCCCCCCCAGCCCCAACCTCTTTGCCCTCCACCCTGGTGGCCTGGTCAGCCGCTGCCGTGGCCTGTCCATCGGCCCGAGGAATCAACACCCCTGGAGCCTTGGCTGCTGCGGGTGGATCGCCGCGATTCGCGGCTGTTGGCGACTACGGAGGAGCTGCAAGCCCTGCTTACGGGCGAGGAGCGCTATCGGGTGGACCGGTACCGCCGGCCTGAGGATCGCCAGCGTGCCCTGCTGGGACGGGGCGTGCTGCGGCTGGTGTTAGGTGATTGGCTGGGTTTGGATCCGGCCTCCCTTCGCTTTGCAACCGGCTCCCACGGCAAGCCAGAGCTGGTTGGGTCTTGCCAGCCGCCACCTCAATTTAAAGCAGCTTTATGGCAACCGAGTCAATCAGAACAGCGCTACTCAAAGCAGTACTCAAAGCAGTATTCAAAACAGTATTCAAAACATTGCCATTCAACACAAGACCAAGAGCAAGAGCAAGAGAAATCGCCCCAATTCAGATCGCCCAGATTCAAACCGCCCCAATTCAACCTCTCCCATTCGGGCGATCTGATCCTTCTGGCCTTGCACACCGATGCGCCGGTGGGAGTGGATGTGGAGCGCATCAGGCCTGACCTCGACTGGCGGCCCATCGCGCGGCGCTGCCTGGCTCCCGCCCGGGTCGAATCGTTGCTGGCCCTACCACCGAACGAGGCGGTTTCGGCCTTTGTGGAATGCTGGTGCGCCCTGGAGGCGGGCCTCAAGGCTCGGGGGGTGGGCTTGGCCCAGGCCAGCGACGCCCATGTCCTGGCGATGGAACCGCGGTTGCGGCGCTGGCGGCTTGCCCTGCCAGCGGGCTACGGCGGGTCAGTGGCACTGCTGGATCCTGCCTGAAGCGCATCTCAGGGCCCCTGATGGCTTATACCCGGGTCGCAGGAGGCAGCCCTTGGCCCCGGCGGCACCCTTCTCCGGGCCCCAGGGGCTCCTGGCGATGATCCCGGCGGCTCCTACTCACGGCCCTGGCGGCTCCTCCTCGGGCAGATCATCCTTGAGATCCTCTGGCTTGAGGGGCTGGCCCAGCAGTTGTTTCTCGGCACGATTCACCGCCCGGGGGCTGCTGAGCAGGTCCCACTTGGTCACTAGGGGTAGCGGATCGTGGTGGTCCTCAGCGCGCCTGGGGGGCGGCACCCAGACGAAGCGGCTGCGGGGGGCTTTGTCCTGGCAGAGCTGGGCCATCTGGGCGCGCAGGGCCCAGCGCACCCGTCCCCGCCCCAGGGCCCCGTAGAACTCTTGGCGGGGCGCCCGCCCGCCGCTGTGGGGATTGGGCCCATCTCCCCCCATCAGGCGCGCCGCATCCGGATTCCAGCGAGGCCGGCAGATTCCCTCGGTTTCGGTATCGGTATCGAGCCAGATGTGCAATCCCTCCCCCCCGGGGCGCGTCACTACCGCCAGGCCATCGCCGCTGCGCTGGCGCGGCAGGGGGAACACACGGCCACTGCTGCGCTGGCTCAAGGGCACACAGCCCTGCAGCCACAACAGGGCCAGGACCAGCGCAGCCATGCCCCGCTTGCGTGCGGTGAGACAAAGGCGCTGAAACCGGCGGGGCGCCACGCGAAAACGGGGATGCAATCCCGGCATGATCGCTCTTGATCCGCCCGCTGGCCCCACCAGGGCCACCGCCGCCCGCCGCTTTAGCCCCATGGCCCTAACCGCCTCGACCATGCTGCCCCTGGGAACGGCCCTGCCGTTATCGCTGATGCAGGAGCAGCTCACCCCCGTGGTGGGCTCCCCGCCCCAGGCCAGTTCCCTGGCGGGACGGCCGGTGCTGGTGATGTTTCTTTGCCCCCACTGCCCCTTCGTGAAGCACATCGAGGCCGAACTGGGCCGCCTGGGCCGCGATCTTGGCGAGCAGGCGGCCCTGATCGCCATCCGCAGCAACAGCCTCAGCAGCCACCCCCAGGACGGACCCGCCGAGATGGTGGCCCAGGCCCAGACCAATGGCTGGACCTTTCCCTATCTGGCTGACGACAGCCAGGCGGTGGCCAAGGCCTTCCGGGCGGCCTGCACACCCGATCTGTTTCTGTTTGATCGGGCCCACCGGCTGGCCTATCGCGGCCAGCTCGATGGCAGCCGCCCCGGCCAGCCCACCCCCTGCGACGGCCGGGACCTGCGCGGCGCCCTGGCGACCCTGCTGGCGGGGCGGACGCCAGTGGCTGAGCAGATCGCGGCGATCGGCTGCAACATCAAATGGCACCCCGGCCAAGAGCCGGACTGGGCCTGAGCCACCCCTGGCGCGCCCACCGGTTTGACTTAAGGTTGCCACCATGCCCGTTCCCCCCTTCAGCCTCGAAGAGCAGCTGAGGCAGCTCGGCGACAGCCTCGATGAGGCTGTTTTGCAGGTGCTGCGCAGTGGTCAGTACATCGGCGGGGGCGTGGTCAACGCCTTCGAGACCAGCTTCGCAGAAGCTTGCTCCGTCCCCCACGCGATCGGCTGCAACAGCGGCACCGATGCCCTAACCCTGGCCCTGCGGGCTTTGGAAGTCGGCCCGGGAGATGAGGTGATCACCTCCTCCTTCAGCTTTTTCGCCACCGCCGAGGCCATCAGCGCCGTGGGGGCCACGCCGGTGTTCGTGGACGTGGATCCGACCAGCTACCTGCTCGATCTCGATCGCATTGAGGCGGCCGTCACCCCCGCCACCCGCGCCCTGCTGCCGGTCCATCTCTTTGGCCGGCCGGTGGACATGGAACGCATCAACGCCATCGCCCTGCGCCATGGCCTGCGGGTGATCGAAGACTGCGCCCAGGCCAGCGGAGCCAGCTGGGCGGGGCGTCCGGTGGGTAGCTGGGGGGATGCCGGCTGCTTCAGCTTTTTTCCCACCAAAAACCTTGGCGCCGCCGGCGATGGCGGGGCCGTGGTCTGCCGCGACAGCAGCCTGGCCCAACGCATCCGGGAGCTGGCGGTGCATGGCATGCCGCGCCGTTATCTCCATACCGACCTGGGTTACAACAGCCGTCTTGATGCCATGCAGGCGGCGGTCCTCAACGTCAAGTTGCCCCACCTGCCCCTGTGGGTGGAGCGGCGGCGCCGTATTGCCCAGCGTTACCGTGAAGCCCTCGGCGACCTCCCCACCCTCCAGCTTGCCGATGCGGGCCCGGACGGCCATAGCTGGAACCAATTCGTAGTCCGGGTGCCTGGTTGTCCCGCCGCTCAGGCCCGCTGTGCCGGCCGCTGCACTCCCTCCAGCGATAGTGCCAACTTCGGCCTGCCGGAAGCCTGTTGCCGCGATTGGCTCAAGCAGCAGCTCCAGGACGAAGGGGTGATCACGATCATCTATTACCCGATCCCGATCCATCGCCAACCGGCCTACGCCGATCTGGGCTACGGACCCGGCAGCCTGCCGGTCACCGAGCGCCTCTGCGTCGAAGTGCTCAGCCTGCCGATCTTCCCCGAACTGGGCGACGAGCAACAGGAGCGGGTGATCACCACCCTGCGCCAGCTGGTGGGCGCCGCGGCGCCGGTGTTGGCGGCCTGAGGCGCCCCCCATGGCGCTGAGACGGCCACACCACCATGCTGCTGGGGGCCGCCCAGTACCTGGCCGAAAGCCGACGCTTTGACGGCACCGTGGTGCTGATCTTCCAGCCGGCCGAAGAAAACGAGGGCGGCGGCCGGGTGATGGTGCAGGAGGGCCTGTTCGAGCGTTTCCCGGTGCAGGCGGTCTACGGCCTGCATAACTGGCCTGGCTTGGCTGAGGGGCGTTTTGCCGTGCGCCCAGGGCCGATGATGGCGGGTTGCGACCAGTTCGAAATCGAACTGAGCGGCCGCGGCTGCCATGCCGCCATGGCCGAGGAGGGCATCGATCCGATCGTGGCCGGCAGCGCCCTGGTGCAGGCCCTGCAAACGATCACCAGCCGCAACATCGCCGCGGCGGATGCGGCGGTTGTCAGCGTCACCCAGTTCCACGGCGGCGAAGCCTGGAATGTGATTCCGGCCAGGGTGGTGCTGCGGGGCAGCCTGCGCTACTTCCGCGACGAGGTGCGGCACACCATCCATGGGCGCCTGCAGAGCCTGTGTACGGGCGTGGCGGCGGCCCATGGCGCCCAGGCCGAACTGAGGCTTATTCCCGGCTATCCCCCCACCGTCAACAGCACCGCCGAAGCGGCCACCGCCGCCGCCGCCATGGCGGCCGTCGTCGGCGCCGAGCGGGTTGACACCCACCTCCCCCCCACCATGGGCGCCGAAGACTTCGCCTACATGCTGCAGGCCCGTCCGGGGGCCTACGGCTGGATCGGCAATGGCCCGGGCACGGGGGGCTGCCTGCTGCACAATCCCCGCTACGACTTCAATGACGCCTTACTGGCCATTGGCGCCAGCTATTGGGCCACATTGGTGGAGCGGGTATTGGCCCCTAAACCGGCATGCCTGAACCAGCCCACCTGAAGGCGGCACGGCCAAACAATCGGGCCTCAGGAGCCCAGCAGAGCTGTGCAAACCAACCGCTCCTGCAAGGCATCGCCTCGCACCCGTCGCAGCCGGATCACTTCGGCCAAGTGGCCGGCATCATCGGCGATGCCGCAGAAGCGGCCCGAGCCCCAGGTGTGCAGCCAGGGCAGTCCCAGAAAATAGAGCCCCGGGCTGGGGGTGACGCCTCGCTCGTGGGCGGGATAGCCCGCGCCATCGAAGACCGGCACGTCAATCCAGCTGAAATCGCTCCTATAGCCCGTACACCAGATCACGGCGGCCAGGGGTTCGGCCGCCAGGTCGAGGGCTGGGGCAGGGCCCGGCAGCGGACGCCAGCAGGGTTCATAGGGAGCCTGGGGGGGCACGTCGAGGCCTTGATCGCTGATCCAGAGATCGATGCTTTGGCCGATGCGGTTGAAAACTGCATCGGCCTGGTCTAGATTCGCTTCCAGGTCGTCGGCGAACCGGATGCCCTGGTCGCTGAGCTCCAGCAGACGCCCATGCAGCTGCATGCCATTGAGGGCATGGCGGCGCAGGTCGATGTCGTGGCCGCCATCCCGTCCGCTGAGGTAGTGGTTGGTCTTGGATCGCACGGCCTTGGGGTCGGCATGTTCGTGGATCGGCATGGCGTAATAGCCCATGCGCTCCAACCAATCGACCACATCCCTGCCGCGATACCGGCGGGGCGAGCGCGGCGCCGAACCGACGCTGAGATGGACGCGGCGACCGGCAAAAAAGAGGTCTTCGGCAATCTGGGCGCCAGACTGGCCGCTGCCGACCACCAGCACCGGCCCCCCGGGCAACTGGTCGGGATTGCGATAGTCGCGGGCATCGAGTTGCAGCAGGCTGGCGGGCAGTCGCTGGGCCTGGGCATGGCGTTTGGGGTGGTGATAGCCGCCAATCGCCACCACCACCTGGTCGGCATGCACCTGACCGGCACTGGTGCTGAGGCGATAGCCCTCTCCCTGACGCTGCAATCCCTGGACACTGACCCCCTCACGCACATCAACATCAAGCTGGGCGGCAAAGCGGCGCACGTAGTCGACGATGGCGTCGCGGACCATGAAACCCTCCGGGTCGTCGCCGTCGTAGGGGAAATCGGGCAACCGGCACTGCCAGTTGGGTGTCACCAGACAGAAACTGTCCCAGCGCTGGTGCTGCCAGGCATGGCCGATGCGGTTCTTCTCCAGCACCAGGGCCTGGATGCCATGGCGCTTCAGGCAGGCCGCCATGGCCAGGCCCGCTTGACCGGCACCGATGATGACCACCGGCGAGGAGGACGGCAGCGGCGGGACTGCTGGGGCGATTGTTGCCGCCTGGGCGGGGGCAGCGGGGGGCAATGGGGGTGTCGCTGCTGGGGGCACAGCGAATCTGCGAAAGGAATAGAAGGATTCTGCGGCGAGAATGGCTAAATTCTGGTAGCCATAGCCACCAAAGTAATCGGATTAGTTGCAATTGCTACACAAACTTAGGGGCTGGCCGTGCAATCTGCCCCAGTTCTGCGCCCCTGGCCCTGCTCCCCATGCCTGAAGTGACCCGTCCCGCCAATCAGCCGGGAGATTTTCTTGTTGATTACGAGCAAAAAGTCTTCCCAGATGTCAAAGCGGAACCTGGCGAAAAAGCCCTGGTCACTTTCCACACCGTTGCCTTTGAAGGTTCGATTGGTTTGGTTAACTTACTCCAAGCCAGTCGCCTGATCAACAAAGGTTTTGAAACCTCGATTCTTCTCTACGGGCCTGGCGTCACTTTAGGGGTGCAGCGCGGTTTCCCCAAACTGGGTGATGCTGCCTTTGACGGCCATCTCAACTTCAACGCCCGCCTGCAAAAGTTCATGGACCAAGGCGGCAAAGTCTATGCCTGCCGTTTCGCCCTCCAGGCGCTTTACGGTCATGGAGAAGGGGCCCTGATTCCCGGCATCACCCCGGTAAACCCCCTGGATGTGCTGGACATTATTTTGCTGCATCGCAAGCAAGGGGCCTTTATTCTGGACACCTGGACCCTTTAAATTCAGCAGAATTCAATGGCGGGTTGAGCCCTACCTCACCTGTACGCCTTTCCCTTACCCCGCAGCCTCACTCGCATGCCCATGGCCGATCCAATCATCGTCGCCGCCGCCCAAATTCGACCGGTGCTCTGCAGTTTGGAGGGCTCGGTCGCCCGGGTGCTGGCGGCCATGGCCGAGGCGGCGGCCGCAGGTGTGAGGTTGGTTGTTTTTCCAGAGACTTTTCTGCCCTATTACCCCTACTTTGCCTTTGTCGAGCCGGCGGTGCTGATGGGTCGCTCCCATCTCAAGCTCTACGAGGAGGCCGTCCTTGTCGATGGGCCTGAGGTGGCCCGCATTGCCGCCGCGGCGCGCCAGTTGCGCCTGCATGTTTTGTTGGGCATCAACGAACGGGATGGGGGCAGCCTTTACAACACCCAATTGCTGATCGACGACAAGGGGGAATTGCTGCTCAAACGCCGCAAAATTACACCTACCTATCACGAACGCATGGTCTGGGGCCAAGGGGATGGGGCCGGCCTCCAGGTGGTTGCCACCGACCTGGGCCGTATCGGCAGCTTGGCCTGTTGGGAGCACTACAACCCCCTGGCCCGCTTCGCCTTGATGACCCAGGGGGAAGAGATCCATTGCGCCCAGTTTCCGGGGTCCCTGGTGGGTCCCATCTTCACGGAGCAGACGGCGGTGACCATGCGGCACCATGCCCTGGAAGCCGGTTGTTTTGTGGTGTGCAGCACCGCCTGGCTCGATCCCAGCGACTACGCCAGCATCACGCCCGATGCCTCGTTGCAGCGGGCTTTCCAGGGGGGCTGCCACACGGCGGTGATCAGTCCGGAGGGTCGCTATCTGGCCGGACCCCTGGGCGAGGGCGAGGGCCTGGCCATCGCCGAGCTCGACTTCGACCTCATAACCAAGCGCAAACGCATGATGGACAGCGTCGGGCACTACAGCCGGCCCGACCTACTGGGCCTGCGCCATGACCGCCGGCCCCACAGCCACCACGAACCAGCCCCCCCGGCCGCTCCCCCGGGCTCGCCTGCCGTCCCCGCTTGGGCCCAGCCCGCCTCCAGTCCGCCCGCCCACTCTTTCGCTCCCCCCCTAGCGGGATACCCTGGGCCGGAGCCGCTGGCACCCGAGCGTCCCAGCAGCCTGGCTGTGGCCGTGGAGGTGGCCCGTGGCTGACACTGAGCCCCGCTTGGCAACCCTGCTCACCGAACTGCAGGTCCATGGCGTGGTCGATCCGGCCGTGCCGGGCAACCAGGGACGCAGGGGGGGAGCCGGTCCTTCCGACCACCGGGCCCTGACGATTGACGGCACCACTGTGATGGTGCCGGTTTATAACGCCCGCTCCCAGGCGTCGCCTTACCGGCTGCACAGCGAAGCCGACGGCTCCTTAAGCCTGGCCCAAGGGGCTTCCAACTTGCAGGCCCAGGTCCAGGTGCCGCCCGAACCAGCTTTTTATGGCCTAGAGACAGCAGAGGGCATCCCCTATCGCGCCATTGCCCTGCTGCACAGCCGCGATGTGCTGGCCACCACGCTGCAGCAAACCTGCATTCGTTTTCGCGATCGCAGCCAATCGTGCCAGTTCTGTGCCATCGAGCAATCCCTGGAGGAGGGGGCCACGCTGGTGCGCAAAACACCCCAGCAGGTGGCGGAAGTGGCGGAAGCGGCCGTGCGGCTCGATGGCGTGCGCCAACTGGTGATGACCACCGGCACCCCCAACAGCGACGACCGGGGCGCCCGGCTGATGGCCGAAACCGCCCTGGCCGTCAAGGCGCGGGTGGATCTGCCGATC
Organism: Cyanobium sp.; assembly: GCA_044359075.1. Lineage (GTDB taxonomy): Bacteria > Cyanobacteriota > Cyanobacteriia > PCC-6307 > Cyanobiaceae > Cyanobium. The sequence goes on along the minus strand of JBIKMU010000013.1, from coordinate 13,379 downwards.
CAGGGCCAGTGCGAGCCGCCGGAGGACCCCAGCTGGTATCGGCTGATGAAAGACGCGGGTGTGGACAGCCTCGGCATGCACCTTGAGGTGGTGGAGCCAGAAGTGCGGCGCCGCATCTTGCCGGGCAAATCGGAACTCAGCCTCGATAGCTATTACGAAGCTTTTGGCCAGGCGGTGGCGGTGTTCGGCCGCGGCCAGGTGACCACCTACCTGCTGGCGGGCCTGGGCGACAGCGCCGAGAGCCTGATTAGTTGCAGCGAACGCCTCATTCAGCTGGGCGTGTATCCCTTCGTCGTGCCATTTGTGCCCATTGCCGGCACACCCCTGCAAGACCATCCAGCCCCCAACACCGCCTTCATGGTTGAGGTGTACACGGCCGTAGCGGCACTGCTGCGGGCCTCGGACCTGCGGGCGGAGGCGATGGCGGCGGGCTGCGCCAAATGCGGTGCCTGCTCAGCCCTGGCTTTGTTTGAACAGCAGGCCTAACCATGCCCTTCCTGGACGGCAACAGCCTCAAGATCGGCTCCAGTCCCTGCTCGGCACCGGCGGCCTTTACCCCTTCGGTGCGATTGGGCATTGGCGTCGATGCGGAAGATTTTCGCCTCTCGCCGACGACCCATTCCGGCCTTTTCTCCTTCCACTTGTTACAAACCACCTCCCCGCTGATGCAGGGCTACTGGCAACTGCGCAGCACCATCTTCTGCCAGGAGCAGCACCTCTTCGAAGAGCACGACCGCGATGACCGGGATGCTCATGCCTACCCCATCGCCGCCATCTATCCCGGCGCCGCCCAATTCTCCGGGGTGGTGGGTGTGGTGCGAATCCTGGAGGAGAAAGCGGGGATCTGGTACGGCGGGCGGTTGGGGGTGAAAGACAGCTACCGTCGCCAGAACCAGATCGGCAAGGGGCTGATTTGGAAGGCCGTGACCACGGCCCACGGCTGGGGCGCTCAGCGCTTCTTGGCGACGGTGCAGCTCCAGAACGTGCGTTTTTTCGAGCGCTTGCACTGGCACTCGCTCGAGTCCATGGACATCCGCGGCGTCCGCCACCATCTGATGGAGGCCGATCTGGCCTATTACGAGCCTGCGAGCCAACGGCGCCCCGGCCTGATGGCGGCATGAGGTCACCAGCAGACGGCCTGGACGGCGAGGCCAGCGGCGGGGCGCACCAGAACCAGAGGGACCGAAGCAGGGCGGAGGCCGACCTTGACGGCTTGGTCCAGCGATTGTCCCAACTGGAGGGTTTGCTGGGCAAGCGTGACATCCAGGTTCCGGCAAGCTTCTTTGCCCACCAACCCTTCCCTTCACTGGGGGCGGCGGCGGACCTGGGTGATGACGCCGCCTTGGTGCCGGCAGCGCCTGGACCCCTGTTGCTGGCCTGCGAAGGCTTGCACCCCCAGCTGGTGGCCGAGGACCCCTGGTTCGCCGGCTGGAGTGCCGTGCTGGTGAACCTCAACGACATCGCCGCCATGGGGGGGCGACCCCTGGCCCTGGTCAACAGCCTCTGGAGCCAGGGGCCGGCACCGGCTCAGGCGTTGCTGGCGGGGATGGGCTTTGCCTGCGACAAATTCGGGGTGCCGATGGTGGGGGGCCATACCAACCTGCAGAGCCCGTACACGGCGCTTTCGGTGGCGGTGCTGGGCACGGCTCCGGGGCCTGTGCTCTCGGCCCGACTGGCGCGGCCTGGGCAAATTTGCTGTCTGCTCGCCAACCACCAAGGCGCTTTCCATCGCCACTACCCCTTCTGGGATGCGGCGACCCAAGCCGATCCCCCGCGCCTGCGGGCCCACCTTGAGCTGCTGGTGCAACTGGCCGGTGCGGGGGTGGTACGGGCCGCCAAGGACGTGAGCATGGGCGGCATCGCCGGCACGGCGGTGATGTTGGCGGAGGCGGCCGGATGCCATTTGCAGCTCGACCTGGACGCCATCGAATCGCCTCCGGGGGTGGCGCTGGAAGCCTGGCTGACCTGTTTCCCCAGCTATGGCTACTTGCTGGTGGTCGACCCAGGCGCCAACGCCGATCTGGAGGCCGCCGTGGCGCCCCACCCCGAGCTGTGGTGCGGGCCCATCGGCCGCTTCGGGCCAGGCCCAGCGTCGGTGGCGTTGATCCAGGCCGGGGCCCGCTCGCTGCTGTGGCCAGGGGGGGAGGCCTTGACGGGCTTTACCTCTTCAACCAGATGACTTTTCGACTTCATCAATATGACATTGTTGCATCATCGGATTGACGGGTTGCCTGGGGCCGTCAAGTCAGAATCAGTGAATTGCTGAGGGACCTCAATGCCTGAAGTTCATCTCACCCTGGAGTGGCCGGATGGCAGCACCAGCGCTCTTTATTCCCCTTCGACAGTGATCCTGCAGCGGCTGCGGCCTGGCCAAAGCCTGCCGGTATCCACCCTCAGAATCCAGGGAATCGCTGCCCTCCAGGAGGCCTCCGAGCGGGTGCGGGCTCGTTACGGCTTTGCCTGCACCCGAACTAATGAAGAACGCCACAAGCTGGAACGTATGGCTAGCTGTTTTGATGACGCGGAATGCGTCCAGATCTTGTCTTGAAAGGTTTTCGCAGCCCCTGGCTTAGCCCTCCTTAACACATAGGTCTGAGCGAAATCGGCAGCAACTGTTATGGCCATGCAGTTATGACAATGCAGTTATGACAATGCAGTTATGACAATGCAGTTATGACCATGCAGTTATGATCAGGCAGCTATGACTAAGCAGTTATTATATTAATTATAATGGGTTAATCTTGGTTTAAGTTCTAGAAATCTTGCCAATCTTCGCTTTCTGTTGTCGAGGACTGTTTAATCATGGTAGAAATTCACACTCTTGCCTGTCTCGATTATTTGATGTGGCTCCGCACAGGCGATGAAGTTGCCAAGCGGACAGGTCTCAACCAATCCACAATCAGTCGCAACCTTCATAAATGCTGTGAAGCTTTTTTCTTAAATGTAAAAAAAGTAAATAACGAGTACGTTATCACTGGCAATACCGATCTGATCAATCTAGAGCGAAATGTTCACCAGCATCATCGCTGGAAAAGCTATCGCCCATTGAGAGTTGATGCGATGTTCTGGTCAGGGCGAGCCTACTTTTCAACACCGATAGAAGACTATGTCTTGGGCAACCATGACTTCATGCATGTGGCCCAACCCCTCGCCATGCTCCGCGATGGCGTACTGGATGCTTTGATTGCACCCTTCCCGGATTGCCCGGCTGCCGATGACAGCACATTTGCCAGCTTTCCCCTGGCCTACTTCCCCTGCTACCTGATCACGGTTGAATCCCATCCACTCTTTTCGATCAACCGGGAGTTAACCTTAGAAGACATAGCGGCATACCCCTCCCTTGCTCTGCCAGAAGGGGCTTTTCCAATTTTTGAAGACTATGCAAAAAGCCTGGGATTATGGAACTCACCTTCAAGTATTTTTCGCTATGATATGAATAAATGGGAGGGTAGGAATGAAACGGAATTATCAACCTCTTTTGCCTCTATATTTGGCGCCAGTTTGCATAATTCAACTCAAAAGGTATTGCCCTACAAGCTGGACATAGAGTGCAGTGATTTTCTTATCGTCAAAAGAGAGTTTGCGAACCATCCCCTTTGCCAAAATTTGAGGCAGATTCTCCACGATCGCTTAAGGCCATGGGCCGAGCAATATCCTGAAATTCGCCTATGTACTCCTGGGTCCTAGCTGGCCAGCGCCTATTGATGTCGGGCTCGAGGCGGACCCCACGCCACCATGAATTGCCGATAAATCCATCATCCTGGGGACTTGTGGCCCAGTGCTGATCAAATCCTGCCAGCATCGTCTTCTCCATCCCTGTGCTGCGATGCCTGCCGACGATTTGATCTGGCGCCGCAGTTGGTACCCGGTGGCCTTCCTCAAGGATCTGCCGCAGGACCGTCCCACTGCCTTCACTTTGCTTGCCGAGGATTTGGTCCTCTGGCATGACCGCCAGGCCGGGCGTTGGCGGGCGTTCGCCGATGTCTGCCCCCACCGGCTCGTGCCCCTCTCCCAGGGGCGCCTCAATGACCAGGGCGAGCTGGAGTGCCCTTACCACGGCTGGTGCTTTGACGGTGAGGGGCGCTGCACCACCATCCCCCAGGCCAATCCTGGCGCCAGCATCGACACCCTGCGCAGCCGTTGCCGGTCCTACGCCACCGCCGCTGCCCAAGGGCTGCTGTTTGTGTTCAGCGGTGATCCCGCTGCGGCCGACGCCGTGCCCCTGCCCCTGGTGCCCGTGCTTCAAGAGAATCCGACCGCCTGGACCGTTCAGGATTCCTTCCGCGATTTGCCCTACGACGCCCTCACCCTGCTGGAGAACGTGCTCGATGTGAGCCATGTGCCTTTCACCCACCACGCCACTGTGGGCAAGCGTGAGACTGCCGGTCCGGTGGATCTTGAACTCACCGCCAGTGGATCGGAGGGGTTTAGTGGCCTATGGCAGGAAGGGCCCCGCCGCGGCAGTCTTGGCAGCCAGACCACCGTGTTCACGGGCCCCAGCCTGATGATCCATGACCTCACCACCAAGGGGGGCACCCGTTTCCAGACGGTGGTCTACGCCACCCCGATCCACAGAGGGGCCTGCCGGCTATTTGTGCGGTTGCCCTTTTTCTTCGGCTCCCCCTGGCCGGGTCGGTTACTGAAACTGCGGCCCGAGTGGTTGCAACACCTTGGCAACCACGTGGTGCTCGAAGACGATCAGCTGTTCCTGCACTGGCAAGAGCGGGTGCTGGAGGAGAGGGGTGGCGGCACCTCCCTCGCCCAGGCCTGCTATTTGGCCACCCGCTCCGATCTCTACGTCCGTGCCCTGCACGAATGGGTGGATCGGGTGGGCGGAGGCCCGTTCCCCCAGACGCCCCTGCCGGAACGGCTTGGCGTCCAACCCCTTCTGGAGCGTTATGAGAGCCACACTCGCCACTGCAATAGCTGCAGCTCGGCCGATCGGCGCTTGGCGCTGCTGCGGCCTGGCACTGTATCTGCAACCATCCTAGCCCTGATGGCCGCCGCTTGGTGGGGGCCCACCCCTGCCGGGGCCGCCTGCCTGGCTTTGGCCTTGTTCGCCGCCGGGGTCTGGTTCCAGGCCGGCCGTTGGCGCCAGGCCCTGCGATTTGGTTCACCCCTGCCCCCCCGCAACCGCAGCTAGAGGCTCAGGCCCCCACTTTCTTGGCCCCCATTAGGCCGTTGCCTTATTCAGGCCCAGAACAGCAACCGGGTGGCGATTTCGACCACGACCAGGCCGATCAGGGCCATCGCTGCTAGTAGGGAATTGGGTTTGGACATGCTTCGAGCCTCCGCTTGGCGGAACCCTAAAGGAAATCTTAAGATCTGGCCAAGATCTGGTGCCAATCTCCCCAGATCGCCACATCACGCAACATCACGCCAGGCTCGAATCGGCTCGATCGGTCCGGTTGCTGTTGGTGGCGGCTCAATAGCCCGAGTCGGCCACGCAGATCCCTTGGCAAGAAAGGCCGTTGCTGGCAGTGCGACCACAATGACCGCAAAGCACGGGCTCCGTCTCAGGTCCTGCCGCTGCCGCTCCGGCCCCCCCTGAACCAGCAGTCATCCAGCCCAGATCGGGGGAAGGAAGATCGGTGGCGGCCTGGCCCGGGGGCTCCTGTGGCTGGGTCAAGGCGACGGGCCCGGCGGTCAGTCCGATCATGGCGCCCAGTGCCCCGTTGCTGTGCCCATGGTTTCCGCCCCTGCATCGCCCCGCATCGGTGTTGGCACTTGGGCCTGGGGTAACCAGCTGCTCTGGGGCTACGACCCGGCCCAAGACGGGGCCCTGCGCCAGTGCTTCCACCGGGCCGTGGCCTTGGGGTTGCACTTTTTTGATACAGCCGATTCCTATGGAACCGGACGTTTCAACGGTCGTAGCGAGACTCTGCTCGGCCAGTTCTGCTCGGAGCTGGCCTTGGCCGATCGTCAGGCCCTCACGCTGGCCACCAAGCTGGCCCCTTTCCCCTGGCGCCTGGGCCGCCAGGGCTTTCGTGCCGCCTTCGCGGCCTCCCACCAGCGACTCAAAGGCCACCTCGATCTGGTGCAACTGCACTGGAGCACGGCCCGTTATGCCCCCTGGCAGGAGGGCCCCCTGCTGGATGGGTTGGTGGATCGGCAGCTGGCGGGAGAGGTTGCTGCTGTTGGGGTTTCCAACCTGGGTCCCGTCCGCCTGCGCCAGGTCCACCGCCATATGCAAGAGCGCGGTGTGGCTCTGCACAGCCTCCAGGTCCAGTTGTCCTTGTTGGCCCCCCAGCCGGTCCAGCCAGGGGGGCTGGCAGACCTCTGCCAGGAGCTGGGGGTCGAATTGATCGCCTACAGCCCCCTAGCCCTTGGGCTCTTAACCCAGCCCGCCGGGGATCCCCAGCCCTGGCCCGCAGGGCCCCGGGGCTTGCTTTATCGTCGGCTTTGGAACGGTTGTCAGCCCCTGTTGGCCGCCTTGGGCAGAATCGCTGGCGACCGGGGTGTCTCCCAGGCCGCAGTGGCCCTTAATTGGTGCCGGGCCCATGGCGCCATGCCCATTGTTGGCTTGCGTCGCAGTGACCAGGTGGATGAAGCCGCAGCGGCTCTTTCCTGGGAGCTGGGGGCCGATGAACGCAAGCTGCTTGATGCCACCAGTGCATCTTTGGCGGTGGCAATGCCGGCGAACCCATTTCAGAGCCGTTGAGGAGCCAGGGCTCAAGAGCCAGGGCTCTAATCCCTTGACCCCATTCAGGGAGCCCCGTCAGTGGGGCTCACCCTCAAAGTCCGGGTCGGGTGTGATGACCACCGGCAGGGACTCGGGGCGCGGCTCGACGCTTTCTCCGCCCTGGATTACATGCAGCAGGTGGGCGTCGCGCTGCAAGCCCTTGTCGTCGTTGTCGGATCCGGGCCCGCAGGCAGCCAGGGCTTCTTGCAGCAGCGAATCAAAGGTGGATCCTGGGAGTCGGTGACGGGCCAGTTCCAGGAAGGCCCTGGCCAGGGATTCACCCGCCGCCGCCCGTACCGCCGGGTTGCTGCGCCGCAGATCCTGTTCCTGGCTGATGGCCGCTAAGAAGCGCTCGGTCACATCCCGCTTGGTGGTGGCGCGAATACGGGTGTCTTGTTCGGTCTGGCTGAGAAAAATCTGCCCCTCAAGCTCATGGAGCCGACGGTTGAGGCTTTCGAGAACCTCCTCCGCTTCCTTGACGATATGGGCGAGTTGACCGTCTGAGAGCCTGGGCAGATCGGCCACATACACCTTGCCGTGGTCCCTCAGGGTCAAGAAGGTGGGGCGTGGTCCTGAACCAGTGCTGGGACCCGCTTCCCGGAAACGGGGGCGAGGCTGGACAGGTCGCTGGGGCGGTATCGGACCCGCCGAGCTGCGGCGACGGGTGATTCGGGTCGAGGTATCGAGCATCACTAAAGAAACGAAGGGCAGTACTGGCGAGTCGGGTTGACTCTTGGACTTGTATAAGGGATCACTCAACGACCATAAAGACCCGGGGGTGGGCGAAGTCACCAATCTTTCAGTACGGCAATCCCGCCAACGCCTGCTGGGGGGCAGCCCCGGCGGCGATTCGGCCCATCTCCCAGGCCCCGAAACCGATGGCCTGGCAGACCCCCAAAGCGTCTTCGACGGCATCGGGCGGCACCACCAGGCAGAACCCCACCCCCAGATTGAAAGTGTTCCACAGGTCGGCCTCGGGCACCTGACCCCAGTGCTGGAGCCAGTCAAAGAGCGCCGGCCGCGTCCAGCTGTTCGTGTCAATTACCCCGTGGACCCCCGCCGGCAGGGCGCGGGGCAGATTCTCCGGCAGCCCTCCGCCAGTGATGTGGGCCATGCCGTGCAGGGGCACGTTTTGCCGTTGCAGCGCCTTCACCAACGGTGCATAAATCAAGGTTGGCGTCAGCAGTGACGCAATCAGGGATGGCCCGTTGGCTTCTATGGGTTCGTGGGGGGGGTGACCGCTGGCCGCAAGAATCTTGCGCACCAGGCTGAAACCGTTGCTGTGGATGCCGCTGCTGGCCACCGCCACGATCCGATCGCCGACGCCCACGGCCTGGCCATCAATCAATTGCTCCTCTTCGACCACACCCACACAGAAGCCGGCCAGGTCGTAGCGCCCTTGGGGATAAAACCCAGGCATCTCGGCGGTTTCACCCCCCAGCAGGGCGCAGCCCCCCGTTGCGCAGCCGGTGGCGATCCCCTCCACCACCTCGGCCATGGCCTCGGCGCTGAGGCGGCCAGTGGCGATGTAATCCAGAAAAAACAGGGGCTCGGCGCCGCTTGTGATCACGTCGTTGACGCACATCGCCACCAGATCGATCCCTACCCCCTGGTGGGCGCCATGGTCCTGGGCCAGTTCCAGTTTGGTGCCGACCCCGTCGGTGCCGGCCACCAGCAAGGGTTGCCTCAGACCCCCCGGCAGGCGGCAGAGGCCTGCGAATCCCCCCAGAGCGCCCCGCACCTCGGGCCTGTGGGTGCTTTCCACACTGCGGCGGATGCGTTCCACAAAGGCTCGCCCTGCCACCACATCGACACCGGAGTCGCGGTAATCCATCGCCGTGCTGCCGGAACTGGCTCCAATCCTCCGATGGCGGCGACCCTGGACCGCCATCCAGCTTCCTGAAACGGGGACGATTCTGCGATTGGCACACTTAATGATTCGCCCGGCTAATGCTATTGATCAGATTTCCTAATCTTCTTTTTTGACCTCAGGGGCGCAGTTGTCAGTCGGGGCCAAAGGATGGGCGATGGATGATGAAATCTGATCAATCAATTTGGGCGACTTCATCATTTTTAGGGTCCGCAAAATTCAGATACCTTGGCCAGGTCGTTATTCCTGTAAGGAACTCCCAAGTTAGCTTCGCCGAATTAGGTCATCTGAAAATGATGGCTAAACGGCAAGAATTGTTCACTGTATGGAGTATTCCTCCGCCAGTCGTGCTTCTCATACTGGGCGTTCCGTTCATCATGCTTCGACTCCGTCTCCTCGCTTCTGCCGCCCTGCTGCTGGCTGGTAATGTCCAAATGTCCGCAAACGCTGCGGGCTTCTCTTCGGGCACCATTCCTTCTTTCAGCACCTTCCCGGCCGATTCTGTCCCAAGTCTCGACGATCGCTTTTTGCAAAAGCCCAGGTTCGCTCCCACGGCACCGGGTCAACAGATCGCTACGGCAGGTACCCAGGTTGGCCAGGCCAGTTGGTACGGACCTGGCTTTTACGGCGGTCGCACCGCCAACGGTGAGGTTTTCAGGCCAGGCACTTACACCGCAGCCCACCGTTGGCTCCCCTTTGGCACCCGGGTGCGCGTCACCAATCTCAACAACGGTCTCAAGGCTGTGGTCCGCATCAACGACCGCGGTCCTTTTTCTGGCGGACGAATCATTGATCTGGCCCACGGTGCGGCCAGCGCCCTCGGCTTGACTTCAAGCGGCATCGCCCAGGTCCGTCTCGAAGTCCTCGACTGACATTTGAGGGCCTGCGGGCTCCCTACCTCCCCTTCATCCGCCCTGGCCCAAACTGGTGTCAGGGCTTTTTTGATGTTTTGACTTGGAACTGTTACGCACCCGTGCCCAACTGGCGGACTGGCGCCGCGGGCTGCCGCCCCGGCCGCTCCATTTCGTTCCCACCATGGGGGCGATGCACCAAGGGCATCAGCAGTTAATTCGCCGCGCCGCCGAGCCCCGCTCCAATGGCGCTCCGAGCGTCATCGTCAGCGTTTTCGTCAATCCGTTGCAGTTTGGCCGCGGCGAAGATTTCGATCGCTACCCCCGCGACCTCGATCGCGACGGGGATTTGGCTGCTGAGGCTGGAGCCCACGCCCTGTTTGCCCCTTCCTTGGGCGAGATGTTCCCCCAGGGGGAGGCGGAAATCACCCGCATTCTGCCGCCGGCCTCCCTGGGCGATCGGTTGTGCGGCCTTAGCCGCCCAGGCCATTTCGAGGGTGTGGCCACCATTGTCTGCCGCCTTCTAGCCCTGGTGCGTCCCCAGCGGTTGGTGATGGGGGAAAAGGATTGGCAGCAGCTCGTGATCATGAGACGCGTCGTCGCTGACCTGGGTCTCAATGTGATCTTGGAGGGATGTGCCACCGTGCGGGGCCCCGATTCCCTGGCCTGCAGCTCCCGCAACCGCTATCTAAGTCAGGCGGAGGCCGCCACCGCAGCTGTCTTGCCCCAGGCTCTTGCCCAGGCGGCCCTTGACAGTCGCTCAGATCCCGGGGCAGCGGGATTGATCTTCGCCGTGCGCGCTCGCCTTGAGGCGGCCGGCCTGCGCCCGGATTATGTCGAGCTCGTGCGGGCGCATAACCTGACCCCCTTGCAGCGCGTCGAGGGGCTGGCCCTGTTGGCCGCCGCCGCCTATTGCGGTCCCAGCCGACTGATCGATCATGTCTTTCTTATGACTCGCGCTCCGATCGTTGCCATTGATGGACCTGCTGGGGCTGGCAAGAGCACCGCGACCCGGGCCCTGGCCCACAGGCTCGGCCTCCTTTACCTCGACACGGGTGCCATGTACCGGGCCCTCACCTGGTGGGTGCGTGAGCAGGGGGTGGACCCTGCTGATGCCGCGGCCATCGCCCCCCTCCTGCAGGATCTCGACCTCCGCCTGCTCGGCGGCGTCGATGGCGAGCAGCAGGTCCTGATCAACGGCCACGACGTGAGCACGGCGATTCGCAGCCCGGAGGTCACCGCCCTGGTGTCCACCGTGGCCGCCCATGGCTGTGTGCGGGAGGCTCTCACCTCCCAGCAGCGGGCGATGGGGGCGCGGGGTGGCCTAGTGGCGGAGGGGCGCGACATCGGCACCGCCGTGTTCCCAGATGCCGAGTGCAAGGTGTTCCTCACCGCCACGGTGGCGGAGCGGGCCCGGCGTCGGGCCCTGGATCTGGAGCAGCGGGGCTTTTCGGTGCCGCCCCTGGCCGAGCTTGAGGCGGCGATCGCCGAACGGGATCGCCTCGATTCCAGCCGGGAGGTGGCGCCCCTGCTCCAGGCGGAGGATGCCGCCGTGGTGATCACCGATGGGCTCACGATCGACGAGGTGATCGCGGTTCTGGAGGATCACTTCCGGGCGCGGGTGCCCGAGGACGCCTGGCCCGGGCCAGCCGCTGCTGGCGAAGGAAGCGATCTCCTGGGTTGAGGCGACCGCCGGCTCGGGACCACGGCCCCTCCGCCTTCCGCCCAGCTCCGTCTCAATGGGGTGACCCTCAGCCCTGACGCCGCTCCTGCAATAGGTCTTCCAGCAGGCCGGCGCAGGCATCTTCGAGTAGGTCAAGCACCCGTTCGAATCCGTCTTCCCCCCCGTAATAGGGATCGGGCACCTCGGCGGAACGGAGCCGGCGGCAATGGTCGATGAGGGGGCTGATCCGGGCCTTTCCAGGTGCCTGGCGTTCCAGCCGTTGCACCGCAGCCAGGTTGTCGGCATCCATGGTGAGGATGTGGTCGAAGCGCTGCAGGTCGGCGGCCTCGATCTGCCGGGCCCGTCTCGGAAGGTGGATGCCACGCCGTTCGGCGGCGGCGATCATGCGGCGATCAGCCCGATGGCCCACGTGCCAGCCACCCGTGCCGGCTGAATCCACCGCGAAGTAGTCCTCCAGTCCAGCCTCAGCCAGCAGGTGCAGGAACACCCCCTCAGCGGCCGGAGAGCGGCAGATGTTGCCCATGCAAACAAACAGCACCCGGGTCGGTGGGGCCTGACCGCCGCAGGGTCCGCTCTGGTTGCTTGGTGTGGGCATGCTTGGCAGTGGGGGATTCCTGGCTCAGGCGGCAGGGCCGAGGCGCCCGAGGGCCTGGTTAGCCCGCAGCGGCACCACCGTGGTGTCCTGATCGGGATCGTTGAGCAGGGTAAGGGTCTGGAGGGCGCGCGCCCTGAGCGCCCCCTCGGAGCTCCCGCTCTCGGGCACGAGATCAAGGGCCAGCGATTCCAGGCCCACCACCACCGCGTAGCGCACTACCCATTCCCCATCAGCCGCCGCCGCCTCCAGGGCCGTCAGGGACCGTTCCAGCACCTCGCACCGCTCCTGGTCTGGCAGGGCGCCACTGCGCAGCTGGCCCAGGCCGCGGGCGGCGGCCCGGCGCACGCTGGGGCCGATGTCGCTGCCGAGGGCCTGCTCCAGCAGCTCCAGACCGCGCACATCGCCGATCCCCGCCAGGGCCCGCACCGCCCAGGCTCGGGCCCCGTAGTTGTGGGCATCGAGGTTGTCGAGCAGGGGGGCCACCGCGGCCTCACCACAGGCGATCAGGCCGTCCACGGCGGCCACGGCGGCACCGGGATTGTTGCAGCCCAGCACCTTCACCAGGGCGGCGATGGCGGCCGGGGCCGGTGGATCACCGCCAGCCAGATGGCTGGCCAGGCAGGTTGTGGCGTCCAGCAGCGCGGTGGCGGTGTCGGCCTGCTCCACCGCCTGGATCAGGGGGGTCACGCTGGCGAAGGGATCGGTCAACGAGGGATCGGTCAACGAGGGATCGGTCATCGGAAACGAGGACATCGGCCGGCCTCAGAGCAGAGCATCCATGGCGCCGAGCAGGGCCTCCAGGCCGGGCTCGCCGCTGCCCTGCTCCACCAGGCCCCGTAGGGCGATCAGCTTGAGGCTGTTCTCCGCCAGGGTGGCGCTGATGGGTTCGAGGGCGGGACGCCAGCCCACGGCGCCCAGGTCCATCAGGGCGGCCCGGCGCACCTGCAGTTGGGCATGCTCCAGCAGCTCCACCAGCACCTCACCCCAGCGGACCTCGGCGGTGAGCTGCAGCAGGGCCCGGGCGGCAGCACTGCGAACCAGCGGACGGTCATGGCCGGTGAACGGCTCGATCACCCCCACCACCGCAGGATCGGCCACGCCGATCGCGCCCAGGGCCTCGATCAGGGCCTCGCAGGGTTCCTGGAGCTTGGGGCTGTTGGTCATGGGCGCTCCGGCGCCGGCCAGACCACTGGCCAGGCGGGCGCAGATCGGTTCCACCGCCTCAAGGGCCCCCAGTTCGCCCAGGGCCCGGGCCGCGGCCTCCCGCAGACCGTCGTCGTCGTCTTCAAGGGCGGCCAGGAGGTCGGGCACCGCACCGCCATCCCCCAACTTGCCCAGGGCCCGGGCCGCGTTGCGGGCCACGGCGTTGTGCTCCACACCAGCGCCGGGATCCCGCGGCTGGCGTTGGCGCAGGGCGGAGCGCAGCAGGGGGACGGTGTCGGGGTGCCGGCTGCGCATCCGCCCCAGCCACCAGGCGGCGTAGTACTGCAGCGACTGATCGTCGGTCTGTCGAAGGCGCTGCAGTGCTTCGTCCTCCTTGATCGGTTCGCCTGCTGCGGTGATCCCCGAATCTGGATCGGTGGTTCCAGCCATGGCCCGCACGGTGCCGGAGAGGGAATCTGATGTTGGCATTGCGTCAAGTCCTCCCCGGCTGGCGCCGCCTGCCTTGCCTCGGAGAAACCGGAGCTGGAACACGC